>NZ_CP147972.1:0-835000 GCF_057919555.1 Aerococcus sp. BD502 | reverse complement strand
AGTTTCCTCTTCGATACGGTAGGCTTTCAACATCTACAAGCTCAATACGAGCCCAGGAATATTGCCTCTGCCAAAGTTCTCGCTAAAGCCGGCTTTGCAATCGAAGGCGAAGTCTGGCGCACCATCGGCCCAGATTCTAGGCGCCTCTTACAACGTGGCCTATCGAAAAAGGCTTGGCAACTGCAACACCCCAAACATTAAACCGCAAAAAAGCCCGCCACATGTGGCAGGCTTTCTACAGTGATGTTATTTGACGGCAGTGGCAGAAATTTCCACGTTCACGCCTTTGGGTAAGGCGCAAACTTCAAAGCAGCAGCGGGAAGGGTAAGGTTCAGCGAAGAATTTGCCGTAAGCCTCATTGACCGCCGCAAAATCCCCGAGATCCGTGACAAAAATTTGGCAGTTCACGACATCCGTCATGCTTAGGCCCGCTTCTTCTAAAATGAATTGAATATTTTTCAGCGCCTGCGTGGTTTGCGCACTGGCTTCCTCAGGAAATTCGCCGGTTTCTTGGTCAATCGGCAATTGGCCAGAAATGTAGAGAGTATCGCCACCCCAAACAGCTTGGGAGTAGGGACCCACTGCGGCGGGGGCTTTATCGGTGTGAATCGCTTGTTTCATGTTCATGCTCCTTTCGATAAGTTTAGTATAGCATGACATCGCTGTCTTGTCCTAGAAAAAGGAGGGCCCATGCAAAAATTATTCAACATGATTAAAATGCTCCTCTTGGGTGGGGTCTTGCTCGTCGCCTGCCAATCGCCAATGATGGATACGCCAGCGGTAGACACAGCCCCACCCAAGAGTAGCACCCCGGCCCCGGCTCAGGAGAAAAAGACGCTAACGGTCAGCTATGGACAGGCCTATTCCAGCCCGGAAGAAGTCGGCACCTACCTTCTGACCTATAAGGAATTGCCGCCTAACTACCTGACCAAGCAAGAAGCCAAGGCCTTAGGTTGGCGGGCAGAGGAGGGCAATTTATGGGAGGTCACGGAGCAGATGAGTATTGGGGGCGATCCTTTTGGAAATTTCGAAGGCCAACTGCCCAAGGGCCACTACCGGGAAGCGGATGTGAATTACCAGGGGGGCTTTCGCGGGCCAGAACGTTTAATTTATTCCACCGATTTTTCCCTCTACTATACCCCCGACCACTACCAGCATTTTATCCCTTGGGACGAGTTCATGAAGCAACAGGAGGAGAATCATGATTAATGTTTGGGACTTAGATATTTGCCTTTCGGATGAGAAGAAATTCTACGCTATTTTAAATCAGCAGCTGCCCATTCACACTCTCTACGCCCATAATTTGGACGCCGCCTATGATGCGCTGACCAGCCTGCGAGAACCCTTGATCCTCCTGCCTCCCCTGCAAATGCCCGAGACGGGCCCAGAAAATTCCTGGCCAGCCCGCTGCCTGCTCATGTTGAGGAGGGCCGTTCAGGATAATGCCGCCCTCCAGTGGGGACGGCGCTGGCACATTTAAGGACTTAGTGTAAAATTATGCTCGGTAAGACTTGAAAAATAAAAAAAGGACATCTATCTTTAAGTTGATCAAAAAAAAGAAAGAAGATGTCCTCATGAATGATATTATCACAGATATTCTAAAAAAGACGGAAAATTGCTCATCTTTAGGTGACTTTGAAGATATTGTTTATCCGATATTAAGCAATTTTTGCTGTGAATGTCTTGCAGCGGTTTTCACTCAACTTGATCAGCAATTAATTCAAAGATACCAAGCCGAAGGCTGGAAAATTGCTCGCTATGAACCACGCACACTATGTTTTATGTTTGGTGCCGTCACTTTTAGACGCTGTCGGATGAAAAAAGAAGGTCACTCTAGCTTTCTTCCCCTAGATTTGTGTTTAGGACTAGAAGCAAGAAGTCATCTTTCTTCTCAGGTCAAAGAAAAAATTGCCCAGCTTTGTACGAAGCAAACTTTTCGTGCGACTGCAGAAGCCTTCAATGCTTTAATGCCTTTTAGTATTTCGCATCAGACCGCACATCATATTGTTCAAGAAATTGGGCAAAAAATTTTAAGCTTTGAGAATAAAAAAGCAGAAGAGAAGGAACTGGCTTACTCTCAAAAACGATCCGTTCCTTTTCTGTACATTGAAGGGGATGGTGTGCTGATCACTAAGAAGAAGAAAAAAGGGAAAAGGACAAAACATCTTCAACTACACCGTGTGACCCTCTATGAAGGCGTCGATCGATCCACTTCGCGGCATCAACTTATTCAAGCTCATTATTTTTCTTCTGTTCAATCTAGTGCAGCCCTTCGAGAAAAAGTTAGCCGATTTCTTAAATCCTACTATGATTTACATCAAACGATTGTGATTTCTAATTCGGATGGTGGCAGTGGTTATACGGAGGAAGATTTTAACGAGATGATTGGGGTATGCCTTCGGCATGAACATTTCTGCGATAAATTTCATGTCATTCAAAAAATCAGAACGCGCCTATTTTTTGATCATAAAATACGTCAATTGGTCATTAAAAAAGTGAAGGCTTATGATTTCGAAGGAGTTCAAGTTACTTTGGAGACCTGTGAAAGTCGCTGGCACCATCATCAGGAGTTTTTGGCTGAAATTGAAGCTCTAAGAGCTTATCTTCAAAGGAATTGGTTACTCATTAAACCAGCAGAGCAGCGAGGCTTACCAAACCATTTTTCCGGTGGCGTTTGTGAAGCAGGCCATCGGCTTTATACTTATCGCATGAAAAAGCAAGGACGAAATTGGACCCGTCAAGGCGCAGCAGCAATGGCTGCCATTATCACCGCTCAATCTAATCATTGTTTTGAAGAAGCTGTTCGATCAGATATTGAAGCTAATACAAGCCCATTTATACCCGAATATCCAGGGATTGTTAGGGCAATACTATGTCACAGGCCGCAACAAAGTTCTTGTGGTGCCCATCAGGGCACGATTCCAAGTGAAGTGTCAAGCAGTATGGTCGGGAAATTATACCATACATTTTGTTAGCTGCTTCGCCAAAAGACACGGAGTGCGTGCTAAAGACCTGCGTTAGCAGTGTTAGCAGGCCGTCCGTATATCTGGCTCTCGGAGTGCCGATAGGGTGAGCGTAGCGAGGCCTATCCAACGACATAGAGCCAGAATAGGACGGTCAGGCGTAAGCTTCTATGAAGCGTAAGCCGGTGCCACTGCTTTTCAACGCAGCGTCCTTTAGCACAAAAACGAAGTGACTTTTGAATAATTAGATACGAGATAGAGTTCTTTATGATTGACCGAGCATTGCTTGACACTAACATTTAAGGATTATGCCTTGACAGCTTTCAGAAATTAGGGTAAATTAGATGATGTGGTTTTTAATGCACCATACATTGGGGTATCGCCAAGTGGTAAGGCAACAGACTTTGACTCTGTTATGCGTTGGTTCGAATCCAGCTACCCCAGTTGCTGCCAGGCTTGCCTGGCTTTTTTTATGGCTGCCGGGCGCCCTTCATGCGTCGTCGATCCTCAATATCCTGGCAAACGGTCTGGAAATATAGGTAGCGACGGACGCATTTTTTGCGTTCAGGACTCAACTGTTGAAAAAGGTGGCCTATTTCTTCTTCCCCACCAGGATGCGGGTAGAAAGCTTGAATCGGCAATTTTAAGCTCTGAGCGATTTGCCCCAGCCGCTCCACCGTGGGCGTCCGCAGGCCTCGTTCGTAATGGCAAATACACGCCTTGCTCACCCCACACCTTTTTCCTAATTCTGCCTGACTAAAACCTTGCGCCAAGCGTTTTGCTTTAATCGTTTGACCGATAAGATGTCTCGCCAATAGACTTGCTCCTTTCCATTTGTGGGCCAAGTAGTATCGGGCCCTCTAGAGGGTCATACACCAAGGCTTACAGCGTTCACTTCTGGGGCGAAAATTTCTCCTGACTTCGAGCCCTAATGTTTGCATGTCAGCACTTTATCCATTAAGATATGGTTATTAGAGATCAGACAGAAGACTGGCTTGCCCAGTTGAAAGCCAAATTTAAAAGTAAGTGAGGGATTATTCATGGGAGGCTTTAGGCGTTTTCTACAAATCGTCGTATTATTGTTATTTTTGGTCGCCTTAGTTCTCGCTGCTGGAATTTTCTATCCGATTCCTTACCTGTCCCAGTTTGTTTGGACGCAGGTGCTGGTGGATTGGACCATGCGGCTGGTGCTATTGGTCGTCTTAGGGCTCATCGCTCTGTATGCCATCTTTTTATTCTTCCGCAGCTGCTTTGCGCGGACCAGTTATCCAGAAGTTAAGATTGGGGGTTCGCGAGGGGATGTTAATTTTTCCAAGCAAGCCGTAGCAGCCATTGCCGAACAAGCTGTGCAGGTGTTACCCCATCTCTATGACCCCGAGGCATCGGTCACTTTCCTCAAAAATGCGGAAGAGACGGTTGTAGAAGTCCAAGCGGGTGTGCATGATGTCAGTGACGTCGTGCAATTGGCCCAAGTGGTACAAACCCAGGTCATCGGTGGGGTGAAGGAAACTCTAGGCGTTGATATCCAGCAAGTGAACGTGCATTTAACGCACATGAATCCGGAACATATTCATCAGTCCGAACGCTTTGTTCGTCAAAAAACATCGCGGGTACAATAGGTCAGGAGGTCTCCAATGGAAAAAGAACAGATCAAACAGTTAGCCAAAAAATACCAAGGGCGCATCCTTGGGCTCCTATTAGGCTTTATCTTTGCGGTACTTTGGGTGACAATTGGCTTCGCCAAAGCCTTAGCCGTCCTCATCATTATGGGGCTTGCCTATGTGATTGGGGCTTATTTCGATGGTGATTTAGACATCGACAGCTGGCTGGCCTTCTTCAATATTCGTTAAGGCTTAATCCTTTGAAATTGCTTTTAAATTTGGTAGTATGGGCGTAAGACCTATTGGAGTAAAAAGGAGAGATATTATGGCAGAGAAACAAAATGAACATGTCCAACACGAAAATGAATTAACTTATGCGGACAAGGTATTGGCTAAAATTGCCTACTATGCCGTATCCAATATTGATGGTATTTTAGACCTGAAAGGTGGCGTCACCAGCGGCTTGAAAGGTTTCTTCTCAAGCAGTGGCGAAGACGACACCAAAGGGGTAAATGCGGAAGTCGGCAAAAAAGAAGTCGCCCTAGATCTGGAAGTGATCGGCGAATTTGGCAAAGACCTGGTGAAAGCCTTCGACGAAACGGTGAAGCAGGTGAAGGCCGATGTGGAAGAAATGACCGGTCTTAAAGTCGTCGAAGTGAACATGAATGTGGTGGAAGTTTACACGCGAAGCGAATACCAACAAAAACAATCTGACGACGAACGTGAAGCCAAAGCCCGTGAACGGGAATACACGGATAACCGTGGTGGCGCCCGCGTGCAATAGACGCAATAGACTCGACCATGGCAGGCAGGGGCTTGGGCTCCTGCCTTTTTATTGGGAGGAATTTTATGTGGAAGTATGTCATTATTGGCCCCGTGCGCCTCTATCAAAAATGCCTCTCGCCCCTCTTGCCGGCTTCCTGCCGCTACGTGCCTACTTGCTCTAATTATATGCTACAAGCGGTAGAAAAACACGGCCTCTTGAAGGGCACCCTCATGGGCCTGGCCCGCCTCCTGCGCTGCCAGCCCCTTGCCCGCGGTGGCTTTGATCCCGTACCGGAGCATTTTAGCTTGCGACGCAACACCCAGCCCACCGACGAGCAGCTAGAGGCCTTTGCCCGTTACTTGCTAGAACATGAGAACGATTAAGGGATTCCTTAAACTTCTTTGGTGCTTTCCTACTGAATTCTTCCCGAGCAAGTCATAAGTTCCCAGTAGACTATAACACATGGACCACTTTGGCCCATAAACTTTCCATTTCTTTCCCACCAACGAGCCACCTGACCAGCAGGTGGTTTTTTCTTCCCTGGCTTTAGGTTTATGAAATCTTAGGTTTTTCTAGGGAAAAGCAGGCAAAAAAGTCTTGGTTTCTTCATAATTCCGCGCTAGTATATAAGCATACCCAATCCACAGGGCAACCCGCCCTGTAAATTTCTTCATATCTTTCTCCTCCCATAGAAAGATGAAAAGCCATGAGCCCCTTTGCTCATGGCTTTTTTGTGTGCAGAGGAGAATAAGGAATTGCTTGGGGTGGAAATAACTCGAACCAATCGGTGGATAGGGAGAACCAGAGGGCCGTTCCGTTAGCTGTTTTGTTCCATGAGTGGTTTTTTAGGGCAAGTTTTTGCGATATGAATTCAGTAAAGTGTGAAAAATCAACACAATTAATACAAGAAATATTCTGAAAAATGAAGCAATTATTGTTTTCAATTAGAAATAATAAGAGCAACCACTTGCCAGCAATAAAGGTCTAAAACGCTGGTATAAAAGCAATATAACTTAAAAATGATATATTAGCCAAGGCTAATAAATACAAAGAATGAATATAAACAAGGTGAATATGAGCAAAATAAGCGTTTACATCGGGGGGGGTAAGATTATTTGCGATTTTTTGGGATATTTGTTGAATAATTTTTATTTCCATTTTAAAATAGATCTACTTACTGAGTATAAGTTTAAAGATTCAGACGCTAGGTGACATTCGCTAATGAGGGAAGGGAGAAGTGAAGGGCGTCAAACATTAAAGTGATGGGACAAAATGTGTATCAAAATACGATCAATAGGAGGAACAAACGTGTTTAGTCGAAATAATCAGCAAATGCGGCTGCGGAAGAGCCAAAACACGCAAAAGCGTGATTTCTTCTCCATCCGGAAATTAAATATTGGGGTCGTCTCGGCCATGATTGGGTCTAGCTTCCTCTTCCTCTCGAGCCATGCCGTGTCGGCTGCCGAGCAGGAATTAGCAGAGGCGGAGGCCGAACGCATTGAAAGGGTCGCCCCCAAGTCGAGCGGTCTCACGGCAGAGGACGTCTACCAAGAACTACAAAAAACCACTGTGGAAGAAATCGAAAAAACTGCTAGCATCAGCCTCACCAAGCCCCAGGCGGAAGCAGCGACTGACGATACGGCGGAAAGCCAAACGACAGCAGCGGAGTCCGAGGCTTCTGTGCGTTCAAAAAGCAGTGCGCCTAACCTTGAAAACGATCACGTAAACACCAGCTCCAGCCAGCCTGGCCCAGCAGCCAGTCAAGCGGCGGCGGTTAAGCATGCGGCTGCCGTCGAACGTTTGCAAAAAGCCGGTGAAGCCCCTGCGGTCAATACGACGCGCATGGCCATGGCACTCCAGGGGGCGAAAAAATTAGACCTGACGGCGGATTGGCTGCGGGACTTTGGCAAGGCCGCGCGGGAAGCCCAACCGGATTTAACCGAGGACGAATTAAACGGCCTTGTTCATACCTATGCTGCCAATGCCACCCTCGCCCTGGTGCAAAGCGACCATAAACTAATCAACGACCCCAACATCCAGGGCCACTCATTAATTGAACCCAACTGGAACGACAAGGAACAAGATTCCAGCCAAGACAGTCTTTTTTGGAAATTAAATCCTAACCAGGAAGTTTTAAAATCTAGTATGGTTGCTGAGCCAATTTCCAACTGGTCCATCCGCTACGAGGGCCACCACCTTTCCCCCGAGGGACAAACGGTAATAGATATTACTCACAATATGTTTACTCGTGCTACAACATCAGTATGGAAATACTTTAATTACTATTTTGCTCCAGATTTTTATGAAATGATCGACTGGACTAGATCTCACTTTTTAAATTGGAAAAATGAAGAAGTTAGATTCGTTAGTCTTTCTGAACAAGGAAGTACAGTAAAATCAGTTGATTTATTTAATATTCGTGGGGCGTTAGATATGACGTCATCCATCACCACTTCTCCATTATCTCTTTACTTGAAAAAGGGTTATTCGATGGCTGACCTAGCTAAAGTTAATCGAACTATCCAAGTAAGACTAACCAGTGCTGATTCAACCAAAGTTTATGGAATCATCACAGATAGTAGTGGTCTAGCTGAGGTTAACTCTTATGAATCCTTTACTCAGTCTACCTCTATTCCCGCAACAGATGCAGTAGACATGCGTTATGGAACACTTCCTGGGTTAGAAAACTGGAACAACGTTACAACAATAGATACTCGTCATCAAATTTTTACTCCCCAAAGTATGCGTCGTTTGATGCAGCTAACGGAACCTTTAATATCTTAACTAAATTTTCCAAAGGGAAAACAGATGGAAATAGTAAATGGGGTAATGATGATTATCTATTAGGATTCCGCCATGCCATATCTAAAAAGCTTTTAGACGCTCTTGTTGAAGATGAACGTGGCTTTATTGGATATGTAGGTGCAGCTACAAATTCTGGTAATAGCAGTATTACTCAATCAAGTGATAATTTTTATGGTATTTCCAAAAATGAATATAATATAGTAGGAGATATGGCCTACTTAAATATCCTTCCCCAAGGCTTTACCTCAAATAAAGATACCACAACAACAGGAAATGCTACCTATGTGGGTGGAGGATATACAGAAATTGTTGATAAATCATGGACAGCGGTAACTGGATCTGCCTTTACTTTAATTAAATACAATGTTGATACAGCCATTGCCCATAAGTTCTTTGGTGAAGGCCAACATACTATTCCTATCAATGTTCACTCGGCAGTAATAGCAGAAAACAGAGATGGCACAGAAGTAGCAGAATTTGAAACTGACAAAGATGTTACCATAGGTAGGAACGGTCAATTAAAATTAACTTTAGAAAAAGATCCAGGCAATAAAGTCTGATATGCTCCCCCTAAAGTAGACACTTAAAAAAGTAAAACTACTTAGGGGGAATTTTTATGCGTTCAAATTGTAAACACTCGGTTGAGGAGCTCGAACGATATATTGATAAGTACCTTAAAAAAGGGATAAGCTATCAAAAATTGTGTCAGTATCATGGTTTAAGATTGTCTCATTCTGTTTTTTATGACAAGGTCTTAAAATATCAAATCCATGGTCGCCAAGGCATCCAATCCCATGTCAAGAATAATAACTATAGTAAGGACTTTAAACTGGCTGTTGTGAATGAGCACCTTGTTGAAGGCGTTCCAATTAAACAATTAGCTCGAAGATATAATATCCCATCACATTCCACTGTTAGAAATTGGTTGATGAAGTATACTAGAGGGGAAGCAGTCAAAAGTTATTCTCCTAACCCCGAGGTGTATACGATGAAAAGCAGAAAAACGACTCATGCAGAAAAAATTAAAATTGTTAAAGACTGTCTGGCCAACGGCCTATCTTATAAAGAAACAGCTGAGAAATATCAAGTCTCCTACCATAATGTTTACTCCTGGGTCCAAAAATATCAACAACATGGGCCAGACGGCTTGTTTGATGGCCGAGGTCGTGGAAAACCTGCGGCGATCCAAACAGAAACTGAAAAAATACGCGCAAAATATGCAGCCTTGAAAGCTCGCAATGAATACTTAGAAACAGAGAATGCAGCCTTAAAAAAGTTAAAAGAAGTGGAAAGAGAGTTGATGTTACGCGAACACAGTATGAAGCAGATTTTCAAACGGTCCAAAAACTCCAGCAAGAAGGATACCGAGTAACTCACTTATGTGAGGCTCTAGGCCTTAGTCGTTCAAGCTACTATAAATGGCGAAACCGAAAGCCAACAGCTTCTGAAAAGCGTCTGAGGCAACTGATCAAATGGATTATTTCTGTTTATAAAGAACATCAGGGGGTTTATGGCTATCGTCGCATTACGATCTATTTAAATCATTTTCTTAACGCCAAAGTCAATCACAAATGCGTGCAACGCTTGATGCAACTGTTAGACTTAAAAGCGGTGATCCGTCGTAAACGTTACCGTTATAAGCCACATCTTCCCTCCCATGAGGCCGAAAATATTTTGAATAGAGAATTTCAAAAGGAATATCCGCCCATGGAAGTCTTATTAACAGATGTTACCGAGTTTAAATATGGCTTTGGCGCAAAAGCTTACCTCAGTGCGATTCTCGACTATGGGGCTAAGAAAATTGTGGCATTCCAACTTTCTAAGCATAATAATAACGAATTAGTCCGGCAGACCATCGGTCAAATTAAGGCTCGTATGAAACCCAAGCAAACTCTTATTCATAGTGATCGTGGCTTTCAATATACCTCACACTTCTTCAAAAATTTTGTGGACAAGCATCAGGTGATTCAGAGTATGTCGAGAGCTGGAAAATGTATTGACAATGGCCCTATGGAAGCCTTCTTTGGGACTATTAAGGAAGAAATGTATCGCTTAAAGGCTTATCAAACCTTTGAGGAGTTAGCGTCTGATATTAACCAATATATTGACTTCTACAATACCAAGCGCGTCACACTGCGAATGGGCTTAAGGATCCCATCAAAAAACCATGTATGATAAAATATCATACATGGCAAAAACAAATATTTTATTTATTTACCTGTCTACTTGACAGGGGTCAGTTCAGTCACAGGTATAGGAGCTTATAATAATGGTAAGAGAAAAACTGCCCGTTATATAGCTATGAAAATCGGTGACTCCATAGTTTATGGTGATGTTCAGAGATTAGTTAAAGCAAATTCTTCCAATGAAGGTAGGTATTTTGCTAAATCAAGTGACTATAGGACTTATACTTTAACTTTAAAAGATGGTATAACAATTCCTAAGGGAACAAAAATAACAATCTATGGGAACTTAGATTCAGACTTATCATCAGGAAAACTAGAGGCAAACGGTGAACAATTCGGATCATATACAAGAGATAATGTCAATGTTTCTCATAATCCAAGAGAGATTTGGAATTCTATCATCAATTTCACTTCTGTTGTTGACCGGGTCATCTATGCGCCTTACATCGACGATATTTATGACACTGACAAAACGATTACGGGCTACACGAAGAATAAGGAAGATGTTGTTGAACTGTTAACACGTACATTTCCAGAAGGAAAAACGGATGGAATACTACATACGAAGAATGGTGAAAGCAGTTCCTCTATTGCGGTGAATCCTGACGGATCGCTTGTTAAAGTTACGATTGAAAATGTGGAGCACAGTAACGTCTATCGGTATACCATCGAAGCCTTTGACGGCATGGTAAAGGACATGCCTATCACAGGCCATGCTATGGATACCCACAAGTCTGGTATTTCAGAAGATAAGACCGACGGCAAGGCCAATGACTCCAAGGCTTACGGAGATTCCGGCCGTACCCTGGCCTCTCCAACAGTAGTAGAAAAGGTCAAGGCCCGCGTCACCTTCATCGTGAATGGCAAACGCTGGAAAGTGGTGGATGTACCTGAAAACAAATTGTTTTCTACCGACAAAAACTACCTCCCCAACGGCCTGGACTACGATGGTCAAAATGCCATGCCAAGCCTGGTTAGCCCGCAAAGTATCAAAGAACTAGAAAAGTTAGTTCCCGAGGGTATGTCCATCAAAGGTTGGACCAGGACAGAAGGTTCAGATGAGATCAACTTCTCCAAGGACACACCAATTACTAACTCCATGACCGTTTATGCTGTTTTAAGTGAGTCCTTAGCAAGTCAAAACCAGCCAGAGGGAAAAACTATCAATACTGACTTAAATGTCATGCCCGATCCCGCTGATGGGGTTAAAAACAAGGAAGACATGCCCGACGGCACCGGCTACCAATTTGATGATCCCGACAGTGTCCGTGAAAAGGTGAAAAAGCCAGGTGAATATGAAGCCATTGTCGTGGCAGTGAATTACACCGATGGCTCAACCAACAAGATTCCCGTGAAGCTGGTGGTGAATGATACCAGGACCCAAGCGGAAAAATCGCGGGAGCCGGAAGTCCAACTCATTACCTCTCCCGTTAACACCACGCCAGAAGCGACCCTGGGCTTGAAAAACTGGACAGCCTTGAAGGCCGATGGTGCCACAGCCGTGGAATGGACGGACATCGATAATACCCAAGCGAAGCAAGTGACCGGCCTAGCGACCATCCATTACCAAGATGGCTCTGTTAAGGAAAAGGTGGAAATCCCTGTGAACTTCTTCAAGGGCGACGTGCGTCCACCCCTCCTCGACCCCTTGGACGTGGAAGATCACCGGGTCACCGGCCGTGTCGATAAGGATGAGAACGGCAAATTTAATGCCGAATACGTCATCGTCACCTTCCCAGAGGGGGAAAAGGTCACCGCTCCGGTCACCAAGGAAGGTAACTTCTTCGTCGATATTCCGAAAACAGTCCAATTGGAGCACGGCGATACCGTCAGGGTGCAAACCGCCAATGACCAAAACCCAGACGGCTCGACCCCGTCAGAAGTGATTGCCAAGGATAACACCGCTCCTGACCGGCCTTATATCAGGCCCGTGGGCAATACGGACATTAAAATTCATGGGGAAACCGAACCCAACGCTAAGGTGGTCGTGACCTTCCCAGACGGGAAAACGACCGCTGAGACGGAGGCTGACGCCAACGGGCATTTCACCGTAGCCGTACCCGACGACGTGATCCTGCAAGTTGGCGACCGCTTGACCGTCACCGCCGAAGACGCAGCTGGCAATGTCTCCAAACCGGGCGAACAGCTCGTAGTGAATACAGCGCCGGATGTACCGGATAACACGATTCTCGGTAAAAAAGGCCAGCACATGTCGTCGAAGAAAACCTTGCTCATTCCGCATGGCTATGAATTGGTACAGGTCGAAGACTTAAAGGAACGTCTCCAAAATATCGGCCTAGAACTCGAGGAAGAAATGGATGGCCGCTACACCATCGATGGGGACTTCGAGCAGAGGGGTTCCTTTACCTTCACGATCCAATATAAAAACCCCGTCAATGGCCATGTCCTCGATGGCAACCTGCACATCATCGTTACAGAAGACGGCAAAGATGGTGAGAAAGGCGAGAAAGGGGATGACGCCCTCCCAGCAATCCCATCCAATATAATTTCCGCCTCAGAAGGGAAAGAAATCGAAGCTCAAACCATTCTCCTCCCCAAGGGCACTTACCTCAAAAACAAGGACGAGGTAAAAAGTAGGCTAGAGGATTTAGGTTTTACCGTCGAAGATGCAGATAACGGTAGTATTATCGTTTCCGGTACAGTCAAGGAAGGAAACCTAGGCACCCAGCTTATAGACTTAGAGTTCTATCTCAACGACGAAAATACCTTAAAAGGCACCCTCCAACTTCTAGTAACCAAGGACGGCGAAAAAGGCGATGACGGCCTCCCAGGGCTTCCAAGCAATATAATCTGGGCGATCGAAGGGGAAGCCTTACCCCAGCACAGCATCGTGGTGCCTGAAGGGGCAACGCTTGCGGATAAGGCTAGTCTAATCTCTACCTTGGCCGGTTTCGGCTTTGATGTCGCTGAGTCCCAAGATGGGAAAACTGTTGTCATCTCTGGAACTCCAGAGGAAGGGACAGAAGGGCAATACCCTATGCAGTTGACCTTCAACCTCCCGGATGGCCGACAATTGCACGGGGAACTCTACATCAGGATTATGAAGAAAGCCCAAGATGGGAATTCAGTCACTGTTTCAACGGATGATCAAGGCAACATCACTGTCCAAGTGGTCGACGCCAACGAGCAACCCGTGGGTGACCCAATTACGATCACTAAGCCCGAAGATGGTAAGACACCAGAAATCACCAGCCAAGAAGGTGAAGACAAAGACGGCAACAAAGGGACATGGATCACTATTAAAACCGGCGATGAAGAAAAGAAATTCTTCATCAAAGACGGTAAAGACGCTCCAGAAATTAAAGCCGAAGATCTAACCGATGAAGACGGTGAAAAGACCGGCATCAAGATCACAATTGGAGATAAAGAATACATTATCGAAAATGGTAAAGATGGAGCTAAGGGTGACAAGGGTGACTCCGTAATCGCTGAAAAAGACGAAGACGGCAACCTTGTCATCAAAGTTGTTGACAAAGATGGTCATGTCATCGATGAGAACAAGAATATTACTATCGAAAAACCAGAAGACGGAAAAGACGGCCTAACCCCAGTCATCACTACTGAAGCAACTAAAGATGCAGATGGCAATAAGGGCACGAAAGTGACCGTCACTATTGGGGATAAGACTGAAGAATTCTTCATCAAAGATGGTAAAGACGGCAACTCCGTCAAACTTGAGAAAGATAAAGACGGCAATACCATCATCAAGGAAGTCGATCCAGATGGCAACGAAGTCGAAGGCTCAGCCCCAATTACTATCAAAGATGGTAAAGACGGAGCCTCCATCACCGATGCCAGCCTAGATGAAGACGGCAATCTCCTGATCACCATCGACGGCAAGAAAGAACCGATTAATGTCGGTAAAGTTGTCGGCGAAAAAGGTGATAAGGGTGACAGCCCAGTCATCACAACTGAACAAGGTGAAGATAAAGACGGCAACAAGGGAACATGGATAACCGTAACAACCGGCGAAGAAGAAAAGAAATTCTTCATCAAAGACGGAGCCAAAGGTGATAAGGGTGAAGACGGCAAAGACGGCGCATCCATCACCATTAAGTCCCAAGAAACAGATGAAAATGGCAATACAGTCCTAACCTTCTCCGATGGTAGCCAAGTCACCATTCAAAAAGGCGACAAAGGCGAAGACGGTGAAAATGGTAAAGACGGTTCATCTATCACCGATGCTAGCCTAGATGAAGACGGCAATCTCCTGATCACCATCGACGGCAAAGACGAACCAATTAATGTTGGTAAAGTCGTCGGTGAAAAAGGTGAGAAGGGTGATAGCCCAGTCATCACCACCGAAGAAGACACTGATAAAGACGGTAACAAGGGAACCAAGGTTACTGTAACTGTTGGAGATAATACCAAAGAATTCTTCATCAAAGACGGTAAAGACGCTCCAGAAATCAAAACCGAAGATTTAACCGATGAAAACGGTGAGAAAACTGGAATCAAGATCACTATTGGAGATAAAGAATACATTATTGAAAATGGTAAAGACGGAGCTAAGGGTGACAAGGGTGACTCTGTAATCGCTGAAAAAGATGAAGACGGCAACCTCGTCATCAAAGTTGTTGACAAAGATGGTCATGTCATCGATGAGAACAACAATATTACGATTGAAAAACCTGAAGACGGGAAAGATGGTAAAACACCAGAAATAACAACCGAAGATATCACCGACGACCAAGGTAAAGTAATAGGAACTAAAGTTACTGTTAAAGTAGAAGGACAAGAAGACAAAGCCTTCGAAATCTTAAACGGTAAAGATGGTCAAGATGGAAACTCCGTCAAACTGGATACAGATAAAGACGGCAATACAGTCATCAAAGTGGTTGACCCTGCTGGAAATGAAGTTGAAGGTTCAACTCCAATTACCATCAAAGATGGTAAAGACGGTTCATCCATCACCGATGCTAGCCTAGATGAAGACGGCAATCTTCTGATCACCATCGACGGTAAAGAAAAACCAGTTAATGTCGGTAAAGTTGTCGGCGAAAAAGGTGAGAAGGGTGATAGCCCAGTCATCACCACCGAAGAAGACACTGATAAAGACGGTAACAAGGGAACCAAGGTTACTGTAACTGTTGGAGATAATACCAAAGAATTCTTCATCAAAGACGGTAAAGACGCTCCAGAAATCAAAACCGAAGATCTAACCGATGAAGACGGTGAAAAGACCGGCATCAAGATCACAATTGGAGATAAAGAATACATTATCGAAAATGGTAAAGATGGAGCTAAGGGTGACAAGGGTGACTCTGTAATCGCTGAAAAAGACGAAGACGGCAACCTTGTAATCAAAGTAGTTGACAAAGATGGTCATGTCATCGATGAGAACAAGAATATTACTATTGAAAAACCTGAAGACGGGAAAGACGGCTTAACCCCAGTCATCACCACTGAAGAAGACACTGATAAAGAAGGTAACAAAGGCACGAGAGTGACCGTCACTGTCGGTGATAAGACTGAAAACTTCTTCATCAAAGACGGTAAAGATGGTAAAGACGCTCCAGAAATTAAAGTTGACGACTTAACCAACGAGAACGGTGAGAAAACTGGAATCAAGATTACTATCGGAGATAAAGAATATGTAATCAACGATGGTAAAGATGGTGAAAAAGGTGATAAAGGCGACTCCGTAATCGCAGAAAAAGACGAAGACGGCAACCTTGTAATCAAAGTAGTTGATAAAGACGGAAAAGTAATCGACGAAAGCAAAAACATCACCATTGAAAAACCTGAAGATGGAAAAGACGGCCTAACCCCAGTCATCACAACTGAACAAGGTGAAGACAAAGAAGGCAACAAGGGAACATGGATAACCGTAACAACCGGCGAAGAAGAAAAGAAATTCTTCATCAAAGACGGTAAAGACGGCAACTCCGTCAAACTTGAGAAAGATAAAGATGGCAACACCATCATCAAGGAAGTCGATCCAGACGGCAACGAAGTCGAAGGTTCAACCCCAATTACTATCAAAGATGGGAAAGACGGTTCATCCATCACTGACGCCAAACTCGATGAAGACGGTAATCTCCTGATCACCATCGACGGCAAGAAAGAACCGATTAATGTCGGTAAAGTTGTCGGCGAAAAAGGTGAGAAGGGTGATAGCCCAGTCATCACCACCGAAGAAGACACTGATAAAGACGGTAACAAGGGAACCAAGGTTACTGTAACTGTTGGAGATAATACCAAAGAATTCTTCATCAAAGACGGTAAAGACGCTCCAGAAATCAAAACCGAAGATCTAACCGATGAAGACGGTGAAAAGACCGGCATCAAGATCACAATTGGAGATAAAGAATACATTATCGAAAATGGTAAAGATGGAGCTAAGGGTGACAAGGGTGACTCTGTAATCGCTGAAAAAGACGAAGACGGCAACCTTGTAATCAAAGTAGTTGACAAAGATGGTCATGTCATCGATGAGAACAAGAATATTACTATTGAAAAACCTGAAGATGGAAAAGATGGTAAAACACCAGAAATCTTAACCGAAGATATCACCGACGACCAAGGTAAAGTAATAGGAACTAAAGTTACTGTTAAAGTAGAAGGACAAGAAGACAAAGCCTTCGAAATCTTAAACGGTAAAGATGGTCAAGATGGAAATTCTGTAAAACTTGATAAAGATAAAGATGGCAATACGATCATCAAGGTGGTAGACCCTGCTGGAAATGAAGTTGAAGGTTCAACCCCAATTACCATCAAAGATGGTAAAGACGGTTCATCAATAACCGACGTAAGCCTCGATGAAGACGGCAACCTCCTGATCACCATCGACGGTAAAGACGAACCAATTAATGTTGGTAAAGTCGTCGGTGAAAAAGGTGAGAAGGGTGATAGCCCAGTCATCACCACCGAAAAGACCGAACAAAACGGCGAACAAGGAACCAAGGTAACTGTAACCATTGGTGATAAGACTGAAAACTTCTTCATTAAAGACGGTAAAGACGCTCCAGAAATCAAAGCCGAAGATCTAACCAATGATGAAGGCGAAAAGACCGGCATCAAGATCACTATTGGCGATAAAGAATACATTATCGAAAATGGTAAAGACGGTGCTAAGGGTGACAAGGGTGACTCCGTAATCGCTGAAAAAGACGAAGACGGCAACCTTGTAATCAAAGTAGTTGACAAAGATGGTCATGTCATCGATGAGAACAAGAATATTACTATTGAAAAACCAGAAGACGGGAAAGACGGCCTAACCCCAGTCATCACCACTGAAGCAACTAAAGATGCAGCTGGCAACAAGGGCACGAAAGTGACCGTTACTATTGGTGATAACACCGAAGAATTCTTCATCAAAGATGGTAAAGACGGCAACTCCGTCAAACTTGAGAAAGATAAAGATGGCAACACCATCATCAAGGAAGTCGATCCAGACGGCAATGAAGTCGAAGGTTCCACCCCAATTACTATCAAAGATGGGAAAGACGGAGCTTCAATCACCGATGCCAGCCTAGATGAAGACGGTAATCTCCTGATCACTATCGACGGCAAGAAAGAACCGATTAATGTCGGTAAAGTTGTCGGCGAAAAAGGTGAGAAGGGAGATAGCCCAGTCATCACTACTGAAGCAACTAAAGATGCAGCTGGCAACAAGGGCACGAAAGTGACCGTTACTATTGGTGATAACACCGTAGACTTCTTCATCAAAGATGGTGAGAAAGGTGACAAAGGTGACACCGGAGCCACAGGCGCTACAGGTGAAACGGGACCGACCGGACCTCAAGGGCCAACAGGCGAAACGGGGCCGACCGGACCTCAAGGGCCAACAGGCGAGACGGGGCCAACCGGACCTCAAGGGCCAACAGGCGAAACCGGGGCAACCGGACCTCAAGGGCCAACGGGTGAAACCGGGGCAACCGGACCTCAAGGGCCAACGGGTGAAACCGGGGCAACCGGACCTCAAGGGCCAACAGGCGAAACCGGGGCAACCGGACCTCAAGGGCCAACGGGTGAAACCGGGGCAACCGGGCCACAAGGACCAACGGGTGAAACCGGGCCAACCGGACCTCAAGGGCCAACGGGTGAAACCGGGCCAACCGGACCTCAAGGGCCAACAGGCGAGACGGGGCCAACTGGACCTCAAGGGCCAACGGGTGAAACGGGGCCAACCGGACCTCAAGGGCCAACGGGCGAAACGGGGCCAACCGGACCTCAAGGGCCAACAGGTGAAACGGGGCCAACCGGACCTCAAGGGCCAACGGGTGAAACCGGACCAACCGGACCTCAAGGGCCAACAGGCGAAACCGGGGCAACCGGGCCTCAAGGGCCAACAGGCGAAACCGGGGCAACCGGGCCTCAAGGGCCAACAGGCGAAACCGGGGCAACCAGGCCTCAAGGGCCAACAGGTGAAACGGGGCCAACCGGACCTCAAGGGCCAACGGGTGAAACTGGCTCAGCTTGTACCCCTGGCCAACCGGGCAACACGGGGGCTACGGGTGGCCAAGAACCGGGTACTCCAGGCCAAACGGGCAACACTGGCGCTACGGGCGGCCAAGAACCGGGTACCCCTGGCCAAACGGGCAACACTGGCGCTACAGGTGGCCAAGAACCGGGTACTCCAGGCCAAACGGGCAACACCGGCGCTACGGGTGGCCAAGAACCAGGCACTCCAGGCCAAACGGGCAACACTGGCGCTACGGGTGGCCAAGAACCGGATACTCCAGGCCAAACCGGCAACACGGGCGCTACGGGCGGCCAAGAACCGGGGCACACGGAGACGGAAGAACCGGGTCAAAGTGGCTCAACCAGCACTCCAGCGGTGACTCCTGGCCAAGGGGAAACCCCTGCCCAAGCCCAAAGCCAAGCTGAACAAGAGATTCAGGCCTTTACCAAGGGCAAGATGGCTGTTCTTCCGCAAACGGGAGATGAAATTGACGTGAGCACCCTCTCACTCGCAGCAATCACGGCCCTGTTGGGTGCCGGCTTTATCCTCGTATCGAAGAAGAAGGATGAAGAAGACGCCTAGGCCACAGAGCATGCGAAAGTCCCACCCTCAATGTCGGGGTTGGGGCTTTTGCTTTCTGTAGAAAAATTGAGTAAACTAAAAGGAAATAAAGGGGGTAATGGTATGAGTAAAATGATTCCAAAATGGGAATTGGATGAGGATGCAGATCAGGCGACGATGCACTTCATAGATGAGGCAACTGGCAAGGAAGTGGCGAGTGTTTTATGCGACTACAAGGCCAATAAGATAAGCACCACTGGCGATATGGCGCAAGTTTTAGAATTCCGCAATGAGGATAGTCTGACGCAGTTTAAGCAGGCCCTCTACTCCTATGGGCGCACCTTATTCTCGTAAAAAGAGTTAACATCCCGTCATGAAAATATAAAAAGGACACGGCTTGCTTGTGAGCGACAAGATTAGCGTAAAAATCTAATCCTTGCGGTCACAGCAAGTCTCGTGTCCTTTTTTTGTGTGGGAAAAATTACTGATCCAGTTTTAAGGCTTGAAGGAAGGCCACCTGGCCGTTCTGGACGCAGCTCTGTTTGAAGGCTTGTGTTTTTTCGTACGGAGCCTCGTCGAAATAGGGACGCAAACGTTCGGCATAGGGGAGGAAGGCTTCCATTAAGTGATTGGGGGCCTGCTCAACGAGTTGCTGGAGGCTGGGGAGACTTTCCTCAAATTTTCCTAGTCGGCAGGCGTTCAGGGCCTGCTCATAGGCCGACCAGTAGCGGTAAATGCGCTGATTCGCAAAGAGAAAGTCTGTGCGAAGCTCCTTCGTGACAGCTTCCTTAGCGAAAAGGTAGGCTAAATGCGGATGGCCTGCCCAGCTATGAATGCGGGCACATTGGTACCAGCACTCGGCGCGCTCGGGATTCTCTGCAATGCCCAATTGGAATTGATAGAGGGCTTGGGCAGGATCCTTGGCCTGGTCATAGGCATAGCCGGCCTCTAAACGGCTGACATAGCGCTCTTCCGACCAGCCTGCTGAATTCTCCGCCCGCTTTAAGTACCAGGTGAGGGCTTCAGTGGGGCGATTCGCATCCCGATAGGATTGGGCGCAATAAAATTGATAGCGGGGCAGGAGATCGGGATCTTCCCCTTTTTGGATAGCCCTTTCCAGGAGGTGGGCATCTTTGAGATACTTTTCTGGATCCTGGCTACGGGCCCCTAAGCGGCGGCTGATCACGTGGTAGTCACCGGGCAGGGGGACACCCTGGCTGCCTGCGGGGAAGTCGAGAAATTCATGGACGACGCCTCGCCAGCGGACGCCGGGTTGATTTTTAATGAGAAGGGGGCGGGCATAGGTTGTACTGCCCCCGTCACTACGCATTTGTAGGCGGTAGTAGTCCGCATTGAGCTCCTCGGGGAGGGGCAAATGACCTTCAATCGTATCGTCCGCATCGAAAATGAGCACATAATCGGCCTTGCCCGCACAATAGCGGAGGGCTTCATTGCGGTTCGCCGCAAAATTTTGCCAGGGTCGCTCGGGCAATTCGCCCGGCAACTGCCGCTCACTAAAAAATTGGATGATTTTCTCCCGCGTGTCATCGGACGACCCCGTATCGCAGATCACCCAATAGGAAAAATTCACCTGCTGGCAGAGGGTGGCCAGTGTCTCTAAAATAATATGCCCCTCATTTTTCACAATCATATTTAAGCAAATCGTAGCCGCCATGTTCTTGCCTCCTTTCCTCTATTATACCCTAAATGGCCGGGCTTTTCCCGTTAAGACCTACAAGAAAGCCATTTCTTTACTAGCTAAAATTTCCCGGGAAATTGCCGGATACAGGCTTTAAGCGCGAGCTTTTGCGGCTGGATGAGTATGCACTGCTCACCCCCACCGATTGCTCCTTGCCTCCTAGTTGAATATTAACGTTTTGGCTAAAGCCAGGCTGGTCTTTAGAGGTGGGGCTTGAGCAAAGTTTGCGGCCTGTATCTAAGCAAATAAAAAAGCACCGACCCGAAGGCCAGTGCTTTGTGATATTAAGGTTGAATTAGTCTTGTTTGCGGAAGGCGAAGCCGGCACCAACAGCAGCTAGGGCAAGGCCTAAAGCAGCTGGAGCTACAGAAGCAACGGCACCCGTTTGTGGTAATTTCTTCGCTTCTTTCTTGCCTTTCTTCACTTCTTCTTCTTTTTTACCAGGTTTCTTGTCGTCTTTCTTAGCGATAAGGTCTTTTAATTTGTCCCAATCGATGAGATCGGTGATGTCTTTTTCTGGTTTGTTTGGTTTTTCGTCTTCTTTAGGAAGAAGGTTTGCATCTTCAAGGGCGAAGAAGAGTTTTTCTAGCGCCTTGTGAGCTTCATCATAGGAAATGTTTTCCTTCTTGAGAAGAGCTTTGGCTTCATCGAGGGCGTTGTGCACGTCGATGGTCATCTTCTTCAAGCTGTCAGCGTATTTAACCCATTTCTTCAACTCAGCAACTTCTTTTTCTGCGTCTGTTTGAGGTTTTTCGGTTTCTTCCTTGTCGTTTTCTTTCTTGTCAAGGTCTTCTTTAATGGAGATTTCCTTTTCAAGTTTGGTGAAGGCAGCCTTTAATTCAGCTAGCGTAGCGTCTTCTTTTTCAAGTAGGGCTTTGGCTTCTTTGTTAGCATTGTAAAGGTCAATGGTTACAGTTTTGAAGCCATCAGCCTTTTCGACTAATTTCTTCAATTCAGCTTTCAAGGTAGCAATTTCTTGTTCTTCCTTGCCGCCTTCGTTATCGGTTTCAGGTTCAGCAGAGCTTAGTACGTAGAAGTATCTGCCATTCGCACCAAGTTTTACTGTGAAGCTTTTGTTAACTTTATCGTCTTTAAGAGCTTCCTTAGCAGCCTTTTCAGCAGCTTCCTTGGTGGAGAAGCCAGTTTCGTTGTCTTCTTTGACTTCTTCTTCAGGAGTTTCTTCACCTTCTTCTTTACCGTCTAAAGCAGCTTGAAGGGCAGTGTGGGCTTCTTTGATTTCTTTGACAGAAGCGTCTTCTTTATTAAGAACTGCTTTAGCTTCGTCAAGGGCGTTGTGCACGTCAATCGTCATCTCTTCTTGTTTGCTGACCTTTTCAATTAACTCTTTAAGCTCAGTGCGTTCAGGATTACGAAGAGAAGTTAAAACCACTTCAAGGTCGTAAAGGGTAGGAGCTGCTTCGATTTGCTTGAGAGCTTCTTCGTTCCCAGCAAATTCTTTCTTAGCTTCTGCTTTGGCATCAGCTAAATCTTTCTTAATTTGATCTTCATCAGTAAGTTTAATGAGATCTTCAATTTTGCTGCCACCTTTGTCAATTTGATCAATGACGTCTTTGTCGTCTTCAGTTGCTCCTAAAACTTCTTTAGGATCGATTTTATCGGCTTCAATTTCATCTGCGTGAACTTGGCTAGCGAAAACGCCAAATGCGACGGTTGTGGCTAAGCCAGAAAGAACTAATTTCTTCAATTTCATGGAAGTCATCTCCTTAATTTGTGTTGTCATTCCATCATTCTAATTCACCAAATCTGATGAACTAACTAAAGTGTAGCGGAAAGACTCAAAGATTGCAAGCGAAATTCAAATATTATTCATAAATTTATGAATTTAACGCTTTCTTTAAAGATTAGCCGCCAAAGAGCCCACAAAAAAGCACCAGCGCTTGAACTGGTGCTTGGTTATTAGCAGCGAGTTGTTAATCGTGCTTGCGGAAGGCAAAGCCTGCCCCGACAGCAGCGAGCGCCAGCCCCAGTGCGGCGGGAGCAACGGTGGCGACAGCCCCCGTTTGTGGCAATTGCTTAGCCTCGGGCTTTTCTTGAGTTTGGTCTGCCGCTGGTTTTTGACCTAGCTCTTCTTGCTTATTTTTGTGGAGGAGGTCCTTGACTTTGTTCCAGTCAATGAGATCTTCCCAAGATTTTTTCTCATCAGGGTTGTCATCTTTCTCTTCTGTGTCGTTTTTGCCGTCTTCCTCGTTCTTTTCAGCTTGTTGATCGTTAGCAACTTGTTCAGCATGAATGGTGTCATCGAAGTTTTCTTCAATCCATTCTTCGCCTTCAACGTCGCCACCAACTTCTGGGCGTGGCTCATTATCGAAGTTATCTTCAATCCACTCTTCGCCTTCAACGTCGCCACCAACTTCTGGGCGCGGTTCATTATCGAAGTTTTCTTCAAGCCATTCTTCGCCTTCAACGTCGCCACCAACTTCTGGGCGTGGCTCGTTATCGAAGTTTTCTTCAATCCATTCTTCGCCTTCAACGTCGCCGCCAACTTCTGGACGTGGCTCATTATCGAAGTTATCTTCAATCCACTCTTCGCCTTCAACGTCGCCGCCAGCTTCTGGGCGTGGCTCGTTATCGAAGTTATCTTCAATCCAGGTGGCGGCACTTTGGATGTCCCCCGTGCCGAGCACGTCGTTGAGGTCGGTGGTTTCCTCGCTCTTGTCGGCCTGAATATCAGCGTCGAGTTCGTCGGCGTGAACTTGGCTGTGGCCCATGCTCAAGGCCGCCGTGGTAGCAAGCCCGGTTAGGACTAAGGTTTTTAATTTCATCATATCTTCTCCCTTTCCAAAAATGATAATAGCAAGCATTCCCTAATAAATAAGGAATGAACCCTTAGTATAGCGTATATACTGGAAAAAGCAACTAAATAAGCGGAAATCTCCATTATTTGCTCATTTGACGGACTTGGAGCGAGGTAAGGGCGGTATAAAACAGGTTGCGGCAGACTGGTTTCTGAAGAAAGGGGGTGCTTTTGAGCAAAAAAGCAAAGACGAGGGGATAAAATATACGGATATGCCGTTAAAAGCTCGAGGTCTTTAGGTGCTTGGCGCTCGTAGACGACCTGACCCAAGCTTTTTTGCCATCCCTACGCAAGCAATAGGAAGGCAAGGTTTAACAGTGGGGTATTGCCGGGCTTTTTATCATAAAAAACGCCCACCTGACGGGTGAGCGTGTTGCTAGTGGGAGGCTAGCACCTGTTTTATTTTTTCTTCCGACCAGTCCACAGCCTGGGCAATTTGTGCGGGGGTGAGCTCCATTTTCGCGAGACGAAGAATGGTTTGCCGCATGTTTTCCTCGGCTTTTTTACGTTCTTCTTCCCGACCTTCCGCTCGACCTTCCACCCGGCCTTCCTCCCGACCTTTCTCAATGTTATCGGCATCGCGTTCCATCTGGATGGCTTCGTATTTGGCAATGGCATCAACCATGATTCTCTCCTCCTTTGATAAATTTTCATTCTGGGCAATGGTTTTCGCCTCATGGATATAGTCAGGGGCTTCGTCTCTGAGGGGGCGCCCCAGGAAAAAGTCCTGCCAGTCTTTAATATGGGGGCTTTGAACATGGGGATTAGTGAGGCTAAAATAGCTGGCCTGAATATCCCGCACGTCGTATTGGGCGAGAGGGATGCCGTTTTGCTGGTCCTGGAGAGTGAAATGCCGGATGGCTGAACTCTCCGCTTCGAACAAATTGAAGTGTGTAATATTGATACCATAAGTTTTCCGTAAACTGTGATAGGGTCGTTGCTGGCCTTTCTCGGTATGCTTGACATTGTAGCGCTTTGTATAAGCGCTAAAGAGGTAGAACAAGGTGCGCTCAATAAAATAGCTATGTGGCTGCACCTGCATCTCGATGGTGACATAGTCGCCCGTATTTGTTTCGGCGAGGATATCGACTTCAGTCTTGCTTAGTTTTTTGAAATCATAAGCCTTAATATTGTAAGGTTCACTCGTGTAAACCCGTTCAAAACTTTCTCCTAAAACGTCTTCAATAAAACCTAATAAAATATGCTCATGGCCTTTTGAGGTAAAGGTTTTTTTGAATAGTAAGTCATTGGTCGGCAAATAGGCGTCCATCGCTTTCCCCTCCTTAACTCTATTATACCCGAAAAGTATGGTAAAAGCAGGAAAAAAGCGCCCACCGGATGGGTGAGCGCTGGCTGGGCTTAACGGGTTTTCCGGATCATATCATGAGGTTTCAAGGGCACCTCACTAGGAATCGTGATAATCTGCATGGCATGGGGAGCACGGTCGATACTTTCACCGTCAGCGTTTTTCATGCTGGTGACAGTTTGCTCGTGGTGGCGCATGCCGGGGCCGTAGAATTCAATGCGGTCACCCACACCAAAATTATTGCGCTGCTGGACCGTGGCGAGCCCCGTCGTTTCGTCATAAGCGAGGACTTCGCCCACAAATTGGTAGCGGGGAATACGCCGGCGTTTGCCGAAAAGTTGCTCCCGCTCTGTCGGCACCCCGTAATAGAAGCCGGTGGCCAGTTCGCGTTGGGCTGCCTTCCAGAGTTCGTCGACCCAGTCCTGCTCCAATGTATAGTGATCAGGATCGGCACAGTAAGCGTCGATGGCCTGGCGGTAGACGTTGACTACGGTGGAGACATAGTGGATGGATTTCATCCGCCCTTCAATTTTTAAGGAGTCGATTTGCGAATTAACAATATCGGGAATATGATGAATCATGGACAAATCGACCGCACTCATGGCAAAGGGCTCATCAATATCCGTGCCTGCTTCGCCGGCGCCGACCATTTCCTTTTGGCCGAGGGCGGGCATGTCATACAGGCCGTATTTCCAGCGGCAGGATTGGCAGCAGCCGCCGCGGTTGGCGTCACGCTGGGCCATATGATTGGATAGGGTGCAGCGGCCGGAATAGGAAATACACATGGCGCCATGGATGAAGGCCTCGATTTCGACCTTCGTCTGCTCGCGAATTTCGAGCATTTCCTGCATGGAGACTTCTCGGCCTAACACACAGCGGGTCAAGCCGGCTTCCTGCCAGAAATTCAAGGTTTCATAGTTCACGGCGGATTGCTGGGTGGATAAGTGCATCTCCAGGCCGGGCGCATCGGCAGCGGCAATTTGCATCAAGGCCGGGTCTGAAATAATAATGGCATCGACACCGATATCGCGGATCGTACGGAAGAAGTCGCCTGCCCCCTTTTCATCGCCGGGGTGGGTGACCATATTACTGGCCACATAAACCTTGGCTCCATGCGCATGGGCATAGGTCACGGCCTCCTGCATTTCGTCGTAGTCAAAGTTACCGGCCCGACTCCTAAGGCCGTAAGCTTCGCCGCCAATATAGCAGGCGTCGGCGCCGTAATGAATCGCAATTTTTAATTTTTCGAGCGTGCCAGCGGGAGCCAGCAACTCGGGTTTTTTTAATGTCATAGGCTCAACCTTTCTATTATTGGACATCGTCACGGTCGTAGAGGAAGAAACCGGTCGATAATTCCCGATTTTTCGGATGCAATTGGTGAATTTCCTCGTCTAACTTTAAGGCCTTGGCGTCCTGCCAGCTGTCGCCGAGAATTTCATCGCGGGCTTGCACGAAGCGCTGGGCGATCGCCACAAAGGGCTGGCCCGGCGTATACAAGCCATCTAAATACCAGTAGCCAATTCCTAAGTCAGCGAGCTTTTGGACGTACATGATTAAATTCAAATCGTTATTGGCGAAAATATGCGTCCCGTGCTCATCCTCAAAAATAGAATAGTGGGTTTCCTTGGCTTTCGGCTCGGAGAGAAAGAGCTCATGCTCGGCAAGCTCGGCCGGATCCTTGCCCACTTCCTTAAAATAATTGGTCAGGAGGGGGCGGGCACTCTGGTGGATGCAGCTCGCCCCGTAGACTTGGACAGCGAGCGGAATTTTAGCCACCTGCGCCATATCCGTTAATTCCTCGAGCGGCACTTCTCGGGCCACAATGGCACCGATCGCTCCATATTGCGCCCAAAAATTAACCTGGCCGGGGCTAGTCACGAGTACTGAGGCATCGTACAGGTAGGGCAGCTGGTATTCTTCTTCCTTGAGAATTTGAATCAGCCCCGTATCACCGACAACGAGGCCTGTGGGCTGCAGGGCTTTAATCTTTTTTAGAAAAGGCCGTGCCGTTGCAATTTTATCATTATGGAGGATCGCATTCATCGCGATAAAGACTTGCTTGCCGGCCTGCTTGGCGGCAGCAATCGTGGCTTTCATTTCATCTAACGTAAAATAACCCCCCAGACGGAGGCCATAGCGCTCCTCACCAATAATGAGGGCGTCGACCCCCGCGTCTAGCAGGGCCTGGGCTTGGCTAGGGTCACTAGCCGTAGTAATAATTTTCATATGAACATCCCTTCTCTATGTGCCTTCTATTTTACCGAATCAATGAGAAAGCTTCAAACTCTTTTACAGGAGAAGGGAGTCGCGAGCTTGCCTTTAGTTTCGTTCACCCAAAACAAGGGGTAAGTGGTGAATGATTTGGGCGACGCCAAAAACGGTCAGTAGGGCAAGGCCGCCTAAGAGGAGGAAAGGAATCGCAATATTTTGCTTAAAGGCAAGTTGCCGGAGGGCAGCGAGCTGGTAAGTTAACGGATTACAATAGGCAAAAAAGCGGACAAATTGAGGTACGGAGGACAGGATGTAGAAGGTCGGCGCTGTAAAACCTAAAGGAGTCAAAATAAATCGAATAAGTAAATCTCTCTTTTCGTAGCTATTAATCCCAATGGTTGCTAAGATGGCTAGGGCAGACCAAAACAAGCACATTAGCCAGGAGCAAAGCAGGAGTAAGGGATAGATTGGCCAAGGAAAATGGACGCCAAAAAGCCCTGCTAATGCGAAAACGAGGCCTTTGCTTTAATTTATTCAAGTTATTTACCATACAGACGAAATTCATTTCAAATTTTACCTTCTATTTTCCAGTCAAGAAAATTGTAGCAAGCCCAAAGAACCCTTTAACGGATCCCAATCGAGCTCAACATCAACTTTAGCATGCGATATTGGTGTCAGCTGGCTGGCTAGCGTTTAGCCTTCCCATCGAAGTGGCCGAGCAATAAAAAAACTCCCGACTCCAAAGCACGATAAGGGGTTGGAGCTGGGAATGATTCGTTGGCGTTAGTTGCCTTCCGCTATTTTGTGATAGTGCTTAGGTTTGAGAGCCGGAAGGCTGAGCATGACGAGCAGGCTGGTCAGGTAGAGGCCGGCCAAAAAGAGCATCACGACCTGCATGCTACTGGCATCAAGGAGCCAGCCGATAATGACACTGGAGAAGCCACCGACCGCTCGGCCGACATTCAAAATCACGTTATTCGCCGTGGCGCTGATGGCGTGGGGATAGAGATGGGAAATCATCGCTCCGTAACCGGCAAACATACCATTCACGAAGAAACCCATGCCTGCTCCCCCGAGAATCATCGCCCAAGGGCTATGCGCAAAGGTGAAGAAGAGGTAGACGGCGAGCATGCTGGCGATAAGATAGGTGCCATAAGTGAGGCGGGGGCCAAACTGATCGAGCAAGCGGCCGAAGGTTAACATGCCCAGGCACATGCCGAGAATGGTGGCGACCATCCATGCTGAAGAATCTTTCACCCCCACGCCGGTTAATTCCTGCATCATCGTGGGCAGCCAATTCATCATGCCGAAGTAGCCGGCGATCTGCACGGTAGTCATCCACATGAGCCCTAAGGTTTGCCCCGTTTGCCCTGGTGTTTGGAAGAGGGCTTGGATATTAATTTTTTCCTTTTGGATGGGGTGCTTCGGCTGTAAGGCTTTGGTGAGGGCTTGGTCATCAATAAAAAATTGCATCCATAAGACTAAAGCCAAGGGCGCTAAGCCGAAAAGGAAGAGGCCTCGCCAGCCGAAATAAGGGCTTAAAAAACCAGCCAAGGTTGCCGAGGCAATCGCACCGACTTGCCCCGCAATCCCGTTATAGGAACTCATGCGGCCCATTTTATTTAAAGGGACGAGGCTAGCAATAATAGCAATAGCGACGCCGTATTCGCCGCCCACGCCCATACCGGCGATAAAGCGCAGGAGATAGAGGATGGTTAAATTGGGGGTCAGGAAAATTAAGGCCGTGGCGACGCTGAAGAGAATAATCGTGAATTTAAAAACTTTGAAACGATGGTAGCGGTCGGCTAAGATTCCGAAAATTAAGCCTCCCAAGAGCATGCCAAAATTGGTGATCGTGGCAATCCAGCCCGCTTGGACACTGGAAATGCCCAAGTCGGCAATGATACTGGACAGGGAAAAGGCCAGGAACATGACGTTTAAATCGTCTGTTCCTGAAGCCACGATCGCTGACCACAAGGCGCGGGTGCGATTCTTTTGTTCTTGTTCCATAATAGCCTCCTAAGCTTCGAAACGCTTGCCCCATTTTTCGGGGTCTTGGTACCATTGCTCGAGCACGTCTTTAGCTTTTTCGATTTCCGGATCGGTTTCGCTCAATTGCTCTACGAGGGCTTGGAAATTGGTGAGGGTGTAGAGGGGATAGTCCGCCTTCTCGAAGGCTTGGCGGCTAGCCGGGAGAAGATAGTTGAAGACGGCAAGCACTCCCAGCACTTCGCCCCCAGCTTCCTTGACGGTTTCAGCAGCATGCAGCACACTGCCGCCTGTACTAATCAGGTCCTCAATCATGACGACTTTTTGCCCTGGTATCAATTGCCCTTCGATCGCATTTTTCTTACCGTGGCCCTTGGCTTTTCCGCGGACGTAAATCATCGGTAAGTCGAGCTTTTGCGCAATGAAGGCGGCATGGGGAATCCCAGCGGTGGCGGTGCCAGCAACCATGTCAGCTGCGGGAAAGTATTCTCTCAGTAAAGTGACAAAGGCATCTTCGATCTCGTCGCGAACCTTGGGATAGCTCATGATGAGACGATTATCACAGTAGATCGGTGATTTCAGACCGCTTGTCCAAGTAAAAGGGTCATTAGGTTGTAGGGAAACGGCGTGGATATCAACCAGTAATTGGGCGAGGTGTTTTTGATTGAGCATAAGTATTCCTTTCTATGGGCTTAGGGGCGAGGCAATTTAAGCGTCTTGCCAGTCGGCACAGATCGCTTGGTAAGCAGCCTTGGGGTCTTCGGCTTGAGTAATGGGTCGGCCAACCACGATATAATCACTCCCTAATTGCCGCGCTTTTTGCGGGGTAGTGATCCGCTTTTGGTCTTCCTTAGCCTGGGCCTGGTAGTCGGCAGGGCGAATACCGGGCGTGACAGTCAGAAATTTGCTGCCCAATTCTCGCTTCAGCATTTCGACTTCGTGCGGCGAGCAGACGACGCCGTCGAGGCCGGCTTTTTGAGTGAGCTGGGCGTAATTTAAGACCGACTCACTCATGCTGGCGGTGGTCATTTGCTCACGTTGCATTTGCGCTTCGCCTGTCGAGGTTAATTGGGTGACGGCGATGAGTAAGGGGCGTTTTTGGGGATCCGGTTCGGCTTCCTTGATGGCTTCCATGCCCCAACGCATCATCTCACTGCCGCCAGTGGCGTGTACATTCAACATGTCCACGCCCAAGCGTGTCAAAGCCGCCAAACTTTGGGCGACCGTATTGGGAATGTCGTGGAGTTTCAAATCGAGGAAAATATGATGGCCGCGCGCTTTCAACTCACGCACCATGACCGGGCCGTTTGCGTAAAAGAGTTCCATGCCGACCTTCACATTGAGCTCTTCGCCTGCAAATAAATCGAGAAAACGGAATAGAGTTTCTGGTTCGTAAACATCCAGGGCGATAATCGGTTTGTCGAGTAACATAGGGCCTCCTTAATAAGTGTAAATAGTGAAAAATGGCAAAATTTTTTTGCCCCCAGTGGGCAAGCTCCTCAGGATAAAGAAAAAACTCCTGCCCGAAAAGGCAGGAGCTGACAGCAATCCTGATTGATTAACACCGCTAGAAGTCGCTGTTCCAGCTTCTGGGCACCATTCTACCCTGGTGTTCTGTCCTTCCTGGCCTCACGGGACCAACCTTTAAAGGAAATATTCAAATTGCTATTAGTTTACGCCTTAAGCTCTGCTTTGTCAAGTCAAAAAGGCTGCGAAGGCCGCACGTCGCCGCCGAGTTGACGATAGGAAGCGAAAGCGGATCAGAGGGCAGGATCACTGGAGGCAAAACGTGCTGAGACGGCGAAGCCACTAAGCAATTTTTACTATTGACTTTGCGCAAAAGTTTAGGTTAACCTAAAATTGTGTTAGAATAAAAGAAAAGTGGGAGGTGAGGCTTTGGAAGAAGGATTGAATGCGAAGGAGACTCAACGCTATCAACTGATTCAAGCCTTGATACTCGGAGAAGTTTCAACGCAGGAAGTACAGGAACGCTTAGGCTTAAGTCAAAAACGCGTGCAGTATCTATTGTGGTGCTTCATCACCCAAGGTCGCCGAGGTTTCCGCCATGGTAATGCCGGCCGACAGCCAGCAACAACCATTCCCCCGAAGAGCCGCCAGCAGATTGCTAAGCTCTACCGCCAGCAGGGAACCGATCAGCCCCTAACGGCCTTTCATGCCTTTTTGCGCAAGCAGGGCTTTTCTCTTTCTTATGCGAGCCTACGGAATATTTTGCAAGAGCATGATTTACTGCCGAAAAAGCGCCGAGAAAAAAGGTAGGAGGCCTAGCTCCTACCCCAGCAATCTATTCGAAATTATGGCTATCAGCTGGTGCCCAAACATGTTTCATGATGGCCTCTGTGTCTTCGCTTTCATTAAAAATATGCAGGGCCTTGTAGTCATTGATGACGTGCTTAACGGTTTCGCCGGTACTTTCTAAGGGGACGGCGAAGTTTAGGGTTTTTGCATAGGCTAAAGCCGCGTCCTTGTCGCCGGATGCCCAATTGTTGGCAAATAAGTCCTCAATAAAGTCTTCCTTATGACCTTCGACCCAATTGGCTGCTTTGCGGATGGCTCTGGCCATTTTCTTCGCCGTGATGGGGTTCTCTTTGGCAAAATCCTTGTTGACCACGATGGCACAGCAAGTTTCGTCCTTAAAATCCTCATCGAAGGACAGGCCACGGATACGCCGTAATTTGCCTTCCGCAACGAAAGGCTGGGCAAACTGATCGGTGAAGATGGAACCTTGCAATTCGCCATTTTCCATGGCTTGTACGGTCGCTGAGGTGTCCACGTCCTTGAAATTCACTTCTTCGGCAGTGATCCCGTCAGCTTTGAGGAAGCGAAGAGCAATATTATGGTCGGATTGGCCAATGCCATTATGAATAGCGATCGTTTGCCCCTTGAGGTCGGCAGTAGACTTGATATCTGAGTCATTCATGACATAAAGACTCTTACAGCCGGTATGGACGCCGCCGACGATTTGGGCATTGACCCCGTTGACTAGGGGGACAAGAATGCTCGTAATATGATCTGCACCGACTTGGGCTTGGCCCGTCCCCACGGCATCAGCGGAGGCGCCTTCCGACTTCACGAGTTCCACATCCAGGCCTTCTTCTTCATAGAAGCCTTGGGAGAGGGCGATCCCTGCCGGAGCAGTACAGAGTCCGCCGGCGTAAACGACCTTAATTTTCTGACCGTAGGCTTCTTCTTGCTGCCAGGCTTTCTCATCGTCTAAGTTAACATCCGCTAAGGCCACTGCGGGCGTGGCAGTGCCTTCCTCAGGCGCCTTGACACCCGTTTCCTTTTTGGCTTCGGGGGCCTGCTTTTCTTGGCTTACTGGGGCGTCACTCGCGCTGGGAGCCTTGCCTTGTCCGCCGGGAGCACCCTGGCAAGCGGCAAGACTCAGCGTCAGAGCTGCCACTGTGAGTAATTTTAATTTTTTCATAAAAAAACCTCCCTCATTTATTCACTTACTAAATGTAACTTAAAATGAGGGAAAAGGCAAGTGTTTGAGGCTATTACTGGTTATTTTTTATTAGTCGTTTTATGCTTAGGGTGGAGGTGGAACGATATGACCAGAAAAAATGCGCAATTGCCTTTGGAACGTTTCTACCCGCAGTCTCTCTACGTGCCCATGCCCGAGATGCATAACGAGCGAATTCCGGTGACGGCGGGCTGCAATTACAATCGCTGCCGTTTTTGTGATTTAAATGCGCTCCAGCCTTTTGAGTTTTTCCCCCTGGCAGATATCCTTGCCTACATTGAGGAACGTGGAAAATTTTACCAAGGGAAAAGATTCCAGCCCCAAAAATTTACCTTACTAGAGGGGAACGCCCTCTGTGCCCCGACGGATGAGTTGTTGCAGATTATGGACGCTGTGCGAGCGAATTATGAAAATGTGAAGTATATCTCGAGTTTTGCCCGCTCCTATGACGTTTTGCGGAAGCCACTAGCCGATTTAGAGCGCCTGCATGCCGCTGGTTTGGATCGCTTATCGATTGGCATTGAATCGGGGGATCCGCAAGTGTTGAAATTTCAACGCAAGGGGGTCACCCCCGCCCAGCAATTGGCGGCCCTTCATAAATTAACCGCCGCCGGTATTCAATACAGTACCTATATTATGCTTGGCTTGGGTGGCCTGGAGCGGAGCCAGGAACATGCCTTAGCCACGGCTGAGTTTTTGAATGAAACGGAGGCCTTTGAACTGACTGTGGTGACGCTCGTCCTCTTCAAAGGCGCCGAACTCGTTAATTTTGTGCGCCAAGGCGAGTTTACCCGGCTTTTGCCCTTGGAGACTTTGCAGGAAGAACGCCTCCTGCTCTCTCGTTTGGAGCTTAATACTATTTTCAATGGCACCCATCCCACCAACGCCTTCCCTTTGAAAGGTAAATTGCCTGAACAGCAGGCCACACTTTTGAAGCTTTTGGACCAGGAAATAGCCCAAGCCGACGAGAAAGAACTCCACCGGGCCGAGGTGCGCAAGTGGCGCGATATTCGTATTCAGTAGTTAAAAAAATCTTGCTAGCCTTTTCATTGGAAGAAGAGTAAAGTTAAAGTAAGCACAAACAATTTAGGAGGATGTTTTATGGCTTGTACAACAATTTTAATCGGCAAAGAAGCTATGGCAGACGGCTCCACCTTTGTGGCGCGGAACGACGACTCTCCCAACGGTTTATTCCGAGCGAAGAATTTTGTCGTCGTCCAACCGGAAGACCAACCGAAAACCTATGAAGCGGTGCTCTCAAAGGTGAAAATTCCCCTGCCCGACAAGCCCATGCGCTATACCAGTATTCCTAATGCCGATGATGTGGACGGGATTTGGGGCTGCTGTGGCTTCAATGCGGCGAATGTTTTCATGTCTGCCACGGAAACGTTAACGACTAACGAGCGTGTGCTCGCTGCGGATCCGCTCGTCGAATACCAAAAAGCTGAAGAGGGTCAAGCGGAAGTTCCCGGCGGTATTGGCGAAGAAGACATGGTGACGCTCGTCTTGCCTTATATTCATAGCGCCCGCGAAGGGGTCAAACGCCTCGGTAAACTGTTAGAAGAATACGGGACTTATGAAATGAATGGGATCGCCTTCCAAGATGAGGATGAAATCTGGTGGCTGGAAACGGTCGGTGGCCATCATTGGTATGCCAAACGCGTTCCTGATGATAGCTATGTGATTATGGCTAACCAACTCGGGGTTTGTGACTTTGATTTTGCGGATGCCTTAGGAACAGGGAAAAACCATCTCTGCCATCATGATCTCAAAGCTTGGACCGAAAAATACCATTTAGCCCGTGATCAAGAAGAAAACTTCAATCCTCGCTTAGCTTACGGCAGCCATTCCGATGCCGACCATGTCTACAATACCCCCCGCGTGTGGGCCCTGCAGAATTTCCTGAATCCGTCGCTTGCCTGGGAGGATGTCCCTGAAAGTGATGATTTACCTTGGGCGCTCGTACCGGAGGCAAAGTTAACCGTAGAAGAAGCTAAAATGGCCCTCTCTAATCACTACCAAGGCACCTACTATGACCCTTATGGCAAAGGGGATCATGAGGAAAAACACCTCTTCCGCCCCATTGCCATTAACCGCAATGATGCCCTTGGCGGTGGACACATTCGTCCCGACCAACCGAAAGCTTGCCAATGCTTAGTTTGGCTGGCCTTTGCCTCGAACGTTTTCAATGCTTTTATTCCCCAATACGCCAATGTGAATACGACCCCCGTCTATTTCAGCAACGCCACCGAAGACCGTGTCGATACCGACAATTTCGCCTGGGCCAATCGCTTGATCGCAGCCTTGTGTGACGCGCACTTCAATGATACCGCCAATCTCATTGAACGCTACCAGCAAAGCCTCCAAGCCGCTAACCTGCGTATTGTTCACGACACGGACGCCACTATTGCTGACAAAGGCCTAAGTTTCGAAGATGCTAGCCCCATCCTTGAAGAGGCTAACGAAAAAATTGCCCAGGAAACCAAAAAGCAAACCGATCAACTCCTCAAAGCTGTCCTCAAAACCGCCAGCAATGGCATGAAAAATGGTTTCAATCGCTCCGACGCTTAAAAAGGAAGCGAAGCTCGACAAGCGGGCAAGACCACTGGAAAAATAGGATACGAAGCCACCAGGATTCCCGCTGAGTTGACTCTGTAAGGGTGGTTCTGACGAAGTCAGGTTCATCCTTACAGAGTAACGCAAGCGTAGGAATCGGTGGTGAGTTCAACTTCAAGTCCTGCAGAGGGGACGCAGCATAGTCTCTAAGGACTTGGTGAAGTGGAGCTTTGCCTGCCGAGCTGAGCTAGACTAAAAAGAAAGGGAGCGCCGCCAAGAGGGAGCGGTGAGTAAAAGGATACGAATCCACCGCTTGCCCCCGCTGAGTTGACTGCAAGGACGGTTCTGACGCAGTCAGGTTCGCCCTCAAGAGTAACGCAAAAGTAGGACTTGGTCATGGCCAAGACTTAAAAGCAGGCCGCTATTGGAATTTAACCGCAAAGCCTTAGTCACCCCTTTCCCCAAGTAAAAAACTCCCGCTGATTTTTGGCGGGAGTTTTAGCTTTCTACTGATTAATTTTTTCTAGATACAGTTCTTGGCTTCCTGGGGGAATAATTTCGGGTTCATGGCTAATCAAAATTACAATTTTACCATGCTTAGCCAAGTCTGTGAAGGTTGCTTTTAGTGCTTCCTTCCGCTCTTTATCCAAGTAATTTCCAGGCTCATCAAAAATATAAACGTCTTTGTTAGCTTCAAGGGTAGTGGCTAGGGCATGTTTTTTCAGTTGCCCCATGGAGCCACCTCGGCGAATTTCACTTTTGAAAAAAGGACTGGCTAGAACATTAGCGGGACAATAGGAAAAATTTTTATTTCGCTGAAAGTGGGGCAAATGGATTTGACCTGCAAAATGGGTTTGAAAGCCCAGAATGGCTAAGATGAGCTGTGTTTTCCCTACACCATTTCCCCCCGTGATGACGGTAATATCACCGGAGCGGAAAGTGTAGTTTATAGCTTGATGGAGTGGTTTGCCCTTGTGATCTAGTCCAAAATAATTAAGCAATTTGATTTGCGGAATGGGGGCTTCCACCATAGTCACATGCTGGGGCTGCATAAATTGAAGAAAAGCTGATATGACATGGCGGTGGCCTGCATAAGCCTTGTAAATATCAATGAGATAATCGATAGGTCCCCAGATTTGCGATACATAGAGATTGGCGGCATACATCAAGCCGACAGTGATCTGCCCCTGGTAAGTTTGGACGCCGGTAATAATCGCTGTGAGTAGAATCATTAAATTCAAGGACGCATAGGAGAGAAAATTATCGAAGTAGGCCGTTGCTTTCACTTGCCGCTGCTTTTTCTCCCGATAGTTTCTCAAATAATATATGAAAGGACGGAAAATACTTTTCTGCTGAAAACGAGCGGGGACTCGCCAGCGGCAGAGGTCGACTAGGTAAGTGCGCGCTTCTTGCATGGCTTTCAGAGTGTTTTGGCCGACTTGAGCCAGCTTCTCCCCATAGCGATGGGAAATAAGAAGGAAGAAAGGCACCAAAGTGACCACAAGGAGGGTGACCAGGGGAGAAATGAGAAATAGAATGCCGAGGGTTAGAAGAATGCGTAAGCTATAAATAATAAGCATCGTAGGGTAGAGGTTAAAAAAATTTTGCAAGCGTTCGAAATTTTGCCCTAATTGCTGGTGAATTTCCTCAGGAGAGAGGTCACCGGCCGTGGGATCATAGTGGTGAATATTCTTTTCAGTTTGCTTCGCTAAATTCTCCCAGACCCACTCTTCACTTTGTCCCTGTACACGATCGGTTATGTAGTACAAAATTTGGGTCAAGAGGCCAAGTCCTAAACTTAAGCAGGCAAAGATGATGAGACTTTGGCTATTTTTAGCGATGGCCGCATCGATAAAACGTTGGGAGACGAGGGGGGCAGCAATAGTGCTTAGAGCAACCAGTAAATTAAGCAGCAGACTTAGAAGGAATAGGGATTTTTTATTAAACTGGAGTAAGGCTCTCATGATGAACACCTCTACTTTAAGATATCGTGGGCTAGGAAGAGTCGCAATTTCTTGCTTTGTTTTTTTACATTACTGCTGTTAACTTTTTTATCTGTTCAAAAAAATAAATTGACAGTTTTTTTATTTTGGGTTCTGTAATGAGTTGACTCAATGGATGTTCGCCATAACAAAATTCATCATATAGATATTCCTTGTCGGTACATCAATTTCTATACCCTTCGATAAAATGAAAGCAAGCTTTTATCCAAAGAAGGAGCCCAACTCTATAACGACGAAAGCTTGATGTTGAAGCTGTTGTCGGTCAGACAAAAGTCCTTTAGGCTTTCGGTGATTTTCTTGTCGAGGGAAAGACAAGGTAACAGTTGAAAGGAGCCTTGCCTTTATGGGGAATAATTTAAAACAGTTAAAATCAAAAAGATAAAGGACTTCACTCTCTGAACCAGCGATTCATTGGGCGAAGCCTTTTTATTGCCCCTAGGTCTATCTTTACTTTGATTCCAGCCTTTTTATTAAGGCTAACTTCTGCACTGAAAAGAGCGGGCATGGTGCTTTCCTTTGGGGTGCTTTATTGCTCGGAGTTTTTTTCGAGGTGCAATTTCTGACTGTGCGGGGGGATGATTTCCTTCTCGTGACTGATTAAGATCACAATCTTTCCCGCTTCAGCAAGTCGGGTGAAGGTAGCCCGAAGGTCGTTTTTATGGCGATCGTCCAAGTAGTTTCCCGGCTCATCGAAAATATAAACCGCCTTATCGTTTTTCAGGCAGGCGTCGAGGAGGTATTTTTTCAGTTGACCCATGGAGCCACCGCGGCGAATAGCCCCGGCATAGAAGGGACTGGCTAGAACATCTGCTGGACAATAGGAAAAGTTACTGTTATGACGGAAATTCGGATAGGAAATGTCACCCGCAAAGTGAGGCATGAAGCCTAAAATTGATAGGATGAGATGGGTTTTTCCCACGCCGTTACCGCCTGTAATCACCGTAATTTCCCCTGGCTTAAAGGTATAGGTGATCGGTTGGTGGAGGGGCTTGCCTTCTTGATTTTGACCCACATAATTTTTGAGTTGGATGGCTGGAATGGGCTCTTCGGCCATCGTTAAGTGGGCAGGCTTAAGGAAAGTTAAAAAGTTTTGAATCACTTCGCGGTGGCCGGCATAGTCCTTGTAAACATCGATCAGGTATTCAATGGGTGACCAGATCTGGGAAACGTAAAGCTGGATCGCAAACATCATGCCGACTGTGATTTTTCCCTGGTAAGTTTGCACCCCCGAAACCAGTAGGGTCAACACAATCATCAGATTCAATGAGGCATAGGATAGGAAATTATCGAAGTAAGCGGTGGTTTTGACTTGCTCGGTTTTCTTCTCGGCAAAGCTTTCTAAGTATTGTTGGAAAGGCTGGAAAACAGAGTGGGGATTGAAACGTTCGAAGATGGTCAAATGGCAGGTGTCGACCAGGTAGTCCCGCAGTTCCTGCATCGCATCGATAACATTTTTGCCCACGGTGGACAAGCGTTCACCATAACGGCGGGAGATAAACATGAAGAAGGGGATTAAGATGACAACTAAGGCTGTAATCAAGGGGGAGATGAGAAGTAGTAAGGTCAGCGTTAAAACAATCCGAAAGGTGTCAATAATAAGCATGACAGGATAGAGATTGAAAAAATTTTGGATGCGCTCATAATTTTGACCAAGTTCTTGATGAATTTGGCTTGGGGTCAGACGAGTGGTATAAGGGTCGTAGTGGGCGAGGTTGTCTCGCGTGAGACTCACCACGTGTGACCATACGTAGGCTTCGCTTTGACCCTGGAGGCGATCCGCTCCGTAGAATAAAATTTGCAGGAGGATGCTGAGTCCAAGGTTTAAGCCGCCGTAAAGTAGCAGGGCGTGCCCCTGGCGTCCCACTGCCGCATCAATAAAATGCTGGGAGAGGAGGGGCAGGGTGACGGAAGCGATAGCGACCAAGGCATTTAAGGCGAGGCTCCCGAAGAAGAGAGAGCGTTTGTTAAGTTGGAGTAGGGCTTTCATGGCAGACTCCTTTCTGCTTTATAGCTCAACGGGTTTCATTTTTACATGTTGAATTAGCAAATTATCATCATGACCGGTTAATTTTCCTATTTCAGCGAGGAAAACAAGTTTGCTTAGAGAGTCAAGGAAATGATATTGACAGTTTTTCTCCATTTTATTATGGATAGCAAAGTAATCGAATGGACAACCTCCATAGCACAATTCATAGTATGGACAATCGCACTCTTCACATAAACTCCCTGATCCTTGAATATTGATATCTTTTTTGAAAATTGATCCGTGTATGTAATGATCATCGCCTACCAAAGAGTAGCATTTATAGAGGTCACCATTAGCATGGATAGTAAAAGCATTATTGTTTTTATACATACAATAACCTCCATTAACAATCTCTTTTAACCATGGAAGATGATAACGCTCTAACTCATTAATAAGATATAAGGAAATTTCAAGCTTATTGGAATTTGAAATATAAAGTGGCGAGGATAGGGGGACAGCGACAAAATCAAAGTATACAACAAACTGATCATATTTAGAAAAGGGTACTAAATCTGAAAATAATTCACCAATACTCTTCCAATTATTTTTAGTGATATTAACTCTAATTTGTATGGATATTTGTTTTGACTCATTTAACAAATGAGCTACATTTTTTAATAGGCGATCATAGGTGCCCACTCCGATTGAATTTTTTCTTTCTAGGTTATGGAAAGACTTACTCCCATCGAAAGAAATTTGCAAGTGAAATTTGTGTTCTTCTAAAAACAGAAGAATTGCTTTTGACATGATCGTTCCATTAGTAATTAATGAATATGAAATAGGGAGATTAATCTTTTGGTCAAATATAGAAACTAACTGTTTAATAAATTTAAAGTTGATGAGAGGTTCACCGCCAGTGAAGCAAACTTCTATATTTTCATAAGCTTGCTGATGAAGCAATTGAAGCAGCATACGAACAATATCATCAGTATGATACTGAAAACTGAGAGAAGGTTCCCGACTTTTGTCATTTTCAAAGCAGTAAGAACAAGTGAGATTACAAGCCATAGTGGTTACTATATATATAGACAGCGTAGAATTGGTGTGATTAGCATGGATAAAAGGGTTAACTTGATTAATCTTACTAATTAAATCAGATAGAGATGCTTCTCGAAGGAAGTTCTTATAATCAAAAGTTTTAACGCTACAAATTGAATTTGTCAAAATATTTTTTAAATAAGTGGTCTGTTTATCTTGATATATTAGAATAGGTTCCATGAAACCACCGCCTAATCGATTTTGAAGTGTTATAACAAGGCGAATTAGCGACCGTGATTTTATGACACGGTCGCCAACGTGTGAATTAAAGGGACAGATTCCTTACCGCATTCTTTGAGGACATTTATCATGAGAGGATTGGGTTGAATTCCCCTCTTTTATAATTTTTATTTCCATGAGGCACCTCCTTTCGGTAAGTAAAACGTTTACAATATAATTATAGCATAATAATTTAGTAAAAACAAGATAATAATAGAGAAAAGACTTGCTCATTTAAAATTTTATATTTTGCCAATCACTCCAGAAAATGGGGTGACAAATGGTCGCCTGCTCCTTAGTGTAAAATTATGCTCGTTAAGACTTGAAAAATAAAAAAGGACATCTATCTTTAAGTTGAACAATAAAAAGAAAGAAGATGTCCTCATGAATGATATTATCACAAATATTCTAAAAAAGACGGAAAATTGCTCGCTATGAACCACGCACACTATGTTTTATGTTTGGTGCCGTCACTTTTAGACGCTGTCGGATGAAAAAAGAAGGTCACTCTAGCTTTCTTCCCCTAGATTTGTGTTTAGGACTAGAAGCAAGAAGTCATCTTTCTTCTCAAGTCAAAGAAAAAATTGCCCAGCTTTGTACGAAGCAAACTTTTCGTGCGACTGCAGAAGCCTTCAATGCATTAATGCCTTTTAGTATTTCGCATCAGACCGCACATCATGTTGTCCAAGAAATTGGAAAGAAAATTTTAGACTTTGAGAATAAAAAAGCAGAAGAGGAGAAGTTGGGTTACTCCCAAAAGCGGTCCATTCCTTTTCTATACATTGAAGGGGATGGGGTGTTAATCACCAAAAAGAAAAAAGGGAACAGGACAAAACATCTTCAACTACACCGTGTGACTCTCTATGAAGGCGTCGATCGATCCACTTCGCGGCATCAACTTATTCAAGCTCATTATTTTTCTTCTGTTCAATCTAGTGCAGCCCTTCGAGAAAAAGTTAGCCGATTTCTTAACTCCTACTATGATTTACATCAAACGATTGTGATTTCTAATTCGGATGGTGGCAGTGGTTATACGGAGGAAGATTTTAACGAGATGATTGGGGTATGCCTTCGGCATGAACATTTCTGCGATAAATTTCATGTCATTCAAAAAATCAGAACGCGCCTATTTTTTGATCATAAAATACGTCAATTGGTCATTAAAAAAGTGAAGGCTTATGATTTCGAAGGAGTTCAAGTTACTTTGGAGACCTGTGAAAGTCGCTGGCACCATCATCAGGAGTTTTTGGCTGAAATTGAAGCTCTAAGAGCTTATCTTCAAAGGAATTGGTTACTCATTAAACCAGCAGAGCAGCGAGGCTTACCAAACCATTTTTCCGGTGGCGTTTGTGAAGCAGGCCATCGGCTTTATACTTATCGCATGAAAAAGCAAGGACGAAATTGGACCCGTCAAGGCGCAGCAGCAATGGCTGCCATTATCACCGCTCAATCTAATCATTGTTTTGAAGAAGCTGTTCGATCAGATATTGAAGCTAATACAAGCCCATTTATACCCGAATATCCAGGGATTGTTAGGGCAATACTATGTCACAGGCCGCAACAAAGTTCTTGTGGTGCCCATCAGGGCACGATTCCAAGTGAAGTGTCAAGCAGTATGGTCGGGAAATTATACCATACATTTTGTTAGCTACTTCGCCAAAAGACACGGAGTGCGTGCTAAAGACCTGCCAGTTCAGTTCGACCAGGCAGTCTGGACATCCACTTCAGAAAATGTTGGACATGCTCTGCATGTCTTCACATTTTCTTCCAGTGATTCCGACTGCTGTTCTGGTCCCACTTCCTTATTAGCAGTGTTAGCAGGCCGTCCGTATATCTGGCTCTCGGAGTGCCGATAGGGTGAGCGTAGCGAGGCCTATCCAACGACATAGAGCCAGAATAGGACGGTCAGGCGTAAGCTTCTATGAAGCGTAAGCCGGTGCCACTGCTTTTCAACGCAGCGTCCTTTAACACAGAAACGCAGTGACTTTCAGAAGGTTAGAGACTAGATAGAGTTCTTGACGCTTGACCGAGCATCGCTTGACACTAACCGCCTGCTCATTTCACCTTTCCTCAAAACATATGTTTGCTATAATAAAGATGCTATATATTTAAAGGAGGGAGCCCATGAGTGAAATGGCTATTCTATGTTTTGTGCTTGCCTTAATTGCGTATTTATTTTCCTTGAAACGTCAGACCAACATCCGCCGCTTTTGGGGTTTGGTGATGGCGATTAGTGCAACTGTTTTTGCCTTTAGTCTGAAGGTAAGCACTGGTTTTCTATTTACAGGTTTAAGTTTATTGTTTTTTGCCTTGTTTTGGTTCAAGCAGAGCAGCTTGCGCCGTTCTGGTCTCGCCCTGGCCTTACTGGCTTTCTTTATTTTTGCCTATCAGGAAGGCACGGCGGGCAGTCGGCCGGTTGACCCAAGTCCCAACTCCCCAACGGAGCAAGTCGAATCTTCCACTCCTAAGCGCACTCGAGAGAAAAAAGCGAAAGAAGAACGTTCCTCCAGCTCGTCAGCCCCAGAAAAGGCGCACCAGTCACAGGCCGAGAGCAAACAGGACGAGGCTCACTCGCCCTCCTTATCAAAGGACGATGACGTTATCATTCAACAGCGCCAAGAGCAGTGGCGGACCGTTCCAGGCTTTGACTCCCGGGCGAAATATGTGACGGTGAACCACAATGTGCCTTATTTCACGACGAAGGAATTGTCTGTCCTCGATCCCTTCACCCATTTCAGTGACCTAGACAGCTTGGGTCGGGTCGGGCAGGCGGAAGGCGTCTTGGCTCCCGAATTAATGCCGGCGTCCGACCGGGAGAGTATTCAGCACGTCAAGCCGACCGGCTGGGAGCAGCGGCGCTATGCCAATGTCCCGGGGGGCTGGCTGTATAATCGCTCGCATTTGATTGGCTTTCAGCTGTCGGGAGAAAATGCTAACCCCCAAAATCTTATGACAGGAACACGTTTTTTCAATGCGGAGGGGATGCTGCCTTTTGAAAATTTTGTCGCAAGTTATATTGAAGATGAAGAAGAATTGGTGCGCTACCGGATTACCCCTGTTTTTATCGGCCGGGAACTCCTCGCACGCGGTATTTACATGGAGGCTCAATCCCTGGCTGATGGTGGCCAGGCGGTGAAGATGAATGTTTTCATCCCTAACCACCAACCGGGCGTCGAGCTAAATTATGCGACCGGAGCCAGTGTTGGTCCGGAAGGCCCCGTTCAAGATGGCGAATTGCCCAATTTAAATGAATAGAGGAAAAGAAATCAAGTGATATGCTCCCCCTAAAGTAGACACTCAAAAAAGTAAAACTACTTAGGGGGAATTTTTATGTGTTCAAATTGTAAGCATTCGGTTGAGGAGCTCGAACAGTATATTGATAGAGCGCAATGATACATTTTTTCACTTGTTGGTCAATGGTTGTCGCCTCGTATTGCCATGGCGGAAACCTCAGCGACCTTGGGTTTGATAACGAATCACTAGCCGCTGGATTTGCCTGCACTTAGGTTTAATTTGGCACAGGCTCGAGCTTTTGAAATACGCCCATTGACTAAATCTCGAATCACGTCGTAGCGATAGTGATCATCCACGGTTAAACACACCTTCATATTTTATTCTCCATCAACTGATTTTTATTATTCTATCCATTGCTGGATATTTTTGTTTGCTATTAAGTGGACAACATCATTTATGAATGACACCAAAAAAGAAGACTGGGGATGATAAGGTGAGTAAAGGATATTCAGGATTATTCTTTGGCACTGAAGGAGAGTGTCAAAACAATAAGCACTTAGTGTAAAATTATGCTCGGTAAGACTTGAAAAATAAAAAAAGGACATCTATCTTTAAGTTGAACAATAAAAAGAAAGAAGATGTCCTCATGAATGATATTATCACAGATATTCTAAAAAAGACGGAAAATTGCTCATCTTTAGGTGACTTTGAAGATCTTGTTTATCCGATATTAAGCAATTTTTGCTGTGAATGTCTTGCAGCGGTTTTCACTCAACTTGATCAGCAATTAATTCAAAGATACCAAGCCGAAGGCTGGAAAATTGCTCGCTATGAACCACGCACACTATGTTTTATGTTTGGTGCCGTCACTTTTAGACGCTGTCGGATGAAAAAAGAAGGTCACTCTAGCTTTCTTCCCCTAGATTTGTGTTTAGGACTAGAAGCAAGAAGTCATCTTTCTTCTCAGGTCAAAGAAAAAATTGCCCAGCTTTGTACGAAGCAAACTTTTCGTGCGACTGCAGAAGCCTTCAATGCTTTAATGCCTTTTAGTATTTCGCATCAGACCGCACATCATATTGTTCAAGAAATTGGGCAAAAAATTTTAAGCTTTGAGAATAAAAAAGCAGAAGAGAAGGAACTGGCTTACTCTCAAAAACGATCCGTTCCTTTTCTGTACATTGAAGGGGATGGGGTTTTAATCACTAAGAAGAAGAAAAAAGGGAAAAGGACAAAACATCTTCAACTACACCGTGTGACTCTCTATGAAGGCGTCGATCGATCCACTTCGCGGCATCAACTTATTCAAGCTCATTATTTTTCTTCTGTTCAATCTAGTGCAGCCCTTCGAGAAAAAGTTAGCCGATTTCTTAACTCCTACTATGATTTACATCAAACGATTGTGATTTCTAATTCGGATGGTGGCAGTGGTTATACGGAGGAAGATTTTAACGAGATGATTGGGGTATGCCTTCGGCATGAACATTTCTGCGATAAATTTCATGTCATTCAAAAAATCAGAACGCGCCTATTTTTTGATCATAAAATACGTCAATTGGTCATTAAAAAAGTGAAGGCTTATGATTTCGAAGGAGTTCAAGTTACTTTGGAGACCTGTGAAAGTCGCTGGCACCATCATCAGGAGTTTTTGGCTGAAATTGAAGCTCTAAGAGCTTATCTTCAAAGGAATTGGTTACTCATTAAACCAGCAGAGCAGCGAGGCTTACCAAACCATTTTTCCGGTGGCGTTTGTGAAGCAGGCCATCGGCTTTATACTTATCGCATGAAAAAGCAAGGACGAAATTGGACCCGTCAAGGCGCAGCAGCAATGGCTGCCATTATCACCGCTCAATCTAATCATTGTTTTGAAGAAGCTGTTCGATCAGATATTGAAGCTAATACAAGCCCATTTATACCCGAATATCCAGGGATTGTTAGGGCAATACTATGTCACAGGCCGCAACAAAGTTCTTGTGGTGCCCATCAGGGCACGATTCCAAGTGAAGTGTCAAGCAGTATGGTCGGGAAATTATACCATACATTTTGTTAGCTGCTTCGCCAAAAGACACGGAGTGCGTGCTAAAGACCTGCCAGTTCAGTTCGACCAGGCAGTCTGGACATCCACTTCAGAAAATGTTGGACATGCTCTGCATGTCTTCACATTTTCTTCCAGTGATTCCGACTGCTGTTCTGGTCCCACTTCCTTATTAGCAGTGTTAGTAGGCCGTCCGTATATCTGGCTCTCGGAGTGCCGATAGGGTGAGCGTAGCGAGGCCTATCCAACGACATAGAGCCAGAATAGGACGGTCAGGCGTAAGCTTCTATGAAGCGTAAGCCGGTGCCACTGCTTTTCAACGCAGCGTCCTTTAGCACAAAAACGAAGTGACTTTTGAATAATTAGATACGAGATAGAGTTCTTTATGATTGACCGAGCATTGCTTGACACTAACCAATAAGCAACTAGGACTTAATTATTATACAATGCAGTATAATATAGATTTGCTATTAGCTAATTACTCTATCACTAAATCAGGATATTTTGGTGAAAGAGGAAAGAGTTCTCGAGTTAGAGTTATAAAGTCTTCTGATCAATTTAAAACTGCCAAAAATTTTTGGGGAATTTTATCACTAGGAGGGAAATTATCTCCACTACCTAATAAAAATGGCGTTCGTGTACGCTTTAATGATGGGAGTTTTGCAGTTTATCGTATTATTACATCAACAAAGAATAGTCCTGCAATTGAAATTACAATTAAAAACAGTACAAAAATAAAATCTCAAAAAATACCTTTTGTTAAAGGAGAATTCAAGCAATGAAAAATATTTTATCAAAATAGTCCTTTATTCATTTGAAGGATATGATGAAGCAAGAATTAATCTCCATTACGGCCGACGATTGGCTAGAATTTGGACAGAGCTATGGTCATATTAGACTTACATTTTCAGAAGGTGTTTATGTGCTCAAACATGAGAGAAGGGTTTTACCTTTTTTGGGAGAAAACGAGGAGCTGGCCCATTATGAAGTTGAAGTGCTACCGACTAATGAGCCATTTGAATCAGCCGTAATGCCTGAAGAATTAAGAACAAAACTGGTTCAAAAAAAGTAGAAGGGAGACAAATCATTCGAGACACCATCCACTTAAAACAACAAAATTTAAGGCAGGAGCATGTATTGGTTTTGGATCAAGGCCTTATCTTTGAATTTTTAAAGCAACAATGGCTAATTTTCAGGGAAAGTTTGTTTACGCCGGTTTCTAAAATGGTCTTTATGGAGGATCTTCAGTCTTAAATCCCTACTGTGGAAGAGCTTAGGCACTATTGGGAAGGGGAGACTTCTGAGAATGGTGAGCCATATGAGGTTAATGTATCTAGAAAGATATTATATTTAAAGTAAGCAGCATAAAAGCTAGGCATATCCTGGCTTTTTCTCTATTTTCCCACGGATTGTGCTAAACTAAAATTAGGGAGGGGTTAGATGAATGCAGTTCAGGTGAAAAAATGGGCGAAACAGATTAAAACGCTATATGAAAAGCTCCAGGAAATCGAGCAGTATCCGGATTTAGGGGGACGAACGTTAGAGCAATTAGCTGATATTATTCGTGAGAAGGCTGTTGATTACTATGTGGAAAAAATGCCGCCTGGACGTGTCGACCGGCATTACCAGCCGCGGCGCCCCCAAGAATTATCTCAGGCTGAGTTAACGCGCTATCGGCAGCGAATTTACCCAAAAGTTTTTCCCTCGCTGCATCAAGGGGGGCAAGATGAGGATGATCGCGCCTTTATTTTAGGCACTTACTATGAGACCCAAGACGGGAACTTAGACCATCCACGCTTGCAATTTTTGAAGTCTTGGCTAAAGGTTTTCAGGGCTCAAATTAAGGCCTACGATATACCCAATTTTTGGTCGAGGCTGGTGTCGTTGATTTCTAAGCAAGAACGTACAAAAATGGCTCTGCAAGAGAAAGCTCTACAGAAAGCAAGCCAAGAGTTACCTGCTTATGAAGAAGAAATTAAGGGCTTACATCAAAAAAGGCAGGACCTTTGGGAAGAAGCTGCCCAGAGTGATTTCCAACGCGATATGCGCCCCTATTATGAGCAGTTACGGTCGTATTATTTTAATGCAGCGAGTTTTGATGATTCAGAGAGCGTCTATACATTGACCATTCCTTTCTACGAGGAGGCTGAGGCTTTAAGGCCACAAGGGGAAGCCCCTGATGAAGACGCGGTGGAGCAGGAGATTAAGGATGACTTAGCTTTATTGATGGATCTAGAATTAGATGAAAAGCTTGCGGAGTATCCCCTTGCTTTGCTAACAGCTTATTTTCCAACAGGGAATTGTTTTGGGTTGATGAATAAGCTCCGTTTATCGCACATTAAGAATTGGACCACTGAGGATGTGGTGAAGCATCTACCCTTGGCTTATGAGGAAGCAGAGCAGTTGCTTGCCTTGCGTGATAACATGATCGAAGAATTGCGCTCAGAAATCTCCATTAATTTAATAAATTCGTCGCACGATCGTTTGGTCGATCAGATCGTAGAAAAGCTTATGACCCGTCAACAGCAAAAAGACTGGCGAAATCAGCAAAACAAGGTGCAGCAAGCCTATGAAGAATGGTCAATAGCTTTTAAAAATAGTTCACTAAAAAATCTTACTCCTTATGAAATGGCGCAATTAAGTGACATCAAGCGTATAGCAGTAGAGACTGAAAGCGAACGTTTAGCGAGTTTGTATCATAATCTGCAGCAGGAACAGGCAAAATGTGAGGCTTTAAAGGCTAAATGTCAAGTCGAAGAGACAGAACTCTTCCAGTATAAAGTCTTTCATAGTGCAGATATTTATGCTTATTTTGATAATGTCGCTGGTCTCGACCGAGCCCAGCAAACAGGGGGCTTGGCCCAGAAATTCATTGAGAAGATTCAGTCCACTGAACTCATCACAACAGGCTTAAATAAAGACCTGACCTTGCGTCCCTACCAGCGTTTTGGTGCCCAATACGCCCTGTATCATAAACGAACCTTGCTGGGAGATGAAATGGGCCTAGGCAAAACCATTCAAGCTTTAGCTGTAGCAAACCATCTTGATCAAAAAGGCCAGCGTCAAGGCCTGATTCTTGCCCCTCTTAGTGTGCTCTATAATTGGCAGCGGGAAATTGAGAAATGGACGTCGCTCAAATGTCACATTTACCGAGAGAAGAATCGTCCTCGTGCCTTGAGAAATTGGCAACGCCAGGGTGGGTTGTTGCTCACGAACTATGAACAGTGTGCTAAGTTAGAAGACCAAGTCCACGATAAAATTGACTTATTAATTGTTGATGAGGCCCATATGATTAAAAATCCCAAGGCTCAACGCACACAAAAAGTCCTGGCTTTGGCGGAGGCCACACCTTATGTTTTGCTGATGACAGGGACGCCTTTGGAGAATAAATTAGGGGAAATGAAACACCTCCTGCGCAGTTTAAACCAGTCTCTACTCAAGGTTTTTGGTGATTTAGAAGCCCAGGAGGAACCTGAATTTTTCAAAAATTTAATTACATCAGTTTACCTCCGGCGGAAACGGTCCGATGTTTTGCGTGAATTGCCTAAGATTTCCTTCATTGATCAGTGGTCCAATTTCTCTAAGATGGAAGCTAAGTATTATAAGGAAGCTGTGGAGGAAGGCAATTTGATGAAGATGAGACGGGCAGCCTTCTTTGGCCAGCAGCCGCGTTTTTCGGGGAAAATTGAGCAGTTAAAGCTTCTCGTGGAGGAGGCTTGGGCCAATGAGGAAAAAGTTGTTATTTTCTCCTTCTTTCGTGATGTGCTGAATACTATTCACCAGTTGCTAGGGGAGGAGGTCATTGGGCAAATTAATGGTGATGTTAAGGCTAGTCAGCGGCAAAAGATCATTGATGACTTTACCAAATCAACGACTACCCATGTCCTTTTATGTCAGATCAATTCAGCTGGCCAGGGTTTAAATATTCAAGCTGCTAATATTGTCATTCTCTGTGAACCCCAATGGAAGCCATCAACAGAGCAGCAGGCCATCAGTCGGGTTTACCGGATGGGACAAACTCTGCCCGTTACTGTTTATCACTTGCTGACGGAACATAGTATTGACGAAAGCATGGTGCGAGTGTTGGAAACAAAGGAAGCCCTTTTCGCTATGTATGCCAATGATTCGCAGGCAGCTGAAGCTTTTCTGGCAAAGGAAAAGCAAAGGAAGCAAGCTGACGTTCAGGAAGGTATATTGGCTGAGGAGAAGGCACGCGTGGCTAAAAACGCCTTAGTCGCTGTGGGCTAAGTGATTTCCTGGCTTCTTATGCTAAAATAGAAACAATAACAGCCAGAAAGGAGGCGAGTCATGCTCGATCTCAAAAAATACCCGCATATTCAGCATACCGAATTAAAGGAAGCTTTCCCTGAGCTGCTTCGACTCTTATTGAAGGATAAAACCACGGGCGAAAATCTGAAATGGGGAACCAGCAGTCTCGTTTCAGGCGAAGGCAATTTATTTCAGCCCAGTGCGCCGATGCGGCCGGGAATGTTTACCGAGGCTTTTGAAGGCATTATTCAACCGCGCGCCTTGAAGAAACAGGCCGATCAACAATTCCGGACCCGCCAGCACGGTGAAGTCTTCACCCCAGCCTGGGTGGTGGATCGGCAAGTCCAAGCGGCCCTGGCTGATTTCAAGGCCTACCCCCTGGATGACTTCCTGCAGACGATCTGGCTCGAACTCACCTGCGGGGAAGGGCCCTATCTGACCACGCGCTACGATATGGCAACAGGAGACCTCCTGCCCTTGGGCGAACGGGTTGGCTTTGTCGATCGCAAATTCCAGCGTCTCAATCAGGAAAACTTTGGGAAGAATCAGTGGCTAAAACGGGCTCGTTGGATCCTTGAGAGCGCTTATGGCTACGAGTACCAGGGGGACTCCCTCCTCTTGGCAAGGGAGAATGTTTTATTAACTTATAACGATTTCTACCAGGCGTATTTTGACGAGGTGCCGACCCTTAGCAATCTGACCCGCATGGCGGACCTCATCGCCAGCCGCCTGATCCAAATGGATGGCCTCACTTATACGGTACCCTATGCCTTTGAGGACGTGGGCTTGCAGACGCAATTGAATCTCTTTGACCTAGAAACCGCTAGCACCGCAAGCCAGCCCCTGAAAGCCCGCATTCCCTGGCAGGGGGAGTGGGTGACCTTCCAAAGCTTGACAGAAAGGACGAACACCGCCATGAAATTTGATGTTGTTATTGGTAATCCCCCGTATCAGGAAGACAGACCCGGCACTCGTGCCAAGCCGATATACCCATACTTTATGGATAGTGCTTATCAAATCGCTGAAAAGAGTATCTTAATTACACCAGCACGATTTTTATTTAACGCTGGGGATACGAAAAAGGCTTGGAATAAAAAAATGTTGGAAGATCCACATCTTCAGGTTTTATTTTACGAATCCATTAGTTCTAAAGTGTTTCAAAACACCGATATCAAAGGTGGTGTAGCTATCACATATTATGATAAAAACCAATTATCTACACCTATAGAAGTATTCAGTCCTTATAAGGAAATGAGAGAAATACTTAAAAAATTGTCCAGCTACTTGGACAAAAATCTTAGCCAACATGCTTATACGGCTCAGGGTTATAAGTTAACAGACCAGTTTCATCAGGATTGGCCTATGGAATCAGAAGAATTACCTAATAAAACTTTAGTTACAACAAATATATTTGATAAATTTCCATATATATTTTTAGAGAACAAACCTAATGAGGGTCAATATATTAAAATTTTTGGCAGACTCTCTACAGGCGACCGTGTTTATCGATGGGTAAAAGAAAGTTATATTGATACTGTTAGTAATTTTAATAAATATAAGGTGTTTTTACCAAAATCAAATGGATCAGGCCAATTTGGAGAGCCGTTAAGTAGCCCAATAATAGCAGAACCAGGTCTCGGACATACACAGACATTTATGAGTCTGGGATCATTTGAAGTAGAAAATGAAGCTGAAGCCTGCTTAAAATATATTAAATCGAAATTTGCTAGAGCCATGCTGGGAATTTTAAAAATTACGCAACACAACCCCATGGCAACTTGGCGCTGTGTCCCTCTGCAAGACTTCACTTCCTCCTCCGATATCGACTGGACGAAGAGTGTGGCAGAGATTGACCAGCAACTTTACCAGAAATATGGCTTAAATGAAGAGGAAATTAACTTTATTGAAACGCATGTGAAGGAGATGGCCTAATGCAAATCCCACAGATTGACACCAAGCAGGCGATTGGGCCGAAAATTTATGCCTACGTGACGCCGGGAAATCAGGACACGGCGGGCTATATTAAGATTGGCTATACGGAGCAGGATACCGAGCAGCGGATTAAGCAACAGACGGCGACGGCGGCGGTGCAAACGAAGTTATTGTGGAGCCATGAGGCACGTTTTAATGGTGGGTCTTACTTTAAGGATCATGATTTTCACCAGTATTTGGAAGGCTTAGGGGTGAAGCGTCTGCCCGGCCGGGAGTGGTTTTACTTTGACGGCCAGCCCGAGCAGGCGGAGGCGTACTTCCAAGCCTTTGTCTTCCAAAAACTCCCCAACCAAGAGCCCCTGACTGGGCGCACCTACACCCTGCGCCAGGAACAGGAGGAAGCGGTTCAAAAAGCCTATAACTATTTCAAAGCCCACCCTCACGGAGAATTTCTCTGGAACGCCAAGCCGCGCTTTGGGAAGACTTTGTCGGCTTATGATTTAACGCGGCGCTTAAAGGCCGATAAGGTATTAATTGTCACCAACCGCCCGGCCATTGCGAATTCCTGGTATGACGATTACGATACTTTTATTCGCCAGCAGACGGATTACCTCTTCGTCAGTGATAGTCCGGCTCTGAAGGAACGGCGGCCTTTGAGTCGGAAGGCCTATACCCGACTGACCTTGAAGCATGGGGATTTACCTTTGATTGCTTTTGTGAGCTTGCAGGATCTTAAAGGCGGCCGTGCTTTTGGGGGCAGCTATGATAAATTGGACTGGCTGGCCCGTTTGGACTGGGACTTATTGATTATTGATGACGCGCATGAGGGGATCGATACGCAAAAAACGGATCGTGCCTTGGAAACTTTAAAGGCACGTTGGACCTTACACCTCTCGGGGACGCCCTTCAAGCAATTGGCCGCGGGGAAATTTCCACCTGAAGCTATTTATAACTGGACCTATACCGATGAGTGCCAGGCGCGGGCGGCGTGGTCAGCAGAGAGCTCGAATCCCTATGCCGACTTGCCCCAATTGTCCATGTATACCTACCAAATGTCACGCATGCTGGTGGATGAATTGGAACACGCGCGGACGGCGGAAGGCGATGATATCGATTATGCTTTCGATTTGAATGAATTCTTCCAAACCAATGAGCGGGGGAAGTTTGTTCATGAGGCAGCGGTTAGGAAATGGTTGGACACCTTGACTAGCAATGAAAAATATCCCTTCTCCACCCATCAGTTGCGCCAGGAATTGAAGCATACTTTTTGGTATTTGCACCGGGTGGCCAGTGCTAAGGCGCTCGCTGACTTGCTGGGGGAGCATCCCGTGTTTGAGCATTACCATGTCATTCTGGCAGTGGGGACTGGCCAGCAGGAGGCGGATGACGGGGAACGGAACCGCCAGCGCCTCGCCCAGGTGAGGGAGGCCATCCAGCAGTATGAGCGCACGATTACCTTGTCGGTGGGGCAATTGACGACGGGGGTGACGGTGCCGGAGTGGACGGGCGTTTTAATGTTGAATAATTTGCAGTCGCCCGCTGCTTACATGCAGGCCGCCTTCCGGGCACAGAATGCCTATGCCTGGGATGAGCAATTGCCCAATGGCCAGTGGCAACGTTTCAAGAAGAAAAATGCCTATATTTTTGACTTTGCTCCCGAGCGGACGCTCATGCTGGTGGATGACTTTGCTAATAATTTGAATTTGGCGACCAGCCAAGGCGGCGGCACGAGTGCGGAGCGCCAGGCCAACATTCAGGAATTGCTGAATTTCTTCCCCGTTATTGGCGAGGATGCCGAGGGGCGGATGCAAGCTCTGGACGCCAGCCAGGTGTTGACCATTCCAAAATTCCTGAAGGCCAGGGAAGTGGTGAACCGGGGCTTCATGAGCAATTTACTGTTCGCTAATATCAGTCATATTTTCCAAACCCCCAAGGAAGTGCTCAGTATTCTTAACAAATTGAAGAAGACACCGGAGGGCAAGGACCGTAGGCAGGAAGACCAGGTAGGGGCGGAGCCTTATGAAGACTTGCCCGTGGACTCTCGTGGGGAAGTGACCCCCGACCAGAAAATTGTCATCAACACGCAAGGGTATGCTTTTAAACCGAGTCAGCGGGCGATGACGACGACCCTCGACCAAGCCCTCCAAGATAATGAAGCCGAGCAGCAGGCAAGGGTGGTGGAGGACTCGACCTCCCCTTATGAGGTGGAAAAGCCCATTATTCCGGCGGTAGATCTTGCTCGCACCCTGCGGCAGACGGCCACAGAAGCGGGTACCTTCCAGCGTTTGGGTGAGCGCTATGGGCAAACAACTAAGAAGGCGGAGCAGAAAATGGCGGCGACCTTTGAGAAGCAAATGACGGCCAGCCTGGCTAAGCAAGATGAGGAAGAACGCATCGCCCGTGCTCGTCGTCAAGTTGAATACCGCGAGCACCTAAAGAAAGCCAGGGACGATAAGGAACGTGAGACCTTGACCGAGGCTTACGAGGCAGCGGAGAAGAAGGCTTTGACGGAGGCGATGGCGAAGGTGAAGGCCGAGGCCGAGCAGGCAGTCCAGCAAACGATCAGAGACCAAGCTGAAGCCTTGGAGCGTGAGAAGCTGGAGAAGGAAAAATTTGCGGCCGAGGAGGATGTGCGGGGGCTCTTGCGCGGTTTCTCGAGGACTTTGCCCAGCTTTATCATGGCTTATGGGGACCGGGCATTGACTTTGGCGAATTTCGAAGCCTATACCCCCGCTGCCGTCTTCCTCGAGGTCACGGGGATCACGATTAAGGAATTCCAACTGCTGCGGGACGGAGGCACGGTCGACGTCGAGGGCGAGAAACGGCAAATTCAGGGGGGCTTCTTCGATAAGCGCTCTTCAACCAGAGTGTGCAGGAATTTCTCGATAAGCGAGAAGCCCTGGCTGATTATTTTACTGACGACCAGCAGGAGGATATCTTCGACTACATTCCCATCCAGGAGACGAATCAGATCTTCACGCCGAAGTGGGTGGTGAAGCAGATGGTTGAGCAATTGGAAGTGGAAAACCCCGGTATTTATGACGATCTAGAGAAGACGTTTATTGACCTTTACATGAAGTCTGGCCTCTACATCACCGAAGTGGTCAAGCGCCTCTACAATAGTCCAGCCCACCAGAAAGCCTGGCCTGACCCGACCGCTCGCTTGCGGCATATTTTTGAGCGGCAGGTTTACGGCCTCGCCCCCACAGAAATTATCTACCGGATCGCCCGCCGCTTCATTTTTGGCGGCGTGCCCCAGGACATTTCCCGTGCACATTTTAAATGCTTTGACGCCTATCCAGCGGCGCGTGAAGGGCGACTGGAGGAGGCTTTGGCGGATATATTTAAGGACTAAGGAGAAAAGTCAGGCAGGGTCCTGGCTTTTTTCTTTTTCAAAAAAAGGCAGTGCTGGCGGCAATTTTCCCTTTTCTTTACCTCTTTTTTAGGTTAATTTTGTTAGGCTTTCACTTGTTAGCCCATACATGCCAAACATCGCCAGATAAACAATTATTGTTTGCAAAGCGATGCAATTTTTGCTTACTCATGCTATACTGATAGCAGCCGCTAGAATAGCAGGGAGAGGAGCGTGTGTATGCTTTTAGAGGTTGCTGGTGTGGGCAAGCGCTATGAAACGAGCAATTTTTACTTGGAGGATCTGAATTTTTCGGTGGAACCGGGCACAAGCCTTGGCCTCGTCGGTCAAAACGGTACCGGGAAGAGTACCATCCTGCAAATGCTCAATGGCACGGTGCCTTATGACCAAGGTGAAGTTCGCTACCATGGCAAAGCTTTGCATAAGATGTCGGCGCCAGAATTGCGGTCGATGCGGAAAAACATTGTCTATATTTTCCAAAAAGCGAATTTGCTGCCGAATAAAACGGTAGCCTATCACTTGGCCTTGGTGGATAAACTCGCCAAGCGACCCGTGAATCAGGAGCGGATTGAGGAAATTATGGCGTTTATGCATTTGACACGCCTTAAGAACAGTCGTTGTATTAGCCTTAGTGGTGGTGAACAGCAGAAAGTGGCGATTGCGATGGCCCTCTTGCAGGATGCTGAAGTTTTGCTCTGTGATGAGATCAGTTCAGCCCTGGATGCCCATAGTGAGCAGGAGATTATTCAACTGCTTAAAAAAATTAGGGAAGAGCGGCAGATGGCCATGGTGATGATTGCCCATAATTTAAGTCTGGTGAAGAACTTTTGCTCGGAGGTGCTCCTTATTCACGAGCACACCATCCAAGAGCGAGTCAAGCCCAAGCATTCTGCTGGTGTGGCCTTATCCAGGGACTACGTCCATGATGTGAAGGAGTTTTTGCTACATGCTGACTAGTTTACAAGAACATAGCGCACAAATTATGGTAGCCTTTTGGGAAACGAACTTCATGATGGCGTTGGCCATGGTCTTGTGCTTGATTTTTTCCTTGCCATTTGGGCTACTGCTCTATGCTTTGCGCGAGGACTTTCTCTTGCGTCAACGCGGTTTGTATCAGTTGCTAAGTATTTTACTGAATACAATCCGCAGCGTTCCATTTTTACTACTTATTTTCATTTTGATTCCGATTAGCCGCGCCTTGTTTACTACGGCTTTTGGTAACTTGGCAGCGACTTTGCCCTTGGCTTTAGTGGCGATTAGTATCTATTCCCGCTTCGTGGAGCAGGCTTGCTTGAACGTGCCGCGGCCGATTATCGACCGAGCCATTAGTATGGGTGCCACTCGCCTGCAGATTCTGCGTTACTTTATCTTGCCCTCGATTGGCCAGGACTTGATTTTGTCCTTGACCTCGGTCGCCATCAGTGTGTTGAGTTATTCCACCGTGATGGGCGTGATTGGGGCGGGGGGCCTTGGGGAATTTGCCTTTCGTTATGGCTATCAGGAATATGATTACCCTTTAATGTATGTGGTCATTATCATTTTCGTGATTTATGTCTACATCATTCAGTCGCTAGGTTATTTCCTAGCCCATCGTATTGCTACGGGAAGAAGGAGAGATTCACGTGAAAAAAATATTTAAAGCTTTAACGCTCATTATTGCAAGTTTGTTCCTCATGACGGCTTGCGAAGGTGGCAACTCTGGTGCCAAGGATGCTGAGTCAAAAGCACCCGCCACCGAAGAAAAGAAGGAAACTACTGAAGCCAGCAAAGAAGATAAAAAAGAGGACAAAGAAGCCGAAGAAGACGACAAGGACAAAGATGGCGACAAAAAAGACGGCGAATTAACACCCATCAAGGTTGCTTCTCATACTAGCCCTATGACGGATATCTTAGAAGCCATCAAGCCTGAATTGGAAAAAGACGGCTATGAATTGGAACTCGTGCCCGTTTCTGATAACGTCCAAGCCAACGTTGCTCTGAACGACAAGGAAGTGGACGCCAACTTCTTCCAACACAAGCTTTTCATGGAAATGTTTAACAAAGGGAACAATGGGACTTTAGTGGCCGTGCAACCTGTTTACAACGCCCTAGTTTCCTTCTATGGCAAAGACCTTGACAAGATTGAAGATATCCCAGAAGGTGGGACCGTCGCTATTCCCGAAGACCCAACAAACATGACCCGGGCCCTACGTCTCTTAGCAACGACCGACCTCATCACTTTGAAGGATCCTGATTCTTACGAAGTGACCGTTGACGACATTAAGGAAAATCCTAAGAACTTACAATTAAAGGAAATTGGCCTCTTGAACTTAAACGAAGCCTACAATGAATGTGACTTAATCTTTAATTACCCTGCTTACTCGGAAAAAATTGACTTGCTGCCTGAAAAGGACGGCTTAGTGCTGGAAAAAGACGGCGGGGATGAAACCTTCGCAATCTACCTTTGCGCTCGTGAAGACAATGAAAATGATGACAAAGTACAAGCGATGAAGAAAGCTCTAACCAGCGACACCGTGAAAGACTTTGTTGAGAAAAACTTGAAAGGTCATGCAAACTTGGCCTTCTAAGCTTACCCTCCCGGCCACCAGGTTTCCCACCTGGTGGTTTTTTATTTTTTATTTCTAGCTTGACAAGGAAGAGTTGGGGGACTATACTAGGGTCACTAGCTAGTTACTCAACTAATGAACCAAAGGGGTGAAAGGAGGGCGAATGAAAAATTTACCTTTATATTTGCAAATTGCGCGAGAAATTGAGGATCGGATTCTGGCGCAGGATCTGGAGGCCAACGAACGGGTGCCCTCCACCAATGAATTTGCCCAGGCCTTGAAGGTCAATCCGGCGACGGCGGGCAAGGGCTTGAAATTACTGGTGGACGCAGGAGTTTTGTACCAGAAGCGGGGCATGGGGACTTTTGTCTCCGAGGAGGGCTTAAAATTAGTCGTGGCCAAGCGCCGTGAAGATTTTCAGGAGGAAAGCCTGCCCCAGTTTATCCACCAGGCCCAGCAATTAGACTTAAGTGAGGACGATTTAATCAAAATGATTCGAGGTGCTTATGCTAGAACTTAATCATGTGACCAAGCGTTTTGGACAGAAAGAAATTTTATCAGATTTAAACTTGAATTTGCTGGACGCCGCCGGGGTTTATGGCTTACTTGGCCGCAACGGGGCGGGGAAAACGACTTTGATGAAGCTGATTAGTCAGCTGATTCCGACCTACCAAGGGGAAATTCGCTGGCAGGGACAGTCGGTCGCCAAAAATGCAGAGACGCTCACCCAAATTGCCTATGTCAACGGCTCGACCGATGCCAAGACGGGGTATTTCCGTCAGAAGATCAAGGTTTACTTAAACTGGTATGCCAGCCTCTACCCCAGTTTTTCCAGGGCACTGGCTGAGCAATTGCTCGCCCGTTTCCATCTTCTCCCCAAGGAACGTTTTGACCGCTTGTCAACGGGGAATAAAACCTTGGTGCAGAATATTTTAGGCCTGGCAGCGCGCACTGAAGTGCTGCTGCTAGATGAGCCGACAGCGGGCTTGGACTCGGTGAATCGCGAGCTCTTCTTCCAGATTTTGCTGGAGGACTTGAGCGCTCATCCGCGCTTGGTCATTTGTTCCACGCATTTAATTCAAGAGGTGGAGCCGATTTTGACCCATGTGCTCCTGCTGAAGGATCAGCAGATTGTGTTGGCTGAGCCTTTGGAGGACGTCCAAGCCAAAGCCTGGCGGGTACGTGGCGGCAGTGTACGTGGCAAACGGATTTTACGTCGGGAGCAATTTGCCGGCCAAGAGTCGGTCCTAGTTTACGATACGCTCACGGAGTCTGAGCAGGAAGCCTTGCAGGCAGCAGGCGCCAGCCTAGAGCATGTGGGTCTGCAAAGCCTATTTAATGCCATGGTTTTAGAAGCAGAAAAAGCTTAGGAGGTTATGATGATTCGAGCATTTAAATTAAGGGGCATCCAACTGCGCGAGACCGTGAAAAATACCTTATGGGCAACAGTGGGAATGGTCGTTCTCTCGTTCGTGCTTTCCCTCATTGTATCAGCTGTGGTTTCGGGCAATGGTGGGTCGTGGCAATGGACGATTAGCCAAAGTAGCTTACGCTCATTTTTAAATTTGGCGACCCCGCTCGCCTATGTCTTATGTGCCTTGACCATTGCCTGGGAAGCGACGGTCTATTTTGAGGCGGGCCTTCGCTTGAGTGTGATGCGGTCGTATTTTGCCAGTACGGGTTTAATCTTGCTAAATGGGGTGGGGCTTGTGTACGCCCTTTTGCAAACCGTTGGCAGAGTCAGTCAAAAAATTCCAGTAGAGAAGCCCTTACGACCAGCTTTGCTTCAGGCTTTGAATGTGGATAGCTTGCTGGTTTCCTTATGTTTCATTTTTTTGGCCACGATTATATTCTATGGCATTGCCCATATTGGTAAGAATTTTGTTTATCTTGTGGGTGCGGCTTTTTGTTTACTATTCCTTGTCATGTTAGCCTTTAGTGGCCCTGGGCTACTGGGGCAGGCCACGCTTTCCTTGCTGCCAGTCCTTCGTTTCCTAAAAACGCATTGGACAGTCTGCTTAGTTTTTAGCTGGCTTTTGCTGCAGGGGCTCTATGTCCTCCTCATCCAAAAGTTAAACCTGGCGGGCTAGGCCTGACCACCGGAGAAAACTACCTCTGGGCAGAGCCTATCATTGTCGTCCAGCTCAGCTCGGCAGGCTGGACTTCCACTTCACTCAATGGAGAACCTTGCTAAAGCAAGAACCTCCATTGAGTTCCAGTGCTTCCGCCTACTGTTCTGGTCTCCCTTCTTGTGTCAACTCAACGGGGCAAGCGGTGGATTCGTATCCTGGAGTTGCGCTCAGGCCTGTCGCTTTGCCTGCGTTACCTGAGGAGTAGATATTTTCTTTAAAAATATCTCTCCTCAGGTCAACTCGTCGGCGACGTTCGGCCTTCGCAGCCTTTAGTTGAACTCACCACCTGCCCCGTCGCTTGCGTTACTGCTTTGAATGAACCTGACTATCGTCAGAACCATTCTAAGCAGTCAACTCAGCGGGGACAAGCGGTGGATTCGTATCCTGGAGTTGAACTCACCACCAGTTCCTACGCCTGCGTTACTCTTGAGGACGAACCTGACTCCGTCAGAACCGTCCTCAAGAGTCAACTCGGCGGGAACTTTGGTGGCTTCGTATCCTGGTTTTCCAGTGATCCTGCCTGCTTTTCGAGCTTCGCTTTCTTTTTTAGTTGCGCTGTCAATCGCAAATGACTTTGTCCGAAAAATACGCAATTTTGCTTACACTTTTTTGGGTGAAAAAGCTAGCGCGCTTCGCTTGCTTTACACTCAGAAACGGAACGAACTCCACGGAAAGATCAATTCAATTTTTTTACCCAATTAAACCTGAGGTAGATTTTTTTTCACACTCAAGCGGGTCGTTCATTCCATTTCTGAGCGTTTTATACATTATTCTCTCAGAACGGTTTGTTTTTTACGAAAGAGATAATAATTTTGAATGCGCCAAGGATGAGTGAGGGGTGGAATATAAGGTTTTCGCTGTTTCCTTTCAGGAACTTGATCCAGCTCCTTGGAGTAGCGTTCATGTGGTGGGATAGCCTCTAATCGATATAATTGATTCGCATGATTAGCGAATAATTCTTGTTGGTAAGTTTCAATAATTTGAACTCGAGTGCGATGGGGAAGATAGGCCTGTTGGCCGTTTTGATCAAGTAAGCGATACGTTTTATTTTTGTATTTAATGGCGTGACCGTGATCGATGACTCGCTCATTAAAAATAGCTAGAATATAATCGAGATTTTGACTAGAATCTAGATCTACGCACGCGTTTATGCTATCCTTAATGGACAATGCGAACTGATGATTATACGTTGGAAGGTATGCCATTAGGAAAGCATTGGCTTGTTCAACGCACGTAATATTTTCCAGGCGCATTTCGTTAATTAATCGATCTTGGAAGGTATTAAACAGACGTTCAATACGGCCTTTGGCTTGAGGAATACTGGTCGTATCCAGCGCAATGCCCAGCGTTTGACAAGCATAACCATATTGAGTCAGGACTCCACCGTCAAGATTGGGGTCTTGGCTTTTTTTATAAGCGAAGATCGTTCGATTATCGGTTAAAATGCGGACGGGAATGCCATATTGTTGAATAAATTGTTCCGTGACTTGATAGTAGCCTCGTAAGGTTTCTTGTCGATCGAAATAAGCCCCCACAACTTGACCTGTGGCATCATCAATAGCCGCATGAAGGTGATATTTCTGATCACCAAACCAGCGGTGTTCGGAAGCATCCATTTGGAAAAGCTCGCCAAAATATTTTTTTCGTTCACGGGTGGGATGAGCACGTTCGGCTGGAATAAGAGGAAAAGAATTGCAGGTATCTTCTGCACGGGAAGACGTTGATAAGGGCGTCTTTTTTTTGTTTTTCGCGTTCTTTTTGAACTTGACGCTTCACTTTTCGGCTGGTTCTGGGTGTCATGATGAGATGGTCGCGAAATAGTGTCCGTAAGGTTGTGTAAGAGACCCCAATCCCTTCAAAGGCGAGTAACTTTTCACGAAAATGCGTCAGATTAAACCCCTCATATTTAGTTTGATAGAGTTCGATGATACGTTCTTTCACTGATGCGGCAATGGTTGTCGTCGGTTGTCGACCTGCATTGCCATGGCGGAAACCTCGGCGACCTTGGGTCTGATAACGACACACCAGCCGCTGAACTTGTCTCGCGCTGAGGTTTAATTTGGCACAAGCTCGAGCTTTTGAAATACGGTCATTCACTAGATCTTTAATCACGTCGTAGCGATACTGTTCATTCACGGTTAAATACTCCTTCATATCTTGATCCTCCATAAACTAATAATTATTATTTTACCAGTTTATGGACATTTTCATTTGTTAATTAAGTAGACAATATCATTTGTGAATGACACGAGCTTCGCTTTCTTTTTTAGTTGCGCTTGCTTTCTTGTTTTGCTTATAATAAGGGAGAAGAGTTATCTAGTTTTGGAGGAGGAATGATTTTGAAATTTCCATTGGCGCGCACGAATCGGGAGATCCGTGAGCATGCAGCCTTTGTGCAAGATGGGAACAGCTGGTATATGGTGGGGGCGTATCTGCTATATTTCGCTATTTCGGCAGTTATTGGCTCCCTCGTTGGGTTTAGTATTAACTATTTTACAGGTAACAACTCCCAAACAACGATGACCATTGTGACCGTTGTGAGTATGTTGCTTGGCTTTATTATTCAAACCGAAATCGGCTTGTTTGGATTGAGCTGGTCCTTTTTAGAGATGGTAGACCGGGAAGATTATGCGATTCGTACTATCTTTAAGCCGTTTGGGCGTCGGCCTTTCCGTAATTTGTTCGTTCAAATCGTTTATAGCTTGCTGATGTTCATTGTCAATTTTGTTTGGCAGTTCATTTTTGGCGTTGTTGTGGTGGTAGGCCTCATGTTTATGACCCAGATATCCTTGAATATGAACAGCTCGAGTGCGGAAATTGCCTTGGAAGCAAGGAAAGCTATGGCGGGCTTCGCAGCGAATCAAGCCGGCTTAATCCTATTGGCTGTTTTAGGCTTAATTGTTCTGTTCGGCCTGTTGGTGGTCATCCGTCTTTACTATAAGTATGCGCTTATTTACTATTTGCCCTATGATAGTCGCGAGCTATCAACTTTGGATATTTTAGGGGTCAGTGGCATGCTGATGCGCGGGAATAAATTTAAGTTATTCCGCCTGCAATTTTTCTACATGGTGCTCCCTATTTTATTCTTGATTTTTGGGACGGGCTTACTGGTCTTTGCCTATATGTGGTTTAACTTGGCGTGGATGGTGATTGCCTTGGCGGTGATTTTGTGGGTTCTTTACCTCGTGATTGCTGTCATTTTTACCCTCCGCCTGCAAACGGCGCAAGCTGTTTTCTATCGGAGCCTGATTGACCAATATAAGGTAGAAATTGGAGAAGAATATCCTGAATTTGCTAGCGGGGCGAGTCGGCCTGTTGCCCCTGAACCTGATGAATACAAGCACCGCCCAGTTCTGCCGCATGAAGATTTGCGGGCAGAAGACTGGGAAAAAGAGGGTGATGACACGCAAGCTGCTAACCAAGCTGTTCCTGGTGGGGCTGCTGCGGTCTTTAACCAAGCCGATACCGAAGAAGATCTTGGCGAAACGAAGACTTTTAATGTGGATGATTTGAAACGCGCAGCGGGGCGTGATTTAGACGAGCCGATGCGGGCAAACCAGGATGAAGACGTGGGGCATTTCCATGGCACGGGGATGTATGAGGATAAAACGGCAAAAACAGATAAGGAGCCGACTCAGCCCACTTTAGAAGATCAAGATGAACATGTCGGACACTTCCATGGAGACGCCATGTATGATGATCAGGAAAAAACCAAAACCACAGAAACTCCTAAGCAACCCAATCTCGAAGATCCTAAGGAAGAAGCAGGGCATTTCTACGGCAAGGCCATGTATGATGAAAATGCCAAGGAAAATCCGGATGAAGATCCTGTTTTCTTCGATGATGACGATGATTAATAGTCGATGATAGACAAAGAAAGGGGCTGGGAAATAAGTCGCCCTAAATAATAAAAAATGCATTGAAGTTATCCATATTTGGATTCCTTCAGTGCATTTTTTACTTTTAGAGAAATGATTACGAAGAGCTTCTGCTCTTCGCCGAGCTTTAAGGGCTAATTTCGTTAAATTCATGCTCATCAGCATCATTCCGATATCATTATACACGCTTTGTTTGCCTCTCACATGTGTTCTGCGCATACCAAAGACACCTTTCATCCGTCCGAAAACGGTCTCTATGTCAATTTTACGTTGCGCATAGATTTCTTTTCCAGGTGTGCTTTCTAAATTCTCTTTTGCTTGGTGCTTAAAATATTCCCAATTAAGATTGACCGCCGTCTGGCGCTGACGTCCTGTCGGAGTTTTCGCAAGCTCATTTAAACGCTCATCCATTTGTTCAGTATCGGCTTGATAGACTTTAAACTGTCTTTGGAAACCTTTTTTATCTTTTCGCGTACGATAATATGAAAAACTAAAATGAACGCCATCTAAATCCGTATAGGAATCTTCAGCCGCATGATAGTGCCAGTTCTCACGATGCTTGGATTGGTTTCGATATTTTTTACTTTGTTCTTTATGATACATTCCGTAAGGAATCAAAGGGACTTTCTCAAAGTCATCGATAATCGCCATATAATTCTCTTCACTCCCATAACCCGCATCCGCAACAATATATTGGAACAGATCAAGCGTTGGGATTGTTTTTAAAAACGGAATGAGGGTGCGCGTATCGGTAGGGTTCGGGAAAATATCAAAGTCAATAATATATTGATGACTTGAAGCAACTTGGAGATTATAGCCAGGCTTTAACTCCCGATTTTTCATGGGATCTTCTTTCATACACATAAAGGTGGCATCGGGGTCCGTTTTTGAAAAACTGTTTCTGCCATTAAATCGTGCGTTTGCTTCCTCGTATTTCTGTTTTCGGGGTAAGAAATCCTTCATACATCGATTCCGGTGCTTTTTAAGCGTGCGACGACGTCGCTTGTGTCGAGAACCTCCTTTAGGAATGGTCGTCTCATTTTCAATTTTGCTTTCAACCTCTTCGATTGCTTCATCAAGACACGCAATAATTTTTTCAATCCCATCAGAAGTCGTTAATTCTTCTTCGGTCAAGGCGATATCGACATTCGTTTGAATAAGTTCCTCATATAAACTCGAAACATTTTCATTGAGCTTCGCTTCATAGCGTTCAATCGCTCTTCGCCAAGTAAAACTATAGATGTTCGCATCCGCTTGAATTTTTGTCCCATCGATAAATAAAGCCTCTGGGTGGATTAAACCATTGTCCCTCAGCAGCATGGTGAAAAGGATAAAAGCATACTTGATCAAGTTCGAGGCATGTTCGCTTGAACGAAAGTTATTGATTGTCTTGTAGCAAACTGGGGTATCGCCCGTTAGCCATTTCATCGGAATAGATTCTTCATTCATTCGTTCAATTTTTCGACCTGAAAACGTTGATCGACTATAGGCAAATAAACACATCTTTAATAGCATTGCTGGATGAAAAGCAGGACGTCCCGTATGAGAAGTGTCTTCCAGAATAATTTCCGTAGGAATCGAGTCGACAAATCGGCTGATCAGCCGAGCTTCATGGTCCTCAGGAATCGTAAAATCTAATTTTAGTGTTAAAGCTGTTTCCATTGTGGTATAATTTTGATACAAAGCGAGTTCCTCCTTCGGTTTGCTTACCTTTTATTATAAGGCTTGGAACTCGCTTTGTCTTTATAAAATATCAAAACGCATCAATTTATTTTCGAAATAAATTGATGCGTTTTTTATATTCTGAGACTGAGTTTTTTCCCAGCCCCTTTTTTGCATATGGATTTTTTATTAACCAAGTCAAGGCTAAGTTTCCTTGACAAGGTAAGTAATCAGTGGCTTCGTATCCTTTAGTTGCGCTCAGGGCTGTTGCTTCCTCTAGTCCAGGTCACGCCTGAGGGAGGGTTGCGTTACGTCAAAGCGAAGAACCTGCCCTAAGGCAGAACCTTCTCTTTGTCCGTCAACTCACCACTCCCTCTCTTCGGCGTTCCCTTCCTGTAGTTGCGCTCACCACGGCCCCGACACCTGCGTTACTTTTAGGAGGAACCTGGCTAAGGCCAGAACCCTCCTAAAAAGTCAACTCGGTTGGGGCTATCGTGGTTCGCAGCCTTTAGTCCAGGTCACGCCTGAGGGTAGTCCAGTTCACATCGCATGGGGGTCTGCGTTATGACAAATAGAAGAACCTACCTTTCAGGTAGAACCTTCTATTTGACCATCAACTCAACCACCCATTTTTGCGATGTTCACTTTCTTATGCTTGCGTTACGTCAAAGCGAAGAACCTGCCCTAAGGCAGAACCTTCTCTTTGTCCGTCAACTCACCACTCCCTCTCTTCGGCGTTCCCTTCCTATTTTTAGTGTAACCAGGCTAGAGAGCCCATGGGATCCCAGGGTTTTAAGGCGATAGGGTCTTGGTCGTGTTTTTCGGCCCATTCGCTGGTGAGGTATTTCTTAGGGACACAGATTTCATAAGTGAATTCGTCGAACCATTCGTCGCTCATGCTGAAAATCCCTTCGTCACCCAATTTCTTGCCCCAGCTGTTTTCGACCTTCCATTTCTTGGGCTGGCCGTCTTCATCGAGGTCAACGCCCACTAGCACCATGGCGTGGGTTAAGAGGCTGGCGCTGTAGTCAAGACGTTCAGCCTTATCGAGTTTGAAACCTTCGCCAAGGGTTGCTTCATATTGATAGAGATCCTTATCCATAATCCCGTAGTTCCTGTCGCTGAGCTTACCAACGTCACAGCCGAACCAAACAGGGTCGCCAGCTTTGATGGATTGAATCGCAGCTTCCTTAAGCACTTCGATGGGGGCGTTCAAGTATTTAATTGGTTTAGCTTCTTGGACAGTACCCAGGTATTCTACTGTGAAGGTTTTGCCGTAAGGCTTATCTTCGGTTGGTGCATTGATGACACTCACCATATCGTCTAAGTCTAAGCCGCCGTACTCCTTGAGGAAGTCTTGTGGCGTGATATCAGCCACCCGGTGGAAGTTATCCTCCTCATCGCGGTATTGGTAGGTGAAGGTGGTTGGCACTTCGCCTAAGGCTTTCGTTAAGACGCTATAAATGAAGTATAATTGCTTGTCGCGCAGGGCTTCTAAGTCTTCCTTGCTTTGGCCGTCAGCATGGGCTTTGCGAATGGCGTAGGCAAATTCACGCAATTTTTGATTTAAGATCACGTTGAGCATTGCCGTGTTAGAAGAATGGAACGTTTCAGGCATGATGCGTTTTGGTACGGCTCCGTATTTTTCTAAAAGCCCGACAAACATATCCCATTGGCCACCGTCTTCTTGTGGGGTTTGGAGTAAGTGCCAAACCAGGCGAGATTCGAGCGGCTCTTCTACGGTATCAATAATACTATTAAGGAAGAAATTCGCCTTTTCAAGTTTATCGAAGAAGAGGGCGTAGGTTTGGGAGAACTCGAAAGTCTTAATATCGAGTTTCTTCATCACGTTCACACGAGCGACGTTTAAGGCTGAGAACATCCAGCAGCGGCCACTGGCTTTTTGATCGGTAATCTTCCCACGTTTCGTTTCTTCCGAGAAGACATAATCATGGCGGCGACGGACATCCGGATTGATGCTGGCGGCTTGAATACCTGTATTTCGAATGGCTCCTTCCACCGCCTGGTTCTTGGGATCCTTGTGGTACTCGTCGTGATATTGCTTCAGTAATGTGTCATCGATCATCTATTGGTCGACTCCTTTCTTTATATATCTTAATAAATAAAGTGTAGCAAAAGTTTTTCTGATACGCAATACAAAGGCTTCCAATAATATTTAGGTTAGCCTAAATAAAAATATACTAAACTTCAGCGCAAAAAGCAAGGATAAGTAAAAAAGAAATTGGTAAGAATGGCTGCTAATTGTGGGGCTTTTTCAGGATGACCAGCCGCTTTATTTTTCTTTTAAAATTATTTTTTATCATTTTAGAAGTTTGCTAGCAGGGGGAAATAGCCAAATAATAGGAGGAAACAGCCTTGCTGACGAGCTTTCATTCAGAAAGCGCCTTATAGAACATAAATGAGAATAAATAAAAATATAATGAGCAATAAAAACGATTTATCTCACTAAATTATTTCTTTACTGAAAACGGTACCAGTGGTATAGTGGTGACAAGGAGGCGTGTTCACATAATTTTCTCACGCCAAGATATAATTAAATTGGAGGTGGCAGGTTAGGTTAGGGTATGATAAACTATAATTGTTGTATGTTACTTAAGTTTTAATAGGTAATGCCTAAACAAAGAAGTGGAGGAAAGTTTATGGCACTGAAAAGTAAGTTGAGTCGTTTGGGCTTGCTTGCTTTAACAACGGTTGTCACTTTAGCTGCTTGTGGGAAAGGTAGCGATGGAGGAAGTGGCAGCGATGGAAAGCAAACAGCTGGCAAGGATAGCAGTGGGGAGGAGACCGAATTACTGCGGGAATATAAAGCCACCTACGTTGGTGACCCGACCTCACTAGACTATACCTTCTCACAACGAGACATTAACTTTGGCCGAGCGGTCAACTTCATCGATGGTTTGTATGAAACGGATAATCTTGGGCAATATGTCCCAGCCGTGGCTGAATCTCATGAAGTGAGCGACGATGGATTAACCTACACCTATCACCTGAAGAAGGGGATCATGTGGTCCGACGTTGATGGGAACGAAGTAGCGGAAGTGAAAGCCCAAGACTTCGTGACGGGCTTGAAGCATGCGGTGGAAGTTGAATCGGAAATGCTGCCAATCGTTCGCTACAGTATTGAAGGCTTAGACGACTATATTTCTGGTAAGACCGATGATTTTGAAAAGGTCGGCGTGAAAGCTGTCGATGACTATACGGTCGAATACAAACTCGCTCGTCCGGAACCTTACTGGAACTCGAAGACCTCTTACGGGATTTTGTATCCGATTAACGAGGAATTCCTTAACTCGAAAGGGGACGAATTCGGGCAATTATCGCCAGATTCCATTCTCTACAATGGTCCCTTCCGTTTATCAAACTTAACAGCGAAATCATCCATTGAATATGTGAAGAATGATAACTACTGGGATGCCGACAATGTCTTCCTCGACACGGTACAATTCACCTATAATGATGAATCAGACCTCGAATCCTTCTTCCGGATGTTCCAAGATGGCAGTATTACGCAGTTTGCCGTTTTACCTAACTTACCTATCTATGACGAAGTGAAGAAGACTTATGGAGATAACATCCTGGTAGGGCCAACCAAGCCGGGAACATTCATGATTCACTTCAACTATAACCGTCGGAGCTTTAATGCGACGAAGAAGGAAAATGACAAGCAAAAAGAAGATGCTCATAAGGCTATTATGAACAAGAAATTCCGTCAAGCATTCAAATACGGCTTCGACCGCGTTTCTTACATGTCCCAGTTACAAGGGGAAGAATATGCGGCACCGAAAGTTCGGAACTCCTTCGTGCCTAATGACTTCGTTCACGTTGGTGACAAACTCTTCGGCGAAGCTGAAGAAGACGAATTGAAGGCCATTGATCCTGATTTATACAAGGATATCGATATGTCCGATGGGCAAGATGCCTTCTACAATCCTGACAAGGCCAAGGAACTCTTCGCAGAAGCGAAGAAAGAATTGGAAAAAGAAGGGGTCGACTTCCCTATTCGTATCGACTTACCGATCATGGAACAAACAGAAGTTTCCGTGAACTACGGGAAATCCTTGAAGAAGACGGTGGAAGAATCCTTGGGTGCTGACAATATCCAAATCGATATTAACTTGCTGGCCCAAGACCCTTACTTGAACGCCACCTTCAATGCCACCACTGCTGATGCTGTGGACTATGATATTTCCATTGAAAATGGCTGGTTCCCAGACTACCTTGACCCATCGACTTACCTAGATATCTACAACCCTGTTGACGGGACGAACATGATCGTCGCTGGGCTTGATGGCGAGAACAGTGAAAAGGCTGATGAATCGAAGGAAATGCGTGAAGAACTAGGCCTTTACGACTACAAGAAACTCCTCGATGATGCCCAGTCTGTGATTGATGACAACGATGAACGCTTTGCTAAATATGCGAAGGCGGAAGCTTGGTTGATTGACAATACCTTCATCATCCCAATGTGGGCTGACGGGGCACGTCCATTCATCCAAAAAGCAGTTCCTTACACTGGCCCTTATGCCTTTGCAGGTCCAACAGCTTCTCGGATGAAGTATCTCAAACTTCAAAAAGACCCAGTCACTACCGAACAATATGAAAAATTGAAGGCTGAATGGGAAGAAGCTGTCAAAGCTGCAGGTGGCGATGAAGAGGAGCCGAAGAAAGACAGCAAAAAGGAAGACGATAAAAAGGACGCTGACAAGGACAAAGACGCTGAAAAAGATGACAAAGATAAAGAAGATGAAGAGAAGTAGTCTTCACCAGATGATTGAGGGGAAGTTGGCAGCTTGCCAACTTTTCCCTTATTTAAATTAAGTTGGAGGTAAAATACAATGAAGAAATATGTTTTCTTCAGGATCTTGCGGTCCCTTTTCAGTATTTTCCTGGTTACTACGCTCACCTATCTGGTGATTTTTACGCTAGTACCGAGAGATGCGATCTTCAAAGACGACCCGTCTTATAATAAATTAAGATCAAATCCTGAGGAGCTGACCGAATATAAAAACACTGCCTTTCATCGGATGGGTTACATCGATTATGTATCCCCCCGGGAGTTAATTCACCAAGTCAGTGAAAAGCATCCTGATTTCAAAGGTGGGCAAGAAGGCAACGATAAAGCCGAAGCCGAAGAATGGGCTAAGGAAAATGGCTATAAATTGGACGCCCTGCCAGAATCTGGCAACCTGTATGCGACCAAAGATATTGCTATTTTAACGCGTGTCTTCAATTTCTATAAAAATATGATTCAAATTGACCATCCGGGTGCCGTCAAGGATCCGAATAATCCCGATTTGGAACGGGGCTATTCCTTCGAAAACGATCCCTATGCGGGCTGGGCTTTGGTTGGTTCGGGGACGAAGTACAAATACCAAATTTACTTCAATTCGCATTTCCCCTTCATTCATCAAAATATGATCAAACTGAACCTCGGGATCTCCTATCCAACCTTTGCAGGACGGCCAGTGACCCAAGTTTTATTTGGTGGCCAAGGACAACCGATGACTCGGGAAGTCACCTTGCCTGACGGTTCAACACGTCGCACATCCTTAGATGTCTATACACGCCAATACAAACCATCTGATAAGATTTCTTCACAAGAAAAAGCGATGTTCTCGGACAACTATGCTGGTGCTGAGAACGTGTATAAGGATCCCTCGATGGCAGGCATCTCCTTTAGAATGGGGATTGTTGCTGTCTTTATTGCCTATGCGATCGCCATTCCGGCGGCTGCTGCTATGGCCCTCTATAAGGGTGGCTGGGTAGACCGCTTCGGGACTTTCATTGTGACGATTCTTATTTCTGTACCGTCCGTTGCCTTTGTTTTCTTCTTCAGATTCTTAGGTAACAAATTCTTCAATCTACCCGATTTGTTCCCAACGCATGGTGCAGGTGATATCCGCTCTTATATCTCACCAACCATTATTCTTGGTTTGCTGAGTGTATCGGGCTTAATTATTTGGATGCGCCGCTATATGATTGACCAACAGAACTCTGACTATGTTAAGTTTGCGCGAGCAAAAGGGCTCTCGGAGGGGGAAATTCAAGTTCACCACATTTTACGGAATGCGATCATTCCTCTGGTTAACGGGATTCCTGGTTCAATCATCTTCACCATTGCGGGGGCAACGATTACAGAAACAATTTTCGCGGCACCTGGGATGGGTAAAATGCTACCGGATGCGATTTTGGCCCATAATAACCCGATTGTTACGGGTTTGGTCTTGATCTTTACCATCCTAGCGGTATTAGCTTTACTCCTCGGGGACATTGCCATGACCTTGGTTGACCCACGGATTACGCTTAATGTGAGAGGAGATGAATAAGATGGAAACAACACCCAAAGAAACTGACCGCAAAGATCTGTTTACCTTTGTCGGTGTGGATAATCAGGCGGCAGAACATATTGATGCCCCCAGGTATTCCTACTGGCGTAGTGTGTTTCGGACTTTCTTCTCCAGTAAAGTGGCGATCTTTTTCCTTATCGTTTTACTGGTTCTCCTGCTCATGAGTTTTATCCAACCCATGTTTAGTGGCTATGACTTCATGAACGTCGAGAATATTAACGACTTCTCGACCCGTTACAATCCACCGTCTGCGGAATTTTGGTTCGGGACAGATGCTAACGGCATGTCGCTTTTTGACGCCGTGTGGGCGGGGGCGCGTACCTCGATCTCCATTTCTGTTTTGACCACTTTGATTTGTACAGTGATTGGGACGATTGTGGGCGCCTTCTGGGGCACATCGCAAAAATTTGACCGTTTCATGCTGGAAATCTACAACGTGTTTATTAACGTACCCCAGCTTTTAATCATTATCGTTTTGTCTTATACCTTGGGAAGTGGTTTTTGGAACTTGCTCTTTGCAATGTCCTTAACCTCCTGGCTTAACATGGCCTACTTCATCCGGGTACAAGTCATGGTCATGCGGGACCGGGAATACAACATGGCCTCCCGCACCTTGGGGACACCGCCTTTCCGTTTGATTACGCGAAACATTCTCCCCTACTTGACCTCAATTATTGTTACTTCTGTCTCCCGAGACTTGCCAGGCTTTATCGGTTATGAAACTTTCCTTTCCTACTTAGGGGTTGGTTTAAGTGCCGACGTGCCTTCATTGGGGACGATTATTAAGAAGTACTCGACGAACATTTCAACGCAGCCTTACTTGTTCTGGATTCCGGTCACGATTCTGGCGTTGATTTCCATTTCCTTATACTTGGTTGGCCAGGCGCTCGCTGATGCCACCGACCCACGGAACCACATTTAGGGGGTGATTTCATGAGTAAAGAATTACTAACCGTCAAAGATTTGAAAATTGGCTTCACGGTTCGCGGTAAGGAATTAACTGCGATTCGGGGGGTGGATCTTGAATTATATGAACATGAAATCCTCGCTATTGTGGGGGAATCAGGTTCAGGTAAATCTGTTTTAACCAAATCCTTTACGGGGATGCTTGATAAGAATGGCCGGATTATTTCCGGAACGATTGATTATGATGGCCATCGCTTGAGTGATTTAAAAACGAATAAAGAATGGTTGAAATATCGAGGGAGAGAATTCTCTACCATTTTCCAAGACCCGATGACGAGTTTGAACCCGGTGCGGACGATTGGCTCGCAAATTTCTGAAGTCATTATCAAGCATCAAGGCAAATCGAAAAAAGAAGCGCGCACCATGGCTATTGATATTATGGACAAAGTTGGTATTCCCAATGCGGCTGATCGCTACGAAGAATATCCCTTTGAATACTCTGGGGGGATGCGCCAGCGGATCGTTATTGCGATCGCCTTAGCTTGCCAGCCACGGGTATTGATCTGTGACGAGCCGACGACAGCTTTGGACGTGACCATTCAAGCCCAAATTCTCCGCCTGCTGAAATCTTTGCAGAAGGAATTTGGCTTTACGATTATCTTTATTACGCACGACTTGGGCGTGGTGGCTGAAATTGCGGACCGGGTAGCGGTCATGTATGCCGGCCAAATTGTCGAGAAGGGGACGGTTGAGGACATTTACTACGATCCTCGCCACCCATATACCTGGGCCCTTTTGTCCTCCTTAACGCAATTGTCCGAGTCCAAAGAAGACATGTACTTTATTCCTGGTGCCCCGCCTTCCCTCTATACCACGATCAAAGGGGATGCCTTTGCACCGCGGAGTCGCTATGCCATGAAGATCGATTTTGAGAAGGAGCCACCGGTATACTCGGTGAGCGATACGCATACGGCAAAAACCTGGCTTTTGGATCCGCAAGCGCCGGAAGTGGAAAAACCGGACATTATCAAAGATCTGCATGAGAAAATTCTAGCACATACCCGCTATGACTTTGCCCAACAGCAAGGAGGAGAAACCAATGAATAAAAAAGATAGAGATGTGATCTTATCTTTAAAAGACGTGGAAATTTCCTTCGGCGAGGGCAAAAATCGCTTTGTCGCAGTGCATGATGCCAACTTTGATATCTACCGGGGAGAAACTTTCTCCCTGGTTGGCGAATCAGGTTCGGGGAAAACCACGATCGGTCGGGCGATTAACCGGATCAATAAAACCAGTAAGGGTGATATTTTCTTCAATGGAGAAAAAATTAATGGCCCAATTCCTAAGGAAAGACAACAGAATGTTATCAAAAACATTCAAATGATTTTCCAAGACCCTTCTGCGTCCTTAAACGAACGGGCGACGGTGGAATATGTGGTTTCGGAAGGTCTCTACAACTTTAAACTGTTTGACTCGCATGAGGAACGCTTAGAACGCGTGGAAAATATTCTTACCGAAGTAGGCCTCTTGCCTGAACATTTATACCGCTATCCCCACGAGTTCTCTGGTGGGCAACGGCAACGGATTGGCATTGCCCGGGCCTTGATTATGGAACCTGAGCTCGTCATTGCTGACGAACCCATCTCCGCCTTGGACGTTTCTGTCCGGGCGCAAGTGCTGAACCTGATGCACAAGTTCCAGCGTGAGAAGAACTTAACCTTCCTCTTCATCGCCCACGACTTGTCCGTGGTTCGCTTCGTATCGGACCGGATTGCGGTTATTAAGAATGGTCGTATTTTGGAAGTTGCGGAAACGGAAGAACTCTTCCGCAACCCCGTGCACCCTTATACGCAATCCCTCTTATCCGCCGTTCCTGTTCCCGACCCTGTCTTGTCCAGAGACCGTAAACTGATTGTTTATAATCCTAATATGCATGATTATTCCGTCGACAAGCCTAGCATGCGGGAAATTCTACCAGAACATTACGTTTATGCGAATGATCCTGAATTTGAAAAATACCAAAAAGAATTATCCAAGTAAATGTGCTTTGCTTTTTGAGATTCTGCCTTGTGCAGGATCTCTTTTTTACTTTTGCCTGGGAAGCTTTAAAATTTCCATTCTTTCCCTTCATTTTATGGTAAAGTAGAAGCTGATGTTTGTTATTTTGAGTGGTGTGTCCAGGCCTTGGGACTGGTAGGAACCCTCGAATTTTTTATTTTCAGAAAGGAAGAAGGTGCCGAAATGTTAGCGATGATGAAAAATTCACGTGTGAAGGCGATTTTGGGAGTCACTTTGGGGACTGCCATTATGGTGGTTGGCTTGTATTTTTTTGTGATTCCCGCGCATATTATGGGGGGAGGCGCAGGGGGGTTGGCGCTAATTTTAGAAGCTTTTTTACCGATTCCCTATTCCGTTGTTTACTTAGCCGTCAATACCTTGCTCTTAGTGGTCGGCTTACTGACCTTAGGGCGCTCCTTTAGTGGCTTAACGCTATATTGTATTGTGCTTTCATCGATTGGCTTTTGGCTTTGTGAGCAATTTTTCCCCCTTTCGGCGCCTTTGTCTGAAGATATGATTGTGAATTGCATGGTGGGAACGCTCATTTCCGCCACCGGCATCGGGATTACCTATAACGCTGGTGGTTCTAGCGGCGGAACCGATATTATTGCGCGTATCATGAGTACTTATACGAAGATGGAGTTTAGCTCGGCCTTGCTTTTGGTCGATGGTCTTGTCCTCCTCGGCGCTTTTGGGGCTTTTGGCATGTACCGCGGCCTCTATGCTTTCCTCAATATTATTATTAACGCCACCGTCATTAAATGGACCGTCATGGGTGGGGAAGAGCTGTTTGAGGTGACCATTATTTCTGATTATTATGAGGAAATTAATCAGTTTATTTTCAAGCATTTGGACCATTCCTCGACCATGATTCCGGCCCGTGGCTCTTATACGCAAAAGGATCGCTGGCTCGTCCTCACGGTTATCGACGGCCAAGAACTCCTTGCCCTCAAACATTTTGTGCAGGAACTTGATGATAAGGCCTTCATGTATGTCAACGCCGTCTCCGAAGTCTCTGGCCTCGGCTTCACCTACAAATCCTCCATCTCCCGCGCCCCTGATGAGTACGAATACGATCCCATGCATCCAGACGAAGAAAGTGAGTCGCCGGGAACTGAGAACCTGAATTAATCTAGAATAAAAGAAGTGCAAGCGAAAAAGCTGCTCTAAGCTCTGAAGAATAGATGACGAATCGCTTACTTCACTCACGTCTTAAATACCATTTTTACCCAATTCTCCTGTTTTTTAACGGGAGAATTTTTATTCATATATCGAAATACGCAAAAAATAAAAAAGCGCCGGACTGGGGCGCTTTTTGAGGTTATGTGAAGGCTGGTTGGCTAGGACCAGAGGTAAGATTCTATTCCTTCAACAAACGGGAGTGTTTGGCAGGTCATCAGAAGTTATTAGAAATAGGTTTCATCACCAGGGAGATTTTTCCGTGAATTCCCCGACGATGCTGGGGACTATTTCGTGTGCTGAATTATTCTTCGACCAAAACACTGATTACATTATAGCAGAGATTTTCAGTGATGCAAAGTTTTTTAGACAAATAATGCATTTGTATAAGTACGTTATTTGTATCTTATTTGCGAGATCAAAAGCTGTTTACTCTTTTGCAACTAGAGTAAGGCCAGCTCAGGGGCGACGTATCGCTTTTTTAGGGCGCAAAGTTTACTGGGAGTATACTTTTTTCTTGCCTTTAAGAAAGCGTTTTGCTAGGATAGGGTGGAATTCTTAAAATATCAGAAAGAATGTGATGGCCATCAGGCAGGCTGGGGGAGTTAGAGCTTTTGTGCAGCGTCTTGTGGGGACGCCTTTTGCCTGTGGCTTGGGTCAGCTGGGGCTAGCTGTTAGGGTTAACTGTTTCGCTTTGGCCTTAGATCATTTGAACTGATATCCCATGGGGGGCTTTGGCCTCTTTTTTTATGCTTGGCAAAAGCGGTAAGGCCTTTGGGTGTTACTGTTGGGGGGTGGGGAATGGAGAATTTTCGGTAAACTCAATAGCCTGCCTTTGTCCTTGGGGTTTACCATGATAGAATAAAGAGGAATACTTGTCGAGGACGTTGGGAGGATAACATGATCACTTTATATAATACGCTCACGCGCAATAAAGAGCCCTTTGAGTCGTTGAAGGCTGGCCACGTCAGCATGTATGTGTGCGGCCCTACGGTTTACAATTATATTCATATTGGTAATACGCGCAGTGTGGTGGCATTTGATACTATTCGTCGCTACTTAGAATACCGCGGCTATGACGTCACTTATGTGTCCAATTTCACTGACGTAGATGATAAAATTATTCGCCGTGCCCAGGAAGAAGGGCAAACGCCAAAAGAAATCGCAGAAAAATACATTGCCGCTTTCTATGCGGATACGGACGCTTTAAATGTGAAGCGGGCCGATGAAAATCCGCGGGTGGTGGACCATATGCCTGGGATTATCGCCTTTATTGAGGATCTGGTGCAAAAAGGCTATGCCTATGAGAGCGGTGGGGATGTATATTTCCGTGCGCGCAAATTTAAGGACTATGGGCATTTGAGTGCGCAAAGTCTCGATGCCTTGCGGGCGGGGGCGAGCGACCGCCTGGAAAATCAGCAGCAAGCTTTAAAGGAAGATGTCTTAGACTTCGCCCTTTGGAAGAAAAGTAAAGCCGGCGAACCGGCCTGGGAAGCCCCTTGGAGTTTAGGGCGGCCGGGCTGGCATATTGAATGCTCAGAGATGGCTACCCAGCACTTGGGACCGACGATTGATATTCATGCGGGGGGTCACGATTTAATTTTCCCTCATCATGAAAATGAAATTGCTCAGGCGGAAGCTAAAACAGGGCAAACTTTTGCCCGTTACTGGCTGCACAATGGCTTTGTGACGATTGGGGCTGAGGGCGAGAAGATGAGTAAATCTCTCGGGAACTCGGTTTTTACTCATGAGTTATTGAAGCAAGTAGATCCCCAAGCCATTCGTTTTTTCTTGGCCAGTGCCCACTACCGCCATCCTTTGAAATTTAGTGAGGAGAATTTGGCGGCTGCCGGCCGGCAGGTGGAACGCTTTAAGGCGGCCTTTGAGCATATTAAGCATCGCCAAGGCCAAGCGGTGGAGAAGCTACCTTCCGACTCAACTTGGCTTGGGCAAATTGACCAGCTCAAAACGGCCTTTGAAGCGGCCATGGATGATGACTTTAACACGCCGAATGGGGTGAGTGTTTTAGAAGAAATGGTGAAGGCTTTGAATCAGTATCTGGACCAAGATGAGGTGGCTCGTCCTGTTTTAGCGGCTTTTGACGGGCACTTGCGCACTTGGCTGGCGATCTATGGCCTTGATTTTTCTAAGGAAGATGTCTTAGAGGCTGACATTGAACGCTTGATTGAAGAGCGGAATGAGGCCCGGGCCCAACGTGATTTTGCGAAGAGTGATGCGATTCGTGATGAATTAAAGGCCCAAGGGATTTTCTTGGATGATACGCCTCACGGCACGCGCTGGCACCGGGGTGAAGCTTAATGCAGGTCGAGCAATTAAATGGCTTAGCCCTTGCTTACTTGGGGGATGCGGCTTATGAAGTGCGGGTTCGCGCTTATTTACTGGCGACGGGCTTGACCCGGCCTAGGGACCTGCATGAGCGGGCTACCCATTTGGTGAGCGCCCCGGCCCAAGCAGCCGTCATCACCCATTGGCTGGATACAGAGGCTTTGACGGACGAGGAAGTGGCTTATTTCAAACGGGGACGCAATGCCTCCCCCCATACCCAAGCCAAAAATGCCTCTACCCAGGCCTACCGCTTGGCGACCGGCTTTGAGAGCTTATTAGGCTACTTGTACGGCCAAGAGGACCATACGCGTTTTGACAAGCTGGTTCAGGACGCCTGCATGTATTTAGAGGAGGTTCACCATGGCAAAATCGAGTCCTAACGATATTGTTTACGGCATTCACACGGTGGAAATGCTTTTGGCCGAGCAAGCACGGGATATTATCCGCATTTACCTGCAGAAAGGCTTTAATCCCAAGCGGAATAAGCGTCTACTGCGTTCCTTACGCGATACGGGCGTGCCGATCAGTGAAGTGCCCAAAGCCAAGCTGGATCAATTGAGCGCGGGAGGCAATCACCAGGGCGTGGTCTTGCAGATTGCCGCGCAAAGCTATGCGAGCTTAGACGATTGCTTAGCCCTCGCCAAAAAGCGGGGGGAGGAACCTTTCTTGCTCATTTGTGATGGCATTGAAGATCCGCACAATCTGGGTTCCCTGCTCCGGACGGGGGATGCTTGTGGCGTGCACGGCATTATTATTCAAGAGCGGCGGCAGGTGGGCTTGACGGCGACCGTGGCTAAGACGAGTACGGGTGCCATTGCCCATGTGCCGGTTGTGCGCGTGACGAATATCAGCCAAACGATTCGCCAATTGAAGGAAGCAGGCCTGTGGATTTTTGGGACCGACATGCAAGGGGATAAGTTCTGGCATTTAGAAGCAGACTTACCGATTGCCCTTGTCATCGGCAATGAGCATAAGGGGATTTCCCCCGGTGTGGCGAAAAATCTCGATGGTACCTACACCATTCCCATGCGCGGCCATGTTGAGAGCTTGAACGCGAGTGTGGCGGGGGCTTTGGTGATGTATGAAGTTTACCGCAAACGGCATTTATAATTGAACCTCGACTGAGAAAGGAGGGCTTATGGCACGAAAAAAGAAACTCATTGTGGACGGCTACAATATGATTGGCGCCTGGCCACCGCTGTTGAGTTTGAAACGGTCTGGCGAGATTGAAGAAGCTCGTGATGCCTTATTGGAGCTATTGGCGAATTATTCCGCCTATCATGGCTTTGAGACGTGGGTTATTTTTGACGCCATGTTTGTGCCTGGCCTCCAACAGTCTTATGGAAAATACCGCATGCATGTGGTGTTTACGGCGGAAGGTGAAACGGCCGATAGTTATATTGAAGGGATGATGGATGCCATGGTGGGGGTTTTGACCGATGTCATTGTTGCCACCAGTGACCTTTTGGAGCAGCGTTTAGTATTCCAAAAGGGGGCACTCCGCCAGTCCGCCCTGGAATTGTGGCGGGATGTGGAAAAAACCCAACTCACTATCCGCGAGGGGGACGACCATTACGAGCCTCTTGTGGGCCACCGCTTGGTCCCGTGGTCTTACCAGCAGATGCAGCATCTGCGCCAAATGCTGGATGAGATGTCGACGGAGGAATAAGAACTTGCGGTACTTTGGGACTACACCATGTACTTGCAAGATACTGGCCGAGCTTATTTATCCTCGGCGGAACTTGAAGCCATTCGCTCTGGCGATGAGGTTTGCTTTGAAAAAATTTCCCATCGCTTTAAAGATATGGCTTTTGCCCGCTACTACACGTCTTATACGACTTTGGAGCGGGAGGATTTTTGGCAGGAGGCCTTGCTTTGCTTGCATAAGGCGATCCTGACTTATAAGCCCGACCGAGAAGCTAGTTTTACCACGTATTACCATCATTTGCTGCGCAATTGGACCATCAATATCCAGCGCCAGCAAACTGCTCAAAAACGCTATTCAGGCCAGCGAACACTTTGCTTTTGTGAGGTGGAGGAGCGCTATTTGGTCGAGGAAGAACAAGCCGTCTACCATGCCGCCCACGATTCCCCAGAAGCGGAATTAGCGGTGAAAGATGTGCTGGCCCGTTTTACGACGGCCTTGTCGCGCCTGGAGCAAGCGGCCCTCCTCTGTCATTTGACGGATGGGGACATTAAAAAACTGGCCCAAGACTTAAAGGTTCGGGAAAAAACCATCCAAAATGCCTACTATCGCAGCCGGCAGAAAATTAAAGCCCTCGTGCGTGAGCACCTATAAAAGAAGGACCACCAAGTTTTTGCTTGGCGGTCCTTTTTACTTTCATTATTTTTCTAAGGCAACCCGATGAATTTCTTCGGCAACTTTTTTGGGAATACCGAGGGCTTGAATATCGGCTGGTTCAGCCTGGCGAATATTTTTCAGCGTCCGAAAATGCCGCATGACTTTCCGCCGTGTTTTAGGGCCCACACCTTTAATGGCGTCCATGCGGGAGGTGAAGGAGTTTTTGCTGCGGATCGTCCGGTGGTAGGATTTGGCGTAGCGGTCGACTTCTGTTTGGATGCGCTGAACCAAATAGAAGGCATTCGATTTCGGATCCAAGGGGACAATTTCTAAGTCACCATAGGGATGGCCGTAGTCATACACCACATGGGCGGTGCGGTGCTTGTCGTCTTTGACCATGCCAGCCACGGGTAAGTGACTTAGCCCGAGTTCGTTGGTCAACACATCGCGGCAGGCATTCACTTCAATCGCCCCCCCGTCCATTAAAACAAGGTCAGGCAGGGGTTGCTGTTCCTTAAGGAGGCGGGAATAGCGCCGCCGGATCACTTCCTGAGTCGTGGCGTACTCATCGGCTCCGTCCACGCTTTTAATACGAAATTTGCGGTATTGTTTTTTATTGGGGCGGCCGTCTTCATAGTAAACCATGCCCGAAACCCCGTGCACGCCTTGGATATTCGAGTGGTCAAAGCTTTCAATGACCCGCAAGTAGGGCAGGCGCAGGGCAGCACTTAGTTCCTTCACGGCGCCGATGGTTCGTTCTTCACTCATGGCTTCTAGTCGGAAGCGCTGCTCATGGGCCAATTTGGCATTTTTCCGGGCCATCTTCAGTAATTTCCGCTTCTTCCCGCGTTGGGGGGTATGGATCTTCACTTCTAAGACTTCACTGATTGTATCGTTATCCAAGCCTTTTGGGAGGAGAATCTCCTTGGGCAAGGTGTGGTTTTTCTCCTGGTAGAACTGGATAATGTAGCTGGTGAACTCTTCCTTCGGATCACTGTAGCAGGGAAAGAGGGCAGAGTCGCGTTTAATAATCGAGAATTGCCGCAAGAGGAAGGTCTGAATACTGATCCAGCCTTGGTTCATGTAATAAGCAAAAACATCGCGGTTATTGTATTGGCGGCTCATGACGTTTTGCGGTTCGACCGTTTGCTCGATGTAGTGGATTTGGTCGCGATATTCGGCGGCCCGCTCGTAGTGGAGCTGGTCGGCAGCGTCTTGCATTTTTTGCTTCAAGTCGGCCTTGATGGTTTTCACGTCCCCATTGAGGAAGCGGGTAATTTTTCGAATTTGCTCGTCATATTCTTCCTTGGAAACCTCATGGTCACAGCAGCCGATGCACTGGCCGAGGTGGTAGTAGAAGCAGGCCCTTTTCTCTTGGCGGCTGCAGCGCCTTAAAGGATAAGTTTTTTGGAGCAGGTCCCGGGTGGCCGTGGCAGCACGCACGTTCGGATAAGGGCCAAAGTAATGGCCGCCGTCATCCTCCACCGTGGAAGTGATTTTTAGTTCCGGATCCCTTTCATTTGTAATTTTCAGGTAAGGGTACATCGTCCCTTCCTTCAATTTAATATTATAGTGGGGCTGGTATTTTTGAATCAGATTAATTTCTAAAAGGAGGCTCTCCTTGTCGGTGAGGACGACAATCGTTTCAAAATCAGCAATTTCACTCACCAATTGAGCCGTTTTCCCCGTATGACTGCTCTTAAAGTACGAGCGCACGCGATTTTTTAAATTTTTCGCCTTGCCGATGTAAATAATTTTTCCTTGCCGATCTTTCATCAAGTAGCAGCCTGGTTGGTCCGGCAAGAGTTTTAATTTATTTTCAATTAATTCACTCGCCATCTTAGCCCCCCTTTCTTATTAGTATAGCATGAGTTTTACGGATTCTTCACGCTTCTTGGCTGAAGCTTCAAGCTCCCTATGGTAAAATGATAGGACATAGGGCTTAAACCTGAATATCCTAGATTAATGAATTTTCATCCTAAAAGCAAATAAAAGAATTGAGGAGAGTATGATGGCAAGTGGAAAGCAAACAAAAACGTTACTCGCCTGTGGGGCGGCTCTGGGGGTAGGAGCCTACCTCTATTGGCAGAATGCCTTTTTGCGGAAGACGATCTATTACGTGCAAAATCCGAAATTCCGTGGTGCTCTCGAAGGCTTGCGCCTCGTTCAATTGAGTGATTTAAATATTCCCAAACACCGGGTGGCGATGAAGCGCCTGCTAAAGCAAGTGGTGAGGGCTGAGCCAGACCTCATTTTAGTGACCGGAAATATTTTGGCAGCAGCAGGGGACTTTGACGCTGAAATGGTGTACGGCCTCGCTGAAGGCCTCCGGGAAATTGCTCCTGTCTATGCGGTCTATGGCAGTCACGAGCTGGAAAATCCGGATGCACCCGTTATGGAACGCTTGTGGACCGAGGCAGGTGTCCGTTTCCTTCATGATGAAGCCGCTGAGTGGACTTACCACGGGGAGACGATCAGTCTTTTAGGCCTTGGAGAGAAAGTCGGCCAGCAATTTCTCAAACATGAGCCGCTTCGGGCCATTGAACGGACTGGGGCGCCAGCTGGGCAAGTGAAGTTCTTACTGGCCCACCATCCCGAAGCCTTCCTGCGCTACCATGATGATTTGACCCTCTCACCCGATTTAGTTTTGAGTGGCCACGCGGAAGGTGGCGGCATTAATATTCCCGGCGTTGGCCCCCTCTATTCTCCTAGCCAAGGCTATCAGCCGGCTTATACTTCCGGCGTCTTTGGCCTGCCGGGAAATCCCGATAAGCGCCTGGTGATTTCGCGCGGTATTGGCCAGCCGGAAACTGGCCTGCGCATTAATAATCAAGCTGAAATCGTGCTGGTGATTTGTGAAGGACCCAAGCTAAGCCCCGTAGCCAGTGAGGACACCCATGACTAAGGCTGATACAGAAAAGGGACGTGCCGTGGAAGCCCTACTGGCGCATTTCGCTAAGCCTTGGACAGCGGCGGGCTTTGCGGAGCCGACCGCCATTCAAAAGTCGGCTTGGGCTCGCTTACCGCAAGGGGGAGCCACCCTCCTCCATGCGCCCACGGGGAGTGGGAAAACTTTGGCTTATCTCCTGCCGCTACTAGCCCGTATCCAAGCATCGGGGGACTTGCAGTTACTCATTGTACTACCGGCCCATGAATTAGCCAGCCAGGTTAAAAGCGTGGTGGAAACGTGGGGGCGGGCTTTGGGCTTGTCGGTGACCTTACTCGTTGGTGGAGCCAATCGCAAACGGCAACGCGACCGCTTGAAGAAAAAACCGGAAATGGTCGTGGGCACCCCGGGCCGCCTCTTGGAATTTTTGGAGAAACGCCAACTGAATAGCCAGGAATTACAAGCCGTGGTTCTCGATGAGGCCGACCAATTGCTAGCGGGGGAACTTTGGGGCTTAACGAGTAAACTGCTCGGCCGCTGCCCGGGGCAAGTGCCTTTGGTGGCGGTTGGGGCTACCACTTCCAAAGTCGCTGAAGAGACCTTGCAAGGCTTGCGGCCAGACTTTAGCCGCTTGGATACCATGGATGCCGATGCCCACTTACGGGCGGGAGTGGCTCACGGCTACTTGCTGGTGCCAGGGCGGAAAAAAGCCCAGGTTTTGCGCTCCCTGGCCCACCATGTGGGGCAAAAAATGCTTGTTTTTGGGCGCAGTCAAGCGGCCTTAGAGCGTTTAGGAGAGGCCTTGCGCTACCATCATTTGCCCGCCTGGCTCTTGCATAGTGGCCGCTCCAATCAAGAGCGCCAGCAGGAGAGCTTGGCTTTTGAACGGGAAGCCCAAGGGGTTCTACTCACGACGGATGTGGGGAGCCGTGGCTTGGATCTGCCGGCCTTAGACATGGTGGTCAATGTGGATCTGCCAGCCTCCGCAGCCATTTACTTGCACCGGAGTGGCCGGGTGGGCCGCATGGGACGGCGCGGCCTCGTTTTGTCGCTCGTGACGCCCCGGGACGTCCGCCAATTGAAGCAGCTCTTGCCCCCCGGTGTTACGCTCGCAGCCTATCATTTAGAACAGGGTGAATTGCAGCCCGGTGAGGGTGAGGCTTGGGCCAAAGCTGGCCAGAAAAAGAAGAAAAAGAAAGCAGAAAAACCGCCCGTCACCAAGAAAAAAGCACGGGCGAAGCAGAAAAAGCGCTGGCGCCGCCAGAAAAATAAAGGCGCCCGGCGTTCCCGTCCAGCGGGAAAATAGAACGGAGTGTCTGACATGAAAGAGAATTTTGCGGTCATCCTGGCAGCCGGCCAGGGCACACGCATGAAATCAGAAAAAGCAAAAGTCCTGCATGAATTAGCCGGTCGCCCGATGATCAGCCATCTGGTTGATCGCTTGACGGCTTTGGACTTTAAGCAAATCATCACCATCATTGGCCACGAAGCGGACGCGGTGAAGGAAGAATTAGCCGGCCGCACCGACTTTGCCTTCCAAGCCGAGCAATTGGGGACAGCCCATGCCGTGCAAACAGCGGCGCCCTTATTGGCTGGGAAGACCGGCAACACCCTCGTGCTTGCTGGGGATACGCCTTTAATTACAACGGAGAGTTTTGAAAAGCTGATTCAAACTCACGAAGAGGAAGCGGCCAAGGCAACGATTCTGACAGCATGCGTGGACGATCCCACCAATTACGGCCGAATTATCCGCGAAGCAGACGGCTCCGTGAAGAAAATTGTCGAAGAAAAAGATGCCAATGCCGAAGAAAAAGCCGTTCAGGAAATTAATACCGGCACCTTTATTTTTGATAACGAAAGCCTCCTTCAGGCCCTCAAGAAAGTCGATAATCACAATGCCCAGGGGGAATATTACCTACCGGATGTGATTGAAATTCTAAAAGCAGAGGGTGAAACGGTAGCGGCCTATGCCTTAACGGATCCGCGGGAGGCTTTAGGCATCAATGACCGCCAGGCCTTAAGCCAGGGGCATGCGATTTTCTACCAACGGCAAAATGAACGTTTCATGGCTGCCGGGGTGACGATGTTAGATCCACAAACGGTCTATATCGAAGCGGATGTGGAAATTGGTCCGGACACGGTTATTGAACCCGACGTGCAAATTCTAGCCGGCAGTCGGATTGGCAAAAATTGCCACCTAGGCAGTGGGACGATTATTCGGCACAGCCGTTTAGCCGACGGGGTCTCGGTCCGCTCCTCGGAAATTGAGGAGAGCGAAGTGGGTGCAGGTAGTGATATTGGACCGAATGCCCACTTGCGTCCCCATTCGATTCTCCATGAGCAGGTGCACATTGGTAACTTTGTCGAAATTAAAAAAGCTGAAATTGGGGCCGGCACCAAGATTGGCCATTTGACCTATGTGGGCGATGCGACGATCGGCAAACGGGTGAATGTCAGCTGTGGGGTGATTTTTTGCAATTATGATGGTGTGGAAAAAGCCCACTCTAGCATTGGCGACGATGCCTTTATTGGCTCGAATGTGAATATTGTTTCCCCAGTCACTGTTGCTGACAAGGTTTTTATTGCTGCGGGTTCAACGGTCACTGAAGATGTGCCCAGTGAAGCCATGGCGATCGCCCGTGCTCGCCAAACGAATAAACCAGACTATTGGGCCAAATTGCCAATTAGTAAAAAAGGGCACAATAAGTAAAAAATATGTTAAGATAGACATGCTAGAGGACTAGAGTTTCTAGTTCTGGGGCAAGGTCAGTGTTCCTGCTCATTACTTGCACTAATGGGCGATCTCTAGGGCTTCGTGATGATTTAAGATGTCGATATCAGGAACAAGCAAGGAGTTCCAGCTTAAATCGTGGCAAGGGCTTTGGGATTTGAATTTTCATAGGAGGTTTATTTTAGGCTTATGACGGAAAAACTCAAATCGGAAGTTAAGGTATTCTCCTTGAATTCCAATCGTGATTTGGCTGATAAAATTGCCGACGCCATGGGTATTGAACTCGGGAAAATGTCAGTCAGTCACTTCAGCGATGGAGAAATCTACATCAGTATCGAAGAATCCATCCGGGGAGACAATGTTTATATCATTCAATCCACTTCCGAGCCAGTGAATGATCACTTGATGGAGTTATTAATCATGATTGATGCTTGCCGCCGTGCAAGTGCCAAAACCATTACCGTAGTCATTCCTTACTTTGGCTACGCTCGTCAAGACCGTAAAGCAAAACCACGGGAGCCGATCACAGCGAAATTGGTTTCCAACATGATCGAAGATGCCGGTGCTTCACGCGTGGTCGCCTTAGACTTGCATGCGGCGCAAATTCAAGGTTTCTTCGATGTCCCTGTTGACCACTTATTGGGCGCCCCTTTATTGGCCAACTATTTCTTAGAACATGAGGACTACCAGGGGGACGATATCGTCGTCGTTTCACCCGACCACGGTGGTGTTACCCGGGCACGCAAATTAGCGGAATTCCTCAAAGCACCGATCGCTATTATTGATAAACGCCGGCCAAAAGCCAACGTCGCTGAAGTGATGAATATCGTAGGGTCCGTAGAAGGCAAACGTTGCATCATCATCGATGACATGATCGACACTGCCGGAACCATTTGTGCCGCCGGGAATGCCCTCATCGACGCAGGCGCTGTTTCAGTCGCCGCCTGCTGCACCCATCCCGTCCTCTCCGGCCCCGCTTGCGAACGCTTAGCCGATTCCAAATTCTCCGAAGTCATCGTCACCGACTCCATCCAACTCTCGGAGGAAAAGAAAATCGATAAAATCAAACAGGTTTCCGTCGCCGAACTCATCGCCGAAACCATCCTAAGAATCGATTGCAACCGTTCCGTCAGCCCATTGTTTATTAACAAGTTTGAAGGCATGGAATCTCGCAACTAAGGAAGCGAAGCTCGAAGAGCAGGCAGGACCACTGGAACCAAGTCACACAGAGACGGCGTAGCATTGTCTCCAGTGACTTGGTGAAGTGGAGCCTCGCCTGCCGAGCTGAGCTGGACTAAAAGGAGGGGAGCGCCGCAAAAAGGGAGTGGTGAGTTGACAAAAGGAAGCGAAACTCGACCAGCAGGCGGAAACACTGGAAAACCAGGATACGAATCCACCGCTTGCCCCCGCTGAGTTGACTGCTTAGAATGGTTCTGACGATAGTCAGGTTCATTCAAAGCAGTAACGCAAGCGACGGGGCAGGTGGTGAGTTCAACTAAAGGATACGAATCCACCATAGTCTCCGCTGAGTTGAGTCGATGGAGATGGTTCTGGCCTTAGCCAGGTTCATCCCCATCGACTAACGCAAGCGCAGAGACTGGTGGTGAGTTCAACTTTATGACATAACGTCCTCCTTCTTGATCGGCCTTTACACCCTTTCTTAATGAAGTGGATGTCCAGCCTGCCGAGTTGAGCTGGACTTAAAAGTAAGAACGACCTAGGACATCATTTCAGACCTCGACTAACGCAAGCGTAGAACCGGTGGTGAGTTCAACTATTAGGATACGAATCCACCATAGTCTCCGCTGAGTTGAGTCGATGGAGATGGTTCTGGCTTTAGCCAGGTTCATCCCCATCGACTAACGCAAGCGCAGAGACTGGTGGTGAGTTCAACTTCAAGTCACACAGAGACGGCATAACATGATCTCCAGTCAGCTTGGATGAAAAATTCGCCCTAACCTGTCCTATGTAGAGAGTAGGCGGAGACCATCAGTTTGATGAGCGCAAAGTGTTAAATTTCCAGCTATGAAGCTCCCGGCCGGCCTCACTGGTTGGGAGATTTTTTATCAGTAAACAGTCAATTTAATTAAATAATTGGACGAGGAGTATGGCAAGGGCTATACCCCTTTTTAGGCTTTTTAGAGGAGGGACAATGAAATTAATTGTTGGCCTGGGCAATCCCGGGCGTAAATATGCAGAAACCCGCCATAATATCGGCTTTATCACCATGGATGAGTGGGCTCACCAGCATCAGGAAGCCTTCAGCCAGGAGAATTTCGAAGGCCAGTATTTGGAGCGACATATCAATGGGGAAAAAGTTTTCTTCCTAAAACCGCAAACTTACATGAACGAATCGGGCCGGGCAGTGGGGGCTTTTCTGCGTTACTACCAAATTTTACCGGAAGAATTACTGGTGGTTTACGATGATTTGGACCTCTCCGTGGGCCAATTGCGCCTCCGTCAAAAGGGTGGTGCGGGTGGCCATAATGGCATGCGCAGTATTATTAGCCATGTGGGCAGTGATCAATTTAAACGCATTCGTCTAGGCATTGGCCGTCCACCTCAGGGGATGGCGGTGCCCAATTATGTCTTATCACGTTTCCGCCCTGATGAGCATACCGCCATGTTAAAAGCCGTCCAAGATGCTAGAGAAGCGATCGACTACTGGCTAGGTGGGGCAACTTTTGAAAATACGATGAGCCAGTTCAACCACCATTAGAAAGAAGGGCTAGTGTGCAATTTGAAGAAGTCATTCAAAGAGGGCTAAAGCAGGCGGAAGTTCCGCTCCACGTGGCTCCTGGTGAGCGGGCCCTCTATCTTGGCTTGCAGGGGAGCAGCAAGTCGCTTTTAGCCTGGCAAATTTTACGGGCCAGCAAAGCCCAGAAGCTTTTAATTGTGACTCACGATTTATTGGAGGCGGAGCATTATGCCACCGACTTGGAGCAGTGGCTGCCTAGTGATGCGGTTCACGTCTACCAAAGTCCAGAAACCGTGGCCCAGCATATGGCTATTGCGAGTCCAGAGGCGCTGGCGAGTCGCTTGGCAGCTCTGGCTTGGCTCAGCGATCCAGAGGCTAGGGGTATTTTACTGGTGCCTTATTTCGCCTTAAAAATGCCCCTCACGCCGGTGGATGTTTGGCAGGCCGCCCAAATTGAGGTTCAGCAAGGCAAGGAGCTGAGTGCGCCGGCCTTGGCCGAACGTTTGATCGGTATGGGTTATGAGCGGGTGGCCATGACCTTAAAGCCGGGCGAGATGAGCTGGCGGGGCGATATTGTGGATGTTTACCCCTTGACCGCCCCGGCACCGCTGCGTTTTTCCTTGGCCTTTGACGAAGTCGAGCGGATCAGCTATTACGACGCCAACAGTCAAAAAAGCCAGGAAGATTTGGACCACTGCCACCTAAGTCCCGCCCATGAATTTCTTGTGACACCTGAGCAGAAGAAAAAGCGGGCCCCCCTCCTTAAGGAATTAGCCCAGAAATATGCGGAAGACGAAGAAATAGCCGCGGTTTTAGCAGGCGAAGCGGCCGCCTGGTCAGCGGGGGAGAGCACGGCCTATACGCCTTATTTTATGGGGTATGCCTATGACAAGCCGGCTTCTTTATTCAGCTACTTGGATGCCGCGGACCGCTTAATCATTGATGACTATCCGCGCTTACTGGCCTTGGATGAAGAAATTCAAGAAGACTGGTCCGCTTACTTATTGACCCGGCCCGTCCCCAAAGAAGTTAATCCGTATTTACCCATGCTTGATCGTTTGAATGACAATACCTTGGGGCAATATTACTTTGGGATTTTGCAGAAAGGCTACGGGCACTTGAAACTCGACTACCTGCACCAATTCCAAAGCCGGCCGATGAGCCAATTCTACGGGCAAATGGAAGCTTTGGCCTTAGAAATTCATGCCTGGCTTAAGCGGGAGCGGCAGATTTTTATCTACGTGGCCGAAGACGAGACGCGGCAAGGCTTGATCGATGCTTTAAGGAAGCAAGGCGTGCTCGCCGTGGCAGCTGATAAGGAGCAAGTGCAGCCGAAGGTGGTGAATATTTTCCTTGGGGGCTTAAGCTTTGGGAGCGAGCTTTTGGGCGAAAAACTGGTTTTTATTGCCGAGCAAAATATTTTCCAACAGGCGAAGAAAAAACGCCGGCCCAAGCGCCAGCAGTTAAGTAATGCTGAACGGATCAAAAGCTACCAGCAATTGGAGCCGGGGGACTATGTGGTTCATTTGAATCATGGGATTGGCCGCTTCACAGGCGTGGAAACCATTGAAGTAGGGAATACCCACCAGGATTACTTGACCATTGTCTATGCGGACCAAGCCAAAATTCATGTGCCGATTGATCAAATTGATTTGATTCAAAAATATGTGTCCAGTGAAGGGAAGGCACCGAAGCTCAATAAAATGGGCGGCACCGAGTGGGCGCGCACCAAGCAAAGGGTGAGCGGTAAAATTGAGGATATTGCCGATGACCTCTTGGAAATTTATGCCGAGCGAAAAACCCATGAGGGCTATGCGTTTGGTCCTGACCAACCCGAGCAAGCGGAGTTTGAGGCAGCCTTTCCTTATACAGAAACGGAAGACCAATTGCGTTCCATTCGGGAAATTAAGCATGATATGGAAGAAAAACAGCCCATGGACCGCCTCCTCGTGGGGGATGTGGGCTTTGGGAAAACAGAAGTGGCTATGCGGGCGGCCTTCAAGGCCTTGGCAGAAGGCAAGCAAGTGGCCTTCCTCGTGCCGACCACGGTTTTGGCCAATCAGCATTACGAAACCTTGCTGGAGCGTTTTGAGGGCTGGCCCTTTGAAATTGCCCTGCTCAGTCGCTTCCGAACGAAAGTCCAGCAGGACAAAACCATTAAAGGCCTGCGTTCTGGGGCCGTGCAAATGGTCGTGGGGACCCACCGGCTCTTATCCAAAGACATTAAATTCCTCGATTTAGGTTTACTCGTGGTGGACGAAGAGCAGTGCTTTGGCGTCAAGGCCAAGGAACGTTTGAAGCAATTGAAAGCCAATATTGATATTCTTACCCTCACCGCCACGCCGATTCCGCGCACCCTGCACTTGTCGATTTTAGGGGCGAGGGATTTGAGTATAATTGAAACGCCGCCCGCCAACCGTTTCCCTGTGCAGACTTATGTTTTGGAATTGAATCCCGCCACCATTCGCGATGCCTTGCGCCGGGAGCTGGCGCGAAATGGCCAGGCCTTTTACTTATTTAATAATGTCCAGAAAATCCAAGCCAAGGCCACGGCGATCCAAGGTCTCGTGCCGGAAGCCCGTATTGCAATTGCCCACGGGCAGATGACGACGACCCAGCTCGAGCAGGTCATGATGGACTTTGTCTTGGGGACTTATGATGTTTTGGTCACAACGACGATTATTGAAACCGGCGTGGATATTCCCAATGTGAACACGTTGCTGGTGGAGCAGGCGGATCACATGGGGCTTTCGACCCTTTACCAATTGCGCGGGCGTGTGGGTCGGAGTAGTCGGATTGCCTATGCCTATTTCATGTATCAGCCGGACCGCGTCTTAAGTGAAGCCGGTGAGAAACGCCTGGCCGCCCTAGGTGACTTTACCGAATTGGGGAGTGGCTTTAAGGTCGCCATGAGTGACTTGGCTATTCGCGGGGCTGGTAATTTGCTGGGTAAAGAGCAGCACGGCTTTGTGAACCCGGTGGGCTTTGACTTGTACTCGCAAATGCTGGAAGAAGCCGTCCGCAAGAAGCAAGGCGAGGAGCCTGAGGAAGAGGTCGAACCGGCTGAAATCCATCTGGGCTTGGATGCTTACTTGCCGTCTAGTTATATTCCGGATGAGCGGCAGAAATTGGAGATTTATAAGCGAATTAATCATTTGGAAGACATCGATGCCATGTGGGATTTGGATGAAGAACTCATGGATCGTTTCGGTGAACCACCAAAAGAAGTGCAATGGTTACTCGTTATTGGTACCATTAAAACCTATGCACAAGAGCTTCAGCTTAGAAAAATCAAAAAAGTCCATCAGGAGATTCAATTGGTTTTCGATGCTAGCCACGTCCAGAAAGTATTGACACCAGCTATTTTCAAGGCCTTGGGTGACTTGCCTTTCCAAGTGCGGATGCGCAGCAATCCCCAAGCTCAGTTAGAACTTATTCTCGGTACTGGGGATATGAGCGTGGATGCCTGGTTGGACGGCTTACAGCAGTTCTTAGCGCAATTGCAGCAAGATGATAATTTAACCGCCAAAACTTAAAAAACAAGGAGGGGGAAGCGATGGCGACACGTAAAAAACAAGTTTTAAAGGGAGCCCTCTGGCTGACCCTAGCCGGCCTTTTGGCTAAAGTTTTGAGTGTGGTTTACCGCGTTCCCTTCCAAAATATTGTGGGCGATACGGGTTTTTATGCCTACCAGCAGGTCTATCCGATTTATGGTATTGGTACAATTTTTGCTTTATCGGGCTTGCCCAATGCGGTAGCCGAAGTGGTGGCGGGCGAGCGGAAATTGGTTAATCGCCAGTACTTTCTCCGGCGCTATTTTATCCTCATGCTCGTGGTGGGTGTTTTAATTTTTTCCGGTTTATTTTTCGGCCGGAATCTCCTTGCCCAAGAGATGGGGGATATCGAGCTAGCGCCAGCGATTGGTAGTATTAGCGGCATGTTCTTAGTTTTCCCCGTGGTTTTGATGCTTAGAGGGGCTTACCAAGCCCGCCAGGATATGATTCCTGTGGCCGTAGCTCAAGTGGTCGAGCAAGTGGCGCGGGTCGCCATGATTTTAGGTGTTGCTTACTGGAGCGTTCACCAGGGGGACCATTCCGTATATACCATCACGGAGCACGCCATGCGCAGTGTCTGGGTGGCAGCTTTTGCGGCGACGAGTATTTTAAGTCTCTTCTTGCTGGGACACCGGGGCACCCGCCGCTATTTTAAAAAACCCCGACCAGTAGAGGACTTGCCCGCCTATTTAGGCTGGGGGGCTTTGGTGCGTCGTTTTCTTCGCGAAGGGCTTTTGCTTTGCCTGTTAAGCGCCTTGCCCATCCTCTTACAATTGCTGGATGCCTTTACGATTTATGATCACTTGCTTTTAGCTGGCTTGGCTCCTAACATGGCCAAAGCCACCAAAGGAATCTATGACCGCGGTCAGCCCCTAGTGCAATTAGGCTTGGTTTTAGCCATGGCCTTCCAAACCACTTACTTGCCTTTGCTTCGGAATGCGTGGCTGGGGATAAACCGCCGCCGTTTCCGTGCTTTGTTTAATATGTATTTGCGATTGGTGGTTTTTGTCGGCATTTTGGTGACAGCCGGCTTGGTGGCCATTATGCCCCAGATGAATCATATGTTGTTCCATTCCCGTGCGGGCAGCTGGACCTTGGTTTGGTATGTTCTGACCATTACCTGGCTGGGTCCGGTCTTGGCCCTCTTTACGGCTCATTTTGCCTTGAATCATAAGCGGGTGGTTTTTGGTGGCCTGGCGCTGGGCCTTTTGCTGAAAGGGGTCATTAATGGCGTGCTGGTCATGTATTTTGGGGTCAATGGCGCGGCCTGGGGGAGTTTATTGAGTTTGACTTTGATGCTTTGCTGGAGCTTTTACTTCCTGCCCGCTTGGACGAAAAAAGATCTTGGCCTGCGTCGTTTGCTGAGGGATTTGCTGCCTTTAGCGGGCGGCATGCTAGTGCTTGTTCGCCTGGCCTTAACGCTTTTCAGCTACTGGCTCGGTCAGAGCCGCTTAGCGGATACACTGGCCGTCGTTTTAGGCGTGACTTTCGGCGCACTGTGTGTCTTGCTTTACCTGCGGCAGCGTCCAGTTCTATCGAAAAAAGAATGGCAAGCCTTCCCAGGGAGTGCCTATTTCCTGCCCTATTTGAATCTGAAAGAGAGGAATGCTTAAATGCGTTTGGATAAATTTTTAAAAGTTTCCCGCCTCGTTAAAAGGCGGCCCGTGGCCAAGGAAATGGCTGACCGTGGTCGTATTGATGTGAATGGGAAAATGGCGAAATCAGGAACGAAGCTAGCAGTTGGCGATGAGCTGTTGATTCGCTTTAGCCGCCGGCAAATGACAGTGGAAGTTTTGGAGCTCAAGGATTCGGCGAAAAAAGCAGAGGCTCAAAATATGTATAAAATTCTAGATGAGCAGTACGAAGATCGGGAAGAGCCGGAATTTTTCTAGCGAGTGAGACTGGTTCGGCCTGGGGTGAAGGCTTGCGTTACTTGGACTTTATCTTATATCCCGGAAATGGGCTGCTTTTTAGTCCGGCTCGCGCCTACTGAGGGCTTGCATTACGAGATTTGCTTTTATTTCCCGGTAGCTGGCTACTTTTTAGTCCAGCTCAACTCGGCAGGCGAGGCTCCACTTCACCAAGTCACTGGAGACAATGCTACGCCGTCTCTGTGTGACTTGGTTCCAGTGGTCCTGCCTGCTGGTCGAGCTTCGCTTCCTTAAGTCCAGCTCAACTCGGCAGGCTGGACATCCACTTCATTAAATGATGAACCTGGTCATCGACTAGAGCTTCCCTTTAGTTGAACTCACCACCAGTCTCTGCACTTGCGTTACTTTTGCGAATGAACCTGGCTAAAGCCAGAACCACTCGCAAAAGTCAACTCAGTGGAGACTTTGGTGGATTCGTATCCTGAAGTTGAACTCACCACCTGCCCCGTCGCTTGCGTTACTGCTTTGAATGAACCTGACTATCGTCAGAACCATTCTAAGCAGTCAACTCAGCGGGGGCAAGCGGTGGATTCGTATCCTGGTTTTCCAGTGATTCCGCCTGCTGGTCGAGTTTCGCTTCCTTTTGTCAACTCACCGCTTCCTCTCTATGGCGTTCCCTTCCTTTAGTTGCGCTCACCACGGCCCCGACACCTGCGTTACTTTTAGGAGGAACCTGGCTAAGGCCAGAACCCTCCTAAAAAGTCAACTCGGTTGGGGCTATCGTGGTTCGCAGCCTTTAGTTTTGGGTGTACTTTCTTCTTTTTAATAGGTATACTTAAGGGGTAAGAGCTTTAGGGAGTGGTTGTACGATGGCTAGGACGGAAGTTGAGCGTGATGAGGCTGGGCGTGTTGAGAATGCTGGGTCGGGTGGTTTTAGGCCTTGGGTGAAGAAGGGCTTGGGGCTGCTTTTTGTGTTGGTGAGTGTGACGATTTGCTGGCAAATTTTTCAAACTTACCGGGAAATTCAGGACCTTAATGCGCAAATTGAGATGACACGGAGTGTGATGAATAGCGAGGAGCAGGCTTTGCTGGCTTTGAAGAAGCAGGCGACGCGTTTGCAAAACGATGAATATGTGCTGAAACTAGCACGGAGCAATTATTATTTGAGCCGGGATGGTGAGCGTTTATATAATACGCCGCACCCTCGCGGCCGCCATTAGAGCACTTAGTGTGAAGGGAGTTTACACAGGATTGTCAGTACTTAAAGAAGGGCAAATTGTGACTGGTAAAGTCTCGGGAATTAAAAATTTCGGAGCTTTCGTAGATTTAGATGAAGGAAAAAATGGCCTTGTTCATATCTCACAAGTTGCTGATGAATACGTGAAGGATATTAATGATTTTCTTGAGGTTGGCCAAGAAGTGAAGGTTTTGGTCGATCGCATTGAAAATGATGGAAAAATTAGCCTCTCGATTAAAAAAGCGCAGCCGAAAGAAAAGCGCGCTCCCAAACCTCCACGCCCTCAAGCGTCGAGTAAATTTAATCGGCCTAAGCGTCAATCCACCAATGATTTTGATGCCATGATGAGTAACTTTTTGAAGGAAAGTGACGATCGTTTGGCTTCGATTCGGAAAAATTCCGATAACCGTTTGGGTGGGCGCCGCTAAGGATAGGTAGCAGGTTCGAGCTTGCCTCGAACCTTTTCGCTTTTAGGAGGTTGTATGACGCCATTAGCTAAAAAATTACTTGCGGCGGGAGAAGCCCTCGAGCAGAAAATTTCGGACCTTGACCTCACCCAGGAAGAGGTCCTTTTAGCCTTGTCTGGGGGCGTGGATTCTATAGTTCTCTTCCATGCTTTCTTGGAAGTGCAAGCGGCCTGTGGCTGGCGTTTTGCCTGCGTGCATATTAATCATCAATTGCGGGCTGCGAGCGAGCAGGAAGAAAAGCAGGTGGCTCGCTTGTGTCTAGACGCCGGCGTGCCCTTAGCTATTCGCCGCTGGCAGCATCCGCCGCTCACGACGGGCGTGGAAGCTTTGGCGCGTACCTTTCGCTACCGGGCCTTTCAGCATGTGCTGCGGGAACGGGGCGGGCGTTTATTGGCAACGGCCCATCATGAGGATGACCAGGCGGAGACGGTTTTGATGCGGCTAATTCGCGGGAGTCGCCTGCCCAGTCTGGGAGGCATGGGGACTTTGGGACCACTTTTTGATGCGCCGGACCTCTACCTCTGGCGGCCTTTTCTGACGGTTTCCAAGGCAGCCATCCAGGCAGCGGCCCAGCGAGGTGAGTATGCTTACGCTGAGGATGAGAGCAATCAATCCCGAGCTTATTTTAGGAATCGGGTGCGCTTAGACCTCTTGCCCGCTTGGGAGGAAGAAAATCCTCAGGTGAGTAGTCAATTAGCAGCCTTGAGCCAGGAGGTGCGGGCTTGGCGTAGCTTTGCGGCCCAAGGCTTAGCTCAAGCCATTGAGGCGCTTACTGAACCGCGCGTGCAGGGCTTGGCCTTCTCCTTACCGGCTTTTATGAAATATACGTCGGCCGAGCAAGTGTTACTGTTAGAGGGGATGCTCCGCCAGGTGAATGCTGATTTAGGTCGTTTTCCGCGGGCTGGTCTCTACGATGCCGTTGCTTTTCTGACACAGGGAGAGCCGCAAGGTCATTGGGACTTGCCCTTGGGTTATTACTTATGGAAAACTTATGATGAAGTCCTCATCACGACCACGGTGCCGAAGACGGAAGTTAGGCAAGACGAGGCTGATTTTATGCTCAAGATTGTGAGCGTAGGGACTTATCCCTTACCCTCCGGAGAGAAAGTGGTCGTTTCTTCTCAAAAACCTCAGGAGGAAGCCTGTTTCCATTTTGCTTTGGCCCAGGGGTTAACCCTACGCCACCGCCAGCCGGGAGATAAGTTGTTCTTGAAACAAGGCCGGCAGAAATTGCGTCGTTTCTTCATTAATGAGAAGGTTCCCGCGAAAGACCGCCAAGCAGCCTGGCTTCTGGCTCGTGGCTCACAAGTTTTAGCTATTTACACTGACCGTTGGCTCTACCGAGCGCCGGAGGCAGCTGCCAGTCATTATTTAATTATTAAGCCTAGGCAAAATTCTTTACCCCATTCCTCCTTTAGGGGATAATTAAGATTCGCCTGCATTGATTTAGGTGAGCCATGCTTTTCTTTATTTGCCATATTTTAAAGTTTGACCCTAAAATTAGCGGCAATAATTCGAGCTAGGGACGCACATTTTCCCAGGGCTATGTTATTATATAGGCAAAGTGAAAAATGCTAGAGAAAATAATGGAGGAACTTATGCACGCAGATATTCAAGAGGTTATCTTGAGTGAAGAAGAGATCCAAGAAATTGTCTTACGCTTGGGTGAGGAACTTAACGAAGCTTACCGGGGCAAATTTCCTTTAGTCATTGGGGTGCTGAAGGGGTCGGCCATGTTTATGGCGGATTTAATTCGTGCGATGAACTGTGATTTGGAAATTGATTTTATTGCGGCCTCCAGTTACGGCGAAGGCACGATTAGCAGCGGTGAGGTGAAAATTTTAAAGGATGTGGATCAAACGGTAAAGGATCGCCACGTCCTCTTGGTGGAAGATATTATTGACACGGGCCACACCCTAACCCGTATTCGTGATTTAATGGTCCACCGCCATGCCGCTTCGGTGAAGATTGTGAGCTTCCTCAATAAGCAAGAACGCCGGGAAGTCGCCTTGCAGGGAGACTACATTGGCTTAGACATTCCGGATAAATTTGTGGTAGGCTACGGTATGGACTTTAATGAGCGCTACCGGGAGCTGCCTTACTTGGGTGTTTTGAAACCAGAAATTTACCAATAAGGCGAGCTTTTCATGAGCCAGGAGGCTAGGGTGCCCCGTAATTTCCCCATAACTGGGGAAGGGGCGCTTTCAGCTGCCTAACTTTAAATGAGAGGAAAAACTTGCTATAATAAATGAATTAGCACAAAAATCGAACAGATGGGAGAAACTGGATGCAAGGAAGAGGACCAAAACGTAATCTACTAACGACTGGCCTGCTCTGGCTATTCGTCATGTTAAGTCTGTTGGGCGTCTACAACCTCTTTATGGGGGGCGACCAAGACGGACAGACGGAAGAATTGAGTCAGAGCCAATTTTTCACGCAGTTAGAGAATAAGAAAATAGATAACATTGAAATTAAGCCGAAAGCTGGCGCCTATGAGGTGAAGGGGGAATATCGGAAGGACGAGAAAGGCGAAAAGGTGAAAGCCGAAGACGCCAACAAGCAACCCTTCACGATTTTCAACCAAATTATTGGGGACGAAGCCAATCGCTATGCGACCTTCCTCCTGCCCAATGACTCGACCCTAACACGTCTGACGGAAGTAGCCGCTGAGAGTGGAACGAAGCTCACAACCCTGAAGCAAGATAATTCTGGCATTTGGCTGAACTTGCTTTTTACTGGCTTGCCTTTGATTTTATTTGTCGGTCTGATTTACTTCATGACCAATCGGGCCCAAGGTGGTGGCCGTGGCAATCCCATGATGATGGGGAAATCCAACGTCAAAGACCAATCGCAAAAAACCAAGGTGCGTTTCGACGATGTCGCCGGAGCCGAAGAAGAAAAACAAGAATTGGTGGAAGTGGTGGACTTCTTAAAGGATCCCCGCAAGTACCATCAATTAGGCGCCCGTATTCCTAAAGGGGTGCTCCTCGAAGGGCCTCCGGGAACGGGGAAAACCTTGCTGGCCAAAGCCGTTGCTGGGGAAGCACGGGTACCTTTCTATTCCATTTCCGGTTCGGAATTCGTTGAGATGTTTGTGGGGGTTGGGGCCAGCCGGGTCCGTGACCTCTTTGAAACGGCGAAGAAACATTCGCCGGCTATTATCTTCATTGATGAGATTGATGCAGTCGGCCGTCGTCGCGGCAGTGGTATGGGGGGTGGCCACGATGAACGTGAGCAAACCCTCAACCAGTTACTGGTGGAATTAGACGGCTTTACGGAGCAAGATAATGTGATTGTGATTGCGGCGACCAACCGTTCCGACGTGCTGGATCCCGCCCTCTTGCGGCCGGGACGTTTTGACCGGCAAGTCCTCGTCGGCCGTCCCGATGTGAAGGGCCGGGAAGCCATCTTAGAAGTTCACGCCCGCAATAAGCGCCTCGCTGCTGATGTGGATTTGAAGGCCCTAGCCAAGCAGACACCTGGCTTTACGGGGGCGGAGCTGGAAAATGTCCTAAACGAAGCGGCGCTTTTAGCGGCGCGCTTAGATAAGAAGGAAGTGGAAATGGTGGACGTGGACGAGGCTCAGGATCGGGTTATCGCCGGGCCCGCCAAACGCGACCGCCAAGTCAGTGCCAAGGAACGCCGCATGGTAGCCTTCCACGAAGCTGGGCACACCGTTTGTGGCTTGGTCTTAAGCGAAGCCCGCGTGGTGCATAAGGTGACCATTGTGCCGCGAGGTAAGGCGGGGGGCTATGCGATCATGCTGCCTCGGGAAGACCAGATGATGTACACGAAGAAAGACTTGGACGAGCAAGTGGTCGGCCTCTTGGGCGGACGCGCTGCTGAACGGGTCTTCTTCCAAACACAAACTTCTGGCGCCAGCAATGACTTTGAACAAGCCACGCAAATTACCCGTGCCATGGTAGCCGAATTCGGGATGTCCGAAAAATTAGGACCGATCTCCTACGAGGGTGACCACAGCATGCGGGGTGCCGGCAATCCTTACCAAAATAAAACTTATTCTGAGCAGACTGCCTGGTTAATTGACCAAGAAGTTTTGCAGATGATGGATGCTTATATGGAACAGGCCATCCAGATTTTGGAAGAGCACCGTGAACAAGTGACCTTAATTGCGGAAAAATTGCTGGAACTTGAGACCTTAGATGCCAAAACGATTAAGAGCCTCTTCGATACGGGTAAGATGCCCGCTGAAGCCAAGGAACAAGAGGGCCAAGATGATGCCCGGCCGAAGAGCTATGAAGAAGTTAAGGCCGAGATGCAACGCGCCGGCCACAAGAAGCAAGAAAATACGAAAGCGGCCCATCAAGGGAAGCACGAAACTCAGGAAAAAGATGAACAACCTGAACCTGATGTGCCAGAAACCCGCAAAGCAGAGGGGGCTGAGTCTGAAGAAGATCAAGCCGAAGAAGAGGACACTTCTCACGATGAGAAGCCAGAATAATTGTTTAGGAAAAGCTTGGAAGGGGACTTTCAAGCTTTTTCTTAACAGGTGTTTTTCCTCATGTTACAATAAAGCCGATTAGCTGCCGTAAAGTGGCAAGAAAAGGAAGTGAAAGCTTGGTAGATCAATGTATGAAGGCTGTGATGTATGATGGCCAAGTCAGAATAACAGCAATTGATGCGACAGAAACGGTCCGAGAGGCCCAACGCCGCCAGGGCACCTTGAGTGCTGCGAGTGCGGGCCTGGGGCGGATGCTTGTGGGCACCTTACTCTTGGCGAGTGACATTAAGGATGAGGCCACTGTCACCGTGCAAATGGCAGGGAATGGTCCCGCCGGAAAAGTCGTCGCCAATGCTAATGGCAAATTACAAGTGCGCGGCTATGTGGACCGGCCGGAAATTGGCCTGCCCCTCAATGACCAAGGAAAATTGGATGTGCGGGGGGCCTTGGGGAGCGAAGGAACTTTTACTGTGATTAAGGATCTCGGCTTAAAGGAACCTTTTTCTGGCCAAGTCCCTATTGTGTCTGGTGAAGTGGCCGAAGACTTTACGTATTACTTAGCGGTTTCCGAGCAAATTCCTTCTGCCGTGGGCTTGGGAGTTTTAGTGGCTCCGGATGAACATATCCTACAAGCGGGCGGCTGGCTCTTGCAGGCTTTGCCGGGAGCGAGTGAGGAGTGCCTAGACGAGCTCGAGCGCGCGGTCCAGGAAACGCCCCACATCACGAAATTACTGGCAGCCGGCGAGCGGCCCGTGGATATTATTCACCGCCTGGCCGGGGATGGGGGCGAGCCAAAAATTTTAGCCGAACGGCCGGTCAGCTTCCACTGCCCCTGCAGCAAGGAACGCTTTAAACGCGGCCTGATTGCCCTCGGACCCGAAGAACTGATGACGTTAATCGAAGAAGATGGTGAGGCGGAAGCTGTTTGTCATTTTTGCAATGAGAAATACCACTTTGACCGCGGCGAATTAGTCGCCCTGCGCCAAGAAGCCTTGCAGAAGGAGGACTAAGATGGCTAACGGACTCGACTTAGTAGGGGAAACGCCCCTCATTCAATTGGAGCGGACTGTTCCTGGTTATGCTGCCGATCTTTATATGAAATGTGAAATGCAAAATCCCACCGGCCACTACGATGACCGGGTAGCGCTTAATATGCTGGAAGTCGCCCAGGAAAGCGAAGCCTGGACGCCAAAGACGCCTTTGACATTATTTGCGAGTGCTCGCTTTGCCTTGAGTGCGGCTTGCATGTGTGCCATTAAAGGCATGACGCTGACGGCCTATTTAGATGAAGAGGCCAGTGAAGCGGAGATTGAAGCCATCGAAGCCTACGGGGCAGAAGTGGTGGAAAAAACAGCGGAACGCCGGGCGGATGCCCGCTTAGAGGCCGCCAGTCATGCCGCCAAGGCGGGGGGCTTGCTGCTCGACCCCAGACAAGACCCGGCCCATCCAGCGATTCATGAATTTACCACCGGCCCGGAAGTCGCCGACCAAATGAAGGCCGGGATTGATGCCATCGTTGTGCCCTTGCACACGGGCGGCTTAGTCGCTGGCATCAGCCTGCCTTTACGGAAAGCTTACCCGAATATTAAGGTGTACGGGGTAGAGCGAGAAGCTACAGATTTAAGTTACGGCGCGCACAGCTATGACTATGCCATCACCATGACGGAGGAGGCCGCTCGTGACCGGCAAATTCGCCTGGCCATTGATGAAGGCTTGAAGGTTGATTTGGATACGGCCGCTTGCGTGGCTGGTGCGATTGAAGTGGCCAAGGACCTCGGCCCGGACCGGCAAGTTGTGGTTCTCGGGACGCGCGCTTAGGGGGAGATTTATGGTAAAAATTGGACCCATTACATTAGCTAATCCGATTGCGGTTGCCCCGATGGCGGGCATTTCCAATGCGGCCTTTCGCGTGATTGCTAAGGAAATGGGGGCTGGCTTAGTCGTTTGTGAAATGATTTCCGACCAGGGCATCCATTTCCGCAATAAGAAAACCTTGAAAATGCTATATATTGAAGAGTCGGAGTGGCCTTTATCCGTGCAAATTTTTGGCAGCACGGAAAGCTCACTCGCAGAAGCTGCCGCCTTTGTAGCTGAAAATACGGAGGCCGCTATCATCGATATCAACATGGGCTGCCCCGTGCAAAAGGTGGTTAAAACAGATGCTGGTGCCCGCGTCTTGCTGGATCCGGAGGAAGTTTACCGGCGCACCCAAGCGGTGGTCAAAGCCATCGACAAGCCGGTGACGGTTAAAATGCGGACAGGCTGGGACGATGAACATATTTTAGCCATTGAAAATGCCCAGGCCGCCGAAGCCGCTGGGGCCCAAATGATCGCCATGCACGGGCGGACGCGCGCCCAGCTTTATGGTGGGCAAGCCGACTGGGAACTTTTGGGACGGGTGGCCGAAGCCGTGCACGTGCCCTTTTATGGGAATGGTGACATTAAAACGCCGGAAGACGCCAAACGAGCGCTCGATGTCTATGGCGTTGATGGTGTGATGGTCGGCCGCGCTTCCTTGGGGGATCCTTTTGTGATCCGGCGCATGGTGCATTATTTAGAAACGGGCGACCTACTCGCAGCTAAATCGGGCTCTTTTCGCATTGGCCAAGCCTTAAAACACTTGAAGCGCTTGGTGGAATTGAAGGGCGAAGACGTGGGCGTGCGCGAGTTTCGCGGCCTCGTTAGCTATTATTTAAAAGGCATTCGTCGCAGTGCTAAGGTGAAGGTGGCTTGCGTGCAGGCCAAATCTTTAGCGGAGGTGGAAGGCTATTTAAGAACTTTCCAGGCGGAAACCGAAGCGCGTGAAGCCGAAGGGCGGGCTAAATAGCTATTGCAATTTTGGGTGATTATGACATGATAGTAGAGGAATAGATAGGAAATAGGAAGTGACAAGATGACAAAACAGAGAGAGAGTAGTCAGGGTCTCAATGATCAAATGCAGGTCAGACGCCAAAAAGTGGAGGAATTGAGTGCCGCTGGCTTCCAGCCTTTTGCGGCGCATTTCAAGCCGGATCATCAGGCGGGGGCCTTACATGCTGATTTTGAGCAATACGACAAGGATGAACTCGCCAATAAAAATATTTACGTCGCCGTTGCCGGCCGTTTGATGTCTAAACGCGGTGCAGGGAAAACCGGTTTTGGCCATATTAAGGATCAAACAGGCCAAATTCAGTTGTACGTGCGTAAAGACGAGGTTCCCGAAAAAGTTTACCAAGACATTTGGAAGAAGGCAGACCTTGGGGACATTGTGGGGGTTAAGGGCCAACTCATGCGGACCAATACGGGTGAATTAAGTATTCGTGTCCAAGAATTGGAGCACTTGACGAAGGCCCTGCGTCCCTTGCCGGATAAATATCATGGTTTGAGTGACCAAGAGCAAATTTACCGCCAACGTCACTTAGACCTACTGGTGAATGAGGAGAGCATGGATCGTTTCGTGAAACGGTCGCAAATTATTCGGGAAGTCCGCCGTTACTTGGATAACCAAGGCTACTTGGAAGTGGAAACGCCGGTCTTGCATGCCATTGCCGGTGGGGCAGCGGCGCGTCCTTTCATCACCCACCACAATGCTTTAAATATTGAACTCTACTTGCGTATCGCCTTGGAACTTCACCTCAAACGCCTCGTCGTCGGTGGCATGGAGAAGGTTTATGAAATTGGGCGTGTCTTCCGTAATGAAGGGATCGACCGCACCCATAACCCGGAATTTACCATGCTTGAAGCGTATACGGCCTATGCGGATATGTGGGATGTGATGGAAATTGTCGAAGGCATCTACCAACATGTGGCTAGGAATGTACTCGGCACCTTTGAAATTGAATACGAAGGCCATCAATTGGATCTGGGCGGCCGCTGGAATCGTGTGCATATGGTTGACGCCGTGCGGGAAGCTTGTGGGGTGGACTTCTTTGAGGAAATGTCTGATGAAGAGGCGCGCGCCCTGGCTAAGGAGCACCATGTCGAAGTGGAGGCCCAGGCGACCGTGGGGCATGTGATTAATGAATTCTTCGAAAGCTTTGTCGAAGACAAATTGATTCAGCCAACCTTTGTCTACGGCCATCCGAAAGCCATCTCGCCCCTAGCCCGCACCAATGAAGAAGATCCGCGCTTCACCGATCGTTTTGAATTATTTATTGCGGGCTATGAAGCCGCTAATGCCTTCACCGAGTTGACTGACCCCATTGACCAACGTGAGCGCTTCGAAGCGCAAGTGAAGGAAAGAGAAGCCGGGGACGATGAAGCCCACCCGATGGATACCGACTTTATCGAAGCATTAGAAACAGGAATGCCGCCCACCGGTGGCTTGGGGATTGGGATCGACCGTCTTGTGATGGTCATGACCAATGCGAAATCCATTCGTGACGTTTTACTCTTCCCCACCATGCGCCCGCAAGGCCAGACTGCGCCGGCCCCTGAAGTTGAAGCGCCAAAAATTGATCGTTCTCAATTAAAGTTAGATCCCCTCTTCGAAGAGGAAATGGATTTTGAAACTTTCATGGAAGCTGATTTGCGTGCCGTTAAGGTTTTAGACTGCCAGGAAGTGCCCAAGAGCCATAAATTACTTGAATTTACACTCGACGATGGTAGCGGCGAAGAGCGCACCATTTTAAGTGGTATCAAGCATTTCTACAAGCCCGAAATGCTGGTGGGCAAGACTTTACTAGCGATTACTAACCTGCCACCACGGAAAATGATGGGCATTAATTCTTGCGGCATGCTGCTCTCAGCACTCTATCATTTAGCCGGTGAAGAGGAATTGCAGCTCTTAATTTTAGATGATGCCATCCCGGCAGGTGCTAAAATTGGCTAAGTGATCATTAAGCGAAGGAAAGCGAGCCCCGTGCTCGCTTTTTCTTTGGCAAATTGCTGGGAAAGGCTTGGCCAAATGAAGAACATCTGCAACGCTTTTCAGGGCATTTAATCGTATTGATGAATTAATAAAGGCGCATAAAAGATATGTGAACCGAGGCAATAATATTCATCGCAGGGTATTCAACTTTAAAAGCTCAAATACAGTGATTGAAGATTACTTTAGTAAAAGGTCAGCTTAAGCTCTTTGATATTTCTTTGATCCAGAATAAAATAAATGAAAAATTGACCACAACAGAAGCTGAACTGACCCCTGTCAAGTAGACAGGTAAATAAATAAAATATTTGTTTTTGCCATGTATGATATTTTATCATACATGGTTTTTTGATGGGATCCTTAAGCCCATTCGCAGTGTGACGCGCTTGGTATTGTAGAAGTCAATATATTGGTTAATATCAGACGCTAACTCCTCAAAGGTTTGATAAGCCTTTAAGCGATACATTTCTTCCTTAATAGTCCCAAAGAAGGCTTCCATAGGGCCATTGTCAATACATTTTCCAGCTCTCGACATACTCTGAATCACCTGATGCTTGTCCACAAAATTTTTGAAGAAGTGTGAGGTATATTGAAAGCCACGATCACTATGAATAAGAGTTTGCTTGGGTTTCATACGAGCCTTAATTTGACCGATGGTCTGCCGGACTAATTCGTTATTATTATGCTTAGAAAGTTGGAATGCCACAATTTTCTTAGCCCCATAGTCGAGAATCGCACTGAGGTAAGCTTTTGCGCCAAAGCCATATTTAAACTCGGTAACATCTGTTAATAAGACTTCCATGGGCGGATATTCCTTTTGAAATTCTCTATTCAAAATATTTTCGGCCTCATGGGAGGGAAGATGTGGCTTATAACGGTAACGTTTACGACGGATCACCGCTTTTAAGTCTAACAGTTGCATCAAGCGTTGCACGCATTTGTGATTGACTTTGGCGTTAAGAAAATGATTTAAATAGATCGTAATGCGACGATAGCCATAAACCCCCTGATGTTCTTTATAAACAGAAATAATCCATTTGATCAGTTGCCTCAGACGCTTTTCAGAAGCTGTTGGCTTTCGGTTTCGCCATTTATAGTAGCTTGAACGACTAAGGCCTAGAGCCTCACATAAGTGAGTTACTCGGTATCCTTCTTGCTGGAGTTTTTGGACCGTTTGAAAATCTGCTTCATACTGTGTTCGCGTAACATCAACTCTCTTTCCACTTCTTTTAACTTTTTTAAGGCTGCATTCTCTGTTTCTAAGTATTCATTGCGAGCTTTCAAGGCTGCATATTTTGCGCGTATTTTTTCAGTTTCTGTTTGGATCGCCGCAGGTTTTCCACGACCTCGGCCATCAAACAAGCCGTCTGGCCCATGTTGTTGATATTTTTGGACCCAGGAGTAAACATTATGGTAGGAGACTTGATATTTCTCAGCTGTTTCTTTATAAGATAGGCCGTTGGCCAGACAGTCTTTAACAATTTTAATTTTTTCTGCATGAGTCGTTTTTCTGCTTTTCATCGTATACACCTCGGGGTTAGGAGAATAACTTTTGACTGCTTCCCCTCTAGTATACTTCATCAACCAATTTCTAACAGTGGAATGTGATGGGATATTATATCTTCGAGCTAATTGTTTAATTGGAACGCCTTCAACAAGGTGCTCATTCACAACAGCCAGTTTAAAGTCCTTACTATAGTTATTATTCTTGACATGGGATTGGATGCCTTGGCGACCATGGATTTGATATTTTAAGACCTTGTCATAAAAAACAGAATGAGACAATCTTAAACCATGATACTGACACAATTTTTGATAGCTTATCCCTTTTTTAAGGTACTTATCAATATATCGTTCGAGCTCCTCAACCGAGTGTTTACAATTTGAACGCATAAAAATTCCCCCTAAGTAGTTTTACTTTTTTAAGTGTCTACTTTAGGGGGAGCATATCAAGCCGCTTGTGTCACATATGTTTGACAACTATAGACTGATGAGTTTTTTTATTTTGTAACTGCTTGATTTCTCTATCTGCCATTTATTTTTTTCTTCTATGTTTTTCATTTTATCTTCTCCTTTCTTTCTATTTTTGAGCAAAGAAAAAACAGTAAACCGAACTTGATTTACTGCTTTTCACTGATTATCCTATTTAACTATAATTTAAGCTGATAGTAGGAATATATCCCTATAAATACTACTCCTCAATAGGTGGATACTTACACTTACCATCATAAGGACTCTCTAATGTAACAGAATTTTTTTCATCAATAATAGTTAATGTCATTCTATTAAATCTCAATGATTCATTTTTTTATGTGTCCACACCTCATAATGATAATAATATTTATTGTTTATATCATCATTAAAAGTTACAACTACCAAGTATCCTCCTTGTTTCCAGTCTTTAAAAAATCTTTTACTACTGATTTTTTCAGAAGCTATTCCTTGTTTAGTTATATAATTTTCGAAGCTTCTTTGTGCTAATACTTTTTGTAATGGATATTGGTATTTAACTACGCTGAGTATGATTATACCTACTACTAATAATATCATCTTTTTTTTCTTGACCATAATACTCAAACCTTAGTAAGTGTGCTTGTGGCTTAGACTGTGTATTGTATCTGGTAAATCATATGTTAATCTGTACCCTGATGTTGGACCATAGTAATACGCCTGCCATACTAATTTAGAACAATAAGTAACGTCTGTACTAGCTAGATTGCCAGTATTCTTATACTTATCCTTAGAACCTGAATAAGTATTAGACAGAAATAAATTCAATTTTTTCATCTTCCCTCTCCTTTTTTTAAAATAGGATTACCAGATGCACATAAAATAAAACATCTATATTTATAATGAACTGACCCCTGTCAAGTAGACAGGTAAATAAAATATTTGTTTTTGCCGCATCAATTTATTTCGAAAATAAATTGATGCGTTTTTTTTATATTCTGAGACTGAGTTTTTTGCCAGCCCCTTTCTTTGGCAAATTGCTGGGAAAGGCTTGGCCAAATGAAGAACAACTTCAATACTTTGACAGGCGCCTATCGGGATGAAAGGTTCTTTCGCCCCTGAAGTCTCATTATACCCCTCAGGAAGCCTTATTTCATAATAGTCAGGGTGGCGCTGATGATCGGTGGAAGCCAGAAAAAACTGATAGTCCATGGTATAATTGAAGCAGAAATTGAGCTAAAAGGCAACAGAGTCCTAGTTCAAGAGAAGAAGTATCGTCGGTGAGGAGTGGGATAACAGGTGAAAACTAAGATTATGGCTGCCCTACGTGAGGTGTTTTCCTCTTTTGGGGACAGATATTTTGTGGGTCAGGAGCTAAACAAGAGCCGGATCATCCAAGATGTTGATCGCTATGACGAGGCGCTCATTGCCGCACTCATGGCCAATACCTTGGTGAGGAAGCATTACGCCAAGCAGATTGGCGAATATACGGTTTTTGAGACCAACAAACTGATTGAAAGTTTGGAAATGGACGATTATTGGCTGGATTCCTATACTCAGTATTCCAAGAAGATCGGCCTAACCACCAACGGAAAATTTTTGGATGAAGCAACCGAAGTGGTGCTGGATTTTACTTATAAGGATACAGTGTTGAAGGCGGGCATGTCGAAGGAAGAGGTCGCCAAGGAAGATCTCTTGCCGGATGAACCCTTTTTTAATGAGGTGCTGGCTGCTGAAGAAATTGACGTCATGCTGGATAGGAAGATTTTAGTGAAGGCCAAAAAATATACCGCAGCAGGAGTCGAAGACGTTACTGACTTTACCAATGAGGATAATTTGCTTCTTAAAGGCAATAACCTCCTCGCCCTCCATACCTTGAAGGAGCGGTATGCAGGGAAAGTTAAGTTGATTTATATCGAGAAAATTATAGCGTAAAGGATACAATTTAATACCATAGAAAGTGGGCATTTCAAGCCTTTCTAGCATATTTAATTAATACGGATCGCAAATAAGAGGTCTTTTTTTAATGGTCATTTTTATAGTATTTACTTTATGCCCACCCTCTCAAAAATAAAAGTGATGTTGAATATAATGAAAATAAAATGGAAAACTATTTATTGAATAATAAGCATCCAGAAGGAAAATCAAAAGCAAAATTTTTAAAGGATGTCTTAGGATATAAAAGTGGCGATGGTAAAATTTTGCATGATAACTTAGTAAAGCCTGTTTTAAATAAGAAACCTGTAAAAGTTGAAAACACCAGCTATGGAATTAAAAACACTTATAAAATTAAGTTGGTGGGTAAAAACAACAAAGAAATAACGGCTAATGTTGTTTGTATTTTCCAAAAAGATTCAGGGAAAACAAAATATAGGATTATAACTGTTTATCCAGACAAGAGGTGATTAAATGAAAGAATTAGATGTTGTAAAATTGAAAGAGGACTACAAAGAATTAAGGAAAGGCACAAAAGGAACAATTGTTTTACTTTACGATGATAAAAATTGTGAGGTTGAATTTTTTGATAAGGCAGGAGATACCATAGATGTAATCATGACTCCTTTAAAGAAATTAGAACTTATACAGTCAGTCTAATAAAATCCAGATTTATGTAAATAGAGCTTGTTAGAAATGAATCTTACAAGCTCTATTTCTATATGCCTTTTGCATAAACAAAATCAAAACTTCCATCCTCATTCATAACCATCTTATTAAGCATCAAGTTCCATAGAATCGGATCAAATTTCTCTATAGGTTGAAAGATATTCTAATTTATCAATGAAGAAATCCTACTTGAGTTTCCTTGATTCTTTATCTTGGACTTGAATACATAATTTTCCTTTTCAGTATTAAATGTATTTACAAGCTTTTCATACTTTTTAGCATATTCTATCTGGTCAGAACTTATCTTTGAGTTTTCCTCTATAAGTCTCTCTATTTTTTCTTTTGTAGAAATCACCCTTTATAAGAAGATAATACATATGTGACACAAAACAAATAAAAAAAGAGAAGCTTCCAGATAATGGTCGGGAATTTACAAATGATCCAGAAACCTCTACAAAACAGACAATTTTTGAGAAATATCTAGAACGAATGAATATTTCATATCGAAAAACTCGCCCCTATTCTCCTTGGCAAAATGGAATTGTTGAACGGAGTCATCGTAAAGATACTGAACGCTTTATCGTCACAGAGAATTTAATCGTATTGATGAATTAATAAAAGCGCATAAAAGATATGTGAATCGAGGCAATATTATTCATCGCAGGGTATTCAACTTTAAAAGCCCAAATACAGTGATTGAAGATTACTTTAGTAAAAGGTCAGCTTAAGCCCATTGGTGTTTTTCTTTGATCAAGAATTGCCCTTATTTTTTACAATGAGGATTGAGAATAAAAACTAATGGCAAGCCAACCACAACAGAAGCCGCTTGTGTCACATATGTTTGACAACTATAGACTGCCCTCTGATCCGCTTTCGCTTCCTTTAGTCCAGGTCGCGCCTGAGGGAGGGTTGCGTTACGTCAAAGGAGTGAACCTTCCTAAGGGAAGAACCCCTCCTTTGTTCGTCAACTCACCGCTCCCTCTATTCGGCGCTCCCTTCCTATCTTGAATTTTAGTTTTTTTTAGCGTAAAATTAAGGGGCAATGTTCGGGATGACTCAAGCGAAACAGCTCCTCTGGGGGCATGGCAGCTCACTTGGGCATCCTTTTTTAGTCATTGGCCTTGAAAGCAATAGAAAAGAGGAGTGCTATGAAAAAATCAGGGGTCATCAATAAAGATATTGGCCAGCTGTTGTATGAGCTCGGGCACACGGATGAGATCACGTTGGCTGATATTGGCCTGCCGATACCGCCGGAAGTGCCGCGTATTGATGTGTCCTTAAGCCCTGGGGAGCCGAGCTTCCTCAAGGTTTTAGACGTTGTACTGAGTGATATGCATGTCCAAGAAGTAACGCTCGCTAAGGAGATTGAAACGGAAAATCCTGACTTGCTGAAAAGCATTCAGGAGCGTTTGCCGGAGGTGGCCTTTCATTTTATTTCCCATGAGGCCTTGAAGGCTCAAACGATGCAGAGTCGGGGGCTCATCCGGACGGGTGAGGCGAGTCCTTACGCGAATATTATTTTGCATGCAGGGAATGTATTTTAGGAGGTTGGCATGGACATCAAGATGTCAGGCATTGGGAAAGCCTTTGGAAAAAATACGGTTCTCAAGGGGGTCGACTTTGCGATTCATGGGGGCGAAGTGCATGCACTCATGGGTGAAAATGGTGCGGGCAAATCGACGCTGATGAATATTTTAACGGGCCTCCACCAAGCAGATGCTGGAATAATTGAGGTCGATGGTAAAAAGGTGCAGTTTGAAAATCCAGCGGAGGCAGAGGCGCATGGGATTGGCTTCATTCACCAGGAATTGAACATGTGGCCGGATCTGACGGTTTTAGAAAACCTCTATGTAGGAAAGGAAAAAACCAAGGCGCTGGGACGTTTAGACAAGGCGGCCATGCGAGCAGAGGCGAAAGCCATCTTTAGTCGCATGGGCCAAAATATTGATCTGGATAAGCGGGTGCGGGATATTTCTATTGGCTCCCAGCAAATTATTGAGATTGCGCGGGCTCTTTTGGCGGATGTGCAGATTCTCATTATGGATGAGCCGACGACTTCTCTGACGGAGCACGAAACACGGGAAATTTTTCGCATCATTAAGGATCTGACCAAGGCTGGCGTGGGCGTGATTTATATTTCCCACCGTATGGAAGAAATTTTCATTATTGCGGATCGCATTACGGTCATGCGGGACGGGATTTCTGTGGGCACGGTGACGTGTCAAGAAACGGATCCCCATGCGATTGTCAAAATGATGGTGGGCCGAGAGTTAAACGACTTCTACCCCGACCGGCCAGAGGTGACAGCGGAACCTAAGCCTTTGCTTCAGGTCAGTGACTTCAATAAAACCGATGAATTTAAGGGCGTAAACTTCACTTTACACGCTGGCGAAATCCTTGGTTTCTCGGGACTCATGGGTTCCGGGCGGACGGAGGTGATGCGCGCTTTGTTTGGGGTGACGCAGCCGGATTCTGGCCAGGTGACGCTCTTAGGTGAGAAAATTCATAATGCCAACCCACAGATGGCGATTGAGCACGGCATGGGCTTTGTGACGGAGAATCGTAAGGATGAGGGGCTCTTGCTCGACTTTACCATTCAGGATAATATTGCCCTGGCTTCTCTCGCTGATTTCAAGCAGGTGCTAGGCAAGTTGAATCGCAGTAAAGTGCGTAACTTTGTCGAAGACTTACTCAGGCGCTTGCAGGTGAAAACCACGGGGCCGGATGAACGTGTCCGCGATTTGTCTGGGGGCAACCAGCAGAAAATTGTACTGGCCAAATGGCTCGGTGCGGGCAGCCAAGTTTTGATTCTCGATGAACCTACCAAAGGGGTTGACGTCGGGGCTAAGGCAGAAATTTACGAATTAATGCGTGAATTGGCCAGTCGCGGTGTGGGTATCATTATGGTTTCTAGCGACCTGCCAGAAATACTTGGGATGAGTGACCGCATTGTAGTGATGCATGATGGCCAAGTGGCGGGCTGCTTGGATCATTTGGAAGCAACAGAAGAAAAAGTTATGACTTTAGCAACAGGGGGAACACTATGAAGAAAGGATCCTTTGCCTATAAACGCTTTATCCAGACGTTTGGTTCACTTTTAGCCCTGGTGGTTTTAGTGATTTTTGTCACGGTGATGAATCCAAATTTCTTGAGCATGGGCAATATTTTAAACTTACTCCGCCAGGTCTCAACGAATGCTTTGATTGCTTTTGGGATGACCTTTGTTATTTTAACGGGCGGAATTGACTTATCGGTGGGTTCGACCTTGGCTCTATCAGCAGCCTTGAGTGCGACCTTCCTGGGCTTTGGCCTACCGGGCTGGCTGGCTATTATTTTAGCCCTCGTTATTGGCTGCCTTTTGGGCTGGCTGAATGGTGGCTTGCTTACTTTTGGGCGGATGGCGCCTTTCATTGCGACTTTGGCGACGATGTCGATTTTCCGCGGGGCGACCTTGGTTATTACAGACGGGAAACCGCTGACGGATTTAGGCGACAGTATGCTATTTAAATTGCTCGGCCGGGGTTATATTTTTGGCATCCCAATTCCCGTTATTATTATGCTGGTGATCTTCCTCATTCTCTATTTTGTCCTCCATCAGACCGCTTTTGGGAAGCAAGTCTTTGCCATTGGGGGCAATGAGGCTGCTGCTTATATTTCGGGGATTAATGTTTCGCGGGTAAAACGCATTGTCTACGCCATCTCTGGTGTGCTAGCAGCGGTTGCGGGCTTACTAATAACGTCTCGTTTGAATTCCGCTCAGCCGACAGCGGGCGTTTCCTATGAAATGGACGCTATCGCTTCCGTCGTTTTAGGCGGCACAAGCATGTCCGGGGGGGCTGGCCATATTGGCGGTACCTTGATTGGGGCCTTGATTATTGGGGTCTTGAACAATGGGCTCAACCTCTTGGGCGTGTCCAGTTTCTACCAGCAAATTATCAAAGGGATTGTTATTATTATCGCCGTCTTACTCGATCGCAATCGCAAACAATAGGGAAATTTGTTAGTATAGAGGTAAACACTCAAATTATAGGAGGCAATAAAATGAAGAAGATGTGGCAATGGTTGACGCGTTTGGGCGCCTTAGCGGTATTACTGGTTCTTCTAGGGGCTTGTGGTAAGGGCGTTAGCCTGGATAACGAGAAAAAAGTCGACGACAAACCGGCAGCGGACGGTGAAAAAACGGCACAAGTTGAGGAGAAAAAACCGGGTGACTTGAAGGTCGGCCTGTCTATTTCAACCCTCAGCAATCCTTTCTTTGTATCGGTCGAAGAAGGCGTGAAGGCTTTGGCCAAAGAAGAGGGCACGGAAATTGTGACTCTGGATGCCCAAGACAATACGGAAACCCAAATCAATAACGTCAACGACCTGCTCCAGCAAAAGATTGATATTCTCTTGATCAACCCTGTGGATGCTTCTGCCATTACACCGGCTGTCGAAGCCGCTAATGAAGCGAAGGTGCCTGTTGTTTTAATCGACCGTTCGAGCGATGGAGGCGATGTGGTCACCCTCGTTGCTTCCGACAACGTCAAAGGTGGCGAAATGGCAGCCGAATACATCGTGGACCAATTAGGCGAAAAAGCTAAAGTGGCTCAACTCGAAGGAATCCCTGGTTCTTCTTCAGCGCGTGAACGCGGGGAAGGCTTCAATAACGTGGCTAAGGACAAATTAGACGTTGTGGATACGCAAACGGCTAACTTTGATCGGGCAGAAGGCTTAACGGTCATGGAAAATATTCTCCAAGGCCACAGTGATATTCAAGCGGTCTTTGCTCAAAACGATGAAATGGCCTTAGGGGCGATCGAAGCCTTGAAGGGCGCCAACATGTTAGATAAGGTGCTCGTCGTGGGCTTTGACGGGACCGAAGACGGCATTAAAGCTGTTAAAAACAAGGAAATGGGCTTAACCATTGCCCAACAACCGGAAGAAATGGGTAAATTAGCCTTGCAAGCAGCCTTTGACTACTTCGCCGGTAAAGATGTTTCCGAAAAAATTGATTCCCCCCTTGAAGAAGTGACCCCTGACACGGCCCAATAGGCGTCAGATGAGAGTACTCAGCTACGGATCATTAAATATCGACCGCAATTACTATGTAGAGGCGGTCGTGAAGCAAGGCGAGACGATTAGCGTTAACCGCATCACCGAAAGTGCGGGCGGCAAGGGGCTGAATCAGTCCCTTGCCCTGGCGCGGGCGGGCGCTGAGGTCTACCATGCGGGAAAAATTGGCTATGACGGGCAATTTCTGGTGGATTTATTGGCAAGCAGTGGGGTCAATACCCAATATATCCAGCAGGACGATAGCCGGGCAAATGGCCATGCCTTGATTCAAAAGGATGCCAGTGGTGATAATGCCATTCTGGTCTATGGTGGCACGAACACGCAACAGACAAAGGCGGATATTCAAGCCGTCTTGCGTCACTTCAGTGCCGGCGATGTGATGGTGCTGCAAAACGAGATCAATGAACTTGACTACTTGCTGGCAGAAGGCAAGCAAAGGGGCTTAGATATCTACCTCAACCCCTCGCCAGTCAATGAGGCAATTGAGCAGGCTGATTTAACCTGCCTACGCGGTCTAATCTTAAATGAGCATGAAGCTCGGGCGATCACGGGTAAAGAAACACGGGAAGCAATGATTGCTTACTTCCAAACCGAACAGCCCAACTTGCAAGTGGTGCTCACCTTGGGCAAGGAAGGATCCGTCTTTATCGAAGGCGAGACCGTCTATGAGCAGGAAGCGATTCTTGGAAAAACCGTGGATACAACCGGTGCCGGTGATACTTTTACCGGCTTCTTCCTCGCCGCTTTGGTCAGCGGCTTAGAGATTAAAACCTGCCTCAAGCAGGCCTCCTATGCGGCAGCCTTAGCGGTGCGCCAGGTTGGTGCTGCCGAGGCCATCCCTTGCCGGGCAGATGTTTTGGCTTTAATGGAAAACGCCCAGGAATAAAAGCAAGCAGAAACAGAGTTGGTGAAAGCCAGCTCTGTTTTTTTTGAAATAAAAGGATAAAGGCAGCCTCCTTTGGCCCAAAAGCAAAGTGACTTGCAGAAAAGCAGCTGGAAGAGGATGTTCTTTAAAATTGACCGGGCTTAGCTTGCCACTAACTTCATGTACTTTGACTTGCCCGCCGGAGGTCCCTTTGGTTACACTAGGCGTGTGGGTGAAAAATTTCAGGCCAATAAAAGCCTGCACCCCTAGAAAGGATGATCGCATGAAAGCCGTAATTTTTGATATGGATGGGGTCATTATGGACAGTGAGCCCCTCTACCACGAACACCGCCTTGCTTATGCGAAGAGCAAGAATTATCCTGCTGATAAATGGACAATTAATACGTTTGCCGGCCTTTCCTATGCGGATATTTTAGAAGACATGCGCCAGCAAATGGCTCCTGACATGGACTTTCCTAGCTTTAAAGCTGATTTTGAGAATTTCGACCAAGACCAATTCTTGAATTATGAGGAGGCACTCACCCCTGGTTTAAAGCCCCTGTTAAAAACCTTACAAGAAAAAAACATTCCCGCTTGCATTGCATCAGCGGGTTCCCAAGCTTCAATTGAAAAAATGCTGACCGCCACCGATTTAAAGGACGCCTTTGCCGGTTGGTTCTCGGGCGAAGACGTGGCTCACAATAAGCCAGCCCCTGATGTTTACCTCAAAGCATTAGCGCACGTTAATGTCAAAGACTGCGAGGCAATTATTATTGAGGATTCGGAATTAGGCATCTCCGCCGCTAAGAAAACGGGCGCCTTGGTTTTGGCCCTCAAATCCCCTTATGGTTACGACCAAAGCCAGGCTGATCATATTATTGACAAGCTCACAGCTGCTACGGCCTATCTGTAAAGTAAGCTCCTGAACAGCTTCATTAAAAACCTTAGCAATAAGCTAAATTTAACTGTTCAAGGGTTTGTCCCCGCTGCCTATTTATGCTAGGATAAGGGAAAGGCTTACAGAATAAAATAGAAAGCAGGTGTCAGCTTGAAAACAAGCTATGATTTTACCAGTGCCATTGATCGTCGGAAGATGCATTCCCGCAAATGGCAGATGATGGATGATCTGAATCCCGATGTGGCTGAGGGCATTATTCCTCTCTCAGTGGCCGACATGGAGTTTTATCCCGCGCCGGAGATTACGGAGGGCTTGAAACAGTATTTGGACGACATTGTTTTAGGTTACACCTTGCCGTCAGATGCTTACTATACAGCTGTGACTAATTGGTTTAAGGCTGAACACGACTGGGACTTCCCCAAGGAAGCCATTGTCTTGTCGCCTAATGTGGTTTCGGCAATTAAGACGGCGCTTTTGGCTTTTACGGAGGAAGGTGATTCTGCCCTATTCTTTAGCCCCCACTACATGCCTTTTAAGGATGCCGTCACGGGCTTACGACGCGAGGCTGTGACGGTGCCTTTGGTGGGCGAATTTGGTGCTGCGAAAATTGACTTTGAAGCTTTTGAAGCGGCAGCTGCCCGCCCGGAAGTCAAGGTCTTCATTCATTGCTCTCCTCACAATCCGACCGGCCGGGTATGGACACCAGAGGAGCAGGAGCGCCTGCTGCAAATTTGTGAAAAACATGGCTTGTTTATTATTGCCGATGAAATTTGGCAGGATTTCGACTTTACGGGCCATCACATCAATATGGCCAAAGTCTCCGGCGGTCGGGTGCCCGTCATTACTTGCACTTCGGCTAGCAAATCCTTCAATCTCGCCGGCTTAAACTGTGCGAATACGGTGATTCTAGAAGAAAATTGGCGGGCGCATTTTGCCGAAACAGCCCTGAATTATGGGATTGCTGCCGGGAATGTGCTCGGCATGCGCGGCGTGGAATTGGCTTATACAAAGGCCAAACCTTGGCTGACCGAGGTGAAGGAACTTCTCCGCCACAATGAGCAAATGCTTGTTGACTTTATTTCTGAGCAGGAATTACCGATTAAGGCTTACGTGCCGGAAGGAACTTATGTGCAATGGTTGGACTTTTCGGAGTGCCCGCTAAAAGGGGACGCCTTGCCCACTTGCCTCTATGAAAAAGCCAGCTTCTTCAGCCAAGGGGAAGCGGATTTCGGCTTAACCGAGGGTGATTTCCAACGGGTGAATATTGCCCTGCCCACAGAAAGTTTAAAGAAATGCTTAGAACGCTTAGCAGAAGCTCTGCAATAAGCCAGCAGCCTGTCCTTTGGGGCAGGCCTTTTTCTTAGGCTTTTTTAGAAAAGCATGCTAGAGTGAGGGTGTAGCTTATGAATAGTAAGCTACCTTAAAGAAGGAGAAATGCCAACATTTTTAGCCGACTTTACCAAAAATAGCCAAAGAACTGTTGCCTTTAGCTATAGAAAGAACAGCATGTAAGGGTTACACTAAAATTGTTGACACAATTTCAAATATTATAGGAGGGCTAACATGGGATACAAAAATAATAATACTGGTTATCCAGAAGGTTTGCTAGAGTCACGGGCAGTGGTGAAACCGGGCTACTACGCCATCATTCCTCATGACGGTTTGGTGCAAAACAGCGTGCCTGGTTTTGAAAATGTAAATATCACGATTCTCGGCTCCCCCCGTCTCGGTGCATCCTTCTCAGACTTCATCGTTGAATTCCTCAAAGGTGGCAAGAACGAACGTGGTTTTGGTGGCGAAGGCATTGAAACCTTTGTCTACGTGTTCTCCGGTCGCTTGAAAGTCAGCGACGGCAAGGAAAGCCACACGCTCGAAGACGGCGGCTATGCTTTCTTCCCTGCTGGGGAATTAATGTACTTCGAAAACGGCCAAGATGAAATGACCGAAGCCTTCTTATACCAACGTCGCTATGACGCCATTGAAGGCTACGAAGCCCACAAAGTGGTCGGCAACAAGGCGGACTTAACGCCAACGGAATACGAAGGCATGGAAAATGTCTTGCTTTGGGACTTCTTGCCTACTGATGACTTCGGCTTTGACATGAACATGCACATTCTTGAATTCCAACCCGGTGCCAGCCACGGTTACATCGAAACCCACTACCAAGAACATGGGGCTTACCTCTATAGTGGCCAAGGCATGTACAACTTGGACAACAAATGGTTCCCTGTGGAAAAAGGCGACTACATTTACATGGGTCCTTACTGCCCACAAGTTGCCTACACCATTGGTAATGAACCGCTCGCTTATATTTACTCCAAAGACGCCAACCGTGACCCTGGAGTATAAGGATTAAGGAGGAGATACCATGTCTCAGGAAGAAATGGTGAATCTTAAGGAAGCCGAACTGCATCAATTAATTAAGGATAAATTAATGCAAGCCGGCATGCCGGATGACCAAGCGGAAGAGACCGCCAATCACTTAACTTATGCCGATATGAATGGCGTGCACTCCCACGGCGCCGTGCGGGTGGAATACTATGCGGAACGGATTTACAAGGGTGGGGTAAACTTAAAACCCAAGCTTTCCTTTGAAAAAACCGGCCCAGCCACTGCGATTTACCATGGGGACAATGCCCAAGGCCATTATGTAGCCAACAAAGCGATTCCCGAAACCATCAAATTAGCGAAGGAAGCCGGCTCAGCCACGGTGGGCATTTCTGAAGTCAGCCATACGGGGACCTTGTCCTACTATGTCCGCCAATTTGCTGAACAAGATCTCTTTGCCTTTGCGACGACCTTGTCCGACCCGATGGTGGTGCCTTTTGGTGGGGCAGAAGTTTACTATGGGACTAATCCTATTGCTTTCGCCGCACCACGGGCCAATGCGGAACCGATTGTGTTTGACATGGCGACGACCGTACAAGCTTGGGGTAAGATTTTGGATGCTCGTTCTAAACATCGCTCCATTCCAGACGACTGGGCAGTAGACGGTGACGGCCGGCCCACAACCGATCCGCACAAGGTAGAAGCTCTCTTACCGATTGCCGGTCCGAAAGGCTATGGCCTCATGATGCTAGCCGACATGCTGAGTGGCGTGCTTTTAGGCCTGCCCTCGGGCAAAAATGTCAGCTCCATGTACCATGATCTCTCGGAATACCGTAATCTCGGTCAAGCCTTCATTGTTATTGACCCTGAGCGTTTCGCTGGCCTCGAGCACTTCAAACAAGCTACGAAGCAAAATGTGGAGGAATTGCATCAAGTTAAACCCGCACCAGGCTATGAGCAAGTTTACTATCCTGGTGAATTAAGCGCGATGACCCATGCCCGTCATGAAAAGGAAGGGGTCGACATCCCCAAGGAAATCGTGGATTACTTGAAATCTGACGATATTCACTTCGACCGCTATGACCATAAGGGCATTTTCGCGGAGTAAAAAAGACGCTCACTGCACTTGGCAGTGGGCGTTTTCGGGCTTCCTCAATTTTAATGTTTTTGCTCATGCTCGCTGAGTTCTAAGGTGAGGCGGAGGGCTAAGGTGTGTTCGGGTGTTTCCAAATCAAAGCCCAGTAAATCCTCGCAGCGCTGGATGCGATATTTGACCGTATTGCGATGGATATACAGTTTCTTCGCCGTGGTGGTAATTTCACATTGGTGGTCGAGATAGACCTTGAGCGTTTGCCGCAAGTCCCGGTAGTAATCGTCTTCGGGATAGGCCAGGCTCTTCAAGGTGGATTCACAGTAATAGGCGATATCACTGGGCCGCGTTTGGCTGAATAGGGTTTGCAGGCCCTTGTCGGTGTAGCGGAGGATTAAGTCCTTTTGCCGGTTGGCTTGCCGGTCTTGGTAGGCTAATTTCGCTTCTGTATAGGAGCGGTGGATGTGTTTTAATTTGCTGACCGGCCGGCCCAAGTTAAAGCAAACACTCAAAGGCAAGCGGGTCTCCACATCACTAGCCAACTGCCGGAGCTTCTTGTCCAAATGCTCATCCCCTTGCTGGCTGAGGAGGAAAATTTGCTCACTACCGGTGAAAAATACAGTGCCCTTGGGCAAGTAGTCCTGGATGCGTTTGTTCAACCAGCGGGCTAGGGTCAGTGTGAGCTCGGCTTGGTCAATATGTAAGGCAGCTTCCGATGTTTTCACAGTGACCGTGGTATTGATCATTTGATAGTGGGAAGAATGAACAAAGGGATTATGCGTGGACTGCTCAAACCAAGAGTCGTCAAGGGTGAGGCCCTGTTCACTTAAATGTAGCAATTCCTGCAGGCGTTCATTTTGCGTATGCAAGCGGGACGTGGCGATTTCCTCAGTTTTGTAGAGATAGAAGGAAATCACAATCGCTGCTTGGTCCAAGGCGAATTGCGACGTAGGGAAGGGAATCGTTTCGGGATATAGAAGCACGAGAAAATACGGGAAGGCATGGCCAGTCGTAATTTTCGTGATCTGGAGGGGCAATTTCCTGTCATCCGTTAAGCGTAAGGTAAAAGTCCCAAAATTTTTCCCTAAGCGCTCCTGCTGGTGGATAATTTTCCGGCTCAATTTGGAAGCATCGAAGCCAGTTTGCTGCATATCTGCGGAAGCCGTAATGACATCATGGAAGGGATCTAAGAGCATAACGGGCGTGTTGGTGACGCGCCCAAGCTGGTTAATGATTCGTTCAATCCCGGCATTACTGAAGAGCAGATTGGAAAAATTGCGTTGAATTTCGAGCGCATAGAAGAGTTCATTTTTTTTGCTTGTGCCAGCGGAAATCCATCATTTGATGGAGGACCTGCCCCAATTGCAAGTGGTCGGGGATGTCAAAAATCGGCAGGGCAATTTTCTCCGCATAGGCCTTGACTTCAGGGTCTAAATGATGGAGGAAACGGCCGGTCTTAATGCCCAAAGCCACCACTTCAGCTCGTTTCAGGGAATCGAGATAGGCCGGCATATCGGCTTGGGAGTCTTCAAAAACCATGGCCGTGGTCAGTAAAATCACCCGCGGCGGAATATGGTACTCCACATCGGGTGTCTCACTGATCTCGATGCTATCAACTTCTTCGTCTAAAACCTCATCGGGATGGTCGGTCAAAAGCGTTAAGGATCCAAAATTAGGTTGTTTTAAAAATTCACGCAAACTAGGCACAAGTCTCACTCCTTAATCCATGCCTATTATAGCGATAAGCTGGGCGCTTGTATAGATGTAGGGCTTGTGGTTTTCTGTAAAAATTGTGCAGGCCGGCCAAAAACATGAGCAATGTTAGGTGAAGTAACTAATGTCCAGTAAGTGCTCCTGCCTTATAATGAAGATATGTATAACGCTAACAAAACAAGCAAAGTCCCTGAAAAGTCAGCCACGGCTTGCTTTAACTGGGGGCTTGTAAGGAGGCGAGGCCAAGTTTAAGAGTAGCAACCGAGATGAAGAAGGCTTTGTGCAGCCTGGACAAAGCCTAGCACCCTGATCCCGATTGACAAGCGTTCGACCTAAAAGAGTGGCTTTTGGGCGGCGAGAGGAGGTCTATTTTGACAGATAAAGAGTGGGTTTCGAAGGAGACACTCGAAACGTTCCGCCAACGTGGCTATGATAATGCGGACGTTCTGCCGAAACCCAAAGAACGACGTAACATGAATTGGGTGAACTATTTCACCCTCTGGATGGGTTCCATCCATAATATTCCCAATTATGCAGCAGTAGGTGGTTTTCTCGGCCTCGCTGTCGCTCCCTACCATATCATGCTAGCCTTAGTGCTCAGTGGCCTGGCAGTGGCAACTTTCTTAGCCATTAACGGCCAGGCGGGAACCAAATATGGGATCCCCTTCGCTATGCATTTGCGCTCTGCTTATGGGGTGGCGGGGGCGAAAATCCCCGGCTTCCTGCGTGGAGTCGTGGCGGCGATTGCCTGGTTCGGCCTGCAAAACTACACGGGCTCGGTGGCCTTGCTCATTTTAATGAGTAAGATTTGGCCAGGCTTTGCCCAGCTGGGTGGCGGCATGGAAATTTTAGGCATTACCATTCCCGGCTTGATCAGCTTTACCTTGTTCTTCTTGGTGAACGTTCTGATCGGCTTGGGTGGCGGTGAAGTACTCAATAAATTCACCGGCATTCTCACCCCGATTATCTACATTGTTTTTGGGGCCAGTACGTTTTGGGCTTTGAAGGGGGCCGGTGGCTTGGGGGCTATCATGGCTTACCAGCACCCTAACCCGGAGCCGATGAACCTATTTTGGCTTTACCTCATGGTCATCAGTTCCGTCTTGGCCGTCTGGGCAGCGCCCGGGGTTTCCGTAGCGGACTTTACGCAGAATGCCAAGTCCCAACGTGACCAACAACGCGGCCAATACTTGAGCTTGTTTGTGGGCTATGCGATCTTTGCCTTAACGTCAGTGATTATCTTGGTCGGTGGTTCCATTATTATCGGCCAACCCCAATCTGATGTCTTAGATATTATCAACAGCTGGGATTCCTTGCCAGCGATTGGCATTGCCACGTCAGTCTTCTTACTGACTACGATCAGTACCAATGCGACCGGGAATATTATTCCAGCGGGCTACCAATTGAGTGCCCTCTTCCCCAAGCAAATTACTTACAAAAAAGGGATTCTCATTGCCGGCTTGATTTCTTACGTGATCATGCCTTGGAAGATGATGGCCCACCCAGACAGTATCTTGGTTTTCCTCGATCTGATTGGGGTTCTGCTTGGGCCAGTGGCTGGGGTCTTGGTAGCGGACTACTACATTGTCAAGCACCAGCAGATTGACCTCGATGCCCTCTACATGGATTCCAAGACCGCAGACCGCAGCAATCCCTATATTGGCGTACGCAAGGCGGCTTACGTTTCGACCATTGTGGGTCTGATCGTAGCCTTGCTGGGGAAATTTATTCCCGCCCTCGCCAAAATGTCAAAAATCTCCTGGCTCGTTGGCTTCGCAGTCGCCTTTGCCTGCCATACGCTAATTAGCCAATACCTGAAAAAGAAGCACAGCAACTAGTATTTTTAGAAAGGAACATCACAATGAAATACGAAAGCGTCATTAAGAATGGTTTAGTTATCTTACCGACGGGTGAAGAAAAAGTCGATGTTGCCTTCCAAGACGGCAAAATTGCCGCCATTGGCTTGGACCTCGAAGGTGAGGAAATCATTGATGCTGAAGGCTTAATTGTCAGCCCCGGGATGGTCGATGCCCACGTTCATATCACTGAACCAGGTGGCGGCTACCGGGATGAGTGGGAAGGCTATGAAACTGGGACCGCAGCAGCCGCAAAAGGCGGGGTCACAGCTTTCATGGAAATGCCTTTAAATCAAGTTCCTGCCACCACTAATGGGGAAACTTTGGCGAAAAAATTCGAAGCTGGCGAAGGTAAATTACAAGCGGACGTCTTCTCCTTTGGGGGCTTAGTGCCTTATAATATTGACAACAACGGCATCCAAGAATTGGATGAAGGGGGCGTGGCCGGCTACAAATGCTTCCTCGCGACCTGTGGGGATCGCTCCATTGATGGCGACTTCCAAAACGTGGACGACTACTCTCTCTACGAAGGCATGAAGCAAATTGCCAAAACCGGTAAAGTTCTCGCTATTCATGCTGAAAACGCGGAAGTTACCGACCGCCTCGGTGAAATTGCCTACGAAAATGGCCAGAGCACCATGGAAGAATACGTGGACTCACGGCCGGTCTTCACTGAAGTGGAAGCCATCCAACGGGCTATTCTCTTCGCGAAGGAAACGGGCTGCCGCATTCACATCTGCCACGTGGGCTGTAAAGAAGGCATCGACCTCGTTAACAAGGCCCGCAACGAATGGGGCGTGGATGTGACTTGCGAATCCTGCGTACACAACTTCACCTTCAAGAAGGAAGAGTTGAATGCCTTGGGTGCCGTTGCTAAATGCTCGCCACCGATCCGGGAAGAAGCCCAACGTGAAGGCCTCTGGGAACGTGCTAAGGCGGGTAAGATTGACTTTGCCGTGTCCGACCACTCCCCATGTACACCAGACTTGAAGGACAAGGAAAATGTCTTTGAAGCTTGGGGTGGCATTTCTGGCCTCCAAAACGACGTGGATGTCTTCTACGATGAAGCAGTGCAAAAACGCGGTATGGACCTGGTTACCTTCAGTAATATGATTGCTAAAAATCCGGCTGAACGCTATGACATGAAGCAAAAAGGCAGCATTGAAGTCGGTAAAGATGCAGACTTCGTCTTCATCAAGCCGAATGCGCCTTACACCTTAAAAGCCGAAGACCTGGAATACCGTAACAAATTCAGCCCTTATGTGGGTCGTGAAATTGGCGCTCAAGTTATGAAGACGATTCTCCGCGGCCATGAAACCTACAGCAAGGAAAAGGGTGTCGCCAAAGAACGCTTCGGCGAATTTGTTAAACACTAGATAGAACGAGCGAAAAAATAACGCCCGGGCGAGGGCCTGGGCGTTCTTGTTTCTCTAGTTTTCCGCCAGCCAAGCGAGCATTTCCCGGTAGAGGGGCAGGCCGAGCGCTTCAATTTGCGTGCGGTCGAAATCATGCTCCCGAACCGGAATAAATTGGCTCTTGGCTTGGGGCAGCTTCTTCGCTAATTGCTGGGACTGGCGGACCGGGATATCCGGATCCTCCAAGCCCGCTGCGAGGAAGGTTTTCGGGCAGTGGGCCAAAGCCTCATCAGAAATTGACAGGGCCTTGGCACCTTTCCTGTCGAGGCCGAGTAAAGCCAGCCAGCGGCCACTTTGCCGGGCATAGAGGTAGAGGGAATACCCTGTACTCAAAGGCCGGCTTAAGACGGACTCGTCTTGGGTGAGCGTTTGAATGAGGCTTTCAGGCACCGCCTTGAAATTCCGATAGTAGGGACTGGGGACGCGGAAGGTCGCGTCAGTCAATTGGCTGTAGCCATAAAAACTGACGAGGGCTTCTGGCCTTGACCAGTCACGACTCGCCAAAGCTAAGGCGAGGTAGGCGCCAGCGGAACGGCCAAAAAGCGTATAGTTTTCGGGCACGCCCAGACTGTCTGCGCCTTGGCCTTCAAACCAACGGAGGAAGGCCTCACTGACATCGAGAATGTCTGCTAGAGTGTTTTCTGGAGCGAGGGGATAGGCACAGGCCACCAGGGCATAGCCGGCTGCTTGGATCAAATCTAAGTAAGGCTCGGGCAGGTCACTGGCTTCCCCACAGAGAAAGCCCCCACCGTGGAAGTAAATGATGGTGCCTTGGGCTTCACCTTGGGGTGGGTAAACCTCCACCGCAAAGGGCAAGGTATGCTGGATTGGGAGAGAAGCATAAGTTTTCATGGCTCGTTTTGTCATGGTCTTCCTTTCTATTAAAAATCGCTAAGGTCAACTTCTAATATAGTCCTTAGCAAGAGACTCGTCAAAGAAAAATAAAATAAGGAGATGATAGCTCGTGTTATATACGGATATTTGGGAAAATAATTACCAAGATTCGATTAATCTGATGTTACTCACCAATGCCATTAATGAAATTGAGGGCGTAAACTCCGGCCAGGTCATGATGGCGACCGATGCCAATAAGGACCTCTTCAAAGCCGCCAACCTCTACACGGATGAACTCCAAGCTGCTGATGGCAACGATATGGCAATTGTCATTGATGCCGACAGTGAAGGTGTGATGGACCAGGTCGTCGACAAGGTCGCTGACTTCCTAGAGGATTTAGCGTCCAGTTCCGCCGAAAAGAAAAGCACGCGGGTGGACAATTGGGCCGATGCCCTAGAAGCCTTGCCCGATGCTAATCTGGCCCTGATTTCCATTCCTGGCCAATATGCGGCGGGTGAAATTGAACGCGCCCTCGATGAAGACTTGAACGTCTTCTCCTTCTCTGACAACGTGTCTTTGGCAGATGAAGTCCGTTTGAAGGAAAAGGCCCATGAAAAAGGCTTGCTCCTCATGGGGCCGGACTGCGGGACGGGCTTAATTGGTAGCATCCCCTTGGCCTTCACCAATGTGATTAAGCCAGGGAACATTGGCATCGTTGGTGCTTCTGGCACCGGTATTCAAGAAGCGACCACCATCATTGACCACCTCGGCGGCGGTGTGGTAAACGCAGTCGGGACAGGCGGCCGTGACCTTTCCGAAGAAGTCGGTGCCCGGACCATGCTCGATACCCTCGTGGCCTTGGATGAGGAGGACGGCACCGATGTGTTACTCGTCATCTCCAAACCGCCAGCCAAGAAAGTTCGCGACCACGTCATGGAAGTGCTCCAAGCCCTCTCCAAGCCGGTGGTTGCTATCTTCCTCGGTGAAAAACCAACGGAACACGTGGGGAATGTCTCCCTGGCTTATACCCTCGAAGAAGCTGCTCGCATGACCTTGGACTTGGCGAAGGGCGAGGACGTGAAGGAAAATTACGCCACGCCTCTAGAAACTACGGATCTCGAAATCCTACCTGAAGGCAAAACGGTCAAAGGCCTTTACTCCGGTGGGACGCTCGCTTCTGAAGCGGCGACCTTAATTGCTGATGCCCTGGACTTGGGTGGTATCATTAAGGAAGAAGGCTACATGCTTAACACCCATGGCTTTGAAGTCATGGACTTGGGTGACGACATTTACACGCAAGGTCGTCCGCATCCGATGATCAGCCCGGAAGTCCGCTTGGATAAACTCCAAGAAGCCATTAAGGACGAAAGCACGGGGGTTATCCTCTTGGACTGCGTTTTAGGCTACGGCTCCCACGCTGACATGGCTGGCCAATTGGCTGAACCTTTGAAGAAGGCCTTGGCGGACGCTAAAGCTGCCGGTCGCCCTCTCTACGCCGTCGCCAGCATTGTGGGGACTGAACAAGATCCGCAAAACTTGGCTGACGCTAAGCAAAAATTGGAAGACGCCGGCGTTCTTGTGGAAAGCTCTAATGAGCGCGCCATTCGTCTCGCCCTGCACCTCATGGGCCATGAATTGGACTTGCCCGACAAAAAACGCGTGCCTTATGAAGGTGAAAAATTAGAATTACCGAAAGCCAGTCGGAAGGTTATGGATCTCTTAACCACTACTCCTAAAGTCATCAACATTGGCTTGGAAAGCTTTGTGGAACCCATCGAAAAATTCGGCGGCCAAGCGGTTCAATACACCTGGCGGCCAAAAGCTGGCGGTGACCCTGAACTCATCAAGATCCTTAATGCTATGGAGAAAATGCCAGAAATTAAGGAAGCCAATGAGAAAGTTGCCGACCGCTTACGGGGCTCCCAACCCTTCCTCGTGGACGTGAAACCCGCTTATGAACTGATTCCAGAATTGGCTACCGATGAGAAGATCGTCTTGCATGCTGGGCCTCCTTTGGACTTTGAAAACATGACAGGGCCAGCTGTGGGAGCGATTATTGGCGCCATGAAATTTGAAGGCTGGGCCAAGGATGACGACGACGCCATGAAGCAATTAGAAGCGGGCGAAGTCCAATTTATTCCTTGCCATCATGTCGGCGCCGTGGGACCGATGGGGGGCATCACCACCAAGAACTTCCCGATGCTTAAAATTGAAAACCGGGCAGACGGCACAACCGGCGTCTGCATCATGAACGAAGGGATCGGTAAGGTGCTTCGCTTCGGAGCAAACGGCCCAGAAGTCATTGAACGCCTCGAATGGCAACGTGATGTCTTAGGCCCTGTCCTCAGCAAGGCCTTGGCTAAAACGGAAGATGGCTTAAATGTTAATATTATGATTGCCCAAGCGATTGGGATGGGGGATGAATTCCACCAACGTAATATTGCGGCTTCGCTCGTCTTCTTGAAGCACGTGGCTCCTTTGATTACGGAATTAGAGGATGTGAGCGCGGAAGATAAGGAAGCGGTCATTCAATTCTTGGCTGACACGGACCAATTCTTCCTAAACATTGCGATGGCGACCGGGAAAGCCATGGTCGACTACGCCCGTAAGATTGAAGAGGGAACTGTCGTCACCACGATGACCCGAAACGGCTATGAATTTGGGGTGCGGATTGCCGGTATGGGCGACGAATGGTTCAAAGCCCCCGTCAATACGCCTAAAGGCCTCTACTTCCAAGGCTACTCCGAAGAAGATGGCAACCCTGATATCGGGGACTCCGCTATTACGGAAACTATTGGCCTTGGTGGCGTGTCCATGATTGCCGCGCCTGGGGTCACGCGCTTCGTTGGTGCGGGTGGCTTCCAAGATGCCCTAGACACCAGTAATGAAATGGCGAAGATTTACCTCGGCCACAACCCGAACTGGACGATCCCGACGTGGGACTTCAAGGGGGCACCTTTAGCCATGGATGCCCGTAAAATTGTCGAAACCGGCATTGAACCGATTATCAATACCGGGATTGCCCACAAGGAAGCGGGCCAAGGGCAAGTGGGTGCCGGAACGGTACGGGCGCCTTTACTCGCCTTTGAAAAAGCTTTGCGTGCCTATGCGGATAAATTAGGCATTGACTATAAATAATTGAAAATGGGCACCCCCTCCCCGTGAGGGGGCCTGTTTTCTCAGATAGGAGAATTTTTATGGCAAACCGAATTGTTGTTGCCCTCGGTGGAAATGCAATTTTAACGGATGATCCGAGTGCCGAAGGGCAAATGGAAGCCTTACGGCAAACAAGCCGGCAATTATTGAAACTGATCGAAGCGGGGAACGAAGTCGTGATTACGCATGGCAATGGCCCGCAAGTGGGGAACTTACTCCTCCAGCAAATGGGGAGCGACTCCCCTAAGAATCCGGCCATGCCCTTAGATACCTGTGTAGCAATGACCCAAGGAAGTATTGGCTATTGGCTAGAGCAAATGCTTCGCGAAGCCGCAGCTACGGCTGGTTTAACGGATATCGATTTTGCAACCCTGGTGACGCAAGTGGAAGTCGATCCCGCTGATCCGGCCTTCACGAAACCCTCCAAGCCGATTGGCCCTTTCCTCACGGAAGCCGAAGCCAAAACAAAAGAAGCCGAAAGCGATGAAGTTTACGTGGAAGACGCAGGGCGGGGCTATCGCCGGGTCGTGGCTTCCCCTAAACCGCAATCGATTATTGAATACCCGGCCATTAAAAATCTGCTCGACCAAAAAATAGTCACCATTTCTGCCGGTGGCGGTGGCGTCCCGGTTAAAAAAGTGGGCCACCATTATGAAGGGGTAGAAGCGGTCATTGATAAGGACTTTTCCGCCGCCATTCTAGCGGACTTGGTGGAAGCCGACCAGTTGCTCATTTTGACCGGGGTGGATTATGTGTATGTTAATTACCAAAAGCCAGATGAGAAGCGTTTGGAAGAGGTAAACAGTGAAGAATTGCGCCAGTACATTGACGAAGGGCAATTCGCTCCTGGGAGCATGCTGCCTAAAATTGAGGCAGCCTTAAGCTTTGTAGAAAAACGCCCAGCCGGGAAAGCTTATATCACTTCCCTCAGCCACCTCGATGAATTTATCGAAAAGGGTGCCGGCACGACCATCAGCAAGTAATATCATTACCGCAGTCATAGAAAGGACGGCCTAGTCATGATTCAAATCACACCAGAAGAAATTGATGAGACGATGGATTGGATTTCCAGTATCTCGGACAAGCCCGGCAAGGGGACCACACGTTTGCTTTACAGCCCTGCTTGGCAAAAAGCCCAAAAAGCCCTAAAGGAACGTTTTGAAGAAGCGGATATGGAAGCCGAATTTGATGCCGTCGGGAACCTTTTTGCGACCGTGAAAGGGAGTGAAGAGCCTGATACCATTATTGCTTCCGGCTCCCACGTGGACACCGTGGTCAAAGGGGGACGCTTGGATGGGCAGCTAGGGGTGATGTCCGCTTATATGGCCATCAAAGGCTTAGTCAAGGAGTACGGCCAGCCCAAGAAATCCCTCCGCATCCTCTCCATGGCCGAAGAGGAAGGCTCCCGCTTCCCTTATGCCTTCTGGGGCTCTAAAAATATTATGGGCATTGCTAAGAAGGAAGATGTGGAAGATATTGAAGACAGTGATGGGATCAAATTTGTGGATGCCATGCATGACGCTGGCTTCGACTTCAATGATGGCGAGCCCAAGTTCAAGGACATGGCGGCCTTTATTGAGCTCCATATTGAACAAGGGAACTTCCTCGAAGAAGCGAAGAAGCAAGTCGGCGTCGTGAATGCCATTGTGGGACAGAAACGTTTTAATGTGACCCTCAAAGGCCAAGCCAACCACGCCGGCACGACGCTGATGCGCTATCGTAAGGATACGGTCGAATGCTTCAGTCGGATTGTGACCAAGGCTTTAGACCGCGCCAAGGAAATCGGGGACCCGCTCGTGTTAACCTTTGGCCATGTGGACGTCACGCCGAATACGGTAAATGTGGTGCCAGGGGAATTAACCTTCACCATTGATACCCGCCACACAGACCAAGCAGCCCTCGACCAATTTGCGGAAGAATTACGCACCATGATTAAGGACCAAGCCGACAGCCAAGGCATTGAGGTCGATATCGAGCAATGGATGGATGAAGCGCCGGTGCCGATGGATGAAAAATTAGTCAACCTCGCAGAAGAAGTTTGCCAAGACAATGACTTAAATTACCAAGTGATGCACTCCGGTGCCGGTCACGACTCCCAAGTGATCGCTCCGCACGTGCCCACAATGATGTTCTTCGTGCCTTCCATTAATGGGATTAGCCATAATCCTGAGGAGCACACAGAAGCCAAGGATATTGTCCAAGGTGTGCAAGCTTTAGCGGAAGTCTTGCACCGTTTAGCTTACTAAGCGGGCTAAAATAGAATACAAAAAAAGGACTCGCTGCTAGCGGGTCCTTTTTTCTTATTCAAATGTCCACTTCTAAACCGGTTGAAATGATGTCGTAGGTAGGATAAGTTGAAGTTTGAGTTTAGAAGAGGAGGGTGACCAAGGGAATGGTCACAATGGATAGCAAGGAGGTCAAAAAGACCAATTCACTCGCAAACTGCGGGTTGTTTTGGGCGCGATCACTAAACATCGCGACATAGGAAGCCGTGGGCATGGCCAGCATCATCACCGGAATCAACATCTTCGGCCCACTGACGTTCATGAGGCGGAGAATGGCCCACATAACCGTTGGTGTCACCAGCAATTTAATGGCTGCTCCCAAGTAAAGTTTGGGATTCTTCAGGGGCGCAAAAATATTGCCGCGTGAGAGAATGAGGCCCACCACAATCATCGCTAAGGGCGAAGTCGCTGGACTTAAGACATTCAAAACATCATTGGCTAAGCTCGGCACGGGAATTTGCCCAATGAAGAAAATTAAACCCAGGACTATGGATAAGATCCCCGGACTTAGAATAATATTCTTGACATTGAAGGCCATCGTTTTCTGCCCGCGCCGGCTGATTAAGTACATTCCCAAGGTCCAGGAGACAATTTCAAAAATAAAACCGGCGCCAATGACCGCATAAAAAAGTGCCTCTTCACCTAATAAGTTTTGAATCATGGGATAGCCCATGAAGGACGTATTGGATAAGAGCAGGGCGACACGGAAAATATCCTTCTGCCCCGGGGTCACCTTGAGAAAATGGCTTGCCAAGAGGCCAATCAAAAACATTAACACATAAGCCCCTAGCATAATTCCCACAATGCTTACTGCTGTTTGAATGCGCTCAGCGTTCATTTTCAGCTGCATGGCCTGAAAAATCGTCGCTGGCATCGTGATATTAAGGACGAGAGCCGTAATGTCTTTTTGGCCTTCTTTGGAGATAATGTTGGTCCGACCTGCAATGAAGCCAATCACAATCAGTAAGAAGAGGATCAGCACCTTCTGCAAGGTCAGGAAAAAATCGACTTCCATAGAAAAACCTCCTTTAGTATCTTGCCATCACCTTATGTTACCCAAATCTTTAAGGGAAAAGCTAGGGATAAGCTGCCAGAAAAGCTTTGAGTCTTTGGTCAAGATGGACAAAAGAAGTGGCCAAGGGAGAAAAAGTACAATTAATGCCTTATAACGTATACAAAAAATGCATCGAAAAGATATTTATGCTATAGTAATGACGAAAAACCGAGCGCTGGGATGTTTATGGAAGGGCCTGAGTATTTTTATGGATCAGGTGAAAGTGCTAGGGCTCTCGTCCGAGCGGGGTTTAATTAAACAGGGAAGGGGAAGGCGTGAGATTGCCTTCACCAAGCAGATCAGGAGGATGAGAATGGATAAAAAGGCACAGTCTTACAAGCTCAAGCCTTGGGTACGTTTAACCGGCCTGGGCTTATTAACCGGTATTTCGCTGGCTATTGCTAGTGTGGCTGGCCCGGAAGCGGTGCACGCCGTCGAATGGCCAGAAGCGCCCGCTGAAGCCGATGCTGAGGCTGAGGCACAGTTAGGCGCCGTTGATGAGGAGCGGCTTTACCAAGAATTAACGGAGCAAACCGCTCCTCGTGAAGGGAAGGAAGCCAACCAGCAAGCGAGTGTGGAAACGATTGCTGAGGGAGGAGCAGCGACTGACCGTGCGACAGCGCAAGCCGAGGAAAGTACGGCCAGGACTGAAGAAGGATTGGCCGCTGCAGAGGCCCAGGAGGCTGTCACCCTAGAAGACTATCAGCAAGCTTCCGCCACCGAGCTAGCGGCCTGGGTCAAAGACGGTCGCGTGACGCCGGAAGAATTGGTAGATCTGGCTTTTGAGATGATGGATGCCCACGAAAAGGACCTCAACGCCGTCATTACCACCAGGAAAGACCTTGCCCTGGAAGAATTAGCAGCCATGAAGGCGGAAATCAAGAAAACCGGCGAAGTGCCGCCTTTTTATGGGGTGCCCATTTTAGTCAAGGGCTTAGGACCTACCGTCAAGGGCGGTATTAACTCGAGCGGTATTGGCTTCATGAAGGATAACGTCTCCAAGGGGACCAGTTCCTTCATTAAGACCTTCCAAAAAGCGGGCTTTTTAGTGCTTGGCCAAACGTCCTACCCCCAATCTGGGCTCATTAACGTGACCAATTCAGATTTATATGGGGACACGCACAACCCCTGGGACCTCAGTAAAAACCCCGGTGGTTCGTCGGGAGGCTCCGCAGCAGCCGTAGCCATGGGCTATGTGCCGATTGCCACCTCCAGTGACGCCGGCGGTTCCTCGCGGATTCCAGGCTCCTTCTCCGGTTTAATTGGCTTCCACCCCACAGCCGGTGTGGTCCAAAACACAACGGATAAGAAATCAGGCGGGCAAACCACCCACTTTGCCATGACCCATGACATGGCTGACTCCCAGGCCTTATTCAATATTTTACTGAAGGACGGGGAGAAGAAACATTTTGCCGGGATGGATTTGAATTACTATCTGCACGGGGAAGATGGTAAGGCCGATCGACCCATTGCCTATACCCTGAAAACACCGGCTGGCACGCCTCTCAGTGACGCCGCCCGCCAGGCTGTCTTAAATACCGTGGCCTTCCTGAAAAAACAAGGCTACCAGGTAGAAGAAGTTGACTACTACCCCGTTGATGGGCAACGGATGATGGAAGCCTACTATACTTTTAACTCGGCCGACATGCAGTATCTCAATTACTTAGCCGAAACTCAATTAAAACGTCCCCTCCAAAAAGATGACGTTGAATTGCTGGCCTGGGGCTTAGTACAAGCGGGTAAAAACATGCCCAAAGAATACAAGGACGTCGCCAATGCTTATGTGCGTCTGATGAAGCAGCAAATGGACGATTTCTATGAGAAATATGCCTTCCTCATCACGCCGACTACGGCAGAACCTGCACCAGCAGCGGACTACCACCACATGCCGGAGGAATTAAAGCCTTTGATGGCCGATATGAGTGGCTTGCGCCAAGAGGAAAAATTAAAACTCATCTATGACCAATGGCTGCCTGCTTGGACGAAAACGCCCTTCACGCAATTAGCCAATTTAACGGGCACGCCTTCTCTAACCCTGCCCACTTACCTGACTAAAACAGGCTTGCCCCTCGGCGTTTTATTCAATGGGCCGAAATATGCTGACCAAGCCTTACTGCAACTGGGCAAAATTTTCCAAGACAAGGGGCAGTTGATTAATTTCTACCGCACCATGGAAAAATTAGTCGAAAAAGAATTGCCTTACGGTAGCACCACGCAATTTACGCCTGATTTAATGAAGGGCGAGAAGAAATTACTCAAACCGGGTCAAGTCGGTAAAATGCTCGAAAGATGGCAAGTCAAATATGCCGGCAATGACGTGACAGGAAAGACCCTACTCTCGTCAGAAAAAACAGCGCCCGTGAATGCCATTTGGCTCGTCGGTACGGGGGTGAGGGAAGAAGACAACGCTGAAGTGGAAGCACTCAAGGCCCTTGTCGCAGAAACGGACCAATTAGCCCTGATGACGATTGATGTGCACCAGGCCTTAGACGAAGCGAAGGCTTTACTGGAAAAGGATAACATTTCAGAGGCCGAAGCTCATCAAGCTTTAGAAAAACTTTTCTTCGCCTTAGAAGATGCTAAGGCAGAAGCTACTCCTGGGCTGAAACCAGGCCAAACTGGCCAAGGCGAAAGTAATGGAGCAACGGAAGAAAAGCCTAAGAAGGATTTTCTTGGTCTGTTGGATGAAGGCAAGCTGGCTGATTTGCTTAAAAAGCTAGCCTCAGAAAAAGAAGACAGTGCTACTCCCGAAGAAGAAGGTTCAGCTGTAGAAGGGACCACTCCTCCTGAAGAAGAGGAAGGTCAAACCTCAGAAGCAGAAACGCCTACTTCTGAACAGGAGGAAGGTCAAACTTCAGAAGCAGCAACAACCTCTCCTGAAAAAGAAGAAGGTCCAGCGGGAGAAAAAGAAACTACCACTCCTAAAAAGGGAGACGGCCACGCCCAAGAAAAAGAGGGAAAAACCCTACCGCAAACGGGTGCGGTGTCAGCTTTATGGGGAGCTTTATTAGGTGGTAGCCTAGTCGGCTTCGGTGCAAGTATAGTAAAAAAGCGAGATGAAAACTAAAGGAGCAAAAGAAAAAGCGTCCCGAGCGGACGCTTTTTTTCTTGTTTAAGCCAGAAAAGTGAGTAATTCGGTGACGCCAATGCCGACAAAGGTGCCGGTGATGACGCCTAAGAGAGCCATGAGCACGGCAATAGGGACGAGGCTTTGCGAGTAAGCCGCCGCTAACACGGGGGCGGAAGCGACGCCACCAATATTAGCCAGCGAGGCCACCCCCGCAGAGAAGAGATCCAGCTTGAATAATTTACTCATACCTAGTAATAAAATACCGTGAACGGCGAGAATAACAAGGCCGGCCAAAATATAGTAAGGGGCTTGGGTTAATTCCTTGAAGTTGGCGTTGGCAGCAATCAAGCCAATGAGCATGTAAAGCATGACATTGGAGAGTTCAGGCGAGCCGGGGATGCGGGCAAGGGGCGTCATGGCGCAGAGGATACCAGCAATCGTCACAACAATAATGGTCCAGCCGGTACTCCCAATAAAGCCTAGGCCCGGCAGATTTTCCAAGTAAGCACCGGCTATGCCGGCGAGCGCCGTCATAAACATGGACGTCGCCAGAAGAATAAATATATCCGGAAAGCCAATATGGGCATCAATTTTGGCAAATTTTTCGGTGAGTTGCTGGTGGACGGCATCGACTTTGGACGTGTCGGCTTGCGTCCATTGATTAAATTTATTGCTAAAAGGCACCAATGCTAAGAGCAGCATAATCCAAAGCGAATAATCAATGGAATCAATGAGTAAGGTATAACCCATGCCGGAACCTTCCAGGCCAATCGCCTCTTGGACGGCGACCATATTTTGCGTGCCCCCAATCCAACTGCCCGCCAGGGAACCGAGGGTCATGGGCGCATTGTCTGCTAAGTGGCCTTTAAAGATGAGAAAAGATATCACAAAACCGATGACGATCGTTAAGGAAGCCGAGAAGAAAGTTAAAATCATGCGGGGCCCCAACTTCGCAATATCTCTAAGATCCGCCCGCAAGAGCATGAGGAAAATCATGCAGGGGAGCAGGGCGTCCTTAACTACTGTGCGTGCGGTGTCGACACTGGCCACACTCATGTCCCATAAGCCAAAAGTTGACAAGAGCATGGAACCAAAATAAATCACCACTAAGGCCGGCACATATTTAAAGAAGCGACTGTCCTTCCACTTCGTTTCTGCAACAATCACGAGGCCAGCTAGAAAAAATAAGACGGCTAAAAATTGAAAACCATCCTGAATCATGGTATCCCTCCTTGAGTTAATAGTCTGATTATACCAGAGAAGGAGCTTTAAAAGCATGTTTTCATGAAAAAGATTTAGAATTGGTAAAGCCAAGGCCTCACAGGCGACAAGGTGAAACGGTTATGCTAGAATGAACTCAAGTAAGCAGGCGCTTACAAAAAACAATTAGCAAGTTAGAAGGAGGAAGAGACATGAGAAAACCAGACCCCTACCAAGATGACCGGGAAGTAAAAAAAGAAGGCGCCGGCAGTGTTGAGGCTAACGCCATTCCAAAAGGGCAAATGGCCGAAAAGTTTGCCACTGAAAAGCCGGGCAAGAAAGCGCAAAAAGCTGAAGATGAGGCTGCCGTTAAGCAAGCCGAAAAAGACGAAGAAGAAGAATTAACGGAGTAAAAAAAGAGTGGGGGGTCCCACTCTTTTTATATTCATCTGATGAGCTTGTTTATTATTCCCAAGGGCTCCAGACTTTGCTGAAGATTTCGTCCGTATCCTGGTCCGCAGGGAAGATGTCGAAACGTTTGTAGTCTTCGATAACGTTGCGCACGGTTTTCGCTGTGCCGTCATTGGTGACATGGAAGTTGAGGGACTCGGCAAAGTCAACGGCATCTTGACGTTCGCCGGATACCCAGTCGTTCGCTTCGAGTTCATCAATAAAGTCTTCCGTATTATCGCCAGCCCAGTCTGCAGCTTTGCGAATGGCGCGCACTAAGCGCTTGGCCGCAATCGGGTTTTCCTTAGCAAAGGCTTTGTTCACGACAATACCGCAGCACGTTTCATCCTTGAAGTCGTCATCGAAGGAGAGGGCGCGGATGCGACGAAGTTTTCCTTCCCGCACGAAGGGCATGGCGAATTGATCTGTGAAGATGGTGGCCTCAATTTCCCCGTTTTCCATGGCTTGCACGGTAGCGGAGGTGTCGGTATTTTTGAATTTGACCTCTTCCTTGCCAATGCCATCGGCTTCGAAGAAACGCAGGGCGATGTTTTGGTCGGATTGGCCGATGCCGTCATGAATGGCCACTGTTTTCCCTTTCAAGTCTGTGGTGTTTTCAATACCGGAGTCTTCCAGGACGTAAAGGCTCTTGCAGCCCGTGTGAACCCCGCCAACGAGTTGGGCATTGACGCCATTCACCAAAGGCACCAGAACAGTGGTGATATGTTCAGAACCAATCGCGGCATGACCCGTACCCACAGCGTCGGTGGTGCCGGATTCAGATTTCACTAATTCGACATCCAAGCCTTCATCTTTATAGTAGCCCTTGGCCAAAGCGAGACCACTGGGACTCGTGCACAAGCCACCGGAGTAAGCAACCTGGATTTTTTCCTGGCTGGCTTTTTCTTTTTGGAAGGCCTCGTCATCATCTGCATCCACATTGGCCAGGTCGACCGTGCCTGCAACGTCTTCGTCGCTATCGGTGGCTTTGGCACTACCGTCTTTTTCTTCTGCCTCTTTCTTGCTGTCCTCTTTGGCTGGGCTTTGGGCACTTTCTTCCGTTTTGGGCTCTTCTTTTGTTTCGCCACTTTGCCCACTCTCACCGGGCGAGCCGCAAGCCGCTAGGCTCAAGGCTAATACACTCAATAAACCTAACTTTTTATAAATTTTCTTCATCTTTCTGTCCTTTCTCTACTATTGTTGTGTCCTCATCTGCCTGCTGGTCAAAGTCCAGCTGGTCCATAATGTAACTCCGGTATTTGAAGAAATCTTCGGAAGTCCGCTGCCTGGGGTAGGGCATTTCAATCGGCAAAACTTCTTTAATGCGCCCCGGATGGGCATCCATAATGATCACCTTACTGCTCATGTAAATGGCCTCGTCGACGTCATGGGTTACCATCATCATGAGATGATTATTCGTCTGCCACATCTCGAGGAGTTCTTCCTGCATAGCCATCCGCGTGAAAGCGTCCAAGGCCCCTAGCGGCTCATCTAAAAGAAAGACTTCCGGCTCATTAATCATTGTCCTGGCCAAGCTTACCCGCTGGGCCATCCCTCCGGATAGTTGGGCAGGATAGTAATTGGCGTATTGCTGGAGGCCGATCATTTGAATCAAGTGGTCCACTTTGGCCGCGTTTTTTTCCTTCTTCAGACGGAGGGGAAAATTAATGTTCTCATAGACCGTCAGCCAGGGGAAGAGGGTGGCGTTTTGAAAGACCATCCCCCGGTTAGGATCGGTTCCTTTGACCAGCGTCCCATCTAGGGTAATTTCACCCGTTGTCACCGGAATGAGGCCACTGATTAGCCTAAGAAGGGTGGATTTCCCGCAACCGGAAGGCCCCACAATCGAGAAGAATTCCCCTTCGTGGGCGGAGAAACTGATGTCCTTTAAAACGTGATTGACCGCCCCATGGACGGAAGTAAACATCTTGTTAACTTGCTTTAATTCTAAAGTTGCCATTAGGCCTCCTTCCATTTCAGCGTCACCTGCTGAAGCTTATCCAATAAGCCATTGACGGTCAGGAACAATAAGCAGATCACCAAAATTCCTGCATACATTTTGTCATAGCTGGCCCAGCTTTTTTGCCAAGTGACATACCAGCCGAGGCCGGATTCAACCCCGACCATTTCAGCGACAATAAGGGATGTACAGGCCGTTGACATGCCTTGCACGAGCCCCTGGAAAATATTGGGCATGGTTGCTGGGATGGCAATTTTTGTGATCAGTTGGCGGGAATTTGCTCCTAAGGTCTGCGCAATTTCAAATTGTTCCGGATTAATCGTGCGGATGCCCGTGTAAGTGGCGTTATTTAGGGCAAACCACACCCCCAAGGCAATGATGAACACGGCGGCGCGATGCAAGGTGGCCGCCAAAACCATCACAATCGGTAGCCAGGTGGTCGTGGGAATGGAACCAATCACCTTCATGAAGGGGGCAATCCAGTAGCGAACGGCATCGAAATAGCCGCACAGAATTCCCGTAATGAGACCTAAAACAGCCCCCACCAGATAGCCTTTGATCAGGAGGAGTAAGCTTGCCAATAAGCATTCTAAAATATACTGGTAATCACCAATGATCGCATTAAACACTTGGTCTACCCAGGGGAAATAAGGCAGGACAAGGGTGCCTGTCTTCAAGGTCAAGATATCGTAGACCATGAGCAAAAAAAATACGAAGGCATGGAAGGGCGCTTGGTGGCGCAGCTTCTTATAGGCTGGCCGGTAAAATAGGGCAAGGAGACCATAGGCCAGGTAGCTTATAAAAGCAAGCAAGAGGAAGCCCGTATAGATATGCGTCGCTGAATTTCCAGGCAGATTAGGCCAGTACATGTATTCCAGGAAGGCCAGGAGGATACCAAGGCAAGGCAAAAATAAAATGACCTTGTCCTTGAGGTGGCCGGCCCAGGATTTCTGGGGGGCTTCTAAGGAAGCCAGTTCATCTTGTGTCAAGGCATCTGTTGACTTTGGGGGCATAAAACCAACCTTTCACTTGTATATTATTTCACAAAAGGTGACTCGTAGTACTACATCTAAAGACTACCTGAGGCCTACTTACTTTGCAAGTTAATTTGCTAACATTATGTAAGTATACGATTTCAATAAGATTTAGCACGTTTTTGTTCTTATTCTAACTTGAAATAAGTAAGTCAATCAAGTAAGGTGAAAGAGAAGACTTGAGATTTGTGGTGGAGGGCTGGTATGACGATTGATAATTCCAACATTAAAATTACATTTCCTAAGGATTTTGTGCTGGCGATCGAGGCTAGGGAGCATCGCTTTCTAGCGGATTATCCGGTGGAGAGTGGCGGCAGTAATTTAGCGCCCAGCCCCTGGGAACTGTTTCTCTCCAGTTTGACCGCTTGCCAGGCAGTCAATTTACTCAAATACTGCCGGGCTCATGATATTCCTTATGACGAGGTGGAAGTCGAGTTAGAGCCTAAAATGACGGATATTAAACATGGGAAGGAAAGCGAGTTTCGCTTGGCCGTCAAGCTGCCGGCAGATTTTCCCAAGGAGCATATTGAACCGATGGTGGCGAGCTTTATGGATTGCCCGGTCGGTAATCAATTGACCGAAAACCAGCCTTGGTTGAGTACTTATGTGAACGGCAAACTCATCCAAGAGAAGAGAAGCGAGTAGTATCGACTTGGTGATGGGGAGAAAGGAGCACCTCGGTCTTTTAATCGTGGAGTTTCCCCATCTTTTTAAGGAGGCGACGATGGCAGAAAATTTATTTCCCCAGGACAGTGATCAAGGGATGCAAAGGAGCATGCAAGCCCAAATTGAAGCGGAATTAGAGAAAACGAAGCAGGAAAATGAGGCGCTGGCCCAGGCGACGCATTCCGAAGCCTATGCCCATCCGGAGGCCTTTCAAGCTTTGGAAGAAGTGGATGAAGCTCTCTATGACCAGGTCATTAAGGCCTGTGAGGAAGTGATTGATCCCGAGCTGGGTGTGGATATTTACAATCTTGGCCTCATTTATGCCTTGAAATACGATGGTGAGGGGCATTTATGGGTCACGATGACCTTGACCATGCCGGGCTGCCCCTTGGCGGACGTGATTTTTGCGGATTTGGATGAGCGCTTGTGTGCCATAGAGAGCATTGACGAGGTGAAGGTGGAGCTGGTTTGGACGCCGGCTTGGACACCTAAACGTTTAACGCGCTATGCCCGGATTGCTTTGGGCTTTGGCTAGAAAGGAGACATGATGCGCCATAATATTGGCATTGATATCGGCTCGACCGCCTCAAAAGTGGTGGTCATGAATGAAGAGAAGAATGAAGTGCTGGCCAAGCGGGTGATACCCAGTGGCTGGAATATGCGAGAAACCAGTGAAAGCATTCGCCAGTGGCTAGACGAACGCGGTTATCTGGAAGGCGCGACCGTGGTGGGCACTGGTTATGGGCGCATTTCTGTTCCTTTTGCGGATCGGACCGTCACTGAGATTACCTGCCATGCCCGTGGTGCAGAATTTTTGAGTGGCCATACTTTAAATATCATTGATATTGGCGGCCAGGATACAAAATTTATTCTGCTGAAAAATGGGATTGTCAGTGACTTTTTGATGAATGATAAATGCGCTGCGGGGACGGGACGCTTTGTGGAGGTCATGGCGAACCGCCTGGGTCTCACTTTACAGGAGATGTTTTCCTATGCTGATGCCGGGTCCGAAGATTTAACCCTATCTTCGGTCTGTACCGTGTTTGCCGAGAGCGAGGTGATTTCCCTCATGGGGAAGGGCACCGATAAGAAAGACATTGCGGCCGCCGTGATCAATTCGATTACCGCTAAAGTCGCCGGCCTGGTGAAGCGGAAGCGAACTTTTGGCGACTACTTCCTGACGGGTGGCTTTGCGGGCAACCCTTTAATTTTACGGAAGCTTAAGGAACGTTTGGACGCCGATGTGCTGAGTGATGAGGACGGGCGCTTTGCAGGTGCGATCGGTGCAGCGCGGGAGGCGCGCTAATGGCCAGCTTAGAAGCCTTGGAGGCGAAATGGCTGGGGCAGGATTTTCGCCGGGAAGGCTTTATCAAAGCCCTTGCGCTCAGTGAAATGACGACCTTGGTGGCGGGCTTTGGCCAATTGCCTTGGGAATTGTTTTTTGCTTATGCTTGTGTTTTTCTTAGGGCCTATGGGGTGGATGCCCATATTATTGAACGCCCCTATCACCTGTGCCGGCAGCTGGCGTCGACTTTGGAATACCATCGGCAAGACCGCTGCCCTTATATGCATTTGGCAGAGGCTTATTTTGTGGATGGTTTTTGCCCGCTAAGGACGGAGGCCATTACAGCACATTTTTCGCCGGTTTTTGTTTGTCGAGATCTGGAAGAAACGGAAGCCAAGCTCCAGGCTTTCACCGGCCGGCAGCGCGATGACGACCGTTTGGGTCAGGCGGTTCACGTGAGCCAGCGCTGGTCACAACTGATTTTAGCCCTGCAGGAATCGGCCTACTCTGCCCGTGTCGTGAATCACTTGACCTATGCCAGCCAATTTATTTTTGATTTAGACGAGCGGCTGGCGATGCTGGCGGAAGCTTTGACGGACATTTTGGACTGGTCAGCAGACAATGACGGAAAGAAGAAGTCCAGTCCACTTTTGATGACGAATCAATTGACTGGCCTCACCGCACGAAACGGCCAAGAGCTCCTGGAAACCACTTGGGGCTGTGAGGATGACTTTCCTTATGTGAGTGCGGCGAGGGGCATGGCTTATTTAAAGGAAAAATATGGGAGAAAAAAGGAACCAGCCCAGCTAACGGTGGTAGGTTGCCAAAAATGGCCTGAAGCGCGGGTTGGCCATTATGAGGGAGAAGGAAGTGAAGGCAATGACAATTAAAACCGATGTTTGGTCGCAGATGACCATGGATTTGCAGCAATTGGAAATTGAGCAGGCGGAATTACCCCCACAATATCAACAATATTATGATGAAGGTGAAAGTCGGCCGCAGACGATGGCCGTTTTTGATGCGATTATTCAGGAGTTTGGGAATTCCCTTCTCCAGCACGTCTTAGATTTTCAAATCCAAGGGGGCAAGGTGGTAGGCACTTACTGTGCGCATATTCCTAACGACTTAATTTATGCGGCTGGCGCCTTGCCAATCGGCTTGTGCTCGGCGAATTCAACTTTTGCGAATATGGGGGAGCAATTCTTGCCTATTAACACTTGCCCCTTAGTGAAGGCTTCTTTGGCTGCGCGCTTGACGCATTCCTGCCCTTACGCCTCGGCGGCGGATTTGCTGGTGGGGGAGACGTCTTGTGACGCGAAAACGAAGGCCTGGCCCATCATGCAAGAAGACGCAGACATGTTTGTCCTGCAATTACCTAATCGGAAAACAGCGGCTGACTTTGCTAAATTTAAGAGCGAACTGTACAAATTAATGGCCTGCCTGGAAGAATTATCCGGGGAGAAAGTGACCTATGATTCCTTGCTGTATGCTATTAAAACTCTCAATGCGCAAAAACGGGCGATCAATCGGATGTGGAGTTATCGGAAGGGGGACAATATTCCCATCAGTGGGAAGGATTGCCTGATCGTTCAAGAATGCGCCAAATATATCACCCCCCTTCAGTACGAGGGCTTGGTGAACGACTTGTGTGAGGAATTGGATGAGCGTTTGGCCCGGGGTGAAGTGGTGGCCAATGCTGATACACCACGCATTATGCTGACAGGGTCTCCGATTGGCCTGCAGTCCTGGCATATTAATTCCGTGATTGAGCGCTGTGGGGGCATGGTCGTGGCCGAGGAAACGTGTGGCAGTACTCGCCTTTATGAGCGTTTGGTGAGTGAAGAGGGGAGCACCTTGGATGATTTAATGGATAATCTAACGGCCAAGTATTTTGGCAGCATTCACTGTGCTTGCTTTACCCCCAATCCGGGCCGCTTAGAGGATATTAGCCGCTTGCGCCAGGAATACCAAGTAGACGGGGTTATTGACGTGCACTTAAAATTCTGCCAGATTTTTGACGTGGAACATTACTTTGTCGAAAAGCGCATGGTGGAAGAAGGCATCCCCTGCATTGGCCTCGAGGTGGATTATGGCGATGATAGTTCCGGCCAATTGCTGACACGTTTAGAAGCTTTCTTGGAGATGATTGCCTGATGAGTGAAACTTACTTAGTGCTTTTCCCGGATGTGAAGAATGGCATGGGCCTCTACAAGGCCATGCAGCAGGCGGGCTTGCCCTGTGAAGTATCTTTCTCGCCGGCTAAGGTCGAGAAGATTTGCGGCATCACCGTACGCTTTCAGGATGCAAGATTAGAAGAAAAAATTCGTCAATTAGCGGCAGAGCAGAATTTGACGATTAGTCGAATTGTTTCGGCGGCAGAATTTGATACTTAACTTGAGCAGGTGACCGTACCTGCTTTTTTTAATTCTTGTAGCTTGTTTGTCCATTTTTTTATCAAAAAATAAATTTTGACGCCTGGCCTTTGCTTTTTATATAATAATAAGAAATCAACAAAAATGCTCTGGCTAGGAGGTTGTCATGCAAGGAAAAAGAAAAAAATTTAGTAGGAGAAAACATCTAATATATGCCGCCTTGCTGCTTTTGCTTATTTTAGTGGGCAGCACGATTGGGGTGGGGAATTATTTTGTGAACTATGCTCTGCTTCCTCAGCAAGGAGCAGAAGAGCGACAGGTGGAAAAGCCTCAGGAGTCCGCCGAAAGAGCGTCGGCTGTCGCCAAAATTGAGCGAAATAAGAAGCGTTTAGAAAATTGGCAGAGAACTTGGGAAAAAGAACATCAAGAAGTCATCGAACCGGTGGAGATTGAGAGTGCGGACGGTTTAAAACTGCGGGGCCATACCTACCGGCAGGAAAAGCCCACGGGACTTTGGCTCATTCTTGTGCATGGCTACCAGGCTCGGGAGGCTGACACCAAGCTTTTGCTGCCGGCCTTCTATGCCCAAGGCTACAATGTGCTCACGCTAAGCCTTCGGGCTACCCCACCAAGCGAGGGCAAGTATATCACCATGGGCGCCAAGGAGTCCCAGGACTTATTGACTTGGACGGACTGGCTCCTCCAAGAAGATCCCGACGCCGATATCATTTACCATGGGACTTCCATGGGGGGAGCCACCGTTTTGAATGCGGGTGATCAAGCCCCACCTGCCGTTAAGGCCATCATTAATGACTGTGGCTACAGCTCCAACTGGGCCATTTTTGCCAGTGAATTAAAGAAGCGTTTCAACTTACCCGCTGTCCCCATTTTGCCCATGGCGACAGTCATGGCCGGCCTCCGTGCGCACTACTGGCTGCCGTCCAATAAACCCATCGCCCATGTGGCCCGTTTCACCAAGCCCTTACTGACTATTCACGGGGACCAGGATGATTTTGTGCCCCTAGACATGGGTGCCGACATTCACGCAGCCCATCCCGGCCCCCACAAAGAATTCTGGCAAGTTCCAGGCGCTGGGCATAATGAGAGTCGCCTCCTCGCTCCCAAGGCCTATATCCAGCATATGACGGCTTTTTTACAGGAGCATGCTGCCTTAAAACATCATAAAGCTTTGAAGCCTATTGAAGGCATTCCTTGGCCAAAAGGCCTCTAAGTCCTATCTAAGGCGCTCATTTTGGGGTATAATGAAGGTGTTAAAACTTCTGGCTAGCCAGTTGGACAGGGCGGAGGATGAATGGATGCGGCATTGGTTTTTGCTATGGCTTGTTATTTTGCTCGCTTTACTTTATTTTTGGCTCAGTTTGGCTTGGGTGCAGGAGGCCAGCTTTCGAGACGTGTCCCAGAATACCTATGAAAATTACCGTGAGGAACAGATGGCACCAGATATTTTAAATTATGAAGCCTGGCGAGAGAGAATATTAAAGCATTAAAAAGGCCGCTCCGGGAGCGGCTTTTTAGCTAGCAAGAAGTTATTGCTAGTCCAGGTTTGAAGAGGCAGGAGCAAACTGCCTCTTATTATTGTGTGCTTTTGGGTCTGTTTAGCTTTTCTTTTGGAAGCTTTCCCAGTCTTTGAGGAAGGCAGCGAGGCCATTATCGGTGAGGGGATGGCTCCACAATTTGCTGAAGAGTTTGCCAGGAATTGTGGCTATATGTGCTCCGCAACGTGCTGACATGGCGACGTGTTCGGGGGTGCGGATACTGGCAGCGATAATTTCTGTATGGTAGCCATAGAAATCAAGAACATCACGTAAATCAGCAATGAGTTCGAAAGCATCCGTGCCAATATCTTCCAAACGGCCGATGAAGGGGCTGATATAGGTAGCGCCAGCCTTGGCAGCGAGTAGGCCTTGGTTCAAGCTAAAGACTAGGGTCACGTTGGTTTTAATGCCTTCGTTAGACAGGGTGTGGGTGGCTTCCAGGCCGGCTTCGGTCATTGGAATTTTTACCACCACGTTGGGTGCCCATTTGGCCAATTCGCGCGCTTCTTCGACCATTTCCTCAGCGGTCGTCCCAGTCACTTCCGCGCTGACAGGGCCTTCGACCGTCGCGCAAATTTCCTTGATGACCGTTTCGAAATCTTGGCCATTTTTAGCAATAATGGAAGGGTTCGTCGTCACACCATCCACCAAGCCTAGGGCATTCACGCGTTTGATTTCGGCCATATCTGCCGTATCCAAAAACATTTTCATGTCTGTAAAACTCCTCCTCATCGATGTAAAAACTGCATAAGTCAGATTCATTATAGCAGAGATTGACCCCCTTGTCGTCCCTTTGGCCTAGGCAAATTTTTTAGTTGACATTGCCCCAGCCGTTCGGTAAAGTATGCATGGTACAGTAATTGTATTTAAGGGTGTACGAAACTTGTACTCCCGCCGATGAAAGGGGAAATGGAGTGGATATGATGAGGAAGAAGAGCTTCTGGCTGAAGCTACTGCTTTTACTTTGCCTGCTGCCTTTAGTGGCTTGCCAAGGGCAAAAATCAGCGACGAAGGATAGTAAAGAGAGTGCTAGCACCGAGAAGACGGAGGCAGCTGACGAAAAAGACGCCGATCAGGCGGAAGGAAAAGTCACGATTGCCGTCAATGGCGATGCTAACCGGATCATCTGGGAAGATGTCAAAAAACGACTGAAAGCTGACGGTGTGGATTTAGACATTAAATCCATGACCGGCTGGGTGTCACCCAATGTGGCCGTCAAGGATGATGAAGCGGACCTTAATTGCTTCCAATATATTCCTTTCTTGAAGGATTTTAATGACTCCCACAATGCGGACTTGGTACCGATTGGCTATGCCTTCCTACCCCCCATCAGCATTTACGCCGTGCCTGAAATTAAGAGCTTGGACGATATTCCAGACGGGGCGAAATTTGCCTTGCCCGAAGACCCGGTCAATTTAGGCCACAGTCTCTTGGAAATCGAAAATGCCGGCTTGATTAAATTGAAGGATTCCGAAGCCACCGACATCACCTTGGATGACGTGGTGGAAAATCCGAAAAACCTCGACTTTATTTTACTCGATGGCCCCAACATTGCGCGCGCTCTAGGGGATGTGGACCTCATGATTACGGGGAGCACGGTCGCACGGGACGCCGAATTATCCGAAGACCAGGCCATCTACACCGAAGACGTCAACAAAACTTCCAACTACTATAAGGTAACGATCGTGGCCAAACGTGAGCGCAAGGACGATCCCCTTTTGAAAAAGGTCGTCGAAGCTTACAATGATCCGGCCACCGTGGAAGCCATGAAGAAAAACTTTGACGACACGGTTCTCCCTGCTTGGAGTGACGATGACCATCCGGTGGAAGATTACGATGGCTTAGTCGAGAAATTAGCAAAGGAAAAATAACACTTATTTTTTAGAAAAGAGGCAACACCATGAAAAAACGTTGGTTACTTTTACTATCGGTCCTCTCCGCCCTCCTATTTGCGGCTTGTGGCCAAGGTGGCGGTAGTGGCAAAGACGCTAAACCGGAAGCGAAAAAAAGCGAAGTCCAAAAGGCCAAAGTCGGTGTCGTGAGTGATACCAACCGCGTGATTTGGGCGGATGTGAAGAAACGCTTGAAGGATGAAGAAAATATTGACTTGGAAATTGTCACCATGGACGACTGGGTGACCCCTAACGTTGCTGTTCAAGAAGGGGAACTCGACATGAACTGCTTCGAGTACATTCCTTTCTTGCATGACTATAACGACGCCCATGACGCCGACTTGGTCCCTGTCGGCTATGCTTACTTGCCCCCAATTAGCATTTACGCCGTGGATTTCATTAAAAGCATTGACGATGTGCCAGAAGGGGCTAGCTTTGCCTTGCCCGAAGACCCGGTCAACTTGGGCCACAGTCTCTTAGAAATTGAAAAAGCCGGCCTCATTACCTTGAAGGCAACGGAAGTCGATAACCCTACTTTGGATGATATTGAAACGAACCCTAAAAACATTGAGTTCAAATTGCTCGAAGGCTCAAACATTGCCCGGGCTTTAGGGGACGTGGACCTCATGATTACGGGGAGCTCGGTGGCCGCTGACGCTGGCTATGATAAGGAAGACGCCGTTTATACGGAAGATCCAGAAAAAACATCCAACTACTACAAGGTTATGCTAGTGGTGAAACGAGACCGAGTCGATGATCCTTTGATTCAAAAAATCAAGAAAGCCTACCAAAGCGAAGAAACAAAGGCCACGATGAAGGAAAACTTCGACGACAACATTCTGCCCGCGTGGCCAGAAGATGATAAAGCCACCGCTGACTACGACGAATACGTCAAGAAATTAGAGGATGCCGGTAAATAGCATGCAGAACAGGAAGAAATTTTTAAAACTCAAACGTTGGCTGTTGGCCCTGATGGCTTTGGCTTTGCTTTTTGTGACGGCCTGCCAAGGCGGTGAAAGTCAGGACAGGAAATCGGCAGCCCAGGAGGAAAAATCAAAAGAGCCCACTACGGTGAAGCTCGCAGTCGGTGGTGAACTGGGACGGGTGATTTGGGAAGACGTTAAAAAACGTTTGCAGGACGACAATATTAACTTGGAATTGGTCGTCATGACCGACTGGGTCACCCCTAATGTCGCCGTGAAGGAAGGGGAAGTGGATCTCAATGCTTTCCAATATATGCCTTTCCTCTATGACTTCAATAAATCTCATGATGCTGACCTGGTTCCTATTGGCTATGCCACCCTGCCCCCGATCAGTATTTATGCGGTGGATTCCATTAAAAGCCTAGACGATATTCCAGACGGTGCCAGTATCGCTATGCCGGAAGACCCGGTGAATGTGGGTCACAGCTTGCTAGAAATGGAAAAAGCCGGCCTTCTGACCTTGAATGCCACGGAGGCCGACAATCCGACTCTGGATGATGTGAAAACCAATCCAAAAAATTTAGACTTCAAATTAATGGATGGGGCGACGATGGCGCGGGCGCTTGGCGATGTCGATATGATCATCACCGGCAGTGCCATGGCGGCTGACGCTGATATCGGCCAGGAGTCAGCCATCTACACCGAAGATCCGGATGAAACTTCGAACTACTATAAGGTGATGATGGTCACCCAACGTGCTAAGAAGGATGACCCGGCCATTCAAAAAGTCTTAAAAGCCTATCAGAGCGATGAGACGAAGAAAATTATGAAAGAAAACTTTGGCGATGATATTATTCCTGCTTGGAAGGAAGGACAAGATCCCGTCAAAGACTATGATGAATTGGCTAAAATCTTAGACGAGCAAAATAAGAAATAGGGGACTTGCCTAGGTTGGCGAACAACAAAGCCTAGGCAGGAAAAATGTTTTGTCCCTTTTACTCACCTCACTTGCCCAGGGAAGGCTCCTTGCTTCCCTGGGTTTTTTAGGAGCCAGAACAGCTGTACTTTCATCCTGTAAGTATTCCCTTTTCTTTGCTATAATGTAAGCGACTCTAGGAGGGTGATATTTTGAAGCGAGGGATCAATTGGAAAACGCTGGGACGAACATGCGGTTTTGTGCTGCTCGTTTTGGCCACCATTTTTATTTTTAGTTACTTTAAGCCGGAATTGGTGCGGGAAATTGTCTTGACCCATCCCTATTCCGAACTGATTTACGTGCTACTCTGGACCTTTTTGCCGATTGGCTTCTTTCCAGTTTACTTTCTGGCTTTTGCGGGGGGCATGGGCTATGGCATGCTGAAGGGCTGCTTGCTCACCATGGTGGGGACGACTTTTAACATGACCTTAATGTTCTTCATTTCCCGCTACCTCTTCCGGGAGCCGGTGCAAAATTTTGTGTTCAGCCGCTACCCGCAAGTGAAGCGCACACTGACGCAAAACAAGCGGGGCTTGCGCATTGCCTTGGTGGTGGCGCGCCTGATGCCCCTGATTCCCTATAACGTGGAGAATTACGCTTTTGGCCTGACCGACATGAATTACTGGGAATACATCATCATTTCCTTCTTCATGATTCTGCCGGGGAACGTCATCTACGTCAATGTGGGCGATAAAATGCTGGATACCAAGTCGCCGTCTTTTATTATTTCTATTATTTTGATGCTTTTACTCATTTTTGGGACCGTCTTCTTAGCCCGTTTCTTAAATACCGACGACAAGGAAAAGAAGGAAGACGTCAGGTAAAACTCTTCGCCGACGCCCTTAGGAAAGGATGGAAAACATGAAAAAATATTTCAAACGCTACTCACACTGGGGCCTGCTCCTGTCACTTCTCTTTATGTTAGGAGCTTGTGGCACGGGTGATTCCGCCAAAGACCAGCCGGCCGACTCGCCCAAGACCGAGCAACAGTCGACTGGGAAAACCGATGAGAAAGCTGACGCTGAAGAAGACTTGACGGCCTTAGACTTCGATGCTTTAAAGGAAAAAGCGGCAGGCCAAACCGTCAACTTCTACGGCTGGGGTGGCGATGAGAAGTTGAACAACTGGATCGATAAGGTTTATGCCCCAAAAATGAAGGCAGACTATGATGTCACCATTAATCGCGTACCCATGGATATTGAGCAAATTTTAAGCCAATTATCCGGGGAAAAACAAGCCGGCACGACGGAGAGTGACATTGATATGATTTGGATTAACGGGGAAAACTTCAAAACGGCGAAGGAAAATGACTTCCTCTACGGGCCTTTTGTGGATGCCCTCCCCAACTACCAGGACTATGTGGACGCGGATAATGTCGAAAACCAAAAGGACTTCGGCTTCCCGATTGATGGTTTGGAGGCGCCTTTTGGCAAGGCCCAACTCGTTATGCTCAAGGATAGCGATAAGGCCCCTGAAGAAATTCATAATGCAGAGGATTTTGCTGACTTTGTGAAGGCCCATCCTGGTGAAGTGACCTATCCAGCCCTGCCTGACTTTACGGGCAGTGCCTTTGTTCGCAATATTATTTACGAATTTGTTGATCCGGAAAAATTCCAAGACGACAGCCTGGTGGATGACGAAGAAAAAGTGCGCCAACTCGTCCAACCGGCCATGGACTACTTGCGCGACTTAAAACCTTACCTCTGGAATGAAGGGCAAAGCTTCCCCAGTAGTGCGACGGAACAAGAAAACATGTACGAAGACGGCGAGCTGGTTTTCCATGTGAGCTACGGCTCCTTCATCAATGCGCTTGGCCTCGAGCAAGGCCGCTACCCCAAAGGCAGTGAAACGGTCATCTTCGACCAGGGTACCATTGGGAATACCAACTTCCTCGCTATCGGAAAAAATGCTAAAGACAAGGCCGGGGCCATGGTCGCCATTAATGAAATGCTGTCGCCGGAAATGCAATTGTCCCGCTATGAAAACCTCAAAGTCTTGCCCGTCTTAGCGCCAGATAAATTATCTGCAGAAGACCAAAAAGCCTTCAAGGATGTTGAAATTGGCGAAGGCGTCATCCCTCAAGACGAGCTCTTAGAAAAACGCTTGCCCGAAATGCCCGCTGGCCTTGTCCCTATGATTGAAGACATTTGGTTAGAAGAAGTGGCGGGTAAGTAATGAAGGAAAAGACTCCTTTGACTCTCTGGCTCCTGCCCCAAATCACCCTCACCCTGCTTTTGGGGTGGGGGCTTTTGGCTGGTTTGAGCCAGAGCTTTGGCTACCTGCCGGCCTTGGGCTTGACGAAGTGGACGACTCATTACTATGAGGCCCTGTTCAAACGGCCGGATTTTTGGCAAAGTCTCGGCTTTAGCCTCCGGATCGCGGCTTCTTCCTCAGTTTTAGCCTTGTTTTTAGGCGTGGGCTTGGTTTACCTCTTGCTCCATGTGTTCAAGCGGGCCGACCGCGCGCTCAGCCTCCTGCAATTGCCTATTATTATGCCGCATTTAATTGTGGCCCTGTTGACGCTCCTAATATTCTCCCAAAGCGGCCTCTTAGTGCGGCTTTTATCGCAGCTGGGCATTAGTGGGGCGAAAGCTTGGATCAAGCCGCTTACCATGGATCCCCACGGTAACGGTATTATCCTGAGCTACTTGTGGAAGGAAATTCCCTTTATCACTTTTTTTGCCTATGAACCTCTGAAGGCCATTGATGAGCGCTATGGGGAGGCGGCGCAAACGCTGGGAGCGAGTCCTTGGCGCAGTTTTCTGACCGTGACTTTGCCTTTATGCCGGCAGACGCTGGCGACCGCTTTTTTAATTATTTTCATGTTTGCCTTGGGTGCTTATGAATTGCCTAGCCTGCTTGGACCGACGCTCCCGAAAAGCTTGCCGGAGCGGGCTTATATCGACTACATCCATCCCGATTTAACCCACCGACCCTATGCCATGGCGGTTAACGGCACCATTCTGCTTTTAGGTGTGTTGGCCTTAGCCCTCTACTTACTGGTCAGCATCCGCCGGCAAAGGAGGCGGTCCTCATGAGGCGAAAAATCAAGCAGGGCCTCATCTTACTGGGGCTCATGGCTGTCATCCTTTGGCCCCTGCTGTTACTCGGCTTGTGGACGGTGGTCGCCCGCTGGCCTTACCCGAATTTGTGGCCGACTGCTTTTTCCCTACGCGGCTTGAAGCAACTCCATACTCAATGGGGGCAAGTGGCGCCTGTTTTAGGCCAGAGCTTTCTTTTGTCTCTGGGGGTGGGGCTTTTATCTCTCGTGATCAGCCTACTGAACGCCCGTTTCTATGTGCAAACCACGGCTTGGGGGCGGCGCTGGCTTTCGATGCTTATGTTTCTCCCCATGCTGATTCCGGCCACGGTGTTTGGCATGGGCATTCATACGCCCTTCCTCCGGCTGGGCTTAGCCAATACTATTCCGGGGGTTTTACTGGTGCATTTGCTCTATTCCCTGCCTTATGCGAATTTTCTCGTGTGCGAGGCCTACCAAAATATTGGCCTTGGCTTAGAGGAGGAAGCCCAAACACTCGGAGCTAGTCCCTTTCAGGCCTTTCGCTTGGTGACCTTGCCCCTGCTCGCTCCCGTCCTCCTCACGGCCATGGTCATGGCGTATATCGTGTCTTTCAGCCAGTACTTCCTCACCCTACTTATTGGCGGCGGGGTGGTGCGGACCTATGCGCTCATCATGTACCCTTACTTGCAGGCCAATGACCGCACGATTGCCAGTGTGTTTAGCCTGGTTTTCCTATTGTTTACCTGCCTAGTTTTTGCCTTAGGACGGTTTTTGGTGCGCTGGTGCCAGAGACACTTGTTGCAAAGGGAAGCCTTGGGAAAGGAGTGTAAGCATTGAGTCTCAACATTGAAAAGCTATCAGTAGCGCTCGGCGGGCGAGATGTTTTACGAAATTTGACGTTACAAGTTAAAACGGGGGAAATTTTTACGGTGCTCGGCCCCTCTGGCGTGGGAAAAACGACCTTACTGAAGGCCTTGGCTGGCCTTATTACCAGCCAAGTTCAGACGATGACTTTAGGGGGACAGGATCTCAAGCCCCTGCCCACACAAAAGCGCCCCATCGCCTTTGTTTTCCAAGACTTGCGGCTCTTCCCGCATCTGAGCGTTTTTGATAATATTGCCTTTCCATTGAAAATGCAGGGCGTACCTAAAAAATTTTGGGACGGACGGGTCAAGAAATTGCTTGGCGAGGTGCAGCTCCAAGGCTTTGAACAGCGAGAAATTGCCTCCTTATCAGGAGGGCAACAGCAGCGGGTCGCCATTGCCCGTGCTTTAGCTCAGGAACCTGAGCTTTTACTTTTGGATGAGCCTTTTTCCAGTTTGGACGAGGCCCTCAGGTTAGAAATGCGCGAATTATTAACAACGCTTCGTGACAAACATCAATTAACTTGCCTCCTCATTACCCATGATAAGAATGAGGCCGTGCAGCTGTCCGATCGCCTAGCTGTATTGAGTCCCCAAGGCTTAGAGCAGGTGGGCACGCCGAGAGAACTTCTGCTTGAGCCCAAGAATTTAACGGTGGCCCAGTATTTTGGCACTGTCAATATTTTAAAGGGCGTGGTCAAAAATGGTGAGTTTAAAGGGGCCTTTACCTTGCCGGTGGCTCCGCAGTCTCCCCAGCAGCATGATGGTTTAGCCTGGGGCATTCTCCGGCCGGATCAGTTGACTTTAAAGGCTGCTGGTCAAGCTTGGGAGGTCACCGAGCGCCTGCAGCAGGTTGAATTCGCCCAAGTGAGCGTTAGGAAGGGGACAGAGGTCTTACGCGTGACCCTGCCGCCCCAAGCCGCCTTTGTGGTGGGGGACTCGGTGGCTGTACATTGTGAGAAGGAGGCGATCTGGTGCCTGCCGCGGACTTGACGTCATTTATTTCCTGATAAAAAGCCGATTTTCTTTACTTGCTTACAGGTCTGTGCTATGGTGAATGATGTGAGTATTTTAAAGGAGGAAGACAAGTGCATAAAACACTGAAGAAATGGACGAGCTGGTTTTTAGCCTTAATGGCGACCTTGTTCCTACTCGCAGCTTGCGGCCAAGGTGGCGGGCAAGAAGCAGAGTCTAAGGCACCAGCTGAAGAAACGAGCGTTGAGGAGTCTAAGGCTGGCTCAGCAGACGCTAAAGATGAAGATAAAGAAGCGGCGGAGGAAGACGCCGATAAGGAAAAAGACACCGAAGCCAAGGCAGGCACCTTGCGCGTGGTAACGACTTCCGAACGTTACGTGCCTTTCTTTGAGAAATTTACCCAGGAAACGGGCGTTGACGTTGAATTTCTTTCCATGTCCAGTGGGGAAGTGCTCTCCCGCATGGAAGCTGAACAGGGTGAACCGATGGCAGACTTATGGTTTGGCGGCGGCTTAGATGCCTTCATGTCTGCTAAAGACAAAGGCCTGCTCGAGCAAATCGATAGCGAAGCGGTCAAAGCCCTGCCCAAAGCTTACCGCGATGAAGACGGCTACTGGCTCTCCAAGGGCTTGACCGTTGGCGGCTTACTGGTGAATGATAAAGTCTTAGAAGAAGAAGGCCTAGATAAGCCTGAAACGTGGGACGACCTTGCGAAACCGGAATATGAAGGGGAAATCATTATGTCCGATCCCTCCGTTTCTGGCACCATGTACGCCATTGTTAAAGGCCTCCTCGACTTAAAAGGTGAAGAAGGCTGGGACTATTGGGCTAAAGTCGATAAAAATATTCCTTTCTACGGCAAACGTGGGAAAGACCCGGAAGAAAAAACCGCTGCGGGTGAATTCGCTATTGGCCTCGTGCCACTGGACGAAGCGACCTTCAAAACCGCTGAAGAAAATGGCCTCTCGGCTGTTTATCCCAAAGACGGTGTCCCCTGGGTACCAGAAGGGGTGGCCGTTTTTAAGGATGCCGCTAATGCGGATGCAGCCAAGGAGTTCATCGAATTTTTCTTGAAACCTGAAAACCTCTCCGAACTGGCGAAGTTAGACGGTAAAGACACGGCCCAAACCTTGAAACCTGATGAAGTTGAGGGCTTAGATTTAGGCCTTGACAAAGACCAGCTCATTGACCAAGACCTGAGCACATTCGGTACTGATCGGGATAGTATTCTCGAAAAATGGGCTGAAATGACCGAAGGTAAGGAAACGAAATAACCAAAAGAAGGCTGGGCAACCAGCCTTTTTTCTTTACTCGTATGTTGGAGGTGACTTATGGCAAAATGGAGTCAACGGGGGCTTCGGCTCACTTTGGTTCTGCTGATTCTCTTATTTATTTTATATCCCTTGCTGACGGTGTTTCGCCAGGCCTTCCGCCAAGACGGGCACTGGAGTCTGGAACCGCTCCTAGCCTACGTGACGGGGCACAGCACTTTAATCAAGCAGACGCTCATTGTGGCGGCCTTAGTAATGCTCTTGACCACTTTACTCGCGGTAGCCATGGCCGTCACCTATTACTTGGCGACTGCTTTCTGGCAGCGGCTGATGCGACTATTTCTTCTGGTCACCCTGATTTCTCCGCCCTTTATCAGTGCCTTGGCCTATATTCACCTTTTTGGTCGGCGAGGCCTCATCACCTACCGCCTTTTGGGGCTGCGCCTGAATCCTTATGGGCTGTGGGGCATTGTCGCTATGGAGACTTTGGGCTTTGTATCCTTTGCGAGCTTTCTCTTGATCAATGCCTTGGAGCGGACGGACCATGAACTTTTAGAGAGTGCTTATTCCTTAGGCGCTCGCACCAGTCAGGTGATTAGAACGGTCCTCCTGCCACTTATTCGGCCGACAATTTTTGTGGTTATGCTCCTAACCTTTATTCGGGCTTTGGCGGACTTTAGCACGCCGACGATTATTGGTGGTAATTATAATGTTTTAGCGACCGAGGCCTACCTCAGCATGATTGCCTACGGGAAGCCGGGGACGGCAGCAGTGATTAATGTGTTGCTATTAATGCCGGCACTAATAGCTTTTTACTTCTATCGCAAGGAAAATGCCAAGGCCATTAGCAGTGGCAGTGGGCAAAGTCAGGGCTCTGGCCAGCGCCAGGGTGGGGGCTGGCTGCTGCGGCTTTTCCAGGGCTTGAGCAGTTTTTTCCTGGTGATGATTGGTGCCCAGTATGGCACGGTTATTTTCATGGCTCTTAGCCAAAGACGGCAGGGTGTGGTGCATCTGACGCTGGATAATTTTAGGGCTGCCTGGCCCTACTTCCGTAGTGTGGCAACACGCTCCATCCTCTATGCCCTGATCACCGCCGTGGGAGCTGTTTTCCTTTGCAGCTTGCTGGCTTACTTCCTCCACATTCAAAAAGTTCGCTACTTGGACACGGTAGAAGGCATAGCGACCTTGCCTTATATTATTCCCGGCTCGTTTTTCGGCTTGGGCTATATTCTTGCCTTCTCCGGCCAGCCATTTTTTTGGACGGGCACAGCCACGATTGTCGTATTAAATATGTTATTTAAACTACTGCCCCTCACCAGCAAGCTCCTCGGCAATGCGGCGGCTGGGCTTGAACCCAGTATTTTTGAGGCCAGCCGCGACTTAGGCGGCCCTTGGTACCAGGAATACTTGCGCCACTTCCTGCCTTTAGCCTGGCCCAATATCCAATTGGCTCTGATCCACGGCTTCATCAGTTCCATGACCACGATTGGCTCCATTATTTTCCTGATTTACCCCGGACAAAAGGTGTTAACCTTGGTGCTGTTTGAACTCATTGGCAGTGCCAAGTACGACATAGCTGCGGCTCTGACTTGCTGGATGATGCTGATTTGCTTGGCTTTTGCCGGTTTCATGCAATTGCCCAGATTTTGGAAAGGAGGGCATCATGCTCTTAGACGTTCGTGATTTAAGTAAGGCCTTTGGGGAGAAAGAAGTTCTATCTCATCTGGACTTTTCCGTGGCAGAAGGGGAAATTATCGCCGTATTAGGCCCCTCCGGCTGTGGGAAAACGACGCTACTCCGTTGCTTAGCCGGTTTTGAGGCCGTGACGGGGGGAGAAATGCTTTTAGTAGGGCGGAAAATGAATGATCTCTTACCCCAAGACCGCCCCATTTCTACTGTTTTTCAAGCTTTTGGCCTCTTCCCCCATCTCAATGTCTTTGACAATGTGGCTTATGGTCTCTGCATGCAAGGGGTGAAGCGGTCAGAACGCCAGGAGCGGGTGGAGCGGGTCTTAGAATTAGTGGCCCTCAAAGCTTATGCCCAAGCTCGCATTCAAGCCCTCTCTGGTGGCCAGCAGCAGCGCGTGGCCTTGGCGAGAAGTCTGGTGATACAGCCGGCTCTCTTGCTCTTGGACGAGCCCTTTTCTAGCTTGGACCAGCAATTGCGCACCCGCATGCACCGGCAAGTGAAGGAAATTCTTAGGGAAGCAGGGACGACTAGTCTGCTGGTGACCCATGATCAGGCCGAGGCTTTTACGCTAGCAGATCGCATTATTGTTCTCCACGACGGCGTGATCCAGCAAATTGGGACCGCCCAGGAGCTTTATGAAGCACCTCAGACGCCTTTTGTTTTAAACTTCATTGGCCAGGTGAATCGCCTAGGCGACGGGCTTTATGTGCGTCCAGAAGCGGTTTGCTTAGCCAAAACACCGCAAGCTCATTTTAAAAAAGCAGCACTTCGCCGCCTGCTCTACCTCGGTGGTCAAGTGCTTTATGAGTTAAAAACAGCGGAGGGAGAGCTGCTAAAAGCCAGTCGCCAAACTTTGCTGCCTGGTGTTACAGAAGGCGACACCCTCTATTACTCCTACCAAGCACAAAAATTGTAAGCAAAAAGCCTGCTCCCCAGAGGATGCAGGCTTATTTTTTGCCCAAAATGAAGCTTAACGCAAGCGCCGACGGAAGGGCCGGACCTCCACCAAAATAATGCCCACAAAAATACAGGCTGCTCCAACCAAGAGGGACTGGGTGATGGGCTCGTCTAAAATGAGAATTGCTCCCAGACTGCCGAAAAGAGCCTCAGTAGCCAAGATGACAGCGACTTGCGTACTTTCAACAAAACTTTGTGCCCAAGTTTGAATGCCAAAGGCGACTAGTGTGCAGACGGGACCCAGGAAAAGAATAGAGGAGATTGCCCCCAGTGACCAGTCAAATTGCCACTCGCCCCGGACCAGGACAGCCAGCCAGCCGAAGATGGCCGCTATCCCCATTTGAATAACGACCATGTGATTGGTGGGGACGTCGTCTAAATACTTGTCGATGAAGTAAACTTGGAGGGCAAAAAAAACAGCTCCCAAAAGCGATATGGGATCCCCCAAGCTAAAGCCTCCCGTGCGTAGGTCACCCGATAAGAATGCGATGCCGGCTAGGGTAATAATGGCCGCCGCAATGGCGTGCTTACTGACCTGGCGCTTGAGGAGGAACCAACTGAGGAAGGGCACCATAATAATACTCGTAGCCGTCAGGAAGGCATTTTTCGAGGTGGTAGTGAATTGCAGGCCAATGGTTTGACAAGCAATGCCCAAGAATAAGGACAGGCCCACTAGCCCGCCCCCCTTAAAAGCTGTCCGGCTAAAGTCCTTGATTTGCCGGTGAAAAATGACTGCAGCGAGGATAAAAGCGGTTGTAAAACGGAGGGCAATAATTTGAAAAGGGGAGTAATACCGTAAGGCGATGGCACTCGCAACAAAACTACCGCCCCAAATAATAGCAACGAGAAATAAGGATACTTGACCGAGAAATTTCTTCATATCATCACCTCTTAACATGCAAGAGCCACTGCTCAGAGAATACAACAACCACAAAAAAAGCTAAGTAACTTAGCTCATTTTTGCTTAGGAAAGCTCCCTCAGCACCATAATGAAAGGGCTTAAAAATATTTCCATATCTCTAGTATACGCTTCTTTTTTAACTTTGGCTAGCGTGTTGAAGAAAAGAATACTGGTATTTGCTTGCTTTGCTTTTGAAAATATCATATGCCATCACTAAGGAAATTTTACTAATATTTAACTTGATAAATAATTATATTAGTAGTATAATAAACGAAATAAAAATAAGGAGGCGCTACCATGCGCTGGAAAAAGGTGTTGCTAGCGGTTGCTGGTGTAGGGTTTTTGCTCTCTTCCTATCATTTTTGCTCTGTGGTGGAAGCGGCCGATGGGCAAGCAGTGGTTAGCAGTAGTGAGCAGGAAAAGAAGTCAGAGGGCCATACGATCTATGAAGGGAAGGTCACAGGGCCTTGGACAACTGATGGGACGCGGGCTTTGTCGCTGGGGAAAAAGACGCGTTACCCTGATGAAGGGGGTACCTGGTCCTATGGTTTTTGGAATGTAAAAGTGCGCTCATAATATAAAGTCAATCGCTGTCACGGCAGTACGGTTAAGCTCAATGGTAAAGTGAGTCGTTCCATTAATACTGCTGCTAACTATTGGTCCTATGCTGAACTGTGGGCGGTGAATACACCACGCGCCTCCGATGAGTATTACTATCGTTTGTGCCGTTAAACTCGGCTTGGAAAAGGGCAGGTGAGGGCCTGCCCTTTTTACCTAGCTAAAATTCTGATTCGAGAGGTGGGAGAGGGATGCGACGCTTCGGTTTAAGCCTGGCAAGTGGCTTATTCATCATCGTTTTAGGGGTTTTTCTGTTGCAATATCTTGAGGCTCGGCAAAGCCATTATCCTTTTGCAAGCAGGGGAGAATTGCAATTGCAGCTGCCGACTTCCACAGTCAGCAAGGAACAATTGCAGAAAGAATTAGACCAGTTGGTTGATGCTCATCCAGGTGCTCAATTGCTTAAGGTGAGAAATCGCCAAGAAGGGCAAAAGGAGCAGCGAGACTTATATTATTTTGGCAGTCAACCGCCAGTGAGTCGTGACCTACCTTTAGCAGGGCAACGTATTTTATGGTTTGGCAGGCAGACGATTGGCCAGTTACGTCCCGCGCAGGCATTAGGGACGACACCATTATTTGGAACTTACGCTTGGGCGGGGGATGAGCGTTTTATTTCGGCCTTGCAAACTTGGGCGGAGGAACGTGGCTTGGCAGTGCAAGTACAGGAGCGCCCTTCTTTTTGGCGAAACTTGCGCCAGAGCCTCCTGGCCCTGCCCCAATCCGGGCGGGGGCAGATTGTTAGTATCACTTTTCTGCTATGGTTAAGTACGGTGCTCGCCTATTTTCGTGACGAACATCGCCATCATGTTTTACGCTTGCTCGGTGGCATTTCACCGCGGCGGATTGTCGTTGATATCATTATTGATCTGAGTCAGCAACTGCTCTGGGGCTTGCTATTGGGCTTACTGATTCTGGCTTGCGGGGTAGGGCTTTTCTTTGGCTACCAGCAAATTAGCATTGCTTGGCGTTTTAGCCGTCTTATTCTGCTGGGTCTCTCTATAGGACTGTTGCTCTTATTGGGCCTGTCCGCTTGCCTGTTGCGCCCACGGGTGGCGGTGGTTTCTCAACCTGGCTTTGCAGAACCCTGGTTGGAATACTCCCACCGGGGACTGCGTTTTTTAAGCTGCCTAAGCTTTTTCTTGCTCCTGCCTGGCTTGCTGACCACATTTTGGATTCGCTTTCAACTTGCTCAAGAATATCAAATCTGGCAGGGCTTCGAAAATCATGTACAGGTGGCTCTTAGTCAGGAAGAGGCCAGCACCCAAGAGCCAGCCAAGACGTTGGAGTTTCTGCAAGGGATGGCTGATCATGAGGGCTTGGCGCTCTCTTATGTCGTGGATCAAAGTATTCATCTGGAAGAGGAATTGGGCGATGCGTTTGATCATTTTATCGTGACTGATCCGCAGTGGCTAGAAGCTATGGAGCTTTCTGTATCTGACGCTCAGGCTGCCGGCCAACTTAAGCCCCTGCAGGTTGAGCAGCTTTCCCCCGGCTTGCGGACTTTTTTACAAAGTCAATTGCCTTTATGGCTGAGGGATAAAAATGCCGAACTGGATTCTTTACCTTTTTATGTTTGGACAGGCAAAAAACCTTTAGTTGCCTTACCGCCTAATTTAGCCATGGGCAATCAGACAGTGCATGCTAAACACCCACTGGTTCTGCTGGTGGACCATCCAACACGAGATTTAGAATTTAACGGTTTTCTGTTGCCCGCCTTAACCAGTGGCAATTTAGTCTTTAAGCAGGATACTTATTTTGAAAATGCTTTAGCGAGATCACCACTCTATTGGGATGTTTTGTCCATCGATACGATTGCGGATGTTGCCCTCCACCAGGGGCAGGACTTCCAGAAAGAAGCCAATTTCTATGTCTTGGCGATTGGAATTACCCTCTTTCTTATCGGCTATTCGGGCTTTTTGGCGGCCAAAAATTGGTTGGATCAACATCAAAAAGTACTTTTTATCGAACGCACGAGTGGCCATCCTTACCATCAGATTTTCCGGCCTGCCTTGCGTTTGGAATTGGGGATGTTTAGCCTGGCTGCCTTTTTAGGCCTCGGTTATGGGGCTTTTTTTGGACATTTGCCGTTGACTTTACTGCTGGGTGTGGGTGCTGGTGGCTTACTATTGTTTATCACAAGTTTGTTGCTCACTTATCATGGGGTGGGCAGCCAGCGTTTCCAAAATATCATCCAGCGCGCTTAGGAGGGATCGAGATGGCTTATATTGGCGAAAATATTGGGGTTAAGATTGGGGAACGAACTTTATTTGCAGGCCTGAATTTCACATTGAGGGCGGGGACCAGTGTGGCAATCACTGGGCCTTCAGGCTGTGGGAAAACGACCTTGCTCAATGTATTAGGCTTGCTGCGACCTGCTGACCAGGGGGAATTATTTTGGGCTGGCCAGCGTCTCGATGCCCAGTCGGAACAGCAGCGCCTGCGTTTTTGGCGGAATGTGGCCGCTTTTATTTACCAGGATTATGGGGTCATTGATGAGGCCAGTGTGGCCTATAATGTGACCTTAGAGCGGCGGAAAGAACGCGCTCCTCAAGTGGCAGAAATTCTTAAAGCGGTTGGCTTAAATGGACAAGAGCAGCGTCAGGCAGTTACCCTGTCTGGTGGGGAGAAGCAACGTCTGGGCTTGGCGCGTGCCTTGTACAAAGAGGCAAAAATCATCTTTGCGGATGAGCCCACTGCCTCCTTAGATCGAAAAAATCGTCAGCAGGTCTTTCGCCTCTTTCGCCATTGCCAAGACCGCGGAGCCTTGGTAGTATTAGCTACCCATGATGAAAATTTAGCCCAACACTGTGACCAACAGCTGTGTTTGTAGGTGCAGTTTTAAGGATTCAGCTGGAGGGGACTCCAGCTTTTTTTAGGTGAGATTTGGGCACAAAGAAAAAAGAGCTGGCGAACCAGCTCTTTAGGGGGCAGCGAAACTTTCTATTCTTCAGGGAAGACGGCGTCGAGGGCTTTGTTAATTTTTTCCTCGTCTGCAAGGTAAGGGATAGTGATGTGGCCATCAGACTTCCGATCGTTATAATTAATCGCTGTTTCAATGGCGTGAGGGTTGCGAGCCCAGCTCCGACGGGCGACACCGCCCATGGTATCCCAGGACATACTGAGACGAATAATTTCGTCAACACGTTCACTACCGTCTAAGACAAGACCAAAACCACCGTTAATGGACTTACCAACACCGACACCGCCACCATTATGGAGGGCAATCATGGTCATCCCACGGGCAGCATTCCCGGCATAGCATTGTACTGCCATGTCAGCGGTGACGTTAGAACCATCCTTAATGTTGGAGGTTTCACGGAAGGGGGAGTCTGTCCCAGAAACGTCGTGGTGGTCGCGGCCGAGCATCACCGGACCAATTTTGCCTTCACGAACAAGTTCGTTGAATTTAAGGGCGATATTCACCCGCCCAATTTCATCTTGGTAGAGGATGCGGGCTTGGGAACCAACAACCATTTGGTTCTTTTCAGCGTTCTTGATCCAGTTGTAGTTGTCCAAGTCTTGGTAGCGACGATCCTTGTCAATGGCTTCCATCGCAGCCTTGTCCGTTTGGATTAAGTCTTCGTGTTTGCCGCTCAAGCATACCCAGCGGAAAGGTCCGTAGCCGTAGTCGAAGAGCATCGGTCCCATGATATCTTCCACGTAGCTTGGCCAGATGAAGCCGTCTTTGTCATCGTGGCCATTTTTGGAGATTTCCTTAATGCCCGAGTCATAGATGGCTTTCATGAAGGAGTTCCCGTAGTCGAAGAAGTAGGTGCCTTTTTCTGTTAGCCGCTTGATCACGTGATAGTGGCGATCGAGGGTTTCGTCAACCAGCTTGCAGAACTGCTTAGGATCTTCATTTAACATCTTAGTCCGTTCTTCAAAGGTCAAGCCAACTGGGCAGTAGCCCCCAACATAAACGTTATGGCAAGACGTTTGGTCGGACAAGAGGTCGATGTGAATGTCTTCCTTATCCATGTATTCCAAGAGATCAACGATGTTACCGTGGTAGGCGATCGAGGTGGATTCTTTCTTATCCAAGGCTTTTTGGGCACGTTCGCAGGCGTCTTCTGGCGTTTCTGCCAATTGACTGATCCAGCCTTGTTCGAGGCGGGTGTCAATCCGGGATTGATCCACTTCTGCAACGATGGTGACGGAGTTGGCGATTTCCCCAGCTTTACCTTGGGCACCGGACATCCCACCGAGACCACTTGTGACGAATAATTTACCGGTCAAATCGCCATCTTCAGGGACGCCTAATTTCAAACGACCGGCATTTAAGATGGTGTTGAAGGTGCCGTGAACGATACCTTGTGGGCCAATGTACATCCAGCCCCCAGCCGTCATTTGCCCGTAGTTGGTGACGCCCATTTCTTCGGCGACTTCCCAGTCCTCTTGGTTGTCATATTCGCCGACGAGTAGGCCGTTGGTGATGATGACGCGAGGGGAGTTTTTCCGTGATTTGAACAAGCCCACAGGATGTCCTGATTGCATGACGAGGGTTTGTTCATCGGTCATGTTTTCTAAGTATTTCTTGATGAGGCGGTATTGGAGCCAGTTTTGGCAAACTGAACCGGTTTCACCATAAGTAACGAGTTCGTAAGGGTAGAGGGCGACGTCGAAGTCCAAGTTGTTGTCGATCATGACTTGGATTCCCTTAGCCGCTTCACATTTCCCCTTGTATTCATCAATTCCCTTGGCATAAATTTTGCCCGCAGGCCGCCAGCGGTAAGCGTAAATACGACCGCGCGTCCGGAGTTCTTCGAGGAATTCAGGAATAACTTTTTCGTGTAGTTCTTCTGGTAAATAACGTAAAGCATTTTTTAACGCTGTCCGTGTTTGGTCTTTCGTTAAATGGAAGCCACGATTGGGCGCCCGACGAATACCTTCTTCAAATTCTGGGTAATCAGGCAGGGTATTATCCAATTTGATTTCCATTGCCTGAGAAATCTGTTGATTATCCATTTTTTCGCTCCTTTACTAGCACTAACGGTTGTCAAAGTGTAAAACCCTAAGCCAAGTGAGAGTGAGCTATAAAGATTTTACTCTTTTACAGCGCAATACTACTCTATCCGACCTCTGTCAAACAAAAGTCAATCTTAGTATATCATAGTAAGTGCCTTTTGTTCAAAGCGCTTTCCGCTTAGCTTAGACGTTTTTTTGACAATAAAAAGGTATCTTGTACTATAATAGTGTTAGTAACTCAATTGATCCAAGCGAATATGCAAGGAGGCATAATATGGCAAGTGATAAAATTTTTGTCCATTTTAGTCAAGTGTTCAATCCTCATGACGAAGGACGAGCCTTATATGGTTCGGAAATGGATACGGCAGATGTCATTGAAGATGGCTATATTGCTGTGAAGGATGGGAAAATCCTCGCTGTTGGTTCCGGGGAACCCGCCAGTGATTTAGTGGATGACAAAACTGAGGTGATTGACTGCACGGGTAAATTCGCTAGCCCCGGCCTCATTGACTGCCACACCCACCTTGTTTACGGTGGTAGTCGCGAGCATGAATTCGCTAAGAAATTAAACGGCATGTCCTACCTGGAAATCTTAAATGAAGGCGGTGGGATTCTCTCTACGGTTAGAAGTACCCGTGAAGCCAGTTTTGACGAATTAGTCGAAAAGACAGAAAATCTCTTAAGCCACATGCTTCGTCACGGGGTGACCACTGTGGAAGCGAAGAGTGGCTACGGCTTAAACTGGGAAAATGAAGAAAAACAAATGCGGGTGGTCGAAAAATTAAAGCAAACGCAACCGATTGAACTGGTTTCAACCTTTATGGCCGCCCACGCCATTCCGGAAGAATACAATGGTGACGGCGACAAATATATTGATGATGTCATTGCCATGCTACCTAAGGTAAAGGAAGAAAACTTGGCGGAATTCTGTGACGTTTTCTGCGAGCAGGATGTCTTCACGGCGGAACAATCCAAACGCCTTCTCGAAGCTGCGAAGGAATTGGGCTTTGGCCTACGCATTCACAGTGATGAAATTGCTACGATTGGTGGCGTCGATGTGGCGGCGGAAATTCCTACGAACACGGCTGAACACTTGATGAAAATCACTGATGAAGGTGTGAAAAAATTAGCTGCAAGTAAAGTCATCGGGGATGTTCTCCCAGGGACGACTTTTAGCTTAATGGAAGACACCTATGCGCCAGCGAAGAAAATGATCGAAGCCGGTATGGCCATTACCTTGTCGACAGACTCTAACCCGGGCAGCTGCCCCATGGCAAACATGCAATTCATCATGCAATTAGGCTGCTTCCAATTGCACTTAACCCCAATCCAAGTGTATAATGCGGTTACTATTAATGCAGCCTATGCAGCAGGTCGTGGAGAGACAGTGGGTAGCTTTAAGAAAGGTAAACGCGCTAACATTACCATTTTTGATGCACCAAACTTGGACTACACCCTCTACTTCTTCGCCACCAACCTGGCTCAAGACGTTTTGATCGACGGGGAATACAAGGTGAAAAACTTCGAAATCGTCAAGTAAAAGTCAAAATTAGAATGCTGACCCGGGCTTTGGCTCGGGTTTTTTAAGTTTTATAAGCAGGAAATAGAAAAGTTTTCCTTAACGAACCTTTCTTCGTCTAGGATTGCCAAAAAGCATGTTAAAATAGTTAGTGAAGTCGTTCATGAGTGCTGGGCGACAGGCGATTAACTGAAGAGGGTGTTGTTATGCCAATATACGGACAGTGTTTTGGAAAGCCTCAGATTACGGTGGAAGGCGAGACGATCCTATTTCCCTTTCAAAAGATTGAGGCCTTGCTATTTTATCTTTTTGTTAATACGCAAGTTCGACGCGATGAGGCCGCGTCACTATTATGGCCGGACATGGAGGAGAAGCGGGCAAAGAAAAACTTACGGAATGTGATTTACCAGGCGAATAAGAAGTTAACTTATCCCGTCATTGCCTCGCCAAACAAAGCAATTCTAACCCTGAATCCGGAACTCCCGATTGATGCTGATGTTAGGGCTTTCAAAAAACAGCCCGAGGAGCATTTAGACCTCTACCGCGGGGAGTTTCTGGAGGGCTTTAGCCTAAAAGATTCCGAAGCTTATGAACTGTGGCTGGTGAAAATGCGCCAGCACTACCGCCGGGAATTTACCAATGCCTGCGTGGAAAAAGTCAAAGCTGAATTGGATCAAGGGGAAAATCCTGAAATTGAGAAACTCCTCTATCGTTTGATTGACTTGGATGAATTTGACGAGCAAGCCTATCATCTCCTGATGTGCTATTATCAAAAAATTGACCGCCTAGATAAGGTGGTTGACACCTATTATCGTTTGGATGACTTGCTGGCGGAAGAATTAGGGGTCACTCCCAGTGCACCGGTGCGGGAAATGTATGAAGCCGCCTTGCGTCAATTAAATCAGCGGACACCTATTAAGAAACGGCGCTTTGCCAAACGCTTTTTTGGCCGCCAGGACGAGCGGCGTTGGTTGGAGCAAAATCTCTCACATTTTAAGCACCATGAACCCAACTACTCGGTGCTTCTCACCGGCGAAGAGGGGGTAGGAAAGACAAGTTTAGTGAACCGGGTGTTAGATAATGTGAGGGATGACTTCTACATTTTTGACACGCAATGCTACCAAGTCGAAGGGGCCTATAATTTACGGCCTTTCTACCGTTTGATTCCCCAAATCACAAAAATTATCAAGGAAAAAGAGCTCTTCAATTTGGATGAATGGCGGGCCACCCTATCCCATTACTTCCCCTCGATGAATTTGCGCTCTTATCAGAAATTTGCGCCCCATATGGATACCGAGCAGGTGGGGAATTTCAATGTTTTGAGTGAACTGCTGCTGACAGTTTTTGCAGCCTTAAGCGAATCCAAACCTGTGCTGGTTGTCTTCTCCGATGCCCATTGGCTGGATCAAAACAGCTGGAAGGTCATTGAAAGCTTAGTTTTGAATACGCAAAATCATAACATGCAATTGCTATTAACTTGGCGGAGCGATGCCAAGCAGCCCTACCCTTGTACGCTAGCCACCTTGAAGAAGAATGACCTACTGACGGAGCATGAGGTGAAACCCCTCTCTTTAGAGGAGACCAAGAATTTTGCCCGTAGTGTCTTGGAAAATCGGGAATTGTCCGCTTCGGAGTTGCAAGACCTCTATCATTTGACGGAAGGGAATCTCTTCTTTCTGGAAGAGGCGCTTGAAGTTATTAATAATAATGAGGATATCGGCATTTTGACGATCAAGATGCAAGCCGCTTTGGCGGAGCGCTTCAATCAAGTCAGTAAGCAGGCCAAACGTTTGCTTTGCCACTTGAGTTACTTTTATGCCAGTGTTTCGCTTGACTTCCTCGAGCAGGAGCTGGGCATTGATGAGCATGAATTATCCGAACTGCTGACGCCCTTAGTGGAACAAGGGGTTCTCATTGAGGAGGTTCATGAAGGTGAGCTAGGCGTTCGCTTCAGTCATCAGCGCTTCCGCGAGTATTTCTACCAGATGGAGAGCTTGACCAAGCGACGGGCTGAGCATTTACGCTTGGCACAAACACTGGCCAAAGCCCACCAAGACGACGACGCCCCTAATCCTTTGGCTAAAATTGCTTACCATTACAAGGAAGCGGGCGAATACTTGCTGGAGATTTCCTACCGCATTCGTTACTTGGAGCACTATTTTGATTACTACCACGAGCTTTTCCCCGTGGAACCTGATCCGGCTTTTCAGGTTAATCCTTATACGGGACTGGCGAGCCTTTGGGGTATGAGTACAGAAAATAGCTTCCAAGATGTGCGCCATAAATTGGAGGATTTGACCGTAGAGGAAGGGCAGCAAGAGGCCTATGAAGAACTGCTGATTCGCTTCAATCTGATGGAAGGGCGCTATTACCTCCGCCGTGGGGCTTATGATAAGGCGGCTAAGGATTTGCGCCAGGCCATTCGGGAAGCTCGAACCGTGGGGCATGAAGAGCATTTGCTGACTGGCTATAAGCAACTTATCTACTTGTATATTCAAATGGATCGCCCCGATGACATGGGTTACTACCTAGAGCAAGCCTTGCGCTTAGCAATTAAAACGAATAATTACGAAACCATGGGCGGGCTCTTGCGTCTCGAAGGCCTGCACCATTTGATGCTCGGGGAATTGACAGAGGCTTGGCAGCGTTTAGACGAATCGATTCGCAATTTCACGATCGTTTCCAATTGGCAGGAAAAATACAGTGTCAGTGTGGCGGTGGCCTATGACTATATTGCGGAAATTTGCTCGATTAAGAAGCAGTACCGCGACGCTGTCGACTACCAGAAACGTGCCATTCATTTAGTTGAGCATGGCCACGTGGAGAGTACCCTTTATGTTTTCTATATTAATATGGGCATTATTCGCTATCAAATGGGTGAGTATGAATTATCATTGGATTATTTGACTAAGGCTTATGAGATTTACCAAGCCATCCCCACGAGTTGGAAGCACGGCCAGCTTTATGCCTACCTCATTTTAGTGGCCTGGCGTTTGGAAAAATGGTCAGCATTAGAAAAATGGCTGCGTGAACTGACAGGTGCGGCCGGACGCTTTACCAGTCCGAGTGAGCAAGGTTTCGTCGCTTTTGCCAAGGCGATCATTAAAAAAGAAATAGAAGAAGAGCCTCAAAAAAATGCCGCGCCTTGGGCCCAAGCTTTCGCTCACTCCAGTGAGTATTATGCCGAAGATGCCCGCCGGAAATTAAATACGCACCGTAATCGTAGTGAATTAGATCGTTTGCAAAAGAAAATTCCTATGACTAAGCATTGAGAACAGAAAAAGCCAGCCGGGGGGCTGGCGTTTTCTTTTGCCTATAGTTTCTCTAAATGAGCCTTGGCAATTCTTAGGGCGAGTGCGGGATAGTCCTTCGCCAAGAGACCCATGGCGGACAAAAGGTAGGCGTGATCGCGGTAGAAGGCGGGCTGTTCGGGAAAGAGGAAAGTTCCGGCAGCACTTCTGTGCGGGGCAGTTGCTTCCTTAAGAATGTTTAAAGGGGTAGGACTATGCACGATGACGCCCCCAGTGCCAATCACATTTTGAATGCCCCGCAAATCTTTTCCTTGCCAGTAGTAGGTGCCTTCGCTACCTTCTTTGACATAGCTTTCGGTGCCGGCATGGCGCTGCATGGCTTCTTGGCAGGCAATGCGGGCAAGGGTTTGGTCGAATTGCTGCTCCCAAGCATTGCTAGGCAGACTTTCGGGGTGTTCTTCAAGCTCATGGCAACGCCTTTCAATGGTTAAAGCCTCTAAGCTGGGGTCTTTCTCTTGAAAAGCGGCCACCCCACAATTCATTAAAAGGCTTTGGCTAGAATAGCGCATGCCCAAATCACCTTCAACCGTTCGCTTGACGACCGGTTCCGGCAGGCCGAGTTGAATGCGGTTAGCCTGGTGCTGGTGATTTTCGATGACAGAATGGATGTCTGTTGTCGCTCCGCCAATGTCGATGATACAAGTGGGCCCGATTCCCGCTTCCTTCTCGGTACCTTGACTTAAAAGTTCCGCTGCTTCTAAGACGCTAAGGGGAGTGGGGAGGATCGGATGGGGACTTAAGTGTTTTAATTCCCCTAAGCCCTTAGCAGAAATAATTTTGTCGAAGAAAATTTGCCGCAGAATTTGCCGTGTCTTATCGGGCCTAAGGAAATTGGTTTTGGGCAGGATATTTTCGGCAAAAATCACGCGCTCCCTGCCCCCCGCAAACTGGGCTGAAATTTTTGGGTAGGCTTCTGTGTTACCAGCCACCACAAGGGGGATCTCTGCCGGTAAGGCCTGTAGTTTTTCTGCCGCCGCCGTGATAAAGGCCGTGTTGCCCCCTTCCGTACCACCGGTCAAAAGGACAACATCTGGCTCTAATTTCTGTATCTCCAAGACATCAAGAGGGCTAATTTGATAGGCATAAGTTTTTAAAATGCGGGTGCCGGAGCCCAAGGCCACGTTAACTGCTGCTTTCGCGGTTAGGGACTGGGTTAAACCGATGGCCACCATTTTAAAACCCCCAAAGGCCGAAGAAGCAATATAAGTATCCTGAATAGCTAAAGCTTCATTTCCTAAGCTTTTCACTAATTGCTGCCTGATCGCCTCGTAGCTGGCCATGATACTGGTTTTGACAGCTGTTTCGGCACTGACTTGGGCGAGCAAGGCTTCGCGCTTGGCGTCCACAAGTGTCCCTTTGGTATAGGTACTCCCAAAATCCAAGAGTAATAGTTGCTTTCCCATACTGGACCTCCTTAAATTTTTCGTCTATTTATCGTCAATTCAAAAATACTGGTCAGAAGTAGTTTGAACGTCATAAAAAATTATTGTGAAAATTTGGTATGAAAATCGATACAAAGATGATTTTTTTGATGCATAAGGGACGATTTGTTTGGCAAAAACCAAGCAGTAGGCCATTCCTACTAACTAACCATTACCCAGTAACTGTCAAATAAACGTCAAAGAATAATAAAACCGTTTACATCGCTATAAGCATTAGGGTTGACAGCGTTTATTTTAAATGGTAATTTTAGAAGTGTCAAATGTATTAGCCAAGTGAGAGGCAAAATGGAAAGGAAGAATGATTATGGCAAAACTAGTCGAATGTATTCCTAACTTTAGTAATGGCCGTGACAAGGAAGTTGTAGATGGCCTTGTTGAAGTAGCGAAAAGCGTCAACGGGGTTACCTTACTTGACTATTCGTCAGACCCTAGCCACAACCGTAGTGTGTTTACTTTGGTAGGAGACGTTGACGGAGTCCAAGAAGTAGCATTCCAATTAGCTAAATACGCCCGTGATCACATTGATATGAACAAACACGAAGGTGAACATCCACGCATGGGTGCTATGGACGTTTGCCCATTTGTTCCAATTAAAGAAGTGACCATGGAAGAATGTGTGGAAATTTCTAAGAAAGTAGCCCAACGCCTCTGGGAAGAATTAGAAATTCCAAGCTTCCTCTATGAAGAATCAGCCAGTGCCCCTTACCGGAAGAACCTCGCCAAAGTGCGTAAAGGCCAATTCGAAGGCATGCCTGAAAAATTGAAGGAAGAAGAATGGGCGCCTGACTATGGTGAACGTAAGATCCACCCCACCTTTGGGATTTGTGCCATTGGGGCGCGGATGCCACTCGTTGCCTTCAACGTTAACCTCGACACGGATAACTTAGACATTGCGAAGAAAATTGCTAAAATTATCCGTCAATCTGGCGGTGGCTGGCGCTCCTGTAAAGGGATCGGTGTCATGCTTGAAGACCGTAACATCGCCCAAGTTTCGATGAACATGGTTAATTTTGAAGACACGCCTCTTTACCGGACTTTTGAAACCATTCGTTTTGAAGCTGCTCGCTACGGCGTTAACATCATTGGTAGTGAAATCATCGGCTTAGCCCCTGCCAAAGCGCTCGTAGACACCGCCGAATACTACTTGAAGGTCGAAGACTTTGACTACAATGAACAAGTTCTTGAGAACTACTTATTGAACTAGGAGGCAAAAACATGGCAAAACTCGTTGACTTAACCGTCAAAGAATTTATCGATACGTTAAACTCAGATGCGCCAGCACCTGGTGGCGGTAGTGCTTCTGCACTGGCCGCAGCGATGGGGATCTCCCTCACCAACATGGTCGCTCTCCTCACCGAAGGCAAGAAGAAATACGCCGATGGGCAAGAAGCTGCTAAAAATATTATTGCTGAAGCCAAAGACTTGAAAGTCAAATTGGTGGAAGCCATTGATAAGGATACAGAAGCTTTCAACGCCGTTAGCGCCGTCTTTAAAATGCCGAAAGAAACCGATGAAGAAAAAGCTGCCCGCAAAGAAGCCATGCAAGAAGCCCTCAAGGGCGCTGCAGAATCACCTTTGGAAATGATGAAGATGATTGTTAAAGCCATCCATATCACCGACAGCGGGGTAGGTAAATTAAACCCGAACGCTGCTAGTGACTTGGGGGTAGCGGCCTTGAACTTGAAATCTGGCCTCCGCGGCGCTTGGTTAAACGTTTTGATCAACCTTGACGGGATCAAAGACGAAGACTTCATCCAAAACATGAAAAAAGAAGGCCAAGACCTCTTGGCTGAAGGTGAAGAACTCGCTGATAAAGTTTACGAAGCCATTTTGAGTAACCTGTAACGATATAAAGTCGGGCCCGGTTTTCCGGGCTCGCTATTGGATCGAATTTTGAATCATAGGCCAATTTTGAATATTTGAATAATTTAAAGTCTATTTTTTGAAAGCGATCACCTTGTCATTGGAAGGAGAAATATGAAATGACAATGATGGAAGAACAAACAAAAAATTCACCACCACCAACACAGGAAGATCCTATTCCACTAGAAAAAGAAGCTGATAAATTTAGCTTGAGTGGGGCCACCCTTTATGGGATTAACGCCGTTATCGGGAGTGGTATTTTCCTCTTACCACAAACCATTTATAAGGATCTAGGGCCAGCCAGCCTTTTAGCCATCGTCTTTGACGTGATTTTGGTCCTCCTCCTTGCGGTTTGCTTCGCTGAAGTGGCCACTCGCTTTGACAAAAATGGTGGGGCTTTCCAATATTCCAAAGCTGCCTTTGGTGACTTCTTCGGTTTCATTGTCGGCTTACTGGGTTGGGCAGTAACGATCATGGCTTGGGCAGCGATGGCTGCTGGCTTTGCTAAATTATTAATTATGGCTTTCCCCAGCCTTGAAGGGAAGAATGTGTGGATCAGTTGTGCCTTAGTCATTGCTTTGTCCATTATTAACAGCATGGGGATTAAAACGTCAAAGATTTTCACGATCACGATTACGATTGCGAAGCTGATTCCGATTATCCTCTTTGCATGCTGTACGCTTTTCTTCCTGAAGGGTGGTTTCGATGCCGGTAACTTCACACCTTTCGTGCGCTTACCTGAAGGCATGACCATTTCCAAGGGGATTGCTTCCACATCCATGACCATTTTCTACGCCTTCATCGGCTTTGAGGCTTTGCCCATTGTTGCCGGTGAGATGCGTGACGCCAAGAAAAACGTTCCCAAAGCCATTGTTGGCTCCATTAGTATTGTATCTATTCTCTATTTCTTAATCATTGCCGGGACGATTGCCATGCTTGGTGTGGGCATTCTCCAATCCAATGCTCCAGTTCAAGATGCGCTTCGAGAAATGATTGGGCCGGTGGGCAGCTGGATTGTCTCCATCGGGGCTTTAATTTCCATTCTTGGCTTGAATATGGGCGACTCCTTGATGATTCCCCGGCTCGGTGCTTCCATTGCCGACGAGGGTTTACTGCCCGCCGCCTTTGCGCGAAAAAATAAAAAAGGCGCTCCCATTGTCGCTATTATCGTGTCGGGGATTTTAACCATCCTGCTGCTCATGAGTGGGACGTTCGAACAATTAGCTGACCTTAGTGTGGTCTTCCGGTTCTTACAATATATTCCTACGGCTCTGGCGGTTATTGTCCTTCGTCGCAAAGAAAAACAATTCAAAGGCTCCTTCCGCTTGCCTTTTGGTTCAACCATTCCAATTTTGGCAACGGTCGTCAGTGTTTGGATGCTCTTCATGGGAGCCAACCGTATGAGTCTAGTGGCCTTAGTGGTCGGGGTAGTTCTCTCCGCCATCATGTACTTCATCATGAACAAATCCTACAAGCGGGAACAAAGTAACCTTAATTAAACTTACCGTTTCTTAATATTAAATCAGCTTACTATATGTTAGTATAAAATCAGAACTTAGAATTATGGAGGTAAGGACATGACACAAATTATTGAACTCGATGGTAATAGTTTAACACTCGAACAAGTTGTTCAGGTCGCTCGCGAGCATGCAGAAGTCAAGTTAAAAGACGAAGCCATTGCTGCTGTTAATGCTTCACGGAAAATCATTGATGACATCGTCGAAAGCAAGAAAGTCACTTACGGGGTCAACACTGGTTTTGGTTCCCTCGTACGGGAATCCATTCCGGCTGACTTAACCCGGCAATTACAAGAAAATCTTATCCGGACCCATGCCAGTGGCTTCGGTGATCCTTTCAAGGAAGACGAAGTGCGGGCGATCGTACTCATCCGGATTAACAGCTTACTGAAAGGCTACTCCGGCATTCGCCTCAGCACCATCGAAACCATGGTGGACATGTTAAACAAAGGCGTTGTCCCACACATCCCAGAAAAGGGCTCGATTGGTTCCAGTGGTGACCTCGCACCCCTCTCCCACATGGTGCTCCCCATGCTTGGCTTAGGCCGGGCTTACTACCAGGGTGAATTGATGGCTGGTGCCGAAGCCATGGAAAAAGCCGGCGTTGAAGTCATCCACCTGGAAGCCAAGGAAGGCCTAGCTCTCATCAACGGGACGACCGTCCTCACCGCTATCGGTGCCTTAGCGACTTATGACGCTGAACAATTGCTCAAGCTCGCCGACATTGCTGGGGCGCTTTCCCTAGAAACCCACCACGGCATTATCGATGCCTTCGACGAACGCCTACACATCATTCGTCCTCAAGTGGGGCAATTAGCAACCGCTAAAAACATTCGCACCTTACTAGAAGGTTCCAAGCGGACCGTGCGCATGGACGAAGAACACGTGCAAGACGCCTACACCCTCCGCTGCATCCCGCAAGTTCACGGCGCCAGCAAGGATACCATTGCCTCTGTTAAGGAAAAAGTTGAAATTGAAATCAACTCCGTCACCGACAACCCTATTATCACTCGTGAAGGCCAAGCTATTTCCGGTGGTAACTTCCACGGTGAACCTATGGCCCAACCTTTCGACTACTTAGGTATTGGGATTGCCGAAATCGGGAATATTTCCGAACGTCGGGTGGAACGTCTTGTTAACTCCAACCTCAGTGGCCTACCAAGCTTCTTAGTGAAGCACCCAGGCGTTAACTCTGGCTTCATGATTGCCCAATATGCCGCTGCCGGCTTGGTTTCTGAAAACAAAGTACTCGCCCACCCAGCTTCCGTGGACTCTATCACCAGCTGCGAAAACCAAGAAGACTTTGTCTCCATGGGGACCATTGCTGCCCGTCACGCCCGGGACATCCTCAAAAACTCCCGCCGTGTCGTCGCTACGGAAATCATGGCCGCTTGCCAAGCCATTGACTTCGATGAAGATGGCCGCGACCAATTAGCAGAACCAACCCGTGCCGCTTACGACGTTGTTCGCCAACACATTGACTTCATTGCCGAAGACAAAGATATTGAAATCTATGACGAACTTGAAAAAGCAACCGACTTGCTGATCGATGGCTCGATCCTAGCCGCCGTAGAAGAAAAAGTTGAATTAAATATTCAATAATAGGAATCGACAGCTTTTAGAGAAGCGCCCGCTGCGAGTAGGGCGCTTTTTTGTTTGAGTTCTTCGGCTAGAGAGCTATAATGAACACCGCAAAGGAAAGCCTTGAAAAGCTAGTAATAGCTCAAGTATAGTGTTTGAGGAGGGCTTTAGCAGGGGCTGATGGATGATGTTAGAGAAGATTTTGGGGTGCCATTTTATCAGGCCAGTTTCCATTTTTTGGTGATTCTACCGGCTGGAACAGGTTAAATGCGGCTCCCCTCTCATTTGTCCAAGTTCTTGTGAGCTTTTGTTCCAATGTAAAAACCCCTAGCGCAGCAGGCTCTGTTGGCGCTAGGGGTTTTTATCTTTGCTCTTGACTTAGAAAACGGGCACGATATCGTCTTGGAATTTTGCTTTAATAAGCTCCTTGCATTTTTCGGAGGTCATAACCTGCAGCAATTTTTGGAATTTCTCCTCGCCTTTATTTTCTTCCTTGACGGCAATAATGTTAGCGTAGGGGGCGTCCTTATCTTCGCTGTAAATGGCGTCGTCGATGGGATTCAGACCATTAGCGATGGCGTAATTGGAGTTGATAATACCAATCGTGGCGTCGCCGTAGGTTTTGGGAATAGAGGCTGCTTCCATGGGCACAAATTTCAAGTTTTTCGGATTTTCCACGATATCTTGTTCTGTGGCTTTCAAATTATTTTCATCGGCGAGTTTAATGACTCCCGCTTTTTGCAGTAGCAGGAGGGCACGGGCACCGTTGGAAGGGTCGTTAGGGATAATAACTTCGTCGCCATCCTTTAGTTCATCCAAGCTCTTAAGCGATTTGGAGTAGACACCGATGGGTTCCAAGTGGATAGCGCCTAAGTTGACGAGGTCCTTAATGCCCCGTTCTTCGCAGAAGTCCTTCAAATAGGCTTCATGCTGGAAAAAGTTGGCGTCAATATCGCCAGCTTCTAATTGCAGGTTGGGTTGCACATAGTCGTCAAAATTAACCACCTTAACATCTAGGCCTTCTTTTTTGAATTCATCCTTTAGGCCTTCCACAATTTCTCCGTGGGGCGTGGGGCTGACGCCAATAGTTAAGCTGTCTTCTGACGAGGCACTTTCTTGGCCGCAAGCCGTGAGGGTGAGGGTGAGGGCGATGAGGCAGAGGACGAGGTATTTGAATTTTTTCATATTAAAACTCCTATCTTTTATCAATTTTAGTGGCTAATTGCTTGCCTAGGAATTGGATCACCTGGACGAGAATAATAATTACAATAACAGCGGCGTACAGGACCTCAGGCTCATTGCGCTGGTAGCCGTAGCGGTTGGCAATATCCCCTAGGCCACCCCCACCCATCAAACCTGCCATGGCCGAGTAACCAATAACGTTAATAATGGTCATGGTGATACCGTCAACGATCATGGGCATGGCTTCTGGGAGCAGCACCTTGTAAATAATTTCCCGATTCGTCGACCCCATCGATTTGGCGGCATCGATCACGCCCCTGTCCACCTGGAGCAGGTAGCCCTCCATCAGCCGGGCCACAAAGGGCGCCGCACTCAGGGAGAGGGGAATGATCATTGCTGACGTTCCGTAAGCTTTACCGACGAGCAAGCGCGAGAGAGGGAAGACCACAATCATCAAAATCACAAAGGGCAAGCTTCGTAAAATATTAATGATCACATCTAAAACTTGGTAGAACTGCTTATTCTCCATCAGGCCGCCCGGCTGGCTGACGACCAGCACAATGCCTAGGGGCAGGCCGATTAAAACCGCAATTAGGGTGGATAAGAGTGTCATGATGAGGGTTTCTACCAAGGCAGGTTGAATAATTTGTAAAATATCCACGTTAGACCTCCTTCACTTGCACATCGTTGGCTTCTAGGTAGGTGACTGCTTTAGCAATTTCTTCCTCGCTCCCGCGCAGTTCAATATTTAAATGCCCGACGCAGGAGTTGGTCACCTTATTAATGTTGCCGGAGAGAATATTCACATCAATCGCAAACTTTTTTATCGTATCTGAGAGCGTCGTGTCGTAGTAATTCCCCTCACCATAGGTCAGCCGATAGAAACTGTGATTAGTGGGCGCCGTTTTCAGCTCTTGCATCTCCACTTCGTCTTCCAAATTCTTGATAAAGGCCTTGGTGATCGCATGTTGGGGATTAGTGAAAATTTGCTTGGTCGTGTTTTCTTCCACGATACGCCCCCGTTCCATCACGGCAATGCGATCGCAAATGTTTTTCGCCACCTCCATCTGGTGGGTGATCATAATCACCGTCATGTTGTATTTTTCTACTATGAGGCGAATTAGCTTTAAAATCTCGGCCGTATTTTGTGGATCTAAAGCGGATGTCCCTTCATCAGACAGGAGAATTTTCGGGTTGGTGGCAATAGCGCGCGCAATCGCCACGCGCTGCTTCTCGCCACCCGATAATTGCTTGGGGTAGGCGTTTTTCTTCTCCTCTAGGCCGATCAGGGTGAGGAGTTCATCCACCCGGGCAGCCATTTCTTCCTTGGTCTGGCCCATAATTTCCATGGGATAGCGAATGTTTTCCGCCACCGTTTTCTGCATGAAGAGATTAAAATGCTGGAAAATCATGCTCATGTTCTGGCGGGCCGCCCGCAAGTCGGGACCCGTTAGTTTTAAAATGGGCTGGCCGTCAATTAAAATTTCCCCCTGCGTCGGTTCTTCTAGCCGATTTAAACAACGGACCAAGGTTGATTTACCGGCGCCTGAGAGGCCAATGACCCCGTAAATCTCTCCTGCCTTCACCTGGAAGGACACATCATCTAGCCCCTTAATGAGCCGGTCGTTCACTTGAAATTCTTTGGTTAAATGCTTGACTTCAATCATATTTCCTCCCTAAACAAAAAAGATCTCCACCCCAAAGGACGAAGATCGTGCTACCACCTTAATTCCATGCCTTATCACTAAGACATGCTCAACAAGTACTATCATACTCGTTCTCTGTAACGGGAGAACCCGTAAATTTCTCAGTTTGAAATTTCCTAAAAAAAGACCATCTTCATTAAAGACCACTTTGCTTCTCTCACCACCACGAAGTTCTCTGGGAAAGCGAACTTTAATTACTCTTCTTTTTATGAAGTTTGCTTATTAATCTCCATCATAATGATTTTTAAGGCTTTGTCAACCGTTTTGTAAAAATAATACGAAATTTCTCATTTTTACACGTGGGACACTTCTACAATATCCTGGGTGGCTAGGATCCCTAGCACGTGACTTTAGGAAGTCCGCTAACTAGGGGCCTTGGCGCATGGCTCCCTGATAGCAAGTTTTAGAGTTCTGGATTCGAAAACGGGTAGTAATAATCGATTTGGGTACAAAAAAAGCGATCTCAAGGAGACCGCTTTTATTCAAAGAATTTTCCTGAATTTACTTGCCCTTGCGGAGGGCAAAGCCAGCACCGATGGCGGCGATGCTAAGGCCTAAAAGTGCCGGAGTCAAGGACGTCAGTGCCCCCGTCTGTGGTAATTTAGCTGCTCGGCGTTCGGCTACAGTTTTTTCGGCTTGCTCCTTGGCTTCTTGCTCTTGGAATTTCTTGTGCAAGTTTTTCACTGCGGACCAGTCGACTAAGTCAAGAAAATCCTTCGCTGGTTTTTCCGTCTCCACTTCTGCTTCCGCTGCGTCAGCCTTATTGGCTTCTAGGGCTTCGGCTAATTGCTTAGTGAGGACTTGGACGTCCTCAATGGTTAATTCTCCTTTAGCGAGAGCAGCTTCGGCTTGTTGAATGGCTTCCTCTAAGGCTTTCGATTGCTGTGTTTCCTTCTTGGCCAAGGCAATCAGTGCCTGCAGTTCATCGCTAGGGACGGCTTCCACAGTTGCTTCCTCATGAGCAGCGTAGGCTTCTCGAAGTTGGGTGAGGGTGCTTAGAATTTCTTCTGAATTAGCATCAGCCCCCTTGACTAAGATGGCTTCAGCAGCATCGCGAGCGTCACTTAGCGTCTGAGTGAGTTGGCTCATCTTATCGATTTTTTCAATGAGTGCTTTTAATTCGCTCATACGCAATTGGTCGATTAGGGCATTGAGGTTCGCTAAGGTTTGTGCGTCATTAATTTTAGCGAGAGTTTTCTCATCAGCTGCTTTGAATTCTTCCTTGGCTGCAGCTTTGGCAGCAGAGAGATCCTGGTCGTCCTTTTTCTGGACAGGGGCTTCCGTTTGTTTTTCTTCTTCTCTTTTTTCTTCGGCCGGCTTCTTCCCGTCTTTGCTTTCTTCCCGGTCCCCCAACAACTCTTCGACAGTGAGTTTAGGAGTTTCCGGTTCTTCGTCAGCGTAGGCAGGACTCGTCATGAAAGTTGCCAAAGTGGCCACCACGGCCAAGCTGGTTGATAGTAATTTCCTCATGATCCTCAGCTCCTGATTTCATCATTCACGCTAGTGGGCAATATGTACCCCTATTTCATTTATAATTATACCGGATAAATTCATATTTAGCAAGGAAAGTCACCGTATCTTCATCTTTATTTGAAGGGGTTCCATACAGGCCATGATAGGAATGTGAATTTCAGTAGCGATCACCTTGAAATATGCCTGTAACATTCATCGTGCCAAGAACGTCTACTCTGACCATATTTGACCCCGTAAAAAAAGCACCCACTCTGGGCGAATGTTTTTATTTTATACCTTCCTAGTTGATGAGGTCATTCCAAGCTTTATAAGCATTTTTATTTTGTTCTGACGGAGGTGTGCTGGCAAAGTTACCAACAAGCCAATCTTTGCTTGCTGCTCAATGGCATCGGCTTGATGGGGGAGAATATCTTCAAGGCTTTCAAATAGTCATAAAACATTCCATTTTTTTATGTTTTGGTAAAATTCTAGGAAACTCAGTAAAAACTTTCCTTAAACCATACAAGCGCTCTTAAATAGGCTATAATAGAAGGAAAAGGATGACTATTTTTAAGCAAGGCGGGGTTGATATGGAAAAACGTTACTATAAGCAATTTGATAGTGTGCGCTTTTTGGCCATGCTTTTTATTGTGAGCTATCATTATTTGACGCACCGCTGGCCGGGCGGTTTTTTAGCGGTGAATATTTTCTTCATTTTATCCGGTTTTTTTGTGACGCGGAAATTGGAGGAAAGTTATGAGTCGGAGGGCTCCATGCAATTGGGAAGCACTTTTCTCAGACGGCTGAAGACGTTGTTTTTGCCCATGCTGGTCGTTGTGGCGCTCTCTTTAAGCTATTTATTGCTTTTCCGTTTTGATTTACTGACCAATGCCTTAGGGCAAGTTTTATCTAGTTTCTTTTTTGTGAACAATTGGTATCAAATTTCGAGTGGGGGCTCCTATTTTGATGAATTTTTACATCCCTCCGTATTTACGCATTTGTGGTATTTAAGTGTTTATGCCCAGCTTATTTTATTTTGGCCCTTGCTGTACCGGCTGGCGCGGCCTTTTTTAGAGCGGCGGCGAAACCGGGCGATCGGGACTTTGGTCTTGACACTCGTGAGTGCCCTGCTCTTGGCGCTTTTCTTTCAGCCGGGAACGGATCCAACGCGGGTCTATTATGGGACCGACACGCGTTTCATGAGTTTTGGTTGGGGCGCCTTGCTGGCGATCGTTGAGCCTAGTGAGATGTTCCATGCGCAAATGGAACGTATTAGGCCTTGGTTGCGCGGCTTAGTGGCCCTGGTTCTATGCGGAGTACTGGTTATTTTAATGGCCACCTTGCCGGCGAATGCGACCTTTACCTATTATGGGGGCATGCTGCTGTTTGATATCATGGGCGTTTTGGCGGTGGCTTTTCTTTTGGAAGATCATTGGTTGAGCCGACTGCTGTCCTTTAAGCCGCTCGTGGCCTTAGGGCAGTGCACTTTCCTGGCTTACCTCTGGTACTATCCGATCTATATTGTTTTTTACATGGGTGCGAAGACACAGAATATTTTCACGCAAACTTTCCTGTTGCAACTCCTGCTCCTATATATTTTGGCGATTTTGACGCGCTTTGGCTTACAAAAAGCTAAAGATTTGCCCATCTTCCAGCCTAAACGGGGGGAAGATGGGAAGATTGCTTGGCAGGCAGAAGCTCAGCGGGCTATTGCGAAGACCACACCCTTACTGACCCGCATCCTCTTTTGGGTGTTTACGGTGAGTTTACTCCTCGGTGGGGTGGCCTTAGCTGTTGCCCCCAAGGCAGCCCGGCAAACGGACGCTACGAAGGCGGCCCAAGAACAAGCCAAAGTCAATGAGAGCAAGAATCAATCGGCTTTGAAAGCTAACCAAAAAGGCAAAACGGCTAATGAGAAAAAAGTGATGCAGGAGTTTTTGGACTATCAGAAAAACTTTGATAAGAATAAAAAAGCACTTTATGAACACATTAGTCCAGCCGAAGGAGCGCTGGCTTACCAGGAACCGATTACTTTTATTGGCGATTCCTTAACGCTTGGTATGTCACCGGCGATTCGAACGATTTTCCCCAAGGCTTATATTGATGCAGCGGTCGGGCGACACACGAATGATATACAAGTCGTGGCACAAGGGCTGGCAGAAGCGAAACAATTGGCTCCGAATGTGGTGATTAATATGGGAGCGAATGGTGGCTTTACGCTGGAGCAGGTGAAAACTTTGCTGGAGACGCTGGGGAAGGACCGGCAAATTTACTTGGTCAACACACATGTAAACCGCCCTTGGCGTGATGATGTTAATCGTATGTTGAAGCAGGCCGCTGAGGAGGCGGGAAAGCATGTGCATCTCGCCGATTGGGCCGGTTACTACCAAAATAATGTTCAGGCTGACTGGCTCACACCGGATCAGGTACATTTAGAATTTCCAGGTTACCGCGCTTGGCTGACGCTCCTGTTGCAAAGTATAAGCCAGGTTCACCAGGCACAGCTTGGTCATTTTGAGAAGGCTTATGACGAGCTGAAGAAGGAAGCTGACGAGGCTCAGGCGGATGAGGCTCAGACGAACGAGCAGACTACACCGATTAAGGAAGTCGCTGGCCAAGATGGCGCTGGCGATGAAACGCACGTCGAGCCTACTGATGGCGAAGGCCCCCAAACGCAGGGGCTGGAAACCAATGAACCCTAAGCTATTTCTAAGCCTCCAACGCTCTGTCGTTGGAGGTTTTTTAGTGAAATGAGGTCTGCACTATTTACAGTGGTAGTTGCTCTGACTAAGATAGCTGGCTGTATACTCGCCCCCGTCATCTGCTAAGAGCCTATTAGCTTGCTGGTTTTTAAAAATAAATAGAATTGCAGATCGGTGGGGTCATCGGCTTTATGTCAGTGTTTGCAGACCTTGCCTATTTTTCCGTTTTATATTATGCAAATAAGACGTGAAAGGGAAAAAGAGACATTCCGTAAGGTAAGCGTGCTTTAGAATCAGGCTTTTGCCAGCCCTCTAAAAGAGTCAACTCGACGGGGGCGAGCGGTGGCTTCGCCTCCTATTGTTTCGTTAGAAATCTAATGGGCTTATTGCTATAATAAACGAGTATGAAGAAATGAGATGTGAGGTGGGCTGATGGCAGCTGGGATCCGTGTAGAGGATATTTATTTTTCCTATGAACATGATGATGAGAAGGAGACGGGTGACTGGACGGTAGCAGGCGCCAGCTTTGAGATTAAAGCGGGCGACTGGGTGGCGATGATTGGCCACAACGGTTCGGGGAAGTCCACCTTGGCGAAATTAATTGATGGCCTGCTTGAAGCGGAAAAAGGAAAAATCATAGTGGATGGCTTGACCTTGAGCGCGGAGACGCTTTGGGATATTCGCAGTAAAATTGGCTTGGTTTTCCAAAATCCTGACAACCAATTTGTGGGGGCGACGGTGGAAGATGATGTGGCTTTTGGTCTTGAGAACCAAGGGCTGCCACGTCCTGAAATGCAGAAACGGGTCGCTTGTGCCTTGGAAGAAGTGGGGATGTCCGCTTTTAAGACGCGTGAGCCGGCTAATTTGTCCGGTGGTCAGAAGCAACGCGTGGCTTTGGCGGGCATTTTAGCCATGCAGCCAGAAATTATTATTTTAGATGAAGCGACGGCGATGTTGGATCCGGAAGGGCGTAGTGATGTGCTGGCTATTTTGAAGCGCATTAAAGCCCAGGGGGACATGACGATCCTCTCAATTACCCATGACATTAATGAGGCCGCGCTGGCGGATCAGCTCTTGGTGGTGAATCAGGGGCAGATTGTGGACCAAGGCGCACCGGAGACGATTTTCCAGCAGGGGGAGGCTTTGCTGGAGTTGGGCTTGGATGTGCCGTTTTCTGAGAAATTACGTCTCAAGCTGGCGGAGGCGGGGGGGCAAATTCCAGACGCCTATGAGGATGAGAGGGGGCTGTTGGACTGGCTATGTCAATTCGATTAAAAAATTTAGGCTTTGCTTACGGGGCGGGGACTGCTTTTGAGTCGTGGGTCTTGCTCGATGTGAACGTGACCATCCCCAAGCACCAGTATACCGCGATTATTGGCCAGACGGGCAGCGGAAAATCCACCTTGGTGAAGCACTTGAACGGCTTGCTCCTACCTGCAGCAGGTGAGGTTTGGGTAGACAGTTTTAAGGTTGTTCCGGGGATGAAGCAAAAGGATGTGGCCCCTTTGCGGAAGAAGGTAGGCATGGTTTTCCAATTTCCTGAAGCGCAATTATTTGAGGAAACGGTGCTTAAAGATGTCATGTTTGGTCCCATGAACATGGGGGCGAGTGAAGAAGAAGCTAAAGTTTTAGCAAAGCATGCGCTTAGGCAATGTGGCGTACCGGTCGACTTGCATGAGCGCTCCCCCTTTGACTTGTCCGGCGGGCAAATGCGGCGGGTGGCGATTGCAGGTATTTTGGCTATGGAGCCGGAGATTTTAATTCTGGATGAACCGACGGCGGGCTTAGATCCTATGGGCCGCGAGCAGATGATGGCTATGTTCTATCGTTTGTATAAAGAAGAAGGCTTGACGGTGATTTTGGTGACGCACCAGATGAATGATGTGGTGGCTTACGCCGATCATGTGGTAGTCATGGCGAAGGGCACTTGTGTCAAGGAGGGCTCGCCTAAGGAAATATTTGCGGATGAAACTTGGCTCAAAGAGCAGCAACTTGATGTGCCGGACACTTTGCAATTTGTACGGGCCTTTAATAAAAGAATGAAGCGTCCGCTGGCAGGCGATATTTTGACTTTGGAAGAATTGGCGGCGGCCTTGACCGCTTGGCAGAAGGAGGGGGAGCATGAAGGATAAATTTATCTTAGGCCGCTTTTTACCGGGCAATTCCTTCATGCATCGTTTGGATCCCCGCGTTAAATTGGTGGGCATGATGGTTTTATTAATTGTGATCTTCTTTGCCAACAGTTTGACGGCGTATTTTGCCATGCTGGGCCTAGTGGCTTTGATGATTTATGCGAGCGATATGGGCCTGGGCGTTTTTATTGGTGGCCTGCGTCCCATGCTTTTCCTAATTATTTTTACGGTCACGATTCAGCTCTTATTCACGCGCACGGGGACGCCCCTCTGGCAGTGGGGCCCGATTCTTTTAACGGTGGATGGCTTGGAGAACGCCTTCTTCATTTTCCTGCGCTTTCTATTGATTATTTTTATTTCCACGGTGGTGACGCTAACGACGGCGCCCTTAGCGATTACGGATGCTTTGGAAAGTCTCTTCAGTCCGGTGAAAAATATCCTGCCGGTTCATGAGATGGCCTTGATGCTCTCCATTTCCCTACGTTTTGTGCCGACGTTAATGGAAGAAACCGATAAAATTATGGATGCGCAAAGAGCGCGCGGGGTCGATTTTAGCCAGGGAGGCGTTATGCAGCGGATTAAAAGTGTGGTTCCTATTCTGATTCCATTGTTTGTGTCTTCTTTTAACCGGGCCTATGATTTGGCGACAGCCATGGAGGCTCGCGGCTACCGAGGTGGCGAAGGGCGGACGAAATACCGCAAACTGCAGTGGCAAGCCCGCGATACTTGGGCCATGGCCATTGTGGTCGCCGCAGCGGTGGGCATTGTCCTGCTGCGCTATGTGGCGGTGATTTAATGGCTCGGCAGACTTATCAACTGACGATTGCTTATGATGGCACGCCCTTTGCGGGTTTTCAGGTGCAGCCGGGGGAAACCACGGTGCAAGGGGAATTGGAACGCGCCCTTAAACTCATGAGTAAGGGGGAAAATATTCCCGTTGTCGGCTCGGGGCGAACGGATGCGGGCGTTCATGCCCGGGGGCAAGTGATTCATTTTGCTTACCCGGCCGACCTGCCTCAAGAAGCAATGCTCCGGGCCTTGAACAGTATTTTACCCACCTCCATTCGGGTTTTGGACGTTCAAAAGATGGAGAAGTACTTCCATGCCCGCTACCATGCCCAAGATAAAACCTACTGCTATCAAGTTAGCAAGGCGCCGGTCTTATCGCCTTTTGCCAGGAATTATGTCCTGCATCATCCTTACCGCACCGATTTAGCCCTCGTCGCACGCGAATTGGATACGCTCGTGGGAGAGCACAATTTTCAAAGCTTTTGCTCGACGAAAACCGATAAGACCAATTACGTGCGCACCATTAAAAAGGCACGTTTAGCAATTGGGGCGGACGGCAACTTTGCCTTTTGGCTGACGGGGAATGGTTTTTTATATCATATGGTTCGAATTATTGTAGGCACGGCCCTCCAAATTGGGGATGGCTTACGGCCGCCGGGGGAAATGGCCCGCCTGCTCGCCTTAAAAGACCGCACCGCCGCGGGACCAACTGCCCAGGCGCATGGCCTGTATTTAATGAAAGTGACTTATATGGATCAAGCCGCCCGCGCTGAAAAAACGGCCCGTTGGTTGAAGCAAATGCAAGCAAAGCAGGAAGATTAACGCTCGACGGATCGGGCGTTTTTATTTTTCCATAGAAAAAACGCCCACCAAAACGGCGGGCGTTGCCCTATTTTCTTGCTTATTTTTCTTCTTCCTGGGCCAAGGCAGCTTGGGCGAGGAGGTTGAGGTAGTGCCAAGGCCGGTCGAAGTTAGGTTGGAAGAGGAAGTCGACGTAGGCCAAGTCTTCAATCGTCATTTTATTTTGGATGGCAACCGATAACGTGTTGGCGGATTGGGTGATATCGTATTTGGAAATCAGTTGACCGCCGACGATACGGCCGCTGTCTTGTTCATAGACGAGTTTCATGTGCACCTTCTCATTCGTGGGCATGAATTCGGGTCGGTACCAGTCGCTGAAGGTGACGCTATGGGTACTGAGACCGAAGTTCTCGGCTGTATTATCAGCCACGCCGGTGGTTCCAATGGTCCAGCCGAAGAGCTTCAAGCCTGAGGTGGATTGGGTGCCGCGATACTTGACGCGGTCTGCCTTAATATTTTTCCCGACCAATTGACCCATTCGCACCGCATTCGTGGCCAAGGGGATGTAGGCGTGGCCGCCGTTGGGGTTGTAGTTGACGGCGCAACTGTCTCCCGCCGCGAAAATGTCCGGATCGGAGGTATGCATGTAGTCATCCACTTCGAGCGCTCCCGCAGCAGTCGTTTTCAAGGGGCCAAAGAGGTCGGCAACGGGTTTGAAGCCCACGCAAAGGACAGCCATGTCCACCTCAAAACTTTCCTTCTCAGTTTCAACGGCTCGGAGAATGTTTTGCCCATCCACTTTAAAGCCGGTAACTTTTTGGCCAAGGGCAAGGTCAATGCCGGCCTCCTTCATATCGCTTTCCAAGTGCTCGATGAGTTCGGTATCGAGGTACTTGCTTAGGATATGATTTTCGGCATCAATGAGGGTGACATCTTTACCGTCTTTTTGGAAGGCTTCGACCAGTTCCACGCCAATGTAGCCCCCGCCAATCACGGCGATTTTTTGCTTGTCGGTTTTATTTTGGATCAGGTTTTGGGCATGGTGGAAGTTTTTGCAGATCAAAAGATTTTCGGCGTCGAGGTGATCGAGGGGTGGGATAATGGGCCAAGAGCCGGTCGTCATCACCAATTTATCGTAGCTATCTTCAAATTCTTCGCCAGTTTTGAGGTCTTTAACTTTGAGGGTTTTGGCGGCTTGGTCAAGCTCGGTGACCTCGTGCTCCATATGCACATCGGCACCCAGAGCTTGCAATTCGTCCGGGGACGAGTAGAAGAGGCCATCCACATCTTTGACCGTGCCACCCACATAAAGGGCAATCCCACAGGAGAGGAAGGACACGTTGTCATTCCGCTCGTAAATCGTCACATCAATATCGTCATTTTCCGTTAACATCGTTTTTGCGGCCGCCGTTCCGGCATGCGTGCAGCCAATAATAATAACTTTCATCGGACACACTCCTTATCTCATGTTTGTATATTTTTTCACATTGCATAGACTATCTTAGAGTAAGTGAATAAAAATGCAAGCCATAACCCCTTTTTTAGCTACATTTTGTTGAAAGTTTACACTAGTCCGCTATCATTGGTTTTAATATTTTTAAAAGTTATAAATAAGGCGGCTGGCGATTCCTTTTTCTGCTCTTACCTTATCGTTTCATTTTCGACGCTGGGCTTGTTAAAATGAGGGCAGTAACGCATTATTTTGAAGGAGGCCAACATGAAAAGTCAAGCAGCTGTAGCGTTTGGACCTAATGATTTACGCTTTGTCGAAGTTGACGTTGCGGACCCTAAGGAAGGCGAAGTTCGCATTAAGATCGCTTATACTTCCCTTTGCCATACGGATATTTACACCCTTTCTGGTGATGATCCCTCTGCCATTTTCCCCTGCATTTTAGGCCATGAGGCAACGGGTATCGTAGAAAAAGTGGGTCCCGGAGTTACCAGTGTTCAGGAAGGCGACCACGTGATCCCTCTCTGGAAGCCAGAATGTGGGGAGTGTGAATACTGTGAGCGCGGTCTAAACTTCTGTAATGCCATCAGTGACACCCAAAGCCAAGGCCTCATGCCGGATGGAACCACGCGCTTCTCCTATGAAGGCGAGCCAATTTACCACTTCATGGGAACGAGTACCTTCAGTGAATACACGGTCCTCCCGGAAATTGCCCTTGCTAAAATTGCTAAAGACGTGCCCCTGGACGAAGCCTGCCTGCTCGGTTGCGGGGTGACGACAGGACTCGGTGCCGTTCGAAATGATGCCAATGTTCAGGAAGGCTGTACGGCCGCAGTTTTTGGCATTGGCACCTTGGGCTTAGCAGCAATTCAAGAACTTGTCCGGAAGCAGGCCAAACGGATTATTGCGATTGATATTGATGATAAGAAAGAAGCCCTGGCCAAGCAATTTGGGGCCACGGACTTCATTAATTCCAGTAAAATTGACCGGCCCATTCAAGAGGAAATTATCGACTTGACGGATGGTGGTGTGGACGATAGCTTTGTTTGTGTCGGCAATACGGACGTGATGAATGCGGGCTTAGAATGCACGCACAAGGGCTGGGGCCAATCCGTGATTATGGGGGTTGCTGCTGGCCAAGAGAAGATTAAGACGCGGCCTTTCCAATTAATTACCGGCCGTACTTGGCTGGGTTCATCTTTCGGTGGAGTGACCGGGCAAACCGGCTTGAAAGCCCTCATCGATGACTACATGGCTGGAGATATTGACCTAAAACCCTTCATCAGCCACCGGCTCGACTTTAAGGATTTGAAGCAAGCCATGGATTGGCAAGAAGCCGGCGAATCCTTGCGCGATATCTTGAGTTTTGACGACGGCAAAGGAGGCCAATAATTTGACTTGTGAGTGTCTCGAACAGAAAAAGGTGTGGGGCGGCCAGCAGTGCCGCTACCAGCATACTTCCACCAGCTTGGGCTGTGACATGGTATTTAGCCTCTACCTTCCCCCTCAAGCCCAATTGGGGCCGGTGCCCTTAATCTGGTGGCTGTCGGGTTTAACGTGCGATGACCAAAATTTCAGTACGAAGGCAGCCTTTCAACAAAAAGCAGCTCAATTAGGAGTTGCGGTGGTGATCCCAGACACCTCACCCCGCGGCGAGGACGTGCCGGATGCAGAGTCCTACGACCTCGGCCAGGGGGCGGGCTTCTACCTGAATGCGACGGCAGAGCCCTGGGCCAAAAACTACCAGATGTATGACTACTTGACGGAAGAATTACCAGCCTTGGTGGACGACCTCCTGCCCGCTGGGAAAACGAGCGAAAGTATCATGGGCCATTCTATGGGCGGCTACGGGGCCTTAATGCTCGGGCTGAAAAATCCTGAGCGCTTCACGGCAATTTCTGCCTTTGCGCCTATTAGCCAACCTACCATGGTGCCCTGGGGCCGGCAAGCTTTCTGCGCTTACTTAGGGAAGGACGAAGCTAACTGGACAGCTTGGGATCCGGTTGCCTTAGCCAAGACTTTAACTGAGGCGGCGCCGATTTTAATCACCCAAGGGACGGCGGATGAATTTCTTGATGAGCATTTAGCAGCCAATGCTTTCTTAGCTGCTTGCCAGGAGCAGCACTTGCCCATCACCTATCACCTAGAGGCTGGCTATGATCATTCTTACTATACGATCCAAAGCTTTATTCCTGAGCATTTGCGCTTCCATGCGAAAACATTTAAATAGCTAGCGACCACACGCGCTCGCCCACTTGAGGGCGGGCTTTTTTCAATAAAAGCAAGAAAATATTGTATCCGGAAGAAAAGCAAGAAATGTTTTTAATTGTTGTAATAAAGCCTGAAACCCGATTAGGCCGGTCTTTTTATAGCTTTATTGAAAATAATGAAAACAAAATTGCTGGCAAAAAGGGATAAAATGCTTGCCTTGGTCATATTTAGCTGCTACACTAGGATAACATTGTCAAAATTGTTCTAAGGTTTGAAAACAAAGGAGGACGAAAGATGAACAAGAAGAAAAAACGCACACTACTTGCAGGCTTATTATTGCTTTTCCTCGTGGTGACCGGCGGCTTGTATGCCTACTGGGGTGGTACGGTGGGGAATCCTAATCAAGCTAACGAAGGCCAGGAAATTACGATCGGCAAGGGACAAGATGTGCATACCGAGCTGAATGTGACGAAGGCCTTAAAAACAGCCGGAAAGAAACTCGTTCCCACGGGTAAAGTGCCGCTCAGTGTTGGCGGCAGCCAGGATAATGTCGATGTTTATGAAGCCACTTATACGGTGAAATGGGCTGAGAGCGGGGAAGACGCGACGATTAGCGCTAAGGACCTTATCGAAGGGAATTTAGTGGTTTCAGAAACCCATGAGATTGAAGGGGCCAGCGACTACGCTGACTTAGTTCAGGTCGAAATCACGCCTAGCCAGCAAAAAATGACGGCGGCTGGTGACCCAGTGACAGTGACGGTAAAGGTAACCTTAAAAGAACCCGAAAATAAGGCGGCCTATGACGCCATCGTGGGCAAAACGATTAAGGTTAATTTGAATTTCACCTTGGCCCAATAGGCGATGCCTGGTGGAAAAATTTTACCGCTATGGGAGCCTTTGCCTTAAAGGGCTCCTTATTTTGGCTTTGAGTACGGCCTTGGTGACGCGTTTTATGCCACCGCGAATTTTAATGGAGCGGCTGCCTTACAATTATTTTGTGATTAAAACGCCCTCCATGGCTCCCGCTCTAGAAGTTGGGGACCTGGTCGGTGTGAAGAAAGCTCAGCCGCCTTTTAAGGTGGGGGATATTTTAGTCGTTGAACCCCAGCCCGGCCTTTACGTTTCGCACTACTATGCGGCAGAGGTTCAAGATCCCACGGGTGAAGTGCGCTATAAGACCCATGCGTTTGGCCAGGACGAGAGGCGCCAGTGGGATCCCTGGGCCTTGCGTCCAGATCAGGTCTTAGGCCAAGTGTCGGGCCGCCTGCCTAAAATCGGCCGGCTGATTTTATTTTTACAAACGCCTTGCGGCTGGCTGGCCTTGGGCTTTGGCTTGGCCTTGTGGCTTTTGTATGAGGGCTTGACGATGGGAGAGGAGAAAAGTGAGGTGTGAGGATGACGAGGCAATTTTGGGGCTGGCTGTTGGCTTTGGGACTTTTAGGCTTAGGCTTGGCCCAGCCGGCTTATGCTTATTTTGGTGGCTTGCGGCCGGTGGACCCAGATTTAAATAGCGGGGGTGTGGTCGTGATTGGCCAATGGTACCAGGCAGATCCTGAGGACACGCAGCCGCCCAAAATTGTGACTTTTGATCCTAAAAATCCACCGACCTTTCCTTTAAAACGGGGCGATATTGTTTTAGTTCGGGATGAAAATGGCGAAACGACGGGAATTTACATTGTTTTAGGGGATGTGGCCCCCAACCAGCCTAATTTTGATCCGACTAAGCCGAATAATGATTGGGCTAGGCCCATGTCCTACGCCGAAGATACGCGAGACTATCGCTGGTACCATCACTACATGCGGGGCGATTATGTTTTATATGAAGGAAAGCTTTACCGGTGGAATGGGATCGTGAACCATAATCCGAATACGGTGAGCCAAGTCCGGCCTGGCGAGAGCAATTACTGGCAGCCAGCTTCCTTGCCGGCGGGGGTGTCTGATGTGAAAGACCTCTGGTATCGGCATAAAATTTACCTGGTTGGCGAGCGGGTTTGGTACCAGGGCGCTTGGTATGAGGCCATTTTATCCGGCCGCAGTGGCTATGAGCCGAGCCAGACGAAAGCCGGCGTGTGGAAGCCATTGGACCAGGAAGTCCCCCGGCGGCAGCCTCGGGCGGCAAGCCTACCAGACCAGGAAGCGATCGCTGCTTACCGCTGGTTCCATACCTATGAAACGGGCGACTATGTCCTATTTAAGGGCGAGCTTTACCAGTGGCAAGTCAAAGCGCCGCACCAGCCCCTCAGCGAGACCGAGGAAAAACCCGGTGACGGTGAGCGCTGGCAGGCTGTGACTTTGCCTCCTGGAGTGGCCAGTGTAGACGAGCTTTGGTTCCGCTACTTAGAGTATGATCTGGGAGACCGGGTGTGGTATGCGGGTGAATTTTATGAAGCCAAGCTGAAGCCTCAACCTGGCGTCCCACCGGTAGCTGACCCTGATGTTTGGACGGTGGTGGCAGCAGACGATCTTGAAGAAGATGAAGCCAAAGTGCCGCCAGCAAGTGAGCCTGAGGCTGAAGAGGGGCCTGTTGCTGACGATGCTGGCCGTCAGGACGAGACTGAAGCTAGCGAAAAGGATGAGTCGGCTTTACCTCCTGAAACGGACACTTTGCTTAAAAAAGAATTGGAGGAAACCTCGCCTTAGGCGGGGTTTTTCTTTACCTTAATTTAAGCATTAACACTTGTTTCTATCCTTAAATTTTGGTAACCTACAGTTTGTATTTATAATAAATATATCCAAGAGGAGATAACCATGTACCAAAAATTACTGACTTCGCTTCAGGCCTTGCACCGCGCCCACACGCGTTTTATCGACTTATGGCTGAAGCAGGCTGGCTTGAATCGTCTGCAAATGACAATTCTATTCGCCCTCTACCAGCAAGGGGAGTGCACGTTAAATGAACTCACGGCTTTATTACAGGAGAATCAGGGGAATGTGTCGCGCTTTTCCAAGCAATTGGCCGAGCGTGGTGAGGTGCAGCGGGCGAAGGCCCCTCATGATGAACGGTGCACGCTCTTGTCCCTGACACCGGCGGGCGTGGCTTTTTGTGAGGCGCGTTTTGTGGAGGTGCAGGAGTTGTTTGAAATGAGTGACGCCGATCTGGAGGCGCTAATTGAAGCCCAGGGGCAGACAATCCGGCGTTTGCAGATGGCGATTGATAAATTGGAGGCTAGAAATGTTAGAACTGAGAAAGATTAGTAAAATATACGAAACGGGGGAGACGCAGCAGAAAGCCTTGGATGAGGTCTCTGTGCGCTTTCGGGCCAATGAATTTGTGTCCATCCTCGGCCAGAGTGGGAGTGGGAAGACGACCCTCCTCAATATGATTGGGGGCTTGGACCAGCCGACCAGCGGGGAAATTTTGATTAATGGGCAAAGCACACGGGACTTCACGGACCGCGACTGGGATACCTACCGCAATCATTCGGTGGGCTTTGTCTTCCAGTCTTATAATTTAATTAGCCACCAAACCGTTTTGGCGAATGTGGAATTGGCGCTAACGCTCACCGGGCAAAAGAAGCAGGAGCGCCAGGCCCGAGCCCAGGAAGCTTTAGAAAAAGTGGGCCTAGGTGACCACCTCCACAAGCGGCCCAGCCAGCTCTCGGGTGGGCAAATGCAGCGGGTGGCGATTGCGCGTGCCTTGGTCAATGATCCGGAGATTCTGCTGGCAGATGAGCCGACGGGGGCTTTGGATTCGGAAACGTCCACGCAAATTATGGATCTCTTAGAAGAGATTGCTTTGGACCGCTTGGTTATTATGGTGACGCACAATCCTGAGCTAGCGGAGAAGTACTCCACGCGGCTGATAGAGTTGGCAGATGGCCAAGTTATCGCCGATAGTCAGCCCTTTGAGGTTACAGAAAGCCAAGCCGAAAAACTCGAGCAAGGGCAGAAAACGCGTATGTCATTTTGGACGGCGCTGGGCTTGAGTTTTAATAATCTCCTGACGAAGAAGGGACGGACGCTTTTGACGGCTTTTGCTGGCAGTATTGGGATTATCGGCATTGCCCTTATTTTATCCTTGTCCAATGGGGTCAGCCATTATATCGATCAAATTCAGGAAGACACCATGACCTCCTATCCCTTGACCATCCAAAAAACTAAGGATAATATGCTGCAGACGTTTGAGCAATTTCAAAAGAGAGAAGAACCCAAGCATAAAAAAGATGAAATTGTCGCCCAGAAACGCCTCCTGTCAGTTTTAGATGCCAATCAGGAGAAAAATGATTTGGAAGCCTTCAGCGCTTATATTAAGGAAAACCAGTCAGCCTTTGAGGCGGTCACTAATAGCATTCAAAAGCATTATGATTTTGACTTATTGGTTTACTCGAACCCTAATAATAAGCAGCAATTTTTCCAGCAAGTGAATCCTAGCCCTGTCACCAGTGCCATGGGGCTTTCCGAGCGGCAGAAGCAAATGAATGCTTCCTCCAGCCTGTTTAATATGAATAATTGGCAGCCGCTGGTCGATAATCTGCCCCTTTTGAAACAGCAGCACAAAATTCTAGCGGGGCGCCTGCCCGAAAAACCGGAAGAAGTGGTGCTGATGGTCGATAATAAGGGCAAAATTGATGATATGACGCTTTACGCCTTGGGGTTGGCGGACGCTGATCACTTAAAACAAGTCCTCCAGGAGCGGGAGCAGGACAAGCAGAAGGGTGAAGCGGAGAGTTCCTATGAAACCTATCCCTTAGATGACTTGTTGAATTTGGACTTCACGATTTTACCCAATGCCCTCCAATATGAAAAGAAGGAGGGCCACTGGGAGAAGCGAACGGAGCAAAAAGATTTTCTCAAGAAGCAATTGAAAAAAGGCCTACCGGTTAAAATTGTCGGTGTCTTGCAGGCGGATAGCCAGGCAGAAGACTTTGGTTCTTCGTCAGCAATCGGCTACTTGCCGGCCTTGGAAGAGAAAATTATCGCCATGAATCAAGACAGCGAGTTGGTCAAAGCCCAGAAGAAAGACCCAAAGAAAAATATTTTAACGGGGGTGCCTTTTGGCCAGAAACTAGAAGACCTGCAAGGGAAAATGTCGCCCGCTGAACTTAAAAAAATGGCTCCGGAACAGTTAGAAGCGCTCAGCCAAGCTGCCGAGCAAACCTATGAAGGCAATCTCCAAGCCTTTGGGGCCTTGGATACGGAGCATCCTGACAGTTTGGCTTTTTATACTAAATCCTTTGAGGACAAGGAAAAATTGAAGGATTTAATCGCCCATTATAATGAAGGGAAAAAGGAAGGCGAGGAAATCCAGTATTCGGATGAAATTGGCCTCCTTCTCTCGGCCGTCACGTCAATTATCGATATGATTACGACAGTTTTGATCGGCTTTGTGACCATTTCCCTCGTTGTTTCTTCCATTATGATCGGCATTATTACCTACATTTCCGTGCTCGAGCGGACCAAGGAAATCGGTATTCTTCGGTCAATCGGTGCGTCCAAAGGGGATATCTCCCGCGTCTTTAACGCCGAAACCTTCATTCAAGGCCTAGCCGCCGGGGGCTTAGGAATTGTCGTGACCATTGGCCTAGATCAAATTCTGAATTACTTCATTAACCAATATCTCGGCATTTCAGGCTTTGCCTTCCTCGCCTGGCCCGCCGCCGTCATTCTAATCCTCGTCAGCGTCGCCTTAACCTTACTCGCCGGCATCATCCCCGCCCGTATCGCCGCCAAAAAAGATCCTATCGAAGCCTTGAGGACAGAGTAAGGAAGGGAACGCCGAAGAGAGGAGAGGCTGAGTTGACGGCCAAATGTGAGGTTCTGCCCTTAAGGCAGGTTCTCACATTTGACGTAACGCAAGCATAAGAAAGTGAACATCGCCAAAATGGGTGGGTTGAGTTGCTGGCCAAATAGAAGGCTCTACCTGAAAGGTAGGTTCTTCTATTTGTCATAACGCAGTCCCCCATGCGATGTGAACTGGACGACCCTCAGGCGTGACCTGGACTAAGAAGGAAGGGAACGCCGAAGAGAGGGAGTGGTGAGTTGACGGACAAAGAGAAGGTTCTGCCTTAGGGCAGGTTCTTCGCTTTGACGTAACGCAAGCATAAGAAAGTGAACATCGCAAAAATGGGTGGTTGAGTTGATGGTCAAATAGAAGGTTCTACCTGAAAGGTAGGTTCTTCTATTTGTCATAACGCAGACCCCCATGCGATGTGAACTGGACGACCCTCAGGCGTGACCTGGACTAAGAAGGAAGGGAACGCCGAAGAGAGGGAGTGGTGAGTTGACGGACAAAGAGAAGGTTCTGCCTTAGGGCAGGTTCTTCGCTTTGACGTAACGCAACCCTCCCTCAGGCGTGACCTGGACTAAAGGAAGCGAAACTCGACCAGCAGGCGCGAACTCAACTTAAAAGCAGACACTATCGGGGCATCACTTTAAAATCCGAGTAACGCAAGCCCCCTCAGGCGTGCCCCGGACTTAAAAGTCGCCCCTTATCGGTAAATAAGATTACCCCAGTAACACAAGTGCCTATCACAGCCCCGCCTCGCTCTTTAGCTGGTAAATTATCAAAAAATGAGGCAAATAACCCCCGTCGAGCCCTTGACTTACTGCCGGCTGATTCGCTATAATTAGGAACGGTATTGTTTGCCCCACGATAGGCCCCGGAACCGATTCGTGACAACAATCAGACAAGTAAACGGAGGAAGAAAAAATGCGGACAACATATATGGCTAAACCTCATGAAGTGTCCCGTGACTGGGTGATTCTTGACGCGACTGACGTGCCCTTGGGCCGTATTTCTAGTGTCGCTGCTAAAATGCTTCGTGGTAAACACAAGCCAACTTACACCCCCCACGTTGACACCGGGGATCAAGTGATCATTATTAATGCAGAAAAAGTTCAACTCACTGGTAAAAAGGCTCATGACAAGAAATACTACCGTCATTCTGGCCACCCCGGTGGGATTAAAGAACGTAGCGCTGGCATGATGCGCGCTGAAAAGCCAGAAGAACTGTTAGAGCTCTCCATTAAAGGAATGCTTCCTAACAACAAATTGGCCAACCAACAATTCAAACACCTACATGTCTATGCTGGCTCTGAGCATCCTCATGCTGCTCAACAACCTAAAGCTTTAGACATCAAAGACTTAATTTAAGGAGGGAACAGCAGTGGCACAAGCACATTACCAAGCAACTGGACGTCGTAAGAACTCAACTGCCCGTGTACGCTTAGTACCTGGTAAGGGTGAAATTCTCTTTAACGGGAAACGCATGGAAGACTATCTCCCTTACGATTCCTTATTCGTTATTGTTAAACAACCACTTTCCGTTACGCAAACGGAGGGGCAATATGACATCCACATTAACGTTCATGGCGGTGGCTTTACTGGCCAATCGGGTGCAGCTCGTCAAGGGATCGCCCGCGCCTTGCTCGAAGTGGATCCTGATTTCCGCAAGCCGCTTAAGGATGCCGGCCTTCTTACCCGTGACCCACGGATGAAAGAACGTAAGAAAGCAGGTCTTAAAAAGGCACGGAAAGCTCCACAATTCTCCAAACGTTAATTTTTACTTTGGCTACTCAAACGTCTCCTGGTCAGGGAGGCGTTTTTTGTTGGAAATAAAGCGTGACTTTCCTTTGTCGGCGTGCTAGAATAAGGCAAATTTATAAGGAGGCTTGGCAGATGTTAGGGGAAAATTTGAAAGCTTGCCGCAAGGCCAGACGTTTATCCCAGGAGGCGGTGGCCCGTGTTTTAGGCGTGTCCAGGCAAGCCATCTCCAAGTGGGAGTGTGGCCTTGGCTATCCTGACTTGGATAATTTACTTTTACTGGCCCAGCTCTATGAGGTCACTTTAGACAGCCTTTTTCTTTCGTTGCAAAAGCCGGCGCCCAGAAAAACGCTGCGCTTTAAACGTTACCAGCTAGTGCGTTCTCTATGATCATCAAAATCTTCAAGTGAAAAAGGCGTCCGTGGACGCCTTTTAAGATCGGTTCAACAAATAGTTGAGATAGGGAATTCCAGAAGCGAGTGCTAGGAAAAGGTACAAGGCTTCTGCGCAGGCACGGATCGTGTAAAAACTCCAAAATAAATCCATGGGATCGATTTTAAGGGTCACGACGGTGAAAATTTTGCCGAGGGCCAGCCAGCCCAAAAACAAAATCAACAAGTGAACAAGTAAGATTAAGATTAGTTTTTTCATAGGGCCTCCCTAACGATAGGTATAAGAAATTTTGAATTGGACGGCTTTAGCTTTTCCGGTGTAGCCAGTGCCTTGGCGGCCCCATTGGCCACTATTCCAAGGCTTTTTATCGACGGCAAAACTTTTTCGGTCGCGAATCGCATGGGCGCTTAAACGACAAGTTTTTACCAGGCGGCCGTTTTTCTTGGCCGGCACTTTGAATTGGGTGGAGACTAAGACGCTGCGGCTTCCGGTGACGGTCCAGCCGACCTGGGCTGAAATGAGCTGCGTACTGGCCCCAAAAGAAGAGCTTAAAGTTGTTTGCACGGTTTGATTTTGTTGAATCCCTAGCGTCATTCCCGGTTCACCGATAACGGCTGTGAAGGGTGAGGCGTCCGTTTGCTGGGGTAGAGTTCTAACGTTGACTACCCGATAGGCTGGAACTCCCCATTTGAGCTCCCAATCGTCAGCTGGCTCCTCCTGGCTTTCTTCATGGCTTGCGGGTAAGAGCAGTGTAACACTGTCGATGTTTTCTTGGGCGAGTAAGGTGCTCACTTCTTCGGGGTCACTGGTGACGGCCTGGTGTGGTGTGATATAAGTAGCAACGTTAGGAAGTTTTGAATTGACGTGGTCTGTTTTTTCTGAGCTGGCGAAAACGAGCGTGGGATCGAGGATGGTCATCAGTAAGCCGATCGTCAAAATTTGTATTTTAGCTTTCATAATTCTCCTCCTTACTTTCTTATATTTTATGCCCACGCCCTTATTTTGCCTAGCAACGCTTCGTTGCTTTTTAAGCTTTTTTTGCCATCATTAAAGAGATAAGTCGCAAGATCTCCACCTTCAAAATCCCTTAACTGGGCGTTTTTGCTAAATTAAAAGTAGGATTTGTTGGCCATGGCTAAATATGATCTTTTACGAAGCAAGAAGGTTGCTTTTTAAGGCCTTGCCCCGTATACTGAATAATGGATGACATGAAGATTAGACAAAAATTTTTATAAGGAGGCATGTCAAATGCAAAAGAGAAAAAATTTCCTATTCATTACTAAAGAAGACAACATTTACACCCTTTCCATGACCCCAGAACTCCAAGACGACTTGGGAACAGTTGGTTTCGTGGACTTCACAGAAGATAAGGAAGTTGAAGAAGGCGACGTGATCGCTAACCTCGAAGCTTCCAAATCTGTGTTGGAATTACAAGCTCCTTTGGCTGGTAAAATTGTTGAAATCAATAAAACTGCCAAAGAAGAACCTAGCATTTTGAACTCGGAAAAACCAGAAGAAAACTGGCTCGTACGCATGGAAGATGTGGACGAAGAAGCGTTCAACAAATTAGAAGACTAAGACATCAATCGGGGCAGCGATTCCTAGCGGGTCGCTGCCTTTTTTGAAGGGAGATGACGCCTTTGACACAGGAAGAGCGTTTGGATGCCATGCTGGACATTTTACTGGCAGAACGGCCGACAGCCGAGGAATTGGAAGCCCACAAAAAACGTTTTCAAGGCTTGCGCTACAATGCCCAAGACAGCTTGGCTTTGCCCGAGAAGCCTTGGGATTTAGAGACCAAGCAAAAGGTTTGGCGCGGACTGGTGAATATCCGAGAACCCAAGCCCATCAGTTCGGAGTACCTGGCTTTGGAAGAAGCTTATTTAAAGGGGCGGCTAGCAGATATTGAAACCGTTAGCGTCAACGACTTAACCCCTAAAGCTGAACGCCTTTACCTCTGGCAGGGTGATATCACGCATTTGGCTGTGGATGCAATTGTGAATGCAGCCAATAGTGACTTGCTGGGTTGCTTTATTCCTAACCATGCCTGCATTGACAATCAAATCCATACCTTTGCAGGGGTGCCTTTGCGCCAAGAGATGGCTCAGATCATGGCCAAGCAAGGGCGCCGGGAACCGGTGGGCAAGGCCAAAATTTCTAAGGCCTATGCCTTGCCGGCTAAGTATGTCATTCATACGGTGGGGCCGACGGTGACTGGGGACGTGAACGGCATCAAGGAAAGCCAATTGGCGAGTTCCTACCGTAATTCCCTGAAATGCGCCACGGAAGCAGGCCTTGAAACGCTAGCCTTCCCTTGTATTTCGACGGGTGAATTTGCCTTCCCTAACGAGCGAGCGGCAGAAATTGCTGTGGCCACGGTTAAAAAATACTTAGTGAAGAAGGATCCCCAATTGAAGGTTATTTTCAATGTCTTCGGTGACCAAGATCGGGTCATTTATGAAAAATTACTCGAGCAGGAGGGCTAAAATGAGCGCATGGACAAAAATTACAGCAACGGATCCTAAAGCGCAGATCGAAGCCTTAAATGCTCTTCTCAATGGGGCCGAAGCTGTTGTGGTCGGGACGGGTGCTGGCTTATCAGCAGCGGGGGGCTTTACTTACCATGGCCCACGTTTTACAGACCATTACCAGAAATTTATTGAAGCTTATGGCTTTCTCGATATGCTGCATGCGGCCCTCTACGACTTCCCCACCTGGGAGACTTACTGGGCCTTTGAGAGTGAATTTATACTCATGAATTATTGGAACACGAATCCGGTCGTAACCTATACCGATTTGGCCAGCATTTTGCGGGATAAAAATTATTTTATCCTCAGCACGAATGCCGATAATCGCTACCGGCTCAATGACTTTGACATGGATCGTGTTTTCCAAATGCAAGGAGAGTACGGGAAAATGCAGTGCACGAAGCAATGCCATAACACCCTGTACGACGATGAGGCGCTCATGTGGCGCATGGTCGATGAGCAGGCGGATTTGAAGATCCCCAGTGACCTCATCCCACGTTGCCCAAAATGCGGGGCACCTTTGGAGATGAATAAGCGGGACGCCGCCCGTGGCATGGTAGAAGATGAGCAATTTGTGCGCCAGCGCCAGGCCTATGAGGACTTTATGAGCCAGCATGAGGGCAAGCAGGTCTTGTTCTTGGAAATTGGAGTGGGCTTTACGACGCCGCAATTCATTAAACGCCCCTTCCAAGAGGCAGTGGCTAGGAACCCGAAAGCCCAATACGTTACCCTGAATGCGCGCAATTACCAATTGCCGCAAAATATTCGGGAGCGGTCGTCTTGGCTTTCGACTGATATCAAAGCGGTACTTCATACTTTGGCAACAATGGCATAAGCCTTAAGAAAGGAAGAATTTCATGCAACTGATTCAAAATATCCGTGACGGTCAATATTTCTACGATGCTGGGGTCGACATGGCCATGCAGGACTACCTGATTCACCACGCCGACTTGGATGATGATATTCTTTTCCCTTATTTGAGTGAGCCAAAAGTTCAGATTGGCCGCTATCAAAACACCCGCAAGGAAGTCGACTTGGACTATGCCAAGGAGCACGACATTAAGATTTCTCGCCGCGATACGGGTGGGGGCGCCATCTATATTGATGAAGGCTCGCCCGCATTTTGCTATATCTTCAAAGACGACAAGCTCTATAATGACTATCCAGCCCTCTTTGCGCCCATGCTGGACGTTTTGCATGATCTCGGGGTGAAAGGGGCCAAAATGTCCGGCCGCAATGACATTGAAGTTGATGGCCATAAAATTTCCGGCGCCGCTATGCGCAAGGTGGGGGATCGGGTGCACGCCGGTTACTCCCTCTTAATTGATGTGGACGCTGAAACCATGGGCCGGGTGCTTACCCCGCACGACAAGAAAATTACGTCTAAAGGGATCGACTCGATCCGGAGCCGGGTGCTTGGGGTCCGGCCTTACTTAGCGCCAGAATACCAAGACTTGACCAGCCAAGATATTACGAATTTAGTGGCCGAACGGATTATGGGCGTGGACCACTTATCCGAAGCCAAACGCTACGCCATGACTGAGGAAGAATGGGCCGCCATTGACAAGTCCTGCGAGGAGAAATACTTGAATTGGGACTGGAACTACGGCGCTGACCCGGACTTTGGGGAAGAACGTAGTGAGAAATTCCCCGGTGGCTTTGTGTCGGTAACAATGGAAGTGCACAAGGGCCGCATTGAAAAAATTAAAATCCAAGGGGACTTCTTCGGTGACCGGGCCATTAGCGATGTTGAAGAAAAACTAGTGGGCTGCCGGGTACGCCGGGAGGATTTAGAAGAAGCCTTGGCTGACATGGACTTGCGTCCTTACCTCGGCATGGTGAGCCAAGACGAACTGATTAGCTTATTAATCTAGGAGGAATACAATGGGAAAATATGATGCTTTATTCGAACCACTGACTTTGCCATGTGGAAAGACATTAAAAAACCGTTTTGTCCTCTCCCCGATGGTCATTAATGCCTCGACCCGGGAAGGCTATGTCACAGAAGAAGAACTCGCCTATGCCAGACGGCGGGCAGGCTCGGCAGGCATGCAAGTGACGGGAGCCTGCTATGTGGAACGCTACGGCCAGCTTTTTGAATACGGGATTGCGGCTTATGATGACCGGCAAATTCCAGGGCTGACCCGCCTAGCAGCTGCCATGAAGGCCGATGGGAATGTGGCAATTTTGCAGTTGACCCATGCGGGGATGTATGCGGATACAGCTCGCCGCGACTACGATGTCGTTTATGGGCCCACAAAAATGGAATTAAATACGCCTTTCCCCCACACCGTTTATGCCATGAGTCAGCGGAAAATTAAGCAAGTTGTCGAAGCTTATGCCGATGCCACGCGTCGGGCGATCCATGCTGGCTTTGATGGGGTGGAAGTTTCTGTCGCCCAACGCCTCTTGATTCAGCAGTTCTTCAGCCCCTTCAGTAACCAACGTGAGGATAAATACGGCACGCAAAACTTTGAAAATCGGAGCCGTATTGGGGTAGAAATTTTCAAGGCGGTGCGTCAAGTTATTGAAGAAGAACGGGCACCGAAAGACTTTATCCTCGGCTTCCGCGGCACTCCCGAAGAAGCACGCGGCAGTGAGATTGGCTACACGGTTGATGAATTCAATCAATTTGTCGATCTGCTTAATGATGAAGTGGATTTGGATTACTTTGCGACCGCTAGCTGGGGTAAGAATATCTATATACAAAAATTGCGCTCCAAAGACCACGAGGGTGAATTGATGAATGAGGTGGTCTACAAGCACTTCAAGGGTCGCTTGCCTATTATGGCGACCGGTGGGATTAATACGCCGGGCAAGGCCTTAAATAGTCTCGACTTCTCCGACTTCATCGGCATGTCTGCACCCTTTGTGACCGAGCCCGATTTCGTGAAGAAAATTGCCGCTGGCCGAGAAGAAGATATTGACCTCGGCTTGACGGAGGAAGAGCGGGAAGACTTGGCGATACCTGAGGCGGCCTTTAAGGATATTGTTTACATGATGGACTTAGGCGCTTCCCTGTCCGATAAGACCCGTGATAAGATGCGCGACCTCTCGGGCAATTACCACGATGGTGAGGATGAGGATGCCAATGCTTAAATTTAGTATTCTGGACTATGCGCCCTTAGACGAAGGCACAACGGGGCCAGAAGCCATTCAAAATACGGTACACTTAGCCAAGCGGGCGGAGGCTTTAGGCTTCCACCGCTTCTGGGTGGCCGAGCACCACGATGTACCAGCCTTTGCGAGCAGCAGCCCGGAAATGCTGATGATGCATTTGGCGGATCAAACCGATCATATTCGGATTGGTTCCGGTGGCGTTATGATTCCCCACTACAGTCCTTTAAAAATTGCCGAAAACATGCAAATGCTCAATGCCTGCCATCCGGGCCGCATTGATTTGGGCATGGGGAATACGACCGGCACGGAAGTGGTCAATGAGGCTTTAAACGAGCACAAAAAGCAAAAACCTAGCTATCAAAAGCATATTGAAGACATTAAGCACTACCTCTTGCCTGAGGAAGCGGAGGGTGAAGACTATCGTTTTGGGCAGTTGCGGGCTAATCCGCAGGCTGACACCGCTCCTGACTTCTGGCTCTTAAGTACGAGTGTCAGCAATGCCAAATTAGCAGCGAAGGAAGGCTTGGGTTATTGCTTTGGCCTCTTCCCTTGGGGGCGTGATGATAAATATGTCACGGGCCCAGAAGCCATTAAGACTTACCAGGAAAAATTCCAACCTCACACTGGCCAGCAAAAAGCAGGCACCATGGTCGCTGTGTTCGCGGTGGTGGCTGAGACGCCTGAGGAAGCTTCTGACCTTGGCCAAGCTGTTCATCTCTGGCTGCTCGGGCAAGACCAATTTAGCTATTTCAAGCACTTGCCCACGGTCGCTGAAGCCAAAGCTTACGACTATACCGACAAGGAAAAAGCACACATGAAAGCCAATGAAGATCGGGTCATTATCGCCCACCGCGGGAATGTGAAGGAGAAAATGCAAGCCCTCGCCGAACATTTTGGGACTGATGAAATCTTGCTTTGCCTGCTCTCCCCCGGCATTGATAAGCGCCAAGCCGGCCTAGAAATTCTCGCTGAGGAATTTGACCTGCAAGGCTAAAATCTAACCAGCAACCGTCAGGAATTTCCTGGCGGTTTTTGTTTTGGAGATTTTTGGTGGATTTGTATCCTGTCGTTGAACTCACCACCAGTTCCTACGCTTGCGTTAGTCAATGAGGAAGAACCTGGCTAAAGCCAGAACCATCTTCATCGACTCAACTCAGCGGGAACTTTGGTGGTTCGTATCCTGTCGTTGAACTCACCACCAGTTCCTACGCTTGCGTTAGTCAATGAGGAAGAACCTGGCTAAAGCCAGAACCATCTTCATCGACTTAACTCAGCGGGAACTTTGGTGGTTCGTATCCTGTCGTCTGGCTCAGGTGGGCGGTCTAGACATCCACTTCACTAAATAGAGAACCTGGTCACGAACCAGAACCTCTATTTAGTTACAGTGATTTTGATCGCTATTCCGTCTTCGCCTCCTCTTTCTTCTTCCTACTAAACTATGGTAAGATAGGGACAGATGAATATGAAAACTCTTTATTGTTGAAAGTGAGGTTTCGTGGTGCTTACTCCAATTGAACGGGATCGGGCCTTAGCTTTGGGGGAAGAGGTTGACCGGCTGCCTGTGGTTTTATTTGATAATTTGTTGGCGACGCGTTTGACCTCGATGACTTACCGCGAGTCCGAGGCTGATGCGACGCATTTAGCGGAAAAATTATTGGCTTCCTACCGGCGTTTTGGCCATGATGCGGTGACGATGATTTATAGTGCAAAGAATTTTGCACGCTTGCTGGGTTCTAGGGTCACCGAGCCTGAAGATGGGCCCGCGCGGATTGAGGAATATGCTCTAGGCCGCAAGGATCCGGTCGATACGTTAGACTTTCATCGGGTGAATCGGGATACGGATGCGGCCCAATCAAAAATTACGGGAGCGGTTCGTCTTTTTCAAGCGGAAACAGAGGGGCAGGCCTACTGCCGCATTCATTTGCCGGCGCCTTTTTCGGGGGCGGGGAATTTAATGGCTCCAGAAGATATGCTGCGAAATATGCGGAAGCGGCCGGAAGACTTACACTACTTACTGGAACAGGTGACGGGCATGCTGGCGGAAGTGGGGGCGACCTTTTCGAGTTTACCGAACACTTATTTTTCTATTGGCGATCCCTTGGCTTCGGGAAGCTTGCTGAGCCCTAAGGCCTACCAGGAATTTGCCTTGCCTTACACAAAAACTTTGGTGGAGGCCTTGCGGGCTTTGGCACCGAAAACCTTTATTGTTTTGCACATTTGTGGCAATACTGCGCCCTTGTTCCCCGCGATCAAAACGACAGGCGTTAATGCCTTTAGCCTCGACCAGGCGGTTTCCATTGCGGATGCGCGGGCAGCTTTAGGTGATTCCATGCACATTTGGGGGCATGTTGACCCCGTAAAAATTTTCCTCCAGGGCGACCGGCAGAGTATGGCGGCTGCGGTTCAGGAAGCTTACCTGGCTGGTGGCGGAGTGAGCGAGGGCTTTTGCTTGGCGCCCGGTTGTGATGTGCCCATGGATACACCTTTTGCACAGGTGGATGCTTATCTCGACAGTGCGACGAAATTTTACCAGGAGGCGATTCACCATGACCAAGTATCGTTTGGGTGCTGATTTAGGCGGGACGAAGCTAGCCTTGGCTCTTGTTAATGCGGCGGGGGAACTCGTTTGTGTTGAGCAAGTGCCGACGGAAAAGGAAAATGCGGAAGCCCTCTTCCAATTTTTAGTTCGCGAAATTCGCTCCTTTCTCAAAAAACACGAGGTGGAGCTGGCAGATTTAACCGGCTTAGGCCTCGGCCTCCCTGGTAAAGTGGATCGGGAGGCCGGCATTGCTGTTTTTCAAATGATGATTCCTTGGCCTAATTTTCCTATCGTCCGGCGGCTTCAGGCGGAATTTCCGGGCTTGCCCTTAGCGATTGACAACGATGTGGCGGTAGCTGTGCGGGCGGAATTTGCAGATTCAGGTTTGAAGCCGGAGGACATTTTTTCTTACTTAACCCTCTCCACGGGCATGTCCGTTCAGACCATGTGGCAAGGTAAAATTCTTCGTGGCGAAGGCTTTGCGGGCGAGGCCGCCCTTGTGCCGGCTTACTTTGATTCCGAGCGACCGCTCATTCAAGACCTCACTTCGGGGAATGGCATCGCGGAGCGGGGGCAAAAGGTTTTTCAAGATGAGAGCTTAACGACGGCCGATATTTTTGAAAAAGCCACTGCAGGCAACGAGCAGGCCCAAGAGCTTATTGAGGAAGGGGCCTTGGCCTTAGCTTTTAGTGTTTATCAGATTTTTGCCTTCTATGATCCGACTCTTTTGGTGTTAGGGGGCAGTCTAGCCCAGAAGCAACCCGCCTATATTGAAAAGATGAAGGGGCACCTGAAAAAACTCCTCTACCCGGGGCAGGAAACAGCGCTGGAGCGCATTAAAATTTCTGCCTTAGGGAGTGAAAATGGCGTTTTAGGAGCCGCATTGTTGCATGAGGTGAAAAATTGAAGTTTAACGAGAAGACGTTACTGTGTTTTGACATGGACGGACTCTTAGTGGACACGGAGTCCCTCTATTATAAGAGCCGGCAGGCGACTTTGCACCGGCACGGCTTTGCCCATGATATCAAAAGCCAGGCCGACTATGCGGGCAAGGGCTGGCGGAATACGCTGGCCAATCTGATTGCCTTGGCTCAGGATGAGCGCTTGGGTCGGCAGCTTTTTGATGAAGCTTTGGCGGCTTATGATGAAATGATTCTGGCTGGAGCTTTAGAGGTTAAACCAGGGGTAGAGGCTGTTTTAGACTACTGCCGAGCTAACAATTTGACTTGCGTGGTGACGTCCAGTGGCACGCCGCAAAATATTAGCCGCTACTTACAGCAGACGGGGCTCGGCCAGTATTTTGCCTTCACCATTTCCAGTGCTGATGTCAAGCAAACCAAGCCGGCACCAGATATCTATACCCTGGCTGCTGAACGTGGCGGTATCGAGGTAAGCGAGGCTTTGGCCTTTGAGGATTCAGAGGCAGGCCTTGCTTCAGCTAACGCAGCCGGCATGGCTACTGTTTTGGTGCCGGATATTGGGGAGCCCAGTGTGAAGATGCGAGAACAGGCCAGCCTGGTGTTAGATCGGATTGATCAAGTGATCCCATATTTAGCAAAGGAGTGAGAGGATGAACCTCAAAATTATTGACCCCACTTACCGGCAAGTCGGCCTGAGTACGCCTGCTGGGGCGGCTTTGACCGACTTATTTCTTCTCGAAGGTGAAATCGGGGGTGCCCAATTAGCCCTTACCGTACCAGAGACAGCTTGGGTGAATTTAAATGACGATAGCCACCTGCCTTGGGACGGCTTAAAGGGCAAGCTGTACCGCCTGCGTGCTTTTGGGGCGGGCTTGGCGGCGAGCTTAAGCTTTGAAGGTTTCGTGCAAGATGATGATGGGCTTTTGAAGCGAGACCGCTTGTTGCATAGCCAAAATCAAGAACTAAGAGTGGGAACGCACGTGCTGTGGCTGGATATTAAGGGCTTAGAAGCGGGCTCACACACGCTCACAGTGGCCTTATATGAAACGACGGGCTATGAGGAAGAGCGGAAAATAGCAGAAACCGAATTGGCTGTGGAGGTGGCAGACTATACTTTGCCCGAAAAAACCCCTTTTTTCCTTGATCTTTGGCAGCATGGGAGTGCCTTGAGCCGGTATTATGATGTGCCACTCTGGTCAAAGGAGCATTTTGCCTTGCTGGAAAACTTCCTAAAACCGCTGGCAGCCGCCGGGCAGAAGGTTTGTGACTTGATTTTAACGGACTATGCTTGGGCGGGGCAGGCTTGCTACCGCGTGCCTAAAAACCCCAGCGCCCTCTATGAATATAATATTGTGGGCGTCAAAAGACAGCAGGGGCAACTGGTTTTAGATTTTTCTGCCCTTGATTATTATGTGTCCCTCTGTGAAAAGCTTGGCATGGCCCAGGAAATTAACCTCTTTGGTCTTTTGGGCAACTGGGACTACCAATTATTTGGAACGCCCCTGAAAGATTACCGCGATCCCCTGCGTGTCCGCGTATATGATGTGGACACAGGAACTTATGGCTTTATCGAGGAAAAAGAAGAGTTAGCGGCCTACTTGACCCAGGTCTTTGCCCATCTGAAAGCCCAAGACTATTGGGAGCGCGTGAAGGTAATTTGTGATGAGCCGGATGAGCCAGAAATTTTTGCAGGCTATGAGGACTTCTTAAATTCCTGCGCCAAGGAAAGCCTAAGCTTTAAGCATGCCTGCCATCACAGTTACTTCCTCGAGGCTTATGAGGGAAATTTCGACAGTAATTCCGTCAATACGCAAATTATTTTGGATAAGCGAGGACAAGAGAAATCAAAAATTTGGCAGCGGCGTGCGGAAATGACCTGGTATTCTTGCTGGTTTCCACGGCATTTGAATCTGTTTGTCTATAGTCCCTTGATGGAGTCGCGGTTAATTGGGCCTTTGACTTACTTATTTAAGATGAAGGGCTTCTTACGCTGGAATTATTGCCTTTGGACAGCGGATCCTAATACGGATGTCCGCTATAAAACCGAGCGCTGGCCAGCGGGCGACATGTATTTGGTCTACCCAGGTGCATCAGGTCATCCCGAATTGAGTTTGCGTTTCAAGCACTTGGCCATGGGGATTCAAGACTATGAGCTCTTACGTTTGGCGGCAGAAAAAATTGGCACGGATATGGTAGATGCAGAGGTAGAAAAATTAACTGGAAAACTAAGTGATATGGCTGATGATCCCAAAACAGGAGACGTCATCATTCCCTACCACGATGATTTCGCACGTCTCCAAGCCCTAAGACGTTTCTGTGTTCAGGCCTTAATGGAGTAGAGTGAATAAATAGGTTTCTCTTGCTATTTAAGGCTAGCTATGTTACTTTTTATAAGTATAAAAAACCTTGGTGAGATTTAAGGGAAAGAGGAGACAAGATGAAGAATAAATGGAAGAAATTGCTTGCGGCCGTACTTGCCGGTGGGCTCTTGGCGGCTTGTGGCCAAGGAGGTGGGGAGGCAAAGCCGACAGCGGACAAGGGAAATGACGCCGCCGAAAAAGCGGACGGCGAAATCTCCGTCATGCTACCGGAATGGGGCTTGCCTTCTGATGAGATGCTCGACCAATTTGAGAAGGAGTCAGGCGTCAAAGTGAACCTGATGCCGACCGACTGGGACGATATCCGCGATAAAATCTCCACGGCCGCTGTTGGGAAAAAAGCTGCTGCTGACGTTTATGAAGTCGACTGGTCTTGGGTTGGTGAATTCAAGAGTGCAGGCTGGCTAGAGCCTTTGGACTTGGACGAAGAAACGGTGAAGGATATTCCGTCCTTAGACACCTTTAAGGTGGAAGACAAGTACTATGCCGTCCCTTATTCAAACGAATACCGCATGGGTTTCTACAACAAGAAGCAATTTGATGAAGCTGGTGTCAACGACGCCCCCAAAACTTGGGAGGACATGATCCAAGCGGGTCAGAGCTTAAAAGATAAGGGCGTGTCGGACTACCCAGTGGCCATGCCTATGGCAGCAGACGAAAACACGACGACCTTCTTTTTGGCCACCACCTATGCGATGACCGGTCAAGTCTTCAACGATGACAATACGCTGAACAAGGAAAACGCCTTGAAAACCTTGCAAGTAATGGACAAAATTAACCAAGATGGCCTAGTGGATCCCGCTTACCGGACGACTAATGAAGGAAAATTTGACCTCCTAACCAAAGGCGAAGCGGCGATGGCGGTAGCACCTTCCTTCTATGCCATTCGAACCGATGGCAAGGATTCGGCTGTGAATGGCGAAGTCAATGTGATGAACTTGCCGGGTGAAGATGGACCTTCCGATAAGACGGTTGCCTTCGTGGAAGCTGTGGGGATTTCCCCTTACTCCGAAAATCCAGCGGGGGCACGGGCCTTTGTGGACTGGTACACGTCTGAAGCCACGCAAAAGCAACTCTTCGATGTGGTTGAAATTTTGCCCACGCGAAACTCTGCCCTCCATAACGTTGTGGAAAATGGGGACATTCGCGAAGCTGAACCCATGCTTCAACTAGCCGAACAAGTCGGCTCGCCTTTCCCAAATGGCGTACCTAATTACTACACGGAAATGAGTACCGCCATGTTTAATACCATCAGTGAAATGGCGAACGGTAAATTAAGCCCGGAAGAAGCAGCCGAACAAATGGCCCAAAAAGTTGATGAATTAGCGAAGAATGCCGACTAAGCATTCAAGAGGAAGCGTGCTCTAGGGGGCACGTTTCTTTTCAATTGGAGGAGATGGAATGAAAAACAAGCTCAGGCCTTGGCTGTTGCTCAGCCCCATGCTTTTGATCATGGTGATTTTTGTTTTGTATCCGATTATTCGGACACTTTGGTATAGTTTCTACCGGCTGAAATTAACAGAACCGGGGCGGACGCATTTTGTTGGTCTTAGAAACTATCTTGAAATTATCCAGTCGAGTGCCTTCTATCAGGCGTTTTTAAATAGTGCCTTGGTATTAGTTTTTGTCATTATTTTAGGCTTAATTATTAGCCTAGTGACGGCTTTAATGCTCAACCGCCAAAGTAAGCTGAGTTCCTTTCTCACGGCGGTGGCGATTGTGCCTTGGGCCTTGCCGCCGATTGTGAATGGGATGCTTTGGCAATTTATTTTCTACCCGGGCTATGGTTTATTGAATAAATTATTGTTGCGCTGGCATGTCTTAGAGGCTCCTTTTGCGTGGACTTCTAACCGCTGGAGCTTGATGGTGGTGGCGGCTTTAGTTGTAACCTGGCGGGTGGTGCCTTTCTGTGCCATTTTACTTCTAGCCAATCTGCAAACTATTCCCCACGAGCTCTATGAGGCAGCGCGAGTGGATGGGAGCACCCCTTGGCAGGATTTCCGGTTGATCACTTTGCCGATGCTCCTCCCAAGTCTGGCCATTGTGATGATCCAGCTCACCATGGGGGGCTTAAATGTCTTCGATGAGATTGTGGCCCTGGCCGGCTTTCGTTATGAGAGCCAGACCTTATTGGTGTACAACTACATGAATACTTTTAGCTTTTTAAACTTTGGCTTTGGTTCAGCCATTACCTATATCATTACAATTCTCTCTGGGATCATTGGCTTTGCTTATATTAAGTCCATGGCCCAAGATATTTAGGAGGTTACTATGACGAGACGAACAAATCGCTGGCTTTATGGCCTAGTCGTCGTGATTTTCCTCATTTGGGTTTTGGGACCCTTGCTTTGGACGGTGTTGTTGAGCTTGACTCCAGAAACGGAGATGCTTGGCCGAACCACCGACCTCTTGCCCCACGCCTTATCCTTAGATAATTATAAGAATATTCTCTTGCCGGGCAGTCGGGCCCATGCGACGGTTTTTAATGGCCTCATGAATTCCCTCAAGATGGCCGGTATTACGGTGGCTATTGGTCTCCCCATTGCGACGATGACGGGCTATGCCTTTGCCCGTTTTCGTTTTCAGGGGCGGCGGCTGGTTTTATATTTCCTGCTTTTGACGATCGTGATTCCTGTGTTTACGACGATTATTCCGATTTATGCCATGTTTGCTGAGCGCGGCTGGTTGGATTCGCAGTTTTGGATGAGTATTATCTATATTTCAGCCTTCCTGCCCATGACCACTTGGATGGCGATGACTTATTTCCAAGCCATTCCCCAGGAACTTTGGGAGGCTGCCCGCACCGATGGCTGTAGCGAATGGCAAGCCTTTACCAAGGTCATTTTGCCTAATTCCTATCCGATTCTGGTGTCTTGCTTGTTGATGTTGTTTTTGATGAGCTGGAGCCAGTACCAGATTCCTATGATTTTAAGTGTCACGCAAGATACCAAAGTCGTCACCCTCGTCATGTCCGAATTTATGACACGGACCAGTGTTAATTACGGGGCGATTGCGACGACCGGCCTCCTAGCCATCCTGCCGCCAGCCTTACTGGCCTTGCTGTTTAAACGCTACTTATTGTCGGGGCTGATGAGTGGGGCGGTGAAGGGCTAATGGAGGATAAGTTTTTAAGGCAACTCTGGCGATGCTTTGAACCTGGGGCAAGGAATTTGTCCTCGCGCGTCCTTGAATGCTTGCCGAAGGCTTGGCAAGGAGAGGAGGACTTACGAGAGTTGCTTGCCCGTTTTCCCGCTGGCCTTGGGGCCTTGAATCGAGAAGTCTTGCTGAGTGGCTGGCCCGAGCCGCCGCAGGCTCACGAAACGTTGATCATGACTTTGTCTGCCCAGCTGCGCCTGCAGATTTGCCTAAGTTTACTCCCAGCTGTGGCGGAGGCCTATCGGCATTTTGGCTGGCCAGAGGATGTCTTGGCTCAGAGTTTAGAAGATTTATGGCTACGGATGCGGCTTTACCGCGACCAGAATGCACAGTGGGGCTTGACGGCTGAGGACGGGCAGTGGTTGTTGAGAATTTTTGCGGGCAAAATTTTTAAGTGTGGCGTCCTGCAGTTTGAACGTACGCACTGGCATTTTACTGAGCCCGAGTACCACCTGCATTTTACGGGCCCCACCTTACCTGAGGGCAGTCCCATCCTCGCTGTTCATGTGATGGCGGGGGAGAACCTGGCTCAAAAAAATGTGTTAGCGGCCTTTCAAGCTAGCCAGAATTTTTTCAAAGGAGCTTTTCCCAAGGAGCGCTACTTGGCCTATACCTGCTATTCTTGGCTTCTTTATCCACCGCTGTTGCGAGCCTTGCCAGCAGACAGTCGGATCCGGCACTTTGGGGAGAATTTTACGGTGGTGGCTGTAAGTTCTAAACAAGGGATGGCTCGCGAGCGCATTTTGACTGCCGCCCCAGCGGGTAAGCAGGGGTCAAGCTTGCAGCATTTGGTTCAAGACCAGCCGGAGTTAATGGGTGTGGGCCTGGGTTATCGGCCGATAAAGGAGGAAGAAGATTGGCAGAATTAATCTTAAAAAATTTAGAGAAAATCTATCCTAATGGGGTGGAGGCGGTGGAGGCCTTTGACTTAGCCATTAAGGACGGTGAATTTATTGTCTTAGTCGGGCCGTCAGGGTGTGGGAAATCAACCTTGCTTCGCATGCTTGCCGGCCTGGAAGATATTACGAGTGGGGACTTATTTATTGACGGTAAGCGGGTGAATGAGGTAGACCCTAAGGACCGTAATCTCGCCATGGTTTTCCAAAATTATGCTCTCTATCCTCATTTGGACGTTTACCATAATATGGCTTTTAGTTTAACACTTAGGAAGGAAAAAAAGGCGGTCATCGAAGAGCGAGTGCAGGCAGCCGCTAAAACGCTGGGGCTCACTGAGCTCTTAGACCGAAAGCCAAGCGAGTTATCGGGTGGCCAGCGGCAGCGGGTGGCTTTAGGTCGAGCGATCGTCAGGAAGCCCCAGGCTTTCCTGATGGACGAGCCTTTATCAAACTTGGATGCGAAGCTTCGGGTCAGTATGCGCTATGAAATTTCCCGCCTGCATCATGACCTGGGCACAACGATGGTTTATGTGACCCATGACCAAACGGAAGCCATGACGATGGGGGATCGGCTCGTGGTGATGAATGAAGGGCGGGTGCAGCAAATTGGCACGCCTGATGAAATTTACCATACGCCGGCCAATCGCTTTGTTGCTGAATTTTTAGGTTCCCCACGCATTAATCTGCTGCCAGGACATTTAAAGTCAGGCTGCCTCTATGTCTTTGGGGACCAACACCCGGGCTTTACAAGAGACTATGAAGGTGAAGTGCAGGTGGGAGTGCGGCCAGAGAATTTGGCGCTTGCTGCTGGTGCGGACTATCGGGTTATGGTGGTAGAAAATTTGGGCAGCGAGAAATTCCTCTACCTGGTTCAAGAGGACGAAGAATTGCGGATCAAAGTGCCCCATACGCAGTTTGCGGCTGTGGGCGATCAGGTGAGTGTTAAAATTCGTAATCCTAAAGTTCTCAACCTCTTCCGAAAGGATAATGATGAAGCTTTGCCCTGGCTAGGAGAAATTGAAGGCTCCAAGCGGCCTGACGCCTGATATTGGCTAATAAGCGAGCCACTTTGTATTTTAACTTACTATATTAGTGCTTTTGCTAGCTCTTTTTAAGAGCCTATGATAAGATGGCGATACAAAATAGGAACAAAGGAGTGGAAGTATGAAGAAAGTATTTCGTTACTTAGGCGTCTTCGCTTTAGCCCTACTCGTTTTAGTGGGCTGTGGCCAAGGTGGCCAGAAAAGTGAGAACGGTTCGGCTGAAAAAACAGCTCAGACGGATTCAGATAAAAAGGACAGTGGGGATAAAACGACCATTGAAATGCTGGTGCCGGGCTATGACTCGGGCTATTTAAAGGATGAGTTAGACGGGGCGGTCGCTAAATTTGAGAAGGAAAATCCCGACTTAACTGTTAAAATTATTCCGGCTGGCTGGGATGAATTGAACAGTAAAATTGTGCAACTCTACCAAGCAGGACAGTCGCCTGATATTTTGATGATGGGCTCGCGCTCGATTCGTCAATTCCAGGAGCAAGGGGTGTTAGAAGACCTCGACCCTTACTTAACAGACGACTTCCTTAAAGATCGGATTGAAAACGTCATGGATACGGCCAAAGTGGACGGCAAGCAATATGCGATTCCTTTGGCTTTAAGTTCACGGGCCCTCTACTACCGTTCAGACTTGCTTGACAAGGCGCCCGAAACCTGGGATGAATTACTAGCAACGGCCCAAAAGGTGCATGATGAGCATGACATTTATGGCTTTGCCATTCCTACTGATATTGGGCATGGAACTGATGAAATGCTTAACTTTATCTACCAAAATGGTGGGAAGATCATCGATGACAATGGCGAATTTGTTATTAATAGTCCAGAAAATATCGAAACTGCCGAATATCTGACAAAGTTCAAGGATGTTATTCCTAATCCTGTCGATACGGCCCGTGATGACCAACGCGAAATGTTTGCCAATGGTGACTTAGCGATGTTTATTGATGGCGGCTGGTCGAAGGAGCAAGTGGATGAAGGGGCTGACAAGTACCCTTATGAAGTTGCCGAATTACCGGCTGGAACAGAACGGGCGGTTACCTTAGTGACCGATTCCTATGCCTTATCTTCCATCTCGGAACATAAGGACGAAGCCTTTAAATTTATTGAATTCCTCGGCCAAGAAGATCAGCAACGGCCAATTAGTGAAGCTTATAACTGGTTGCCGGTGTTGAAGTCTGAGGAAGATGACGAACGTTTCCAAGATGACTTTATGAAACCTTTCCTCTCAATTTTAGATGCAGGTATTCCTGAGCCACAAGTGCCTAACTGGGATACCTTCAATAAAGCCTTCATGATTGCCTTCCAAGAAATTCTTTCTGGAAAGAAAACACCGGAAGAAGCTCTCAATGAAGCCCAACAGGAGGTTAGTAAATAATGGCAGGAAGGCGACTCACGCCTTACTTGTTGATTTTACCCAGTGTGGTACTTTTAGTATTGCTATACGGTTATCCGATTGCGTTAACCGTATGGCAATCTTTTCATGATATCAACATTTTCCAAGGCGCCATGACTTTTGTAGGTTTGGATAAATTTAAGTCCGTTTTGGGCGATGCTTTATTTAAGCAAACCCTAATGATTACATTGAAGTATACTTTTTTGACGGTAACGCTGAAGATGTTATTTGGTTTGGGTATTGGGTACTTATTGCATAGTAAAATCTACTTAAAGAAGGTGTTTGGCTTTCTCGTTTTGATCCCCTGGGCGATCCCCCAAGTCGCTGCAGGTACCGTTTGGCAGTGGCTGCTGAATGGCCAATACGGCTATCTGAATTACTATTTGACCAATTGGGGCCTCTTAGCCAAGCCGATTGCTTTTCTGGCGGAACCGCGGGCAGCCTTCATTAGTGCCAGCGTGGTTGACACCTGGATGGGGATTCCTATGTTGGCCATGATTTTCCTGGCGGGTTTTGACGCCATTCCTAAAAATCTCTATGAAGCTTGTGCCATGGATGGGGGCGGACTTTGGCAGGAGTTTCGGGACGTCACCTGGCCTGGGATAAAGCGCTTAACATTGACAACTTTAATTTTGGTGACCATTTGGACCTTTAATTCTTTCAATGTCATCTATGTCTTAACCCAAGGCGGTCCCATGCGGGCGACGGAAACCTTGATCATTCGCATCTACCAGGAAGCTTTCAGTCGCTTTGATTTGGGGGCGAGCTCGGCCCTAACTGTCGTGGCAGTTTTGCTTTTAACCGTGCTTAGCGCCTTGTACTTACTAGGAGGTCGGGAACGTGAAAAAAGGTAAACTCTTCCGCACGCTATTGCTGGCCCTCTTTGTAGCGGCCTCCCTATTTCCAGTACTCGTTCTAGTGAATTCGTCCTTGCAAACCTATGAGCAGATTATCAGCTGGCCCCCCGCCTGGTTTAAGAATTTACAATTTGTGAATTACTTCCGCGTTTTAGGTGGAGACCAGTCGATTTTGCCTGCTTTTAAGAACACATTGGTCATTTCGGTGGTTAGTGCACTATGCTGCCTAGGGATTGGTGTCTTGGCGGCTTATGCTCTGACGCGCTATCCCTTTAAAGGCCGCGGCGCTTTCTTAGCGGTTGTTGGGCTCACGCAAATGTTTTCCTCGGTAATTTTAGTCAATGCCATGTATGTCATTTTTAAGCAATTGGGCTTATTGGATACTCGCCTAGCTTTGATTATTGCGAATACGGCGAGTGGTTTGCCCTTGACGATTTTCCTGCTTTTTTCCTACTTCCAGCAGGTGCCAATCACTTACGAAGAGGCCGCCTGGATGGATGGTAGCAGTCGCTGGCAGGCGATCTGGCATATTGTCTTGCCCCTTTGCTTGCCGGGGATTATTACGGCCGGTCTTTTTGCCTTTATTTCGGCGTGGGGAGATTTGGTCTATGCCCAAACTTTTATTTTAAGTCCGGAATTACGCACCCTGCCCCAAGCCCTGACGGATTTTAGGGATCTTTACAAGACGACTTGGGAAACGCAGATGGCGGCCTCAGTAGTGACCACTTTTCCGCCTTTTATCGTTTTTTTACTGATTCAAAAGCATCTGATTCGCGGTATGAACCAGCAGGGCTTGAAGGCTTAGAATGGAGATTTTATGTCTGAAATTGAATTGAAGCATTTATCGAAGCAATATCCCGATCAGAAGGATAGTTTTGCGGTCAAAGATGTTAACTTAAGGATTCAAGATGGAGAATTTATCATTTTTGTGGGGCCTTCGGGTTGTGGAAAATCAACGACCCTGCGGATGATTGCGGGCTTAGAGGCTATTACCGAGGGGGAATTGTACATTAATGGCGAGCGGGCCAATGCCAGAAAACCTAAGGACCGGGGCTTGGCCATGGTGTTTCAGGATTATGCCCTCTACCCCCATATGGATGTGCATGATAATTTAGCCTATCCCCTAAAATTGGCGAAAGTTCCTAAAGACGAGCAGGAGAAAATGATTCAAGAAGTGAGTGAACTCCTTGGCTTAAAGCCTTTCTTGGCTCGCAAGCCTAAAAACTTATCAGGCGGACAGAAGCAACGAGTGGCTCTAGGCCGGGCCATTGTCCGTGAGCCCAATGCCTTTTTAATGGATGAGCCTTTGTCGAACTTGGATGCCAAGCTCCGTGTACAAATGCGTTATGAAATTTCCCGTCTGCACCGGCGCTTGGGGACGACCATCATTTATGTGACCCACGACCAGACGGAAGCCATGACGATGGGTGACCGCTTAGTCGTCATGAATGCAGGTGAAATCCAGCAAATCGGCAGTCCCCAGGAGGTCTACCAAAATCCGGCGAATCTTTTTGTGGCCGAATTTTTGGGCACTCCCAAAATTAACCTGCTGGCTCCCCAAGCTTTCGGGGAAGAGGGTCAGGCTTTTCAAGAGCAACATGCCCCAAAAGCGGACCGACTCCGCTTGGGTGTACGACCGGAAAATCTTACCATTTCCTCCGGCGATGACTATGAAATCAGCTTGCTGGAACATTTAGGGGGCGAGCAGTATTTGTACTTGGACGCTCCCAAAAATCGCTCAGCCGATGAAAAAATTATCGTGCGGGCCGAAGCCGAGGCAGACTTCCAAGAGGGCGAACATGTTCATATTGCCGTTCGGGACTGGTCAGCGGTGGTGGCCTTTGATCCGGACAGTGGCGAGCGTTTAATCTAAGCATAACCAGTAGCCTTGGCTGCTGGTTTTTTATTATTTCAGCTGGCAATGGCTTTTTCTTGAAGCATAAATGAAAATATTGTAATATGTAACAACATTACCCAAAGAAAGTAAAGAAATGAGGGAGATCATGAAGAAGAAAATATTCCTATTGCTGCTGTTGACCCTGGGGTTGACCGCTTGTGGGGGCGCCCAGCCCACCAGCACAGCCGGCGTGGACGTAGCGAAAACCAATCGCGCTGAGAGTTTTATTTACGCCATTGACGCGGATCCCATCTCCATCAATCCCATTACAGCGTCGGATCGCTATGGCCTAACGACGGTGAACATGGTCTTCCAGCCGCTGGCCCGTATCGGGGTGGATGGGGAAGTGGTTAATGAACTGGCGGACAATATTGAGTGGTCTGCTGATAGCCTCACCCTGACGGTGACCCTAAAGGATGATTTAAAATGGTCGGATGGGGAACCTTTAACCGCTGATGACGTGGTTTTTACCTATGAACACCGGGCGGACAAGGCCAATGGGAATAGCGATAACTTGTGGATTGAGGGCCAGCCGGTTAAGTTTGAGAAGGTGGACGAGAAAACCATTAATTTCCGCCTGCCTGCCGTGTCAACGTCTGCCCTAGAAGCTGTCTTGACAGAAAAGTATATTATGCCCAAGCACATTTACCAGGACTTAAAGGATTTCTCCGACCAGCGCTTGGAAGGACGGGAAGTGATTGGCAGTGGCCCTTATAAGCTGGTGGCATATAAGCCGGGCCAGTACTTGCACTTTACGCAAAATGAGAATTATAATGGAGAGCTCGCTAAAATTAAGGAAATGGTCTTCCAAATTATCGCAAATGCTGATACCAAAAAGGTCGCCCTGCAAAATGGGGACGTGGATGCGGCCGTAGTGAGACCGCAAGATCGGCAGGAATTTGACAAAGAGACTTTTAATATTCAGCCTTACAGTGAAAACCGAGTGGGCTATATCGGTTTTAATATGAAACGCCCTAGTCTTAAAAACCAGAAATTTCGCCAGGCTTTGATGTATGCTTTAAATCGGGAAGATTTAAACAAGGTGGCCTACCAAGACGAGAAGCTCTACACCAATGCCCCAACTTTCCTACATCCTAAGACCCCTTACTTCAGCCCAGAAGCTTTTCATTATGAGCATGATGAAAAGAAAGCTCGGGCCCTGCTTAAGGAAGCAAACCAGGGGGATTCGACGTTGGCCCTAGGTTTTGATGCGGATGACCCGGTGCAAAGGAATGTGACGGCCCTTATTCAACAGCAATTGCAGGATGTGGGCGTCAAGGTGAAATTGCAGCCGGCTGATCCGAGTGCCTTGAGTGCGGCGACCCAAGATCCGGACAAGTCACCTTACGACCTCTTCTTGAACGGCTATATCATGGGGATTCATCCCAATTTGTATCGGACACTCTTCACTAGTGATGGCTTCTCCAATTACTTCGGTTTTGAGGATCAGGAAATTGATAACCTCTTCGATGAAGGGGCTAAGGAGCCAGACGAAGCGAAGGGGAAGGCCATTTACAAGGAATTACAAGGCAAGCTCAATGAAAAAGCCGGTATTTACCCGATGGTAGACAATAAGAAAATTTTTGTTTCCCACAAGCGGGTGAGCGGCTTTAAGGAAGCAAAATTTGTGCCGATTTATACCCTAGAGCATTTTGACAAACTTGAGCTGCAAAAGCCCTAACGCGGTGACTATTAGGAGGTGCCTATGCTGCGCTATATTGGACGGCGGCTGTTAGCGATGCTGCCCTTACTCTTACTCATATCCTTTATTGTATTTACATTACTGTACCTGGCTCCCTATGATGCGGTGGATGCGATTAAAACGCCAGCCATGAGTGAAGCGACGGTGGAGGCCCTCCGCCACAAGCATGGCTTGGACCAGCCTTTTCTCCTGCAATTTACTTACTGGCTGAAAAATGTGGTGATGGGAGATTTCGGCCGTTCCATTATGACCAATCAGTTGATTAGTCAGGAGTTAATTTTACGCTTTAAAAACACGCTTTGGCTGATGGTGCCGGCCTATGTTTTGGCTTATGGCTTGGCCATTGTCTTAGGCTTAATTGCGGGGAATAACCGTGGGACTTGGTTGGATAAAGTTTTGGATACTTTGTTTTCCATGGGCCTGTCGACGCCGCCATTTTGGCTGGCCATGCTGGTGATTTATATTTTTGCCTTACGTTTGGGCTGGCTGCCCACTTTGGGGATGTATGATATTGGCCAGGCTAATTTCTTAAATCTCTTGAAGCATTTAATTTTACCGGTCTTTGTTTTAGTGGTGGCCATTTTCCCTGATGTGGCCCGCTATGTACGCGCGAGTGTGATCGGGCAATTGGACCAGCAGTATGTTTTGGTCCAGCGTTCCTTAGGGGCTAGCCGCTGGGAAATTTTAAGTCACCATATTGCGCGTAATGTCCTCTTGCCCGTGGTGACGCAAATTGGGACGAGTTTACCTGCCTTAGTGACAGGAGCGACGATTACGGAGACGATTTTCCAATGGCCAGGGGTGGGGTCCTACTTTCTAACCGCCACCCGCCAGCTGGACTATCCGGTCATTATGGCCGTCATGCTCTGCTCAGCTGTCCTGGTTGTTTTAGGGAATCTTCTCGCTGATATCCTTTATGCCGTGGTTGACCCACGAATTCGTCTGGGAGGTGAATAGGATGGCTCGGGAAAAATTTAAAATTTTACTCAAGGAAAAACCGACATACTTGGTGGCCCTCTGCCTCCTCATTTTACTGGTCGGCTTGGCTTTCATCGCGCCCCTTTTGCCCATGGATCCCACGCGTATTGATGTCTCCCAATTGCAAGAAGCCCCCTCTCTATCCCATTGGTTTGGGACGGACGAAGTCGGGCGGGATTATTTGATCCGCGTCTTGTATGGAGGCCGAGTGTCTTTGTTTGTGGGCTTTCTGGCTATGTTGGTATCGCTTGGTGTCGGCACGGTGATTGGCCTTTTATCCGGCTACTTCGGAGGCTGGGTCGATACGTTCTTCATGCGTCTAGTTGATGTCATCTCTGCCATTCCTTGGCTCGTTTTGGCGATTGTCTTTACGGTCTTCTTTAAGCCGGGCATGACCACGATCATTATGATCATTGGCTTTTTCTCTTGGATGCCCATTGCCCGTCTCGTGCGGGCCGAAACTTTGGCCGTTAGGGAGCGGCATTACGTGAAGTATGCCCAGTTTATTGGCGTCGGCCCCTTGCGGCTGATTGGCCGGCATATTCTAACGAGCATTGTGCCAACTATTATGGTGGCCTCCACGTCCAGTATTGCCGGTGCCATTATGACGGAATCAACCTTAAGTTTTTTGGGCTTGGGCATTCAACCGCCCCAAGCTTCCTGGGGAAATTTGCTGCAAACGGCGCAAAGTAATCTCCAAGCGGCCCCCCATATGGCTTTGATTCCAGGAGCTTTGATTATGTTAACCATTTTTGCCTTCAATGAAGTGGGCAATCTCATTCGCGATTTAACGCAAAGGGAGGTTTAAATGAGCGCCAATATTTTACAAGTCAAAGATCTCAACGTGACTGCCCATTCCGCTTTGACGGGCGAACGGACCATTATTCATCATCTCTCTACCGCCTTTCGGGCCCAGAAAATCACGGGACTCGTGGGTGAATCTGGCAGCGGGAAAAGTATGACCATGAAAGCCTTGATGGGGCTATTGCCTGCCCAGATCACAGCTGATATGGCGGCGCTCAATTTTGCCGGCCAAAACATTGAAAAACCGAGCCCGCAATTACCCATGAGTATGATTTTCCAAGATCCACTCTCGTCTTTAAATCCTTTGCGGACGGTCGCCTACCATTTGCGCGAAGTCATTGCCCGCTGGCATCAGCTGGACGCGGAGCAGACGGAGGACTTAATGCAAAATATTTTAAGGGACGTAGGCTTAAAGCCCGAGCAAGTGGAAAAGCAATTCCCTCACGAGCTATCGGGAGGCATGCAGCAGCGCATTATGATTGCCTTAGCCCTCTTGAAGTCGCCTAAATTACTGATCGCTGATGAGCCGACGACGGCCTTGGATGTCACGATTCAAAAGCAAATTCTAGACCTCATTCAACGCCAGCAGCAGGAGCGGGCCATGAGTGTCATTTTAGTGACACACGATTTCGCCGTGATTTCAGAAATTTGTGATGAGGTGAAGGTCATGTACCAAGGGGTGCTTTTGGAAGAAGGCCGGGTGGAGGAAATTTTTGAAAACCCCCAACACACCTACACCAAAAACTTGCTTAAGGCCATCCCCACCGGGAAGAACCGGGAGCGTCTCTTCCAAATGCCGAAATTAACGATTGCACCGCCCAAAGAAGACCGAGCGCTTAAAGCAATCAGTGCAACCCATTTTGTGCGGGAGGAGGATTAAGATGGCCGAAGCTTTTGTGACTTTAGAGCACGTCAGTAAAACATACACGAAGAAAAATCTACTCAAGCGCCAAAGCCAGGTGGTTGAGGCGGTAAAAAATGTCGATTTGACCATTGAAAAAGGTGAGACACTGGGTTTAGTAGGCGAATCGGGGAGTGGGAAAACCACCTTGGGGCGTTTATTATTGGGCTTGGAGCCGGTGGATAAGGGAGAAATTCATATCCCTGCTTTAGAGCGTTGTGAGCATTGCCGCAGTGATTTGCTGCAAATTGTCTACCAGGATTCCCTGTCGGCTTTTAATCCTAATTTGTCAGCCATTGATGCGGTGAGCGAGCCCTTATTGGACAAGCTTGGCCGGGAAAAAGCCCGCCAAGCCGCTGCTAAGATGTTAGAGCGGGTAGCGATTGAGGAAAAGCTTTATGAGCGGAGCGCTAGCCAGCTGAGTGGGGGCCAGCGCCAACGCTTGGGCATTGCTCGCGCCTTGGTGAACGAGCCGGACTTTGTCATGCTAGACGAGCCGGTTTCTGCCCTCGATGTCTCGGTGCAAGCTCAGATTTTAAATCTGCTCATGGATCTTCAGGATGCAGACGGTTTAACTTATCTCTTCATCACCCATGATTTGGCTGTCGTTAGAAGTATTGCCACTCGCATTGCCGTCATGTATTTGGGAGAAATTGTGGAGATTCAAAAAACCGAAGACCTCTTTGCCCACCCCAAGCATCCGTATACGAAAAAACTATTGGCGGCTATTCCGAAATTTAGGGAAAGAGTAAAAGCCTAAATTTCAATGTTCTGGGCACAAAAACGAAGTGCTTTTTAGAAAAATAGGACCAGGTAGGTTTTGATGATTGCCTGCGCAAAGCTTTGTGGTCCCTTGTTTTCTTCTTAGTGTAAAATTATGCTCGGTAAGACTTGAAAAATAAAAAAAGGACATCTATCTTTAAGTTGAACAATAAAAAGAAAGAAGATGTCCTCATGAATGATATTATCACAGATATTCTAAAAAAGACGGAAAATTGCTCATCTTTAGGTGACTTTGAAGGTCTTGCTTATCCGATATAAAGAATTTTTGCTGTGAATGTCTTGCAGCGGTTTTCACTCAACTTGATCAGCAATTAATTCAAAGATACCAAGCCGAAGGCTGGAAAATTGCTCGCTATGAACCACGAACACTATGTTTTATGTTTGGTGCCGTCACTTTTAGACGCTGTCGGATGAAAAAAGAAGGTCACTCTAGCTTTCTTCCCCTAGATTTGTGTTTAGGACTAGAAGCAAGAAGTCATCTTTCTTCTCAAGTCAAAGAAAAAATTGCCCAGCTTTGTACGAAGCAAACTTTTCGTGCGACTGCAGAAGCCTTCAATGCATTAATGCCTTTTAGTATTTCGCATCAGACCGCACATCATGTTGTCCAAGAAATTGGAAAGAAAATTTTAGACTTTGAGAATAAAAAAGCAGAAGAGGAGAAGTTGGGTTACTCCCAAAAGCGGTCCATTCCTTTTCTATACATTGAAGGGGATGGGGTGTTAATCACCAAAAAGAAAAAAGGGAACAGGACAAAACATCTTCAACTACACCGTGTGACTCTCTATGAAGGCGTCGATCGATCCACTTCGCGGCATCAACTTATTCAAGCTCATTATTTTTTCTTCTGTTCAATCTAGTGCAGCCCTTCGAGAAAAAGTTAGCCGATTTCTTAACTCCTACTATGATTTACATCAAACGATTGTGATTTCTAATTCGGATGGTGGCAGTGGTTATACGGAGGAAGATTTTAACGAGATGATTGGGGTATGCCTTCGGCATGAACATTTCTGCGATAAATTTCATGTCATTCAAAAAATCAGAACGCGCCTATTTTTTGATCATAAAATACGTCAATTGGTCATTAAAAAAGTGAAGGCTTATGATTTCGAAGGAGTTCAAGTTACTTTGGAGACCTGTGAAAGTCGCTGGCACCATCATCAGGAGTTTTTGGCTGAAATTGAAGCTCTAAGAGCTTATCTTCAAAGGAATTGGTTACTCATTAAACCAGCAGAGCAGCGAGGCTTACCAAACCATTTTTCCGGTGGCGTTTGTGAAGCAGGCCATCGGCTTTATACTTATCGCATGAAAAAGCAAGGACGAAATTGGACCCGTCAAGGCGCAGCAGCAATGGCTGCCATTATCACCGCTCAATCTAATCATTGTTTTGAAGAAGCTGTTCGATCAGATATTGAAGCTAATACAAGCCCATTTATACCCGAATATCCAGGGCTTGTTAGGGCAATACTATGTCACAGGCCGCAACAAAGTTCTTGTGGTGCCCATCAGGGCACGATTCCAAGTGAAGTGTCAAGCAGTATGGTCGGGAAATTATACCATACATTTTGTTAGCTACTTCGCCAAAAGACACGGAGTGCGTGCTAAAGACCTGCGTTAGCAGTGTTAGCAGGCCGTCCGTATATCTGGCTCTCGGAGTGCCGATAGGGTGAGCGTAGCGAGGCCTATCCAACGACATAGAGCCAGAATAGGACGGTCAGGCGTAAGCTTCTATGAAGCGTAAGCCGGTGCCACTGCTTTTCAACGCAGCGTCCTTTAGCACAAAAACGAAGTGACTTTTGAATAATTAGATACGAGATAGAGTTCTTTATGATTGACCGAGCATTGCTTGACACTAACTGTTTTCTTTTTTGCCTTGTTAAAAAAATCGTCCCATGCTAGACTAGAGAAAACGGGATGGTGCTCCCGGTGAATTGCGAGAGCTAATGGCGCCTGCTTGATTTTTGGCCTGCCCAGAATCGAGCAGGCGTTTTCTTATGCAAAGGAGGACTTATGTTATTTAGTATTGCTTTAATTGTTTTGCTGGGACTCTTGGTGCGCTGGCTGTGTGAGAAATTAACCATCCCCAGTCTCTTAGGCTACTTGGTTTTAGGTATTCTATTAGGGCCGGCCGTTTTTAATTTGCTGGACCAGGGGCTCTTAGCGGCTTCGGGGGATATTCGCCAGGTCATTTTAATTATTATCCTCACGCGGGCGGGCCTATCTCTTAACCTCAAGGAATTAAAACGTGTGGGTCGGCCAGCCTTTCTGTTGAGTTTTTTACCAGCGACTTTTGAAATTCTGGGCACGATGCTCCTAGCCCCCCTATTTTTTGACTTGACTTTACCCGAAGCGGCCTTATTGGGTGCGGTCTTAGGGGCGGTGTCGCCAGCAGTCGTGGTGCCAAGAATGATTCAACTGATTCGGGGTGGCTACGGGACGGAAGCTGGTATTCCGCAGATGCTTTTGGCAGGGTCGTCTTTAGATGATATTTATGCGCTCGTCTTATTCGCTTCCTTCCTATCCATTGTAGAACATGGGGGCAGCTTCCACTTAACCCAGCTTTTTGCTGTTCCCGCAGCCATTCTGGGTGGCTTGCTTGTAGGGGGCTTAGTGGGCATGGGCTTGAGTATTTTCTTCACCCGCTTTTTAAAGGACAGCCTCTGGCAAGTTTTGGTGATGCTGGCGATTTCCATGCTCTTTATGACCTTGGAGCAGGCGCTTGGGGACCTGCCTTTCTCAGGGATTTTAGCGGTCATGGCCATGGCCTTAGCCCTCTACCGCTATGTGCCCGAGGTGAGTGAGCCGATTAATCGGATCTATAATAAACTCTGGCTGCCGGGGGAAATTTTTCTCTTCGTTTTGGTCGGGGCTTCAGTGAATATTTCCTACGCGACCAAGGCAGGTTGGACGCCGATTTTCCTCATTCTTGGTGTCTTAGCCGTTCGCATGGTTGGCGTTTGGCTATCCGTTACCGGCACGCCCTTGACTTTGCGAGAACGGGCCTTTTGCCTCTTTGGCTACATGCCTAAAGCCACGGTCCAAGCCGCTATCGGTGGGGTGCCGCTTGCCATGGGGCTGCCAGTCGGGGATTTGATCTTGACCATTTCCGTCATTGCGATTTTAGTCACAGCTCCCCTCGGTGCTTTTGGCATTGATTTGACTTACCAGCATTGGCTAGAAAAAGACCCAGAAAAAAAGGCGTCCTAAGACGCCCTTGCCCCTTTCAATAGGGGCTTTTTTAGAGTTCTTGTAAAATTTTCAAAGTGTCTTGAATCTGTTCGTCACCTGGGGCGGTGATATCTTCCAGCGGGGCTCCCATGACAACGACAATATATTCCTCGCCATTTTTTTGGGCCAAAGTCGCCCAGCAGAGGCCAGCCTTATCGGTCGTGCCACTTTTCCCACCGAGAATTTGAAAGCCCGGCTGCATATCGGGCCGCAATTCCCGTAAGACGGTACTGCTCATCACTAAGCCTTGGGGATGGGCATTCGTCGCGGTACTCTGGTACAGAGGACTGGTAAAAATAGCACGGAAGTTGCCATCTTTTAGGCTAGTTGCTAGGAGGAGGGCGATATCCCGTGCAGTTGACGTTTGCCCAAATTCATCGAGGCCACTGGGGTTTTTGAAATGGGTGCGCTTTAATTTCAAAGCCTGGGCTTCCTGATTCATTTCTTCAGTGAAAGCCTCTAAACTACCCGCCAAATTGATCGCCAGTGAGTCCGCACATTCCCCACCTGAAGGGAGCATGGTGCCGTAGAGCAAGTCGCGGTAAGTGGTTTGCTCTCCCGGTTGAAAGCCAGCAAGGGAGGCATTTTCCTCGACTAGTTGACTGTAAGTTTCCGCATCCACTGGCGCTAGAGCATTCAAATTCTGAATTTTCTTCAAAGCTAAATGCACGGTCATCATTTTAACCAGGGAAGCGGGTGCCACTCGTTCGTTTTCGTTGTAGGCTAGCACTTCTTTTGCTTGGGTGAGGTTATAGACATAGATGTTGCGACTAGCGTAGCCCGGCAGAGTTCTGGATTCATGGCCTTTATGGATGAGGATTTTGCCGGCAAAAACTAGGACGAGGAGGGCCAGCACCAGGAGTAGCCCCTTGGTTAATTTGGACATAGAAAGCCTTCTCTCTAATTTTTGTATTAATACTACCATACAGTTGGCAGGGAAGCAAGAGGAGCTTGCTTATTTTGCTCCTTAAGAAGGGTTGGGGTGGTTTCTCGCGGGGAAACAAGGGGGGATTTTTGATTAAGCGCAGTCTGAGAAGGAAACTGGGAGTTCTTCTTCTGGCCAAGTGGGTGCTATTTTTATTCAACCCTCTCTAAACCAGCGGGCCAATGGTTAACGACTGGGTCTTCTTTGGGCCACCATCTTGTTCGGCGAAGAGTTCTAAGGTCGGGGAGGTGTAGGCTTGGGCAAAGTTCGGGTCCTTAAGCCATTGGCGTATGTTTTGGGCGGCTACAAAATAGGGCATGCGGTGGTGGATGGGTGCCACTACGGGTCCAGCCGCCTGTGTCATCAGCACAGCCTGGGCTTGGCCCTCTTTCATTTGATAGCAGCCGCCCACATAGAGCACGTCCTGGCCATTGAACAGATACCGAGTTTTATCCGTACTCCATTCGTAGAAGCGAGCCATGGGAAAAAGGCAGCGTCGGTGGAGGAAGGCGGTGCGAAAAGTAGGCTTTTCCGTAATCGATTCGGCCCGAGCATTAATTAAGAGTTGCCCCTTCTCAAAGCCGGGAAAGCCCCATTGCAAGGCCCGCGCCCGGACTTTGCCGTCGGAGTCTTGGCCGAGGACTAGCACCGGTTTTCCGGGGTAGACAATATCAGTTTGCACGATTTCTTGATCTTCGGGTGGCAGTTGCTCATAGAAGTGCCCGAGTAAAGCTTCATTTAAGGGATAGGTGTAACGTCCGCACATGCTGAGCCTCCTTTTTTATTTTATTATAGCAAAAGCCAAGCTTGGGACGAAGGAAAGCGGAAACGTCAAAATTGGTTAAACTTATTCGACACTGACAGCCGTAATTACTGGCAATTTCTTGATAAACCAGTATAATGATAAACCTAGGTGACAGATAGAAAGGAAGACTTATGACGAATAAAATACAAAATATGATTCGAATTGGCCTCGCTTATTTAGGGGTCTTAATTGGAGCCGGCTTTGCGAGTGGTAAGGAAATGCTTCAATATTACGTTAGCTTTGGCCGGCAGGGGATTTGGGGCCTGGTCGTGGCTTCCATCCTCTTCATTGCAGGAGGAATTGCCCTCCTAGAATTTGGGAGCTATTATAAGGCCCAAGAGCACAGTGAGGTGTTCAATAATATTTCCTCACCTTTTGTGTCGAAGATTATTGATTTCTGTATTAATCTCACCCTTTTCTCCATGGGCTTCATTATGATTGCCGGCGCCGGGACGAATCTGGCCCAGCAATTTGGCCTGCCGGTTTGGGTGGGTGCTGCGCTCATGTCTTTGTTGGTCATGGCTTGTGCCTTCTTAGATGTGGATAAAATTACTAATGTGATTGGGATGATTACTCCCTTTGTGATTGTCTTTATCGTTGGTGGGGGAATTTATTCCTTCTTCAACCAAGCCATCCCCTTTGACCAGGCCATGGTGATTGCGACGGAAAGTGTGCCGACAACCTTGCCTCACTGGTTGGTGAGCACGGTGAACTACGCCTGCCTATCCCTGATGATGGCTGTTTCTATGGCGGTGGTCATTGGGGGTGACCAATATAATCCGCGTGAAGCTGGTTATGGCGGGACGTTTGGTGGGGTCCTCGTTGCGATCCTTCTCTTCATGTCCTTCTTCACGATTTCCTTAAATATTGATATCACCAAAGACAGTGCCATGCCGCTCTTGGCCGTGTTTGATAGCCTACACCCGATTTTAGGGACGATTATGGCCTTTGTCGTGTTTGGTATGATTTTTAACACAGCAATTGGGATGTTCTACGCCCTCGGGAAGCGGGTGTCACGCAGTAAGCCTGAAAACTTCCGCCGCGATATGATTATCCTGACGCTGGTTGGTTTTGCGCTCTCCTTTGTCGGCTTTGAATCCCTGGTGGCTTATGTATTCCCAGTGATTGGCTACATTGGCTTTGGGGTTATTATGCTGATTATTATTCAATGGCTGATCAACTTCCGCCGCATTCACCATGAAATGAAGGTTCGGGACCGTATCCTGGATTATTCCGTGCGTAACGCGGATGAAGAACAAGAATTTGGCCGAAAAGAAGCGCGAGAAATGCGTGATCTGTTCGATCAATCTCAAGTTGATAGTAAGGAATTGATGGACCGGGCCAGCGAACTCAGTGAAGAAATTGTTGAAGACGATGATTACAGCTGGGAAGATTACTACCAAGAAAAAGCCCCGCTCAAGCCCCTCCAAGAAGCGGGTAAATTATCGGAAGAAGAGCGGGAGGCCTTGAAGGAAGAATTGAAGGCTGAAATCTTGGAAGAATTAAAGGCTGAGCAAGCGGAAAAATTAAAGAAGAACAAGTCGACGGATGATAAAAAATAATTTTTGCCTCTTTTTCCTTGCATTGGCTGAAGACGCATGCTAGAATACTTTTAACATTCAAACAAACGATTTTTCCTAGGAAAAGGAAAGTAAAATGACGGACAATGCCAAGAGAGCCCCTATGTTGGTGTGAAGGGGACATTGAAAGGCATTTGAAAATGGCCTTTGAGGAAAGCTGGTCGATAGGTAGGCCAACTCGGTGAGTTCAACCGCTAGCATGAACACCAATCTCAGCGTTATTGGCGCTGACGTTGGACTAAGAGGTTTATCCGAATTAAAGGTGGTACCGCGACTAACGCCCTTTACTGTATAGCAGTAGAGGGCTTTTTCTTTTGGACTAAGCTCTTCCGCCGCTGGAAAAATCAAAATTTAAGGAGGAATGGACAATGAAAAAAGCTTTAACTTGGACGGGTTTACTCGTCACACTATTCGCACTACTAAGCGCTTGCGGCAGAGGAACAGCCAGCATTGCGGAAGGTGGTGGTGAAGAGCAAATCGTAAAAATTGGCGTGGTGGGGGATGACTTGAGAGATTGGGAGCCGGCCATCGCCCGTCTGAAGAAGGAAAATATCACCTTGGATTTTGTGAAATTTAGTGATTACAATCAGCCTAATGAGGCTTTAGCGAATGGGGATGTGGACTTGAATAGCTTCCAGCACCAGGCCTACTTGGATAAATTTAACGAGCAGTTTAATAAAAATTTAGTCAGTATCGGCAACACGGTGATTGCTCCCTTGGCAATTTATTCTAAGCAAATTAAGAGTCTTGACGATATCAAAAAAGGTGATGAAGTCCTCATTCCTAATGATGTCACCAATGGCGGGCGCGCCCTTATTCTCCTGCAAGAAGCTGGCTTGCTCAAAGTGGATAAAAAAGCTGGGATCACCCCCACGGTGAAGGATATTTTAGCCAATCCGCTGGCCTTAAAAATCACGGAAGTAGATGCCTCACAAACAGCGCGGGGCTTAAATGATGCGACTTTTGCCGTCATTAATAGTGGTTTTGCGGTGGATGCGGGTTTGGATCCGGCTGAGGAGGCGATTTTCAGTGAACCTGTCAATGAGCGGTCGAAGCCTTATGTGAATATTATCGTTGCCCGTCCTGATGATGAGAGGACCGAGATCCTCCAAAAGGTCGTCGCTGCCTACCAGCAAGACGACACTGAGCAAGCCCTTCAAGAAAAATCAAAAGGCGCTAACGTCGCGGCCTGGAAAACATTTGGTCAGAAGTAGAAAATATTATCGAAAGGATCTGAGGGTCATGAGTCGAGAAAAATTAATCGCAAGCATTAAAGCAGTGGTGGAGGAGAAATTGCCGGTCTTTCAGGAACAGGCCTTGGACATTCATGCCCACCCCGAGACCAGTAATGAGGAATATTATTCGTCAAAGGTTTTAGCTGATCGTTTGGAGGAGGAAGGCTTTACCGTTGAGCGAGATGTGCTGGGCCATCCGACGGGCTTTATCGCCTCTTACCAGAGTCAAAAGCCTGGCCCCACCTTGGTATACCTGGCCGAGTTTGATGCCTTGGCCGGTTTAGGGCATGGTTGTGGGCACAATCTTTACGGGAATTATAGTTCGCTTGCCGCGGTGGCCTTGCGCTCTATTTTGGATGAGGTCGGCGGAGAGCTGCGCGTTTACGGTACGCCTGGCGAAGAAGGAGGCTGGAATGGCTCTGCTAAGGAGAGCTTTGTCCGAGAGGGCTGCTTTAAGGATGTCGATGCCGCGCTTTGTGCCCATCCTGGCGCCACTCACCGCTATGGCGGTCCTCTTTTAGCGGTTGACCCCATTGATATTGAGTTTTTTGGCACCTCAGCCCATGCCGCCGCCGCCCCTGAGAAAGGAAACAGTGCCCTTATCCCACTCATTCAAACCTTTGTTGCTATTGATGCCCTGCGCTACCACTTGCCCAAGGATGTCAATATCCATGGTGTCATTTTAGACGGGGGAGAGGCGCCTAATGTGATTCCAGACTATGCCCGCGCGCGCTACTACCTACGTGCTAAAAATCGGCGTACTTTAGATAAAGTGCGCAAGCGAGTCGAAAATATCGTCAAAGGCCAAGCCCTGGCCACGAGCACGGAGTATAAATTTGCCCTCTTCCAAAACAAGGTCGATGATATGATTTTAACGCCCAGCTTTGAGGACGTGTATTTTAGTCATTTTCCTGAAGTTGGCCTTAGTGAAAAGGATATTGACCGCCGGCCCAACCAAATTGGTGGCTCTAGCGATGTAGGGAACGTCAGCCAAGTCGTCCCCACCATTCAACCCTATGTTTCTATCTCAGACCAAGATATTGCCGGCCACACCCCAGAGTTTGTCGTCGCCGCAAAAAGTGAAAAAGGCCTCGACAGTATCCGCGTAGCCGCCATTTGCCTCGCCCTCACCGGCTTAGACCTTATCACCCAACCCAAATTACTCCAGAAAATTAAAGACGAACACCAAAAACAAAAGGAAGCGAAGGCGGAGTAGTGGTCAGAGTCACTGGAACTAAATAGAGGTTCTAGTCTATGACCAGGTTCTCTATTTAGTGAAGTGGATGTCTAGACTGCCCGCCTGAACTGGATTAAAAAGGAAGTGAAGCTCGACTAGCAGGCAGGACCACTGGAAAAAATAGGAGATGAATCCACCAAACCTCCGATCGAGTTGACTCTTTAGGGTGGTTCTGGCCTTCGCCAGGTTCACCCTAAAGAGTAAGGCAGGCGCAGGGGGAGGTGGTGAGTTCAACTCTAGGAAACGAAAGCCGAAAAGCTTCATCACTATTTTCTTAAATAAAAAAGCTAGCTCATCTGAACTAGCCCAAGAAAAAAACGGCGGTTGGAGGAGCGCCGTTTTTATTATTTATATATCGGTTGTTGTATATATAGGTTGTTTAATAGGTTGTATTTAGTCACTTAGCCTTGGAGGAGGCTGATGATTAATTTTTGCTGTTGGTGTTTTTCTTGATGCTGGTAAGAGTATCGGTGTATTGAGCGTCCCGAACGTTGAGCAAGTCGTTATACATGGTCATCATCCTTTCTGTATTATAATAATTTATTAACTGTATTAATTTACTTGGAAACTGTTACGCATCCTTGTGTTGAGTTTCTTTAGCGATTGCGGAAAGGGTTTGGGTGTATTCAGCGTCACGAACATTTAATAATTGGTTGTACATGTCATAACTTCCTTTCTTTTAAACTTGTAAGAGTACAATCTACTAATGATCTGGAACAATTTTTTGCTTTCGTCCCTCGAACATTGACCATATTAACACCTGTAAAAGGCTTTGTAAAGGACTTTTTTAAAGTTTTTTCTGTGAAAATGATTTCTTTTTCCAGAAAGTCTTTTTCTTGTGCAAGCCTGCTAGAAAATGAGAATTGTTCCATCATTTCCGACAAGCCCAACAAGGCTTGAAAAGTCTTTTACAGGGCATATGGGGGTTAAAAATTTTAGCTAGCGATTTATTAACTTTGAAAAACAGTTTTTATGAAAATGATTTCGTTGTTTTTCAATCGGGTTCAAAGAGAAACGGTTGCTGGGCAACCGTTGAATTTTAAACCTAAGCTTCTTTCGGATTGCTATCTTTAGCGATTGCCGAAAGGGTGGAGGTATATTGTGCATCTCTAACATTTAATAGTTCGTTATACATAAGAGAATACTTCCTTTCTTTATTAAACTTGATATAAACAATTCACTAAGCGGATAGTGGGGAGTTGACCGTTTGTCTCTCTCCCTCATCCATCCTTATCATAGCACCCTGAAAGCTTGCTATCAAGCCTTTTGTCATGGTTTTTTGCTGAAAGTGATTTCTTCTGCAATTAAAACGATATCAAGGTAAAAGAAGGTCAATAATGTACTCTTAATTGTATTTGCAATAACGACAATTCTCATAATCAGGATCAGGAATAAGCTTTGATTCACGTTTTCATTGATTTTAGGTATATATAATAAATGATAAAAACAAACAAAAACGACAAATGTAATCCAAAGAAACTTTTGCTTTCAGTGACTAGGAGTCGCTAGGAACTGATATTTCTTCTATAATAGAAGAAAGGAGGTCGTGGCATGGCATATATTGAGATGAAGCATGTCTATAAACGGTTCAAGATGGGGGAGAATGTCATCACGGCGAATGATGATATTAGTTTTCAGGTGAATGAGGGCGAGCTGGCTATTATTTTAGGCTCATCCGGAGCGGGGAAAACGACCGTCTTGAACCTCTTAGGGGGTATGGATATGTGTGATGAGGGCGATATTATGATTGCTGGACATAATGTTGCCACTTATAATAAGAAGGAACTGACCGCTTACCGGCGGGATGCGGTAGGTTTTGTTTTCCAGTTCTATAATTTAATTCCCAACCTCACGACGAAGGAGAATGTGGAATTAGCTTCGGAGATTGCCCATAACGCCCTTGATCCTACGCAGGTTTTGGATCAAGTGGGCTTAGGGGAACGTCTGGATAATTTTCCGGCGCAATTATCGGGTGGCGAGCAGCAGCGGGTAGCGATTGCGCGTGCCTTGGCGAAAAATCCCCGCCTCTTGCTGTGTGATGAGCCAACGGGGGCTTTAGACTATGAGACGGGTAAGCAAGTCTTAGGTATTATTCAGGAGCGGTCGCAAGAGGACAATATGACGGTCATTATTGTGACCCATAACGCTGCCTTAGCTCCGATCGCTGACCGTGTGATTCGCTTGCGTGATGGCCAAGTGGCTAGCATTGAAGAGAATAGTGAGCCCGCCCCGATTGAAAGTATTGAATGGTAGATATTTATTTTGGGGCAAAGAAAAATCCGAGGTGGCATGCCTCGGATTTTTTATTTTAAATGGTTAGCTTAGAAGTCAAGCTGTTCCCGTTTAACACGGCCTTTTTCATTGTAGAAGAATTTTGTTACTTTATCAGTGAATGGGGTAGCGCCGGCGCCGACACCATCTTTGCGCAAAGCAATTTCATGGAAGACTTTATCGGTTGGCCCACCATTCTTCTTGTTTTGACGTAAAATCTTTTGTAAGGAGATCGGTTGCTCTGGGTCTTTTACGGTGACAAAAGCGGCATCTGGTTTTTCAACAGCCTTAAGAACGAGTTCTCCCAGGTCAACTTTAGGATTCCCAGGGATAAGGTAGTATTTACCATCCTTCTCAAATGAGTCTTCACCGCGAACTTGAACAGCACTGCCAGATTCTAATTTAGCTGCTCCCGAGAGTGCTGCGAAGAGTGGGCGTATACCGGTGGAACGGTGGCCAGCTACGATGATGGATTCACCATTTTTGATGGCTTCTTCAATGTATTCCCCCACTTTTTCGGGTAAGAGGCCACTGTCAACGTTCTTTTGAATAAATTTATTCATGTAAGATATCCTCCTTGAATTCTTCTGATTCTCCCGGCAAAACGCCGAAGCCAGGTCGAATCAAAGTAACCATATCGTTAAGTTAGTTGGTCAGCTTAACCCACTAAGCTTACGTGACTCATTATAGCATAACTTTAAGGGAAGGTTAACTCTGAACTTTCTAAAAAGTTTTGCTTAAGAATTAAAGACGGGGCTTGAAGAGTTTGGGATAGAGACCAACGAGAATAGCGATGGCAATACAGCAAGTTAGGGTTTCTCGGGTCTTTGACAGTTACTAACTATAAAAAGCGCTAAAAATCCTATAATGGCTTTATTTCTTTTGTCAATTTTTATATTTTTATATTGCGTACAATATCGTACAATGATATAATAGAAACAAGAAATGAGGTGTCTAGGGTGCGAGTCAAAATAGCAAGATCCAAAAATTCAACCTCCTATTCAATTATCAAAGATGTTTACAATGAGAACGGCAAGCGGACCACCAAAGTGGTCGAAGCATTGGGTAATGAAGAAGAAATTTTAGAGAAACACCCTGGTGTTGAGCCCTACGCTTGGGCAAAACAGTATGCGAAAGAATTAGCTCAACAAGAAAAAAAGAAGAACGCTAAAATTATTGTTAAGTTAGATAAAAGTAAACAACTTCCCAAAGGGAAGCAACAAAGTTATCACCTAGGTTATCTTTTCCTAGAAGATATTTTTTATGATCTCAAGTTAGACCAAATCTGCCAAAAAATTCAAAAATCGAGTAAAGCGACCTTTGATTTAACGCAACTTTTTTCGCATATGATCTATTCTCGAATTCTATTCCCAGGTTCACAACGTCATACTTACAAACAGGCAAAAAAATATATAGAATCGCCCAAATATCATCTTTATGATGAGTATCGGGCACTCGATCTTTTAGCTAAGCATTCGGAATCTATTCAGAAATCTCTGTATGAGAATCGAAAAAATTTTATTTCTCCAGCTAGTTCGATTTTCTATTATGACTGCACCAATTATTATTTTGAAATTGAGGAGGCCGAAGGCTTAAAACAGTATGGATACTCGAAAGAACATCGTCCGAATCCTATTGTCCAAATGGGACTCTTCGTTGATCAATATGGATTCCCGCTAGGCTTCTCATTAACTCCAGGGAATCAAAATGAACAAACTACGTTAAAACCTCTCGAAAAAAGAATCCTCAATGATTTTAAATTATCGCAATTAGTAGTCTGTACCGATGCCGGTCTTTCTTCTACGGCAAATCGAAAATTTAACAGCCGATCGAATAAAGCTTTTATCACCACTCAATCCATCAAGAAATTAAAAAAACACCTTAAAAAATGGGCTCTTTCACCTATAGGCTGGCAATTAAAGGATAACGATGTCACTTATGATCTTAATGAGCTAGATCCAGAAGAATATTATAACCATGTCTTCTATAAAGATCGCTGGATTAACGAAAATGGTCTTGAACAACATTTAATTGTTACTTTCTCTTTTAAATATCAACATTATCAGCGACAAATTCGTCATCGACAAGTTGAAAGAGCAACAAAGAAACTCGAACAGCTTAGTAAGATTAAAAAGAAAAATTTCTCGGATCCTAGTCGTTTCATTACAGAAACTCACTTTACCCCTAATGGTGAAATTAGCCAGGATGTCAACTATACGTTGAATTTTGAACAGATTGAATCAGAAGAAATATATGATGGCTTCTATGGGGTTTGTACTGACTTAGAAGATGATGTACAAGCCATCGTGCAAATTAATCATTGCCGTTGGCAAATTGAAGATTGCTTTCGTGCAATGAAAACTAATTTCAAAGCTCGACCAGTCTTTCTACAACGCGAAAATCGCATTGAAGCTCATTTTCTGACCTGCTTCACGGCTTTATTGGTTTTTAAATTACTTGATTACCGCTTAGGTGGCCACTTTACACGAGAAGAAATTCTTCAAACCCTTCGTGAGATGAATGGAATAAGAATGCAGCATGAGGGGTATATCCCTACCTTTACTCGAACTGATTTGACAGATTTGCTTCATGAAGAATTTTCTTTCCGATTAGACACAGAAATTATTGAATCCAAACGACTAAAAAATATTTTAAAACAGGTAAAAAAACATAAGCGTTGTACGAAAAACTAAGCAAAAAGGAAAGCAGCCAAAACACTGATTTTTCAATGTTTTGGCTGCTTTTTCTACTTTCTAACTGTCAAAGATGAGATTATAGCATAACTTTAAGGGAAGGTTAACTCTGAACTTTCTAAAAAGTTTTGCTTAAGAATTAAAGACGGGGCTTGAAGAGTTTGGGATAGAGACCAACGAGAATAGCGATGGCAATACAGCAAGTTAGGGTTTCTGACAGGAAGGCCCCGCCGTTGACAATGAGGGAATAAAGGTAGGGGCTTTGGCCGGCAGGCGCATACTCTCCCCAGAACCAAACGCCGGCAATGTAATGCATGGCGTAGCGCATAAAGCTGCCTAAAATACAAGCGCCAATGGCGAGTAAGACTGCTTGGCTTTTCCCCTGGCGACTATTTTTCAGGGCTTTTTGAAAACCAGGGCGTAAGAGCCCGGCAAAACCGAGGAAGGCAAAGGCTAAGCCATATTCAATGATAAATTGAATGGCCGTTAAGATTTGGGCATCGCCAGCGAGTACTTGGAGCACGCCCCAGAGGAAGCCACCGGCCAGACCGGCCTTCACCCCGCGGCGCAAGGCAAGGATAAAGATGGGGAGCATTTTGACCGTGATTTTAAGGCCAGGGGACAGGGACGGGATAAATAAATCAATGAGCAACGCAATAGCTGCACAAAGCGCGACCTCCACGAGGGTTTGAATGTGGTGTTTGGACATGAAAAAACCTCCTTAAAAATTTGAACAAGGAGGTCCTAAAAATCACTCTTAAAATAGTGAAGAACAAATCTTGACGCAAGCATGACCTTGATCCAATTTTTGGGGTCTAATCTCAGCCTAGCGGCACCCCCTTGTTCCTGTTAAGTCTAGTATAGCGAAAGGGCCGGCAAAAGGAAAGCCCTTTAGCTTGTGGAATGGAGAGAAAAGTTGAAAATTCCATAAAGATGGCCCTAACTGAGCACAAAAGTTGAAATTGAAGGTACTTTTGCTATACTAATCATGTAGAATTTCAAAACTGAAATAAATAAGGAGGATATATTTTGAGTCAAGAATTTATTGAAGCTTTAAAGAAAAGAAGAACCTATTACCATTTAGGAAAGCACGTGGAGCAAAAAGATGCAGACTTAGTGCATTTAATTCGTGAAGCGATTAAGCACACCCCTTCCCCTTTCCACAATCAAAGTACCCGGGCGGTGGTTTTGTTTAATGAAGACCACGATAAATTATGGGAAATCGTTTGGAACCATGTTAAGGATGCGAATCCAAAAGCAACCGCAGAAGACGTTCAAAATACTCGGGATAAGGTGGACCGCTTTAAAGCTGCTTATGGGACCGTTCTTTTCTTCGAAGATCAAGCGAGCGTGCGCAAATTGGAGGAAGAATACCCTCTCTATGCGGAAAACTTCAAGCTTTGGTCAGAGCAGGTGAATGGCGGCTCGACAATGAATGTTTGGACAGCCCTCTGTAATGCAGGCCTCGGTGCTAACCTGCAACACTACAATCCCTTGATCGATGACGATGTGCGTAAAGCGTGGAACATTCCTGAAGATTGGGTCTTGCGAAGCGAAATGCCTTTTGGCTCGATCGAAGCCGAAACTTACGAGAAGGATTTCATCCCGATGGAAGAGCGTGTCCTTGTTTTTGGTGAAAAATAGATGTTTTCTAGGGGCTCGGTTCAGCCGGGCCTTTTTTATTTCAAAAAATAGGGGCAAAATAGTAAATATCGTCAAAAAAGCAAAATTTTTTTAAGCGTTATCAGCCCTTTATGCAAACGCTTATGTTATAATAAAATTGTTGAGTGTTAGGGCTGGGAGGGCAACCTCTCACCAGTTTTACCTATTGGAGGGATAATATGTCGGAGTATCTCGAGCGCGTTAAAAAATGGGTGGAAGACCGCAATGCCACCGAACCAGAATTTGTTCAGGCTGTGGATGAACTCTTGTCCAGTTTGGAGCCAGTGATTGACAAGCATCCCGAATATGAAAAACATGGTATTTTAGAGCGGATGGTGGAGCCGGACCGCTTGCTGGAATTCCGTGTGGCTTGGGTGGATGATGAAGGCAATACCCAGGTGAACCGGGGTTACCGGGTGCAATTTAACGGCGCATTAGGGCCTTATAAGGGGGGCTTGCGCTTGCATCCAAGCGTGACAGCTAGTGTGGTTAAATTCCTGGGCTTTGAGCAAACGTATAAAAATGCCTTGACCGGTTTAGCCATGGGCGGTGGTAAAGGGGGATCTGACTTTGATCCGCGGGGCCGCTCAGATAATGAAATTATGCGTTTCTGCCAAGCTTTCATGACGGAATTATACCGCTATATCGGTCCTTCCACCGACGTTCCGGCTGGGGACATTGGGGTTGGCGACCGGGAAATTGGCTATCTCTTTGGCCAATATAAACGCATTGTCGGTGCCTATGAAAATGGGGTTTTGACCGGTAAAAACCGTCTTTTCGGTGGGAGTGTTATTCGCCCAGAAGCAACAGGCTTTGGGGCCGGCTACTTTGTGCGTGAAATTTTCAACCATTTAGATGAAGAATTTGCCAACAAAACCTTTGCCGTCTCTGGTTTTGGGAACGTTGCTTGGGGAACCTGCCAAAAGATTACGGAACTTGGCGGTAAAGTTGTCACGCTCTCAGGTCCTGATGGCTATATTTATGACGAAGAAGGCGTGAATACCCGCGAGAAATTTGATTATATGCTGGAAATGCGTAACTCCGGTCGCGACAAAGTTAAGGATTATGCGGACAAATTTGACGTGCCTTTCTATGAAGGGAAGAAACCTTGGGAAGTGAAGGTCGATGTCTGCATGCCTTGTGCTACGCAAAATGAAGTGGACGTTGATGGCGTCAAGCAAATGCTCGATAATGGTGTAAAATACTATATTGAAGTCTCCAACATGCCGACAACAGCAGAAGCCATGGCCTACTTGCATGAACATGCGGGCGATTTGGTCATGGCACCTTCTAAGGCAGTTAACGCTGGTGGGGTGGCGGTATCGGGCTTAGAGATGGCCCAAAATAGCTCCAAGATTTCTTGGGAGCCCGAACGTGTGGATGCTGAATTAGATCGGATCATGGTCAATATCCACGCTGCAGCCCAAGAAGCGGCGGAAAAATATGATTTGGGCTATGACCTCATGGCCGGCGCGAACATTGCTGGTTTCAATAAAGTTGCCGAAGCGATGATTCGTGAAGGTGTCATGTAAGCTTAAGCAGATCAAAGAAAAGTGCTGGTTCGCCAGCGCTTTTTTTATGCTTTTGGATCGAGTTTGTGCCAGGGGATATGTTCTAAGGCTTGACTGGGAATTTTGGTCCACGGTTCTTTTTTAGGTAAGGGGGCCTGGCTTAATAAAGGTGTTTTTTTGGTGGGGTGCAAAATTTCTAATTCATAGGACCATAAAGCCAGCTGGCGCGTGCTTTTTTCAAGGGGGTTGAAGCCATATTTTTGATCGCCGACAATAGGACAGCCACTCGCCTGCAATTGGACACGAATTTGATGGGGGCGGCCGGTGTGCAAGCTCAGGGCCAGCAAGCTATGGGAACCATTTTGGTAGAGGTTAGCATATCGCAGGTAGGCTCGTTTTCCCTTGGGGTGCTTGGCATCGACCACAAAGGTTTGGTTTTGACGTCGATCTTTGTAGAGGTAATGCTCTAAATCACCACTGGCTGGTAAACGGGTGCCTTGAACCCAGGCTAAATAGTGGCGTTTGGGGCTTTGCCGGCGGAACTGCTCGCTCAAGCGGCTGGCTGCCTTAGAAGTTTTAGCAAAGGCGAGGGCGCCGCCAACCGGTCGGTCCAAGCGATGAACTAAACCTAAATAGGCATCACCAGGCTTGTTGTCGCGGTGAACCAGGAAGGCTTTGAAGTAATTTAAGAGATCCATATCGCCACTGGCATCGCCTTGAACAGGCATGTTGGGTGGCTTTTCTACGATGAGCAGGTGGTTGTCTTCATAGAGAATTGGAATGGTCATCGACTATCTCCTCCTAAATATTGTCTGGGCAAGTTAGTATTATATAGTAGTAACAGGTATGAGTGATCAAAAATATTATAGCATAAGTGCCTTTGGGCTGATTATTTTGGTGGAACTTGAGATGAGGGAAGTAGCTATTTTTGTGCCTGTATGATTTGGGGCTCTTAACTCTTGGTCGTTTGCCAGCTCCCACTGCTTGTGTTTGCTAAAGTTTTTTTATGTTTGGGTAGTGGCTGCCTTTAAATCTAGGTCAGGCGTAAACTTCTATGAAGCGTAAGCCGGTGCCACTGCTTTTGAACGCAGCGTCCTTTAGCACAGAAACGCAGTGACTTTCAGAAGGTTAGAGACTAGATAGAGTTCTTGACGTTTGACCGAGCATCGCTTGACACTAACCAGTGGTCCTGCTGTCTTTTCCACCTTTGCAGCCTATGATATAATTATGATAATACGTTGAAGGAGGAGTCTTTGTGGGAGAGCAGAAGAGCTACTATGTTACTACACCGATCTATTATCCGAGTGGTCGTTTGCATATTGGGAATACATACACGACGGTGGTGGCGGATACGTTAGCGCGTTATAAGCGTCACCAGGGTTTTGCGGTACGTTTTCTGACGGGTACGGACGAGCACGGTTTGAAGATTCAACAAAAAGCAGAGGAGTTAAACATTTCGCCGCAGGCTTATGTGGATCAGATGGCGAAGGATATTCAGCTCTTATGGAAGAGTTTGGATATTTCCAATGACCAATTTATTCGGACGACGGATCCGGACCATGTGGCAGCGGTGCAGAAAATTTTTGAGCAGCTGCTTGCCCAAGGGGACATCTACCTCGGCGAGTATGAAGGCTGGTATTCCGTTTCTGATGAGGAATATTTCACTGAGAGCCAGTTAGCGGAAGTTTACCGAGATGCTAATGGTAAAGTGATCGGCGGGAAGGCTCCTTCGGGTCACGAGGTCGAGCGGGTCAAGGAAGAATCCTATTTTTTCCGGATGAGTAAATACGCAGATCGCTTACTAAAGTATTACGAAGAGCACCCTGATTTTATCCAACCAGAAGCGCGGAAAAATGAAATGATTAATAACTTTATTAAGCCAGGTTTAGAAGACTTAGCGGTGACGCGGACGTCTTTCGACTGGGGAATTCCGGTGCCTTCTAATCCGAAGCATGTCATTTACGTGTGGATTGACGCCTTGGCGAATTACATTACGGCTTTAGGCTATAAAGGTGAGGACACGGCAGCTTTTGAGCAATTCTGGCCGGCTGATTTACATATTGTCGGGAAGGAAATTGTTCGTTTCCATACGATTTACTGGCCTATTATGTTGATGGCCTTGGACTTGCCTTTGCCCAAGCAAATTTTTGGCCACGGCTGGTTATTAATGCAGGACGGTAAAATGTCCAAGTCGAAAGGGAATGTCGTTTACCCCGAAATGCTGGTAGAACGCTATGGCTTGGATGCCTTGCGCTATTACTTGATGCGGGAAGTCCACTTTGGCTCGGACGGGGTCTTTACGCCGGAAAACTTTGTGAACCGGGTGAATTATGACCTGGCTAATGACTTGGGGAATTTGCTCAATCGGTCCATTTCCATGATTAATAAGTACCAAGATGGCCAAGTAGGCGCTTATCCAGGACAGGTGACGGCTTTTGATGAGGCCTTAGAAAAAACCGTCGAAGAAGCAATAACGGCCTACAAAGAACAGATGGATCACCTGCAATTTAGTGTGGCCTTGGAAACAGTTTGGAAAATCATTTCCCGAGCGAATAAGTATATTGATGAAACCACGCCTTGGCAATTAGCCAAAGACGACAGCAAGGCCCAAGAACTCGGGAGCGTGCTCTATCACTTGGCGGACACCCTGCGCATCGTGGCGATTTTACTGCAACCTGTCTTCACGGAAACGCCAGCGAAGATGTACACGCAATTAGGTTTAGAGGCCGAGGATCATCCTTTCACGGATTTAGAGATTGGCCGCTACCCTCAGGAAGCCCAAGTGGTGGCTAAGGGTGAGCCGATTTTCCCACGTTTGGACCAGGAAGAAGAAATTGCCTATATTCAAGCGGAAATGGCTGCCAATGCGCCTGCGGGAGAATGGGATCCGAAAGAGACAGAATTGAATTTAACCACGGGAAAAACCGTCAACTTCAAGCAGTTTGAAAAATTAGAATTGAAAGTTGCCGAAGTGATGGGCTGTGATTTTGTGGCGGGGGCAGATAAGTTGCTTAAATTCCGCCTCGCCTGCGGGGATGACCAAGACCGGCAAATTTTATCCGGCATTCGCGAGTTCTACCCTGACCCGTCTTACTTTATTGGGAAGAAAGTCGCCATTGTAGCGAACTTAAAACCGCGCGAAATGCGGGGCGAAATTTCCCAAGGGATGATTTTGTCGGCCGAACATGATGGGAAATTAACCGTCATTACCCTACCCGAAAACTTACCGAACGGCAGCTTACTAGCTTAAAACAGAAAGAGGGACGTATGTTATTCGATACCCACAATCATTTGAATAGTTCAGATTTTGATGGGGAACGGGACAGCTATGTGCAAATGGCTGTCCGCCAAGGGGTGGCTGGCTTGTGCATTATTGGCTCGGATGAAGGCACTCTGGAGCGTGGCTTTGCGATGCTTAATGACTACCCGCAGGTGGTTATGATCTGTGGGGCGCATCCCGTTGAAGCCAAGGACTTAACGCCGGAACGCTGGGAGGCTTTTGAAAAAGCTTGGCAGCACCCGAAAGTCGTGGGCGTGGGGGAGATTGGCTTAGATTACCATTGGCCAGATTCACCTCCCAAGGTCCAGAAGGAAGTCTTTGTCAAGCAATTGGCGGTGGCCCGTCGCTTGGGCTTGCCCTTTGCCATTCACACTCGGGATAGCCTTGAGGATACCTATGCTATTTTAAAGGAAGAGCAGGCCGGTGACATCGGTGGGGTCATCCATAGCTTTGGCTATGACCTGGACTGGGCGAAGAAATTCCTGGATCTGGGCCTGTACCTCTCCTTTAGCGGGGTAGCGACCTTTAAGAAGAGTAAGGCAGTGCGAGAAGCGGCGGCTTATGCGCCCTTGGACCGTATTTTGATCGAAACCGACTCTCCCTACCTGACTCCGGAGCCTTTCCGCGGCAAGGTCAATCATCCCGCCCTGGTGCGCTTTGTCAATGATCGCTTGGCTTATGAACGCGGTCTGAGCTATGAGGAGTTTGCTAAGGCGACTTATGAGAATGCCTGCCGCTTCTACGGCTTGCAGGAAGTAGCTGGTGGCTTCCAGCGGGCTAGTGCCCATGACTAAGCCTAGTTTACCTTACGTTTTAGTGGTGGAAGGCCGAGCAGATACCCAGCGTTTGCAGGAAGTTTTTGACGTTTGGACCATTGAAACCGGTGGCTCGGCAGTTTCCCAAGAGACGCTGGACATGTTAAAAAGCCTTGTGACGAAGCGTCCGGTCGTCGTATTTACCGATCCTGACTGGCAGGGCCGCCGGATTCGCCAACTCATTATGGCTGCTGTCCCGGAAGTGGGCCATGCCTTCATTACGCCTGCAGAAGGCCGGCCTAAGCAAGGGAGTTTAGGTGTCGAACACGCGAGTGATGAAGCCTTACAGCGTGCTTTAGCCGCTTGCCAATTTCCTAAAGCGAGCTCCCAAGCGGCAGGCGAAGTGCCAAGCATTCCCCAAGCCGTCCTCTACCGGTGGGGACTGGTGGCGGGACCTCAAGCCAAGGCAAAACGTGAATACCTAGCGAAAGCCCTCCATATTGGCTATACGAACGGTAAGCAATTGGGCAAGCGCCTAGCTCTTTTTCAAATTACTGAGGACCAATTAGCTGAAACGATGGCTGCTTTTACCGGGGGAGGTGACGGTGATGACGAAGCAAAAACCGATTGCGACACCCAGTCGCACCAATGAAATTTTAGATCAGTATGGCTTGAGTGCGAAAAAGTCGCTGGGGCAAAATTTCATTATGGAGCCCCAGATTCTCTCCGACATGCTTGATGTAGCCAACGTCACGGCTAAAAGTAGTGTGCTGGAAATCGGCCCCGGCATTGGTGCCTTGACGGAGGCTTTATTGTCTCGGGCCCGCGATGTTTTGGCCATTGAATTGGATCAGCGGATGCTGCCCGTTTTAGAGGGGGAATTGGGCCAAGAGCCGCATTTTCACTTGGTACATGGCGATGTTTTAAAATTGCCCCTGAAGGCTTTGGTTGAGGAACATTTGCCCCGAGCCGAAGAACTGCTCGTGGTGGCGAATCTCCCTTATTACATCACCACGCCCATCCTTTTTGCCTTGTTGGAGAGTGATTTGCCCATTGATCGGCTGGCCCTCCTCATGCAAAAAGAAGTCGCCGAACGCTTAACCGCCGCCCCTAAGACCAAGGCGTATGGCTCTTTAACCTTAGCTTTAGCTTACTACTGCCACTGTGAATTAGCTTTAAAAGTGCCAAAGACTGTTTTTAAACCGCGGCCCAATGTGGATTCCGCCGTGGTCTTATTAACGAAACGCCAGGAAGCCCCAGTTCGTGTCCGCGATGAGGAGCTCTTCAAGGCGGTCATCAAGGCCAGTTTCCAACAACGCCGCAAGACCCTTTGGAATAATTTGCGGGCGTACTTTGGCCGGGGTGAGGCGGTTCTGGATCGCTTAGAAGCCGCGCTAAAAGCAGCCAAGCTTAAAAAACAAGTACGGGCCGAAGCCTTGACCCTCCAAGAATTTGCCGCCTTAGCTAATGCCTTAAGCCAGGAGGATTTTACGGTTTAATAAGCGACTTTAGGGCCTTGGAAAATTTGAAAAAATGCGATTTAAACTGTTGACATTAGATCTAATTAATGGTATTGCTTTTGTTCTTTATGTTTGCTATAATATAATGTACAGAGGGGTGATTTAATGCCAACCGATATTCAATCGATCAAAAAGGCCCTAGAGAAGAAACTTGGAAGTAAGATACAAGTCACACAGCAGACCGGACGCAAACGCATTACGACCCGGCAAGGAATTTTAAGCAATACCTTTCCCGCCGTTTTTGTGATTGAATTGGACCAAGACGAAAATAAATTTGAACGCTGCTGCTTCAGCTACACGGACGTCTTAACCGACTCCGTCGAAATTGAATTCCAGTAGCATATTAAGTAAAAGAGGAGGCAACTCCTTTTTTATTTTAGGCTGCGAACCTAGCTAACAAAAACGCCGTACACTGGAAGAACAAGATGTGAGTCCATCATAAGCCACAACTGAGTTGACTCTTTTAAGGCGGTTCTGGCTATGGCCAGGTTCGTCCTATTGAGTAACGCAGATGCCAGGGCAGGTGGAGTGTTCAACTTGAGAAAGCTAATGCAAACGCAGGAACTGATGGCGAGTTCGACTTGCTGACGTAGCTTCTCCTTCTTGACTGACCTTCACACCTTAGTTTGGGCAGGCTGTCTTCAGCCTGTTTTTCTTTTTTAGAAAATTTATGCTTTCCTAGGAAAAATATCTGTCTAAAGTCTTGCAGGTGGCGGGTAAGTATGCTAAATTAAACACACTGTTTAAATCGGAATGTTTCTTACTTACTTGAAGGGAGGTCCTCATGGCCTATATCAATGTGAATAAGCTGGGCTTTGCCTATGATGAAGAGCCGGTTCTGACGGATATCAGTTTTACGGTTGAACCGGGTGAATTTGTGGTGTTAACTGGCGAAAATGGTGCTGCTAAAACCACGCTGCTAAAGCTGATTTTAGGTTTATTGTCCCCTACGGAGGGTGAGGCGCACTTGGCCAAGCGCAATCGCCAGGGCCAGAAGCTCCAAGTTGGCTATGTGCCCCAAACCATTGCCTCCTTCAATGTGGGTTTTCCTAGCACGGTAGAGCAATTTGTTGCTTCCGGTCGCTTCCAGCAAGATCGCTGGTTTAAACCGCTTGATGCAGAAGATCATGAGCACATCGAACGGGCTTTGCGCTCGGTGGGCATGTGGGAGGCACGGCAAAAACGGATTGGGGATTTGTCCGGAGGTCAGAAGCAACGGATTGGTTTAGCGCGTGTGTTTGCGACGGATCCTGATTGCTTTGTTTTTGATGAGCCTACCACGGGGATGGATAAAACGTCCCGCCGTTCCTTCTATGAATTGCTCCAGCACAATACGGAAGTTCACGGGAAGGCTATTCTACTGGTGACCCACGACGATATCGATCTATCCGAATTCTATGACAAGCATATTCATTTGACGAGAAAGGAGGGCACCCCATGGCGTTGTTTCAGTATGACTTCATGCAGCGAGCCATCTTCGCCTGCTTAGCGATCGCAATATTTGCTCCAATTTTAGGGCTTTTCCTCATTTTACGGGGCCAAGCCTTAATGGCCGATACGCTCTCGCACGTCTCCTTAGCCGGAGTAGCACTGGGCTATTTACTGGGCTTAAATCCTACTTGGACAACGATGGCTTTTGTGGTCTTGGCAGCCTTGCTTTTGGAATATCTCCGGCATGTGTATGAAAATTACTCTGATATTTCCATTGCTATGTTGATGTCGGGGGGCATGGCGGTAGCGTTACTGTTGCTGTCGCGAGTGGAAAGTGCGGCCAGTATCGAGTCCTTTCTTTTTGGCTCGATTGTGGCTGTCTCCTTGCTCCAAGTCCTTTTGCTTTGGGTCTTAGCCGTTTTGGTTTTAGTCCTTTACTGGCGTTTCCGCCGCATGCTTTACGTCTTGGCCTTCGATGAAGATACAGCTTTTACAGCTGGGCTTCCCACACGAGCGCTTTCCATTGGCTTTTCCTTATTGACTGGACTCGCCATCAGTGTAGTCATGCCCATTGCCGGGGCCCTGCTTGTTTCTGCCATTCTCATCATGCCGGCTGCTATTGCCATGCGATCCATGAAAACTTTCAATGGTGTTTTGCTTTTTGCCGGTGCTCTGGGCCTGATCGGCATGCTTTCGGGCTTGGCCTTGTCTTTTTACTGGGGAACGCCTCCCGGAGCGACAATTGCCATGCTATTTGTCTTAGCTTTCGTGGTCCAAGCCGTGCTCTTAAAAATCCGTGGCCGCCACTAAAAACTGGACAATTTTCTCTAAAAAGAGCCGAACGTTTGCTTTTTTAGGAATGTTCGGCTTTTTATATTGGCTTTTTGTTTGTTTAGGGCTATAATAGAAAAGATAACCGAACATAGAGGGGAGGATACCAATGAAATTTAAAAGAAATCGCCGGCTCATATTGATGAGCCAATACCTCTTCCAAAATCCGCATCGCTTGCTGTCCTTTAGTACATTTACAGAGCGTTTTCAAGTGGCGAAGTCAACTGTTTCCGAAGACGTTGCTATTTTAAAGGAGCAATTCCAAGAAGACAGCTTAGGGGAATTAGACACGCTGCCGGGAGCGGCCGGGGGCTTAATCTACAAGCCTTGTTTGCCCCTAGCGGATGCGCGTGAATGGATAGAAGGTTTATGCGAGGAATTAAGTGACCAGAAGCGTTTCTTGCCGGGAGGTTACTTTTACTTGACCGATATTCTAGGGAGCCCGGAAAAATTACGGCAAATTGGCCGTATTGTGGCCAGTCACTACCGGGACCTTGAGGCAACGCATTTAATGACGATTGCATCTAAGGGTATTCCTTTTGCCCAATGTGTGGCTTATGAACTGAATATTCCTTTCCTGATTGTGCGCCGTGATTCTAAGGTGACTGAAGGACCGACGATCAGTATTAATTATGCGACGAAGAGTCAGCAGCGCGTCGAGAATATGGAATTGACAAAACACAGCCTCAAAGCTGCTGACCGTGTGCTTTTGGTGGATGACTTCCTTAACGGCGGCGGCACACTGACGGGTATGACCCATTTAGTTAAGGAATTTAACAGTGAATGCCTAGGCGCTTGCGTTTTAGGAGAAAGTCTCGAGCCTAAACGTGAGGTGCCGGTTGCCTACCGGTCCTTGATTCAAATTGAAAAAACACCCGATGGCCAAGCCCTAGAAGCAGTCAAACCCGGTACGCTCTTGGCTGCTAATTCAAGTAAGGAGTAAAGTAAAAGCACCGCACTATTTTTAGTCGCGGTGCTTAACTATTAGGCTTAGCACTTTTTCATAGAGTTTTTGGTAAGTTTTGGCGATGTCATCCCAATTAAATTGCTCGCTGGCGCGTAGAGCGGCTTTTGAACGTTCAGGATAGGCCTTAATAATCCTGTCTAAGTTTTCAATAAATTCGTCTTCATTCCGATAATCTGTACTTTCACCCACCGTATGATTGGGCATGAAGCTGTCAAAACCCTCACCCCGGGTGTAGATAATGGGTAGGGACTGGCTCATGGCTTCCGCATAGACGAGTCCAAAAGTTTCTCGCGATGAGATGAGAGCAAAAATGTCCATGTCCTGGTAAATCTCCACCATACCCGGTTTATTTTGCGGGCCGTGGTAGATGACGTGGTCACTCTTTTTGATCAGTTTCAGGATGCGGTCATCGTAATTGGGGCCAATAATGTGCAGTTCTGCAGGCTGCACTTTTTTATTATAGGCTTGAATATATTGAATCAGGCGGGGGATTTCTTTTTGTTTCTGTAATTTGCAGGTGCAAACGATACGGACGGGGCAATGCAGGCGAGTGCGGGGTTTTTGGGCCGCCGCTTGATGCCAGTAGTCGTGGATACCGTTAGGAATAACTTGGGCTTTTTCTTGGAAAGCTTTTTTAAAAATCGCGGGGATATAATTTTCGAGCACTTCCTGATATGTATTTCTTGAAATAAAAATGATTTGCTGGGCAGCCTTCATGATGTTAAGGCCGAGGGATCGGAGCCAGAATAATTTCTGGAAGAAGGTTCGCACATCAGCACTGCGCACGGCAACGACATAGGGAATAGCATATTTTTTATGGGCCTGGTAGGCCAGCCAGCCATTGGAAAATAAGGAATGGGCATGGATGAGATCGACCGCCTCAAAGTTGACACTGGCTTTGAGGTCATGCCAAATTTTGTAATGCTTTAAATGGAAAATATAGCGATCCATTTGCCAAAAGCAAGGATGGATGAGCGCTTCTTGGCCATAGCAGGCTAAGTCTTCTAAACAACATTCCTTGGCTACCGGCACATAAACCGTAAGATTCAAGCCAGCTGCTCTTTGACGATCGTAGAGGTTTGAGTAGAGGGCAGTGGTCGCAAAATATGAATTGATATGGAGAAGATGCATAAGTGTCCTTCCTAACGAGCTATAAATTGATAGTTGGGGCAGAAAGCCACTATTTTTCTCTCTGCATGATACAATGAAATCATAGCATACCAACAGCATGATGAAAACGGGGGGAGAAAAGCTTGCGCTATATTTATTGTTTATCAAAAGAAGCATTGGACTTAGATCGTGAGACATGCCGGCTTGGGCCTTACTATGTCTACTATGAGGTGGGGCCTGGGCGCAAGGCCCAAGCTTCGGGGCATTTTGCCGTGCTGGTTTTTGGTGATGTCTGGGATATTCAAGAAAAAACGGACGACTTAAAGCAACTGGCTCAAAAGTTAAGTCGGGAAGAACATTTGGAAGGCGTCCTCGCACGTCTGGCCACTTGGTCGGGACGTTATTTGGTATTTTTGTATCGGCAAGGGGAGCTTTGGACCTTACCCGATCCAATTAATTCCATCCCTTGCTATTATATTCCTGGCGAAGCTAAGCACTTAACCAGTAGCCAGCGTGATTCGGCCGTTCTAGCTTATGAACCGGAAAATACTGAGGCCTTAGCCATTAAAAAAGCTGCCGAAAGCCAGCAGCCCCTCCCTTATAATTTGACCTTCTACCGGCATTTAAAATTTTTACTTGGCAATGAAATGCTGAAGTGGCCGGAAGGGGAAGCTCGCCGCATCTATCCCCGTCAGCCTCTCGTGGCTTTGAGTGGCGAAGAAGTGATTGAAAAAACTATGGCAGCTCTCCTCCCGCGCTTGCAGGCAGCGGCTAAGGTTAGGGACCTAGCCTTACCCCTAACTGCTGGCGTGGACAGTCGCCTCGTCTTAGCCTTGATGAAAAAAGCTGGCCTTAAGCCGCCTGCCTATACCTTTAAGCATCAAATGAATTTGCATGCAGACGTGCGGGTGGCGCGTGAACTGAGTGTACGGTTTGCTTTCCCATATCAAATACTAGAGCGGCAAGGTCTGCCGCAAAACACCATGCGTGCCCTGCGTGAATCGATGGGGCCTTTATACAATGAACGGATTGCTGAGAACTCCTATACCTTTAGCCAATCGGATTTATCCGCCAGGCGGCCGGTACCAGGAGATATTGTGCCTTTGTTGAAGAGTAATTTCGGTCGTGACTTTCCTGAGGAGCGGGCGACAGTTTCCTATTTAAAAACAAAATTGCATAATTACCATCCCAAGGTTGATCAATACCTGGCAGCTTGGTTACGAGATATTAAACCTTACACCGAGCAAACGGGTTATTCCATTTTTGATTTGTATTTTTGGGAGCAGCGGCTGGGGCGTTGGCTTAGTAATAATATTAACCACTATGATTGGTTTGAGGATCGCTTAATGATTTTTAACTGCCGGTATTTGATGGATTTGTGGATTCGCATTCCCCGTCCCCAACGCATAAAGACGGATTGGGAAGTGGCTATGATTGATGCACTGGCTCCCGAACTCTTAAGTATACCGATTAATCCCCATGAGAAATGGCAGGACCGGCTCTTTGCCAATTCGACCCTGTATTACTGGGGCACTTATTTGAAGTACTACCTCCAGAGTCTCCGCTACCGCTAGTTTTATAAAAATTTTAAGCCGCCATAAGCGGTGTTTCCCTGCACTTTGTGATACACTTAACAATACTGAACCTTGTCAAGAAAAGAGGATTATTATGAAGATTACTGTTGTTGGGGCGGGCTATGTGGGCTTGGCTAATGCTATTCTCCTCGCCCAACATCACACGGTCACCGCCTTGGATATTAATCCCCGAGTGGTGGATATTATTAACTCCGGTCGCCCTCATATTAAGGATGAGGAAATGACGCACATGATGGCCCAAGAGGACTTGGCCTTGCGGGCGACGACCGATCCTAAGGAAGCCTATGCTGAGCCGGACTGGATCATTATTGCTGCTCCGACGAATTATGATGATGAGACCAATTCTTTTGACACGAGCGCCGTGGAAGCTGTCTTAGCGGATATTTTCGCACGGGACTTAACCTGCCCTATTGTATTAAAATCCACGGTTCCGGTTGGCTACACAGCCAAATTGCGCAAACAGTGGCAAACAGACCGCGTTTTGTTTTCGCCCGAATTCTTGCGTGAAGGGCGGGCCCTTTACGACAATCTCTACCCTTCCCGTATTATTGTCGGCGATACGACAGCCACGGCCCAAGCCTTTGCCGATTTACTCGCGGAAGGGGCGAAGAAGGAAGATGTCGATATCTTACTGATGGAAGCTACAGAGGCGGAAGCGGTGAAATTATTTGCCAATACCTACCTCGCCTTGCGGGTAGCCTTCATGAATGAATTAGACACCTATGCCGAAGTGCGGGGTTTGAACGCCAAGGCGATTATTGAAGGGATTGGCCTCGATCCCCGGATTGGCACGCATTACAATAACCCATCCTTTGGCTATGGGGGCTATTGCCTGCCCAAGGATACCAAGCAATTGCTCGCTAATTTCCGGGATGTGCCCAATAATATTATTCGGGCGATTGTTGACGCCAACCGGACGCGGAAGGAATTTATTGCCAGCTCTATTTTGAAAAAACGGCCTAAGATTGTTGGGGTTTATCGCCTCACGATGAAGCAAGATTCAGATAATTTCCGGCAGTCCGCCATTCAAGATGTCATGAAAATTCTTCGCGGCGAAGGCTTAGAAGTGATTGTCTACGAGCCTACTTGGCAAAGTCCGGAGTTTATGGGCTACCGGGTGAATAATGATCTCGCCCAATTTAAGGCGGAGAGTGATCTTATCATCACCAATCGCCATGCTAAGGATCTCGCAGATGTCAAGGATAAAGTTTATACGCGGGATATTTTCCACGAAAATTAAACACCAGCCACCGCAGAACAGCTTTGCTCTTTTGCGGTGTTTTTTCTTGCTAGCTTTTAAGCGCTTTTTACGCTTTTCCGCTTGACAATTAACATATTTTTAAGGTCTTTTTCAATTGGGCATGGTACAATAGGCTAGAAAATTACTATGGGGAGGGGAGACCATGCCATTTAAGAAGCGTCGAATTTTACAAGTCATGAGTGGCTACGGAGGAGGCATTAGCGCCTTCTTAGAAAACAAGGCCCGCGCCTTAAAAACCAGTGACCTCGTATTTGACGTGGTGACATTTGATACTTGTCCGGCAAGTTTTACCTCCGCGATTGAAGGTATGGGCGGGCAAGTTTACCAACTCCCCAATCCCAAGCAGGCGGGCTGGCGTCGCTTTTTTTCCGCCTATCATGATGTTTACGCGGCCCACTCTTATGATGTGGTCCACTGCCACATTGCAGGTTATCGCATGCTGGTGCATTGGCTGATGGCCAAGCGGCAAGGGGTGCCCGCTTTCTATGTTCATGCGCACACCGCTTACGTGAACCTGTCGGCCTATCGTTTGCGTCATTTAGGTTTGTGGCTGGATCAGTGGCTGAACCGCTCTTTGAGCCAGCGGCCGGTGGGTTGTAGTACGGAAGCTCTGGCCACTATTTTTGGTGCGAGCTTTAAGCGCGACGAGAGTGTCTTAATTCCTAATAGTATTGCGGTTAGGGATTTTTCTCTCACACCTAGCGCCCAGGCGGAAGCCGCCAAACTTGCCCGCCAGCAATTCCAACTGCCAGTGGGGAAAAAATTAATTGCCCACATTGGCCGCTTGAAAACCGTAAAAAATCACCGTTTAACCTTCCAAGTGGCTAAGGCAGCTAAACAAGCGAACCTGCCCTGGCATTTTCTTGTGGTAGGGGAGGGTCCTTTAGCCGAAACGTTAAGCCAGCAGCTAAAGGACGAAGGGCTCAGTGCTTATGTGACCCTCTTGGGGCGGGTGGAGCCGATCGCTTCTTTATACCCGGCTCTTGATACAATCATCATGCCGTCCTTGGCAGAGGGCTTGCCGACGGTAGCGGTTGAAGCCCAGGCGAGTGGTGTGCCCGTCGTCTTATCGGATGTGATCACTAGGGAAGTGGATCTCGGCTTAGGGCTTTTAACCTACCAGTCCCTTGACGCTTCGCCTGCCGCTTGGTTACAGGCCCTGGAAGCAAGCTTAACACAGGCTACTGTGCCAGCGGCCGACCGCTTAGAAGCCCTCGATGCGAAGAAATTTAGTAATGAAGCGTCGGCTGAACTCTACCGTCGCTTTCTTAAAGGTGAACTGAGGAGTTACCAATGGTAGAAGTGGGGGTGAGACTTTGCTGATTTACTTAATTTTACTGGTGATGAGTGTATTTTTAGGGACAGAATTTTTAGCGGTACAGACCCCCATCGCCCAATTAACCCTCTACCGGGTTTTAGCGCTTCTACTGCCGGTGGTATTAGTCATTGAATTGGCCTTCAGGCGCCGGGAATTGACCTGGCGCTTTGATCAATATGCCGGCTATGCAGCGGGGGCTGATGCCTTCTGGTGGCTTTGGGCCCTGCTTTCGGGACTTTGGGCTTTGGATATGAAGCATTGGCTGCAAGCTATATTTTTATTGACGCTTGGGGTTTTTAGTGTTTGGGCCCTCTATTTACTGGTCAACCGCTGGCAGGTTTGGCGCCAGCTGGCCACTGCCATGTGGCTTTCCATGAGTGGCCTCTTGGCACTGGGTTATGTGGAAATTTTAACCAATCACTATTTTTTTGCTGATATGAGCAAGTTGGATAAGCTCGGCACCTTTGCTAGCCAGCCCTTGACCCGTATTCCCATCACTATTTTTGCCAATCAAAATGATTATGGCATTATGCTGGTGGCTTATCTGGCCTTAAGTGTGTGTATGTTTTACTTATTTCGGACGCCTTGGGGGAAAATTGCCAGCCTCGGAGCGCTACCAGCGACGTTTTTCCTGGTCTTAAGGACGGGCAGCCGTATGGCCGTTTTGGCTAGCTTGATTTTTGCGGTAATCTACCTCCTGACGGCTTTCCGCTGGGATTTGACCCATCAGCAATGGTGGCTGGTCGTTATTTTAGGGAGCTTAGCCATCGTGGCGGCGGTGGTTTTAGTGCCGCCGATTGCCCGTAAGCTGCTGAGCTTGTTTGACCAGGCCTTCCGCGGCCGTTTGAGTGGGGACACCGTCCGCTTGAATTTGATGCGGGAAGGCCTCGTCTTCCTCGCTGAGACCTTTGGCTTAGGGGTCGGGGCGGGGAATATTGAAGTGTGGATGGAGCGCTACCGTGAGTTACGCACCAATGGGATTGTGAATATCCATCACTGGTGGCTGGAGATTTTGGTGGGCTATGGCATTCCGGTTTTTCTAGCCTATACGTCCGCCTACCTCTTCCTCCTCTACCGCCTGTTAGTGCGCCGGCTGACTTTAGCGGGTCCCAAGCGAGCCATCGCTTGCAGTTTGGCAGCCTTTATGGTGGCCTTCATTCCCGCCAGTACCACCAGTGCCAATAATTTGCTGATTGAATGGCATTGGGTATTTTTTGGCCTGTTGATTGCCTTTGTGAAATTATTAGAGCAGGACGAGCGGCAGCACAAGAGACAAAAGGGCCGCTTAGAAAGGGAGCAAGATGAGTTTATCCATATTATTGAGTGAGCTTTGGCGCTTTGTGCGCGAGCATGTGCTGGCCTTATTGGCTGGGACCTTAATCATTGCTATTTTAGTGACGGGGGCAGGCTATTTGCACAAGCAGAAAACGGCTGACCAGTTGTTGAATGACACAAGTCAAGCGAGCCCCGAAGAAATTAAGGCGGCGGCCGACTATTTAGAAAAAGCCTATGAGACGGAGCCAGTTTCCTTCCGTTTTGTTGCCATGCAAAAAGACGGCAATCAATTTATGAATTCCTTCGTGTTTGATGAATACTTCCGCAGCAAGGAGGAACGAGCCAAGCTAGCCCAAAAGACGGGTGTGGACTTGGAAAAATGGTACCAGTCAGAATGCCAACTGGGCATTGATCAGACGAGTGAATTCCGCGGTGGCTTGGCCGGTATTCGCGATATGTCTTCTGGCGTGGTGACCATGCGTGTCCAAGTCGGCCAATCGGAAGAGGAAAACATGAAGGTTGCCGAGGCCATGTTTGAGGAGATTAAAAACCAAACTCCAGCCTTTGCTAAGGACTTTGACATGACCTTGTTAGAAGCTCCGACGATGGAAAACTTCCTTACCGAGGATGACCAGCGTTTAGTGTCTGGTCCAAAAACTCTGAGTGAGTACGTGGGCTTAAACCAGCGTCCCCTTTTAGTCTACGCCTTCTTGGGTGCTTTTCTAGGTGTCTTTGCGACGGCCTTTGTTTTATTCCTGTGGCAATGGCAGCAAGGGAAAGTACGCTATGCCTTTGATTATAGTTGGGCCTTGCCGATGCTTCATTTCCTCATTAACCAAAAACGGGAGACAGCTGAGGCAGAGCTCCGGCAGGCGGCCACTTTACCGGCGCAAAAACGGCTCATATTACGGCAAGCAGGGGAGCCAATTTTCTCGGAGCAAGAAACGCACGCACAATGTGAGGCCTTGCCTGAGGACTTAAAGGAACTGGTCATTTGGATCGATGCTGGCCAAACGGATAAGGCCTGGTTGCAGCAGCAATTCCAAGTAGCCAAGCTCTGGGGTGGCCCACTGAAGGTCATTCATGTCTACTAAGAAGGGATAAGATGAAGAAAAGAATTCCAGGTTTAGTGTCCATTGTGACCCCTGTTTACCAGGCCGAGAAATTTTTACCCGCCACTTTAGCGGCTGTAAAGGCGCAGACCTACACCGATTGGGAGTGGCTCTTAGTGGATGATGCCAGCCCTGATCAGTCAAAAGCCTTGCTTAATAAGGCGGCCGCAGCCGATGAGCGGTTAAAAGTCTTGACCCATGAAAAAAATCAAGGGGCGGCGGTGGCGAGAAATACTGGCCTAGCAGCAGCTCGGGGCCAGTATGTGGCCTTTGTGGATAGTGATGATTTGTGGGACTCGGAAAAATTGGCCCGGCAACTGGCCTTTATGCAGGAGCAAAATTTGGCCTTTACCTATACCAATTTTTCCTTAATCAGTGAGGCGGGCGAAATGCTGAAAGAGCGTGTCAGCTTGCCCAAGCAATTGACTTACAGCGGCTTGCTGAAAAATACGGCGATCGCTTGTTCCACGGTGGTGATTGATGTGAGCTTGCTGGGGGACTTTCGGATGCCTTTGGTTCGGAAGGGCCAAGATACGGCGACCTGGCTGATGCTGATGCGGGAGCGGGGCGTGACAGCTTACTTGCTGGATGAGGTATTGAATCATTACCGGCAAGTGCAAGGCTCTGTTTCCAGCAATAAGTTTAAGGCGCTTAAGCGTACCTGGCACACTTACCGGCAATTAGAAGGCTTGTCTTGGCCGGTTGCAGCCTATAATTTTCTCTGTTATGCTTTTAATGCTTTGAAGCGTCGGCTATAATAGACGTATGGCCCCGTAGCTCAGTGGATAGAGCAATCGTTTCCTAAACGATGTGTCGGAAGTTCGACTCTTCTCGGGGCTGTTTTTCTTTCTAAATTTAAACTGGACGACCCTCTGGCGAGCCAGTTCGAGGAGTGATGATGATGTGGGAACGTCAGCACCTGAAGGGCAGTAGCCTGTTAATGGGCTTGGCCCTCTTAGTTTTGGCCTTTGCTTTTTCTTTATTACTGAGGAGTAATCCCTGGTCGCAGGTTTTGCCAGGCCATGATAGCAGTATGTTTATTTACATGGGCCGCGAATGGGTGCAAGGCGGGGTCCCATATTTGTCCTTTACCGACCACAAAGGTCCCAGTATTATGCTGGTAAATGCCTTGGGCTGGCTTTTGCCCCATGTGCAACGCTTTGGGGGCATTTGGTGGGTGGAAGTTGCCTCCCTCTTTTTTTATGCGCTGTGGGGCTTTAAAACCCTTCGCCTATTTTTAGATCGCAGTAAAAGCTTCCTTGTCGTGGTCCTAAGCTTTCTTTTGTTGGCCTGGCTACTGTCAGGAGGGAATATTACGGAAATTTATGCCCTGCCGATGATCATGGGGGCTCTGTGCCTTTACTTTAGCTATTTTAAGCGGGGGTATTTGCGTTTTAGCGAGTATTTTTTCCTGGGCTTGGGTGGGGCTTTTACCTTCAATTTGCGCGCCAATATGATAGTGAGCTGGCTACCTTTGCTGGGCTTTTTCTTCGTTGCTTGGCTATATTATAAAGACTGGTCAGCTTTAAAGCAGGGCTTATTCGGCATCTTTATGGGTATTTTCGCTTATGTCTTGCCCTGGGTGGCCTACTTAGCTTATGAGGGAGCCTTAGGGGAGATGCTTTACTTCTCTATCACTTTCAATTGGCTCTATGTCAGTGCAGGGCATGTGAACCGCTGGGCCGTTTTTTTGGACTGGTTAGCTACGCCTTTTGGCAAACGCAGTGTCATGTGCTTGCTATTAGGCCTGACTGGGGGCGTCTTTTCGTTTTTAACCCAGCCAGAAAAGCCTAGGCATTTCTATATTAGCTTGGGCTTTTTCCTGTCATTGGCTTTGACCTTTTTTTCAACTTTTTTATCGGGGCGTTTGTATGCCCATTACTTCATTCCGCTCGTGCCTTATCTTTTGGTGCTTTTGGGTGACTTCCTCCGGCCTTTTGAGGGGCGGCCTTGGGCTTGGCTCATCAATTGTGGCCTCTGGGCAGGGGCGCTTTACTTTTGCTGGCCGCAAGGTCAAGTCTTATATAATGAACTCTACCTGATTAATGCGGATACGCCTGTGCCTCAGTTAGTGGCAGGCGCTCGAAACAGCCAGCCTAAGCAGGACAACTATCCTTCTAGGCAATTGGAAAAGCGTGCACTAAAGCTACGTTTACAAGTTGCTAATAATGAGAAAATTGGGCGTCTGATGAATCAGAAGAATCGGCCAGAGGATACCATTTATGTTCATCGTCGCGGTGGGGCGCTTTATTTGATGCGTAACTATCATGCTCCTGGGCGTTATTTTAATTTACCGGCCATGGATTTGCGCCAAGATCGCTCGCTGAATGAGGAATTTATCAAAAGTTTTCAGGCGCACCCGCCTAAGTTACTCATTTTTGAAGATAAATTCTTAAAGGATGCCAGCAAAGATGGCCCGTTGGAACAATTCCTGCGCCAGGAAAGCAAAACCCACTATAAAAAATTACAGAAAATTGGACCGGAAGTTGTTTTTGAGCATTTGTAAGTTGTCACCCTAAATTAATGGAGAGAGTGCTTTGAATCTACTAAAAAATATTATTCGCGTGGCCATTACCAATATTGTTGGTTTTGGCACGAGCTTTATTATTAATTTTTTACTGCCGATGATTTTAACGGTGGCGGATTACGGTCGCTATAAGCAATATGTTCTCTACATTAGCTTAACTTATCTCTTTAATTGCGGCTTTAATGATGGAATCTATATCAAATATGGCGGCCAGCGGGAGGAGGATATTGATACCAAAACACTCCAAGAAGAGCATCAATTTGTTTTGGCCTTTCAATTCTTGGTTTTAGTCTTGATGCTGGGCTACGCTTACCTTGTCAGTAATTTGATCATTGCCCTTTTTGCCGTGACAGCTTTCTTCGATGCCATTAATGTTTTCCACCAAAATTACCTGCAGGCGACTGGGCAATTTGCCTTGTATACGCGGGGGAGCATTAGTCGGAGTGTTTTCTATGTGCTCATTTTACTGGTGGCCGTTTTTATTCGCCATACGGACTACTACGTGACTTATATTTTGCTAAATATTTGTAGTTACTTGTTTTTGACCCTTTATTTTGAATGGCATTTTCTCAGGAATTTCGGCTTAACGCCTTCTCTCCATCCTAAAGACCACTGGCCCTTGTTTCGGGTGGGGATCTTCATTCTTTTAGCGAATATGTCTCTCACCTTTGTGGGAAACGTGGGCAACTGGGTGGTGAAATGGTGCTATGGACTTGAAAACTTTGCCTTTTATAATTTTCAGAACTCGATCTTGAATGTGATTCTTCTGATTGTGAATGCCGTGGGGATGGTGTTTTACAATGTCATTTCCAAGCGGCATGACCGACAAATTTTAAATGTCATCAAGCGTGCCTGCCTGCTATTGGGGGTGGGTAGTGGCTTAGCTTTCTTTGTTTTTCGGCTGATCATTCAAGAATTTCTGCCGAAATTCGAGGCGTCCATTGAACTTTTAGCGATTACTTTTATCAGCATTCCCTACATTATGCTCTCTAGGATTTTAATTGCGAATCTCTATAAATCCACCGTGTCCGAACGCCGATACTTCCGAGATAGTGTCATCTACGTCCTCTCGGCCTTTACCTTTGTGTTTTTGGCCAACGGACTGCTGAAGAGCATGCTGTCGGTGGCGGTTGCGACAACCATGGCTTATGTAGCCTGGTTCCTCTATGCCTCGCAGCTTAAATTCCCTAACTTAAAAGGCTCCGGTAAGGAAGCCTTTCTCCTGATTAGTCATGCGGTTTGCTTTATTTTATGTGCAAACTTTTTACCTAATCTCATGGGGGCCGGCCTCTACCTCGGCTATTTAGCTGTGATCGCTTATGTCTACCGTGACTGGCTACTGGGCATGCAGGCCCTCTTAGCTGATTAAAATTTTTGGGGCTTTTGAATTAAGTCAATTTCAATAGTAAAAGGCATAAAAAAAGCTTTGATTTATCAGAATTTTGATCGCTTCGGCTATGATCAGCATTCGAGCTAAGGAGGTCTTTTAAAGCACGTTAAACCGTAGCAATGGCTTAAAAAATTGCTGCGGTTTTATATTCAGAAACGATGTTTTTCCCAGGCCTTTTTATTTTTAGGCTTTTGTAAAATTAAGGAAGGCGCTTACTATAGCGTTTCTGCGTTTATTTATTTTATTTACGCAAATATTGAGTCTCTGAAAGCTTGTGAATACACGGTTTCTTAGCGGTTAGTTATTGTTACCCTTATCAAAAACATGCTTACTTATTGAAAGCGATTAATGCATTGGCAGAACAAGAATTTGACAGGGTGATTTTTCTCCGCTAAGCTTTAGATAACGCTTAAATTAGAAAGGAAAATGACCATGAAAGCTGCCCAATTTTTTGACCGCAAGGACATTCGTGTGGTGGACATCGATGAGCCGCAAATTTCAGAAAAACAGCAGGTTAAGATTGCTGTGAAGTATGCTGGGATTTGCGGGAGTGATTTGCATGAGTACTTAGGCGGACCTATTTTTGTGCCTGCTGATGAGCCGCACCCTTATTCCGGTGTGAAGGCTCCGCTCACCATGGGCCATGAATTTTCGGGTGAAGTGGTGGAAGTCGGTGAAGGGGTCACCAGCGTTAAAGTCGGTGATCCGGTCACGGTTGAGCCGATTTTAGCAAAAGACGGCCTACAAGGGGACTATAACTTGGATCCTCATTTAGGTTTCGTTGGCTTGGCGTCTAACGGGGCTTTTACGGAATATGTGGTGGTTGATGAAGACCAAGTGCATATTCTTCCTGAGGGGATTGATTTTGAGCAGGGTGCTTTGACTGAACCTGCGGCGGTTGCCTTGTATGCTGTCAGAAACAGTGCCCTTAAAGCAGGGGACACAGCGGCAGTCTTTGGCTGTGGGCCGATTGGCTTATTGACGATCGATGCCTTGAAAGCTGCGGGAGCGACCGATATTTATGCGGTAGAACTCTCCAAAGAACGCCAGGAAAAAGCTGAAGAATTGGGTGCCATTATTGTGGATCCTAATGAAGGTGATCCGGTAGAAAAAATCCACGACTTAGCAGGCGGACCGGTGGACTTCTCCTTTGAAGTGACGGGGGTGCCCGTGGTGCTCCAACAAGCGCTCGATGCCATTAAAAATGGGGGCGAGTGTGTGGTGATCAGTATCTGGGAGACTGGTGCTGAAATTAAGCCCAATGAATTAGTCATCAAGGAGAAAACGATGAAGGGAATTATTGCTTACCGGCATATTTTCCCCGAAGTGTTGAAATTGATGCAGGCGGGCTACTTCCAAAAAGAAGACTTCGTCACTGCCCATATCAAAGTGGAAGATATTGTGGAAAAAGGCTTTGAAGCCTTAGCCCATGAGAAAAAGCAAGTTAAAATTATGGTAGAACCGAAGTAAATTTAAGCGAAGCGTTTGGGATGCGCGCTAAGGTTAAGCACTCAGAAATATTCTGGGTGCTTTTTGCATATAAAAAACCCCCAGCCAAAGCCGGGGGAAAAGTTAGGAGCGCTCTTCCAATTCATCGAGGCGTTCCTCTAATTCTTCTGTTTTTTCTTCAAGTTTTTCAATCGTTTTATTTTGTTCTTTGATTTGCTCAGTGACCTCCTCAAAATTGGAAGTTTGGGGGAGGTCATTTCGGGGGGCAAATTCGATAATGGCATAGGCAAAACCGAAAATAGCTAGCAAGGCCAAGATGACATAAAACCAATTGAGCTTGGGGGAACCTTGGTCGAGCTGTTCAAGGGCTTCGTCGACATCGAAATCTTTGAGGTTAATGTCGTCGCGTTCAAGCAAGCGACGGATAATTTGTCGCTGGCGTTCTTCTTTTTTTGTCATCTCTACCTCCTTGGCTCAAAAACTAGTCTTGGGGTGTTGCCCATTCTCCTTGGCGGAAGATCGGTACTTCTTGGCCATCTGCCGTGATCCCGTCAATATCCATTTCGGCTGAACCAATCATGAAGTCGACGTGAACGTTGCTGACGTTTAAGCCAATTTCCCTAAGCTCTTCATCGGAGAGGTCTTTAGCCCCTTCCACCGTGAAAGGATAAGCCGCCCCAATCGCAATATGGCAGGAGGCATTCTCGTCGAAGAGGGTGCTGTAGAACGTGATATTGCTTTGGGAAATGGGGGAGCTGTGGGGCACGAGGGCAACTTCACCGAGGCCTGTCCCACCTTCATTATCAAAGACTAATTTCTTCATGATGTCGCCACCTTTTTCGGCGTCAATATCGGTAATTTTGCCATCCTTGAAGTGGATTTCGATGCCTTCAATCAAATTACCAGCGTAAGCCAGTGGCTTGGTTGAGCGGACGACACCGTCAAGCTGGCGCGTGTCGGGGGCGGTGAAGACTTCTTCGGTCGGCATGTTCGCAATGAAGGCATCGCCATTGGTGGCAATACTTTCTGCGGAAGTCCAGATATGGCCCTTAGGCAAGCCAATCGTCATATCCGTGCCAGGGGCTTTATAGTGCAAGGCTTTGAATTGTTTTTTATTCAAGTACTCGGCATGCGTGGCGAGGTTATCGCGGTGCTCATTCCAAGCTTCCACTGGGTCATCAGCATAAACGCGGCAGGTTTTAAAGATTTCTTCCCATAATTTGTCAACGCAGGCTTCCTTGTCATCAGCCAGATCTGGGAAGATGTGGCGGGCCCAATTATAGCTAGCTGCTGCTGCCAAGGTCCATTTCACGTCATTTTTCATGGTGGCTTCCCGGCGAATCTTCAAGGCTTCACTGATGGCTTTGGTGACGGTTTGAATTTTTTCAGTAGGAATGCCGTCTAAGGTGTTAGGATCTTGCGACACAATTGACAAGCGGGAAACTTTCTCTTCACCGATTAAGAGTTTTTCCTTCTCGATCGCCCAGTCGGGGACATGGGCGAGGTCTTCGGTAGCCATGTATTCATAATTGAGGCGGCCAAAGCGTTCGTTGGTCCAAGTGAAGTAAACTTTTTTAGCGCCGGCCTTGTAAGCTTCTTCGGCAAGCAATTCACCGAAAGTGTCTTGAGCCGTTTCGATGTAGATCATGACATTGTCGCCGTCTTTGACATTGATACCCTTCTTAATGAGTAGTTCCGCATATTTTTGCAGTAATTCATCAAAATTTTCCATGAAACAATCTCCTCCAACTTTCATGTTTTATTGATTATGGTAAGCGTCCAAGCATTCCTTGGCTAATTTTTCGATCGCTACGATATCGTCTTCTTCCGCGTCAAGGTCGACTTTGACTGCTTCACCAGCTTGGCGAGCGTGAGTTTTTTTAAATTGCTCGGTAAAGTCATCGACAGATTGGCAGAATTTTTCATAAAATAAGTCTCCTGAACCGAGTGTGGCAAAAATTTTACCGGTCAAATCTTCCTCGCCTAATTCCTCATAGAAATCAACAATTTCATCAGGTAAGTCGGCGTCTGTCCCGTACGTGTAGGTCGCAACGACGCAAATATCGGCATCTTGGAAGTCTTCTGCATAAGCCTCCGTACATTCCTTGACATCAACTTCCACACCTTGATCTTCCAAGGCACTTGCCATAATATCAGCGATTTCTTCCGTATTACCTGTCAGGCTAGCATAAACGACTAGCGCTTTGGGCATAGGGCATCCCTCCAGTCTCTTAATTTATTTTTAGTATAGCACGAAAGCGATTTTCTCGCATACAAAGGGTGTGAAGGCCGGCCAAAAGGAGGACGTTATGTCATAAAGGCAGGTTCGCACTTTTAGTGCGGTTCTGACTTTAGTGCATAACGCACGCCTCCTTTTAGGCCTGAGCCCAACTACAAAGGGTGTGAAGCTTGAGACCATGCTACGCCGTCTCATCGTCATTATCCTCCAGTGGTCCCGCCTGCTTATCGAGCTTCGCCTTCTTTAGTCCGGCTCAGCTCGGCAGGCTGGGCTCCACTTCGAACAATGACTTGAGACCATGCTACGCCGTCTCATCGTCATTGTCCTCCAGTGATCCTGCCTGCTTATCGAGCTTCGCCTTCTTTAGTCCGGCTCAGCTCGGCAGGCTGGGCTCCACTTCGAACAATGACTTGAGACCATGCTACGCCGTCTCATCGTCATTGTCCTCCAGTGATCCTGCCTGCTTATCGAGCTTCGCCTTCTTTAGTCCGGCTCAGCTCAGCAGGCTGGGCTCCACTTCGAACAATGACTTGAGACCATGCTACGCCGTCTCAGCGTCATTGTCCTCCAGTGGTCCTGCCTGCTTATCGAGCTTCGCCTTCTTTAGTCCGGCTCAGCTCGGCAGGCTGGGCTCCACTTCGAACAATGACTTGAGACCATGCTACGCCGTCTCAGCGTCATTGTCCTCCAGTGGTCCTGCCTGCTTATCGAGCTTCGCCTTCTTACCTTAACTCATAAGTGTTAAATTTATAAAACTCATCATGAACTTGGGGAGGTAGCCATTCGATGGCGTTTCGGATGAGCATTTCGCTTAAGACGCGGGAGTCATTGAAACGGTTATGGCTGATGAGGTGGGTGATATTTTCAACATACATGTAAATCCAAATTTGCGAGGCCTTGAAGGCGTTGGGGCCTTCTTTTAGGGCCTGTTTAATGGCTTCAATAAGGGTTTGGGTGGCTTTGAGACATTCGTCTTCTAAAAAAGGCTGCTGGGCGAGGCGCAACATGAGGGCCAAGATCTCCAGTAGCTGATGATAGAAGTATTCTTCTTCGCCATCTTCAAAAGCTTGCTTGAGCTTTTTCGTGTGGCTTTCTAGAGGATTTTTAATAATGCGTCCATCGGCCTCGTGTTTTACCATGCGGTCGAGGAGGCGGTACCAAAGGATGAGAGCATAACGAATGCGTAAGGGGAGCAAATGCTTCTCATCGGGAATTGTTTTGACAAAATAACCGCGATAGGGGCGGGCAATGATGAGACCTTCCTTCTCCAGAACGTCTAGGGCACTCCGAATGGGACTGCGGCTCATCATGAGCTTATCCGAAATATCACTCTCAACAATATGATGCTTGACGGCCCACTGTTGATTAATAATTTGATCCTTAATATACAGGTAGGCCACCTGCTCAAATTTTTGCGTCTTTGCCATTAAACTTGCGTTCTCCTCTCTTCAAGTAATGGGATTAGTCATTGAGTTTATTTTCTATTAAAATATGAAAATTGTCAATTTTTCGCTAAGCTTGCCAAACTTCCTTGTTAAGCGTATCTTATGCGCTTAAAGTACGTTATAATAATATTGATACGCATGCAAAATTTGCATAAAATTAACAAATAAAATAATAATGGAGGGATTACTTGTGATTACCATTAAATCACCACGAGAAATAGCGGGCATGGAGCGGGCCGGCCGCTTGTTGGCCGACATTTTGGAATCTTTACGCCCGCACATGAAACCTGGCATTACGACTGGTGAGATTGATCGGATGGTTGAAAAGAAGATCCGTGCTGCGGGGGCTATTCCGGAAGAGGTTGATTTTGAAGGCTATCCCTTTGCGACTTGTACTTCCGTTAACGATGAAATTTGCCACGGCTTCCCTTCGGATGATCGCGTGCTAAAAAATGGTGATATCTGTGCGGTCGATACGGTGCTATCGATTGATGGCTACTTTTCCGACTCTTGCACGACTTTTGCTATTGGTGAAGTGGATCCTAAGATTGCGAAATTGATGGCTGTTACGAAGAAAGCCTTATATTTAGGTATTGAGCAATGCGTGCCCGGTAATCGTATTGGGGACATTGGCCATGCCATTCAAACCTATGTTGAAGGGGAAGGCTTCTCCGTCGTGCGGGAATTTGTGGGCCACGGGATCCAACCGACTATGCATGAAGATCCTGCGGTGCCCCATTATGGGAAAGCCGGCCGGGGCCAACGCTTGCGGGAAGGCATGACGATTACGATTGAGCCGATGGTGAATACGGGCGCTTGGCAGTCTAAGATGGATAGCAATGGCTGGACAGCTCGTACCATTGATGGCGGCTTTAGTGCCCAATATGAGCATACAATTGTGATCACCGCTAAGGAACCTAAAATCCTTACCATGCAACAGCCTTTCCCTGGAGATGAAAAACTAAATCTTCTTGATTTAGCGATTGATTTTAATCGACCCAAAGCCTAGTTAAGACGATTCATCGGCTTGTATAACCCCCCGAGTTTAAGATAGAGAAGGAAGCCACATGACTGAAAAGAAAGCAAAAGCAGGAAAAGAAAAACGACAGCTCTTCAAGGAAAAGCAGGTGACAGAGAAAAAAGGTTGCCGACGCTTTTTCAAAGTGTTTTTAGTTGGGCTGGGTTTGCTGGTCGTGCTTTTGCTGGGGCTAGGCGTTTGGGCCTACCACTATTTCGGTCAGAGTGTGTATGAAGAAGTGCAATATGAGCGGAAACGCCATCCAGACGAAGCTTTGGAAAATCGGCAGTCCGTGTCTATTTTATTAACCGGCCTGGATAAAGGGGCCCTGTTTTATAAAGACGTGAAGGATGGGCGGACCGACGTGATGATGCTGATGACGATTGATCCCAAAAAGGAACGCACCGTCCTCACCAGTATTCCTCGCGACGCTTTGGGGCCCATGGATACCACCAATGATTTCGATAAATTAAACCACGCCTACATGAAGTATGGTATTAGCGGTACCTTAAACTCCTTGCAACGTTATTTGGATTTACCAATTGATTACTATGTGAATGTGGACATGCAAGGCTTTATCGATATTATTGACGGCATGGGCGGCATCGAAATTACGCCCACGCAGACTTTTACCCAAAATGGCGTTCATTTTGACAAGGGCAAGCGTCGGAAATTATCGGGCGTCGAAGCGATTCACTATGTCCGCATGCGCAAGAAGGATCCAGAAGGGGACATCGGCCGGCAGAAACGCCAGCAGCAAATGGTGGAAGCGGTCGCCGACAAGGTGCTCAGTTTAGATACCATCACGAATTTAGATGAAATTACGAAAAAACTTGGGGCTAGCGTGAAAACGAATCTGTCCATTGGTGATATGTATGTCCTCCAGAGCAACTATCTGGCTGCTTTAAAAAATATTCAAAAATTGGTGGTCTCAGATATTCAAGATCTTAATCTGAGCTTTGGGTATTATATGCTGGTCAAAGAAAAAGGCCGGCGTGAATTAGCCAATGCCTTGCGGCAAAATTTAGGGCTCGGGCCTACCCAATCAACGATTCTCTATCCGATTGAATATGGGGTCGATAATTTATACCTCAACGTCAAAGATCAAAATGGCGACGGCTTAATCAATTCGAGTGATATGCTGGTGCCAGCGGGCGTGTATACCGCTAAGGATTTGAAGGCGAAATTAAAAGCCAAGGAAGCCGATTTTAACGGCGAATTGGTGCCGGAAGAAGGGCAGAAGGTGCTGGCTGACTTATTGAAACACCAGGATAAAAACCCCGGTAAAGGCGCGGGTGCTAAGCAACCCATTGTTAATGATAACGCTAAGGACGCTCCCAAAAGGAACAAAAAGAAAGCTAGCAAGCAGGAAAAGACGGAAAATGAGGAAAAACTGGTAAAATAGAAGGTAAGGAGATTCAGTAGCATGGCAGGACTTTGTGGCCTATATGCAGGCAGCTTTGACCCCATTACCCTGGGACACTATGATGTGATTTTACGGACGAGCCGGCTTTTTGACCAGGTTGTGGTCGCGGTGGCCCAAAATACCAGCAAAGCCTACCTCCTGAGTCCCGAAGAACGCTTAGCCTTAACCCAGGAGGTTGTTGCTCCCCTGCCCAATGTCCAAGTGCAAGCCCTGCCGGCAGGGCTCACGGTGACTTTAGCCCAGGAAGTGGGGGCCCAGGTTTTAATTCGTGGTATTCGCAATGAAGCGGACTTCACTTATGAAGCGAGTATGGCTTGGCTCAATCGAACCCAAGCCCCTGAATTGGAAACAGTTTTCTTTTGCCCGCAGGAGAAGTACCAATACCTCTCGTCCAGTTTGGTGCGTGAAATTGCCCGCCATGGCGGGGACTTAGCGGGCCTAGTTCCGAAAGCGGTGCTGAAGGCTTTAGAAGCGAAATTTTGATTGTAGTCGGCTGGCTTAAAATTTTAGGGAGGTGATGGCATGTTGACACTACTTTTAGCCTTGAGCTTACTCCTGCTCTTTTTAGCGATTCGTGGCCGGCATTCCGGTGTTTTTGCGGGCTTAGGCTTGGGCTGTCTTGTCCTTTATATGACTTTGATGCCTGAGGCTGGCGCCTTGGCTCGTTTTGTTTTTGCGGCTGGTTGCTTACTCTTAGGCTTAGAATTACTCCTACCAACGCTCGGCCTACTAGGGCTTTTAGGGCTCGGCGTGCTCTACTACGGCCTAGTGCTTGTTGGCTTTTCCTGGCCGGTGGCGGCGGTGGGCTTACTGTTTGGCTTGCTACTGAGTGGGAACTTACTGCTTTTACTTTTCAGCTTAAATCGCCGTTATCGTTGGTTTCGCCCTTGGATTTTAAATAACGAGTTGACTCGGGACCGCGGCTTCCAGTCGAATAATGAGGAGCCTTCCCTATTAGGTCGGGTGGGCACGACACTCACCCCTTTGCGGCCGGTGGGTAAGGTGCAACTCCAAAACGGGGAAGTTGTGCAAGTCATGAGTGACCATGAAGTGATCGATAGTGGGGAAAGAGTCGAGATTTTTACCAGTAAAAATGGCCAATGGAGGGTAAGACGTTATGAATAATATCAGTTGGACGATTGTGCTCGTTGTTATTTTAGTTGCTATCAGTATTTTCTTCACTTTTGTTCCAGTGGGCCTTTGGGTAACGGCCTATTTCTCCGGCGTAAAAGTAGGGGTCGGCGACTTGATTGGCATGCGTTTGCGGCGGGTCAATCCGACATCGATTATTCGCCCCCTCATTAAAGCCACGAAAGCTGGCCTGCAGATTAATATTAATGACCTCGAAGCTCACTACCTAGCCGGTGGTGATATTAATCAGGTGATCGATGCCTTAATTGCCGCTCAGCGGGCAGACATTGATTTGGAATTTGAACAAGCGGCTGCCATCGACTTGGCGGGCCGGGAAGTGTTTGAAGCAGTGCAAGTGTCCGTCAACCCGAAAGTCATTGAAACACCGATTATTGCGGCGGTTGCCCGGAATGGGATCGAAGTCCAAACCAAGGCCAAAGTTACCGTGCGAGCTAATATTGAACGCCTCGTCGGCGGGGCGGGGGAAAAGACCATTATTGCTCGCGTTGGCGAAGGGATTGTGACGACCGTCGGGAGCTCGGAATCCCACAAGGACGTGCTGGAGAATCCTGATGCCATTTCTGAAACGATTTTGAAGAAGGGCCTAGATACTGGGACGGCCTATGAAATCCTCTCGATTGATATTGCGGATGTTGATGTCGGTCGAAATATCGGGGCTAAATTACAAGCGGAACAGGCAGAAGCAGATAAACGCATCGCCCAAGCCAAGGCCGAGGAACGCCGGGCAATGGCGGTGGCTAATGAGCAAGAAAACATTGCCAAGACCCAAGAAATGCGGGCCGCCGTGGTGAAGGCAGAGTCAGAAGTCCCTCTCGCCCTAGCGGAAGCCTTGCGCGCCGGTCATCTGGGCGTGATGGATTACTACCGGATGAAAAATATTGACGCCGATACCAGCATGCGGCAAGCCCTCGGTGGGGAAGATGAGGTTGGCCAAGGAGCTGAGGATTAATGGCAGGCTTTGATTGGCTGGAGACCCTCCTGGAGATCATTTTAGCCTTTAGTGACGAAGTCCAGCAGGCCGACGAAACAGGTGAGTTTGATTTTTCCACGCTGAGAAAAATTGTCGATAAATACCGGCCTGGCCAGCCCAAACGCCGTCTTGCGATGCCCAAAGCAGCGGCCGATGCCAAGAAGGCTGCCGAGGCCAAGAAGGCTAAGGAAAGAAAGCAAGCGGAAGAAAAAACGGTAGCCAGTAGCGAAGAAGAACAAACAGAAGTTGACCAGCCTAATAAAAAAACACCCGCTCCTAAAAAAGAGCGTGGCATTGGAGATCGAGCGGATGATTTTGCGGAAGCTGTGGCCGCCTTCGAACAGGAGTTGGATGCTTTGAGCCTGCCCCCTGAAAAAGCAGTACCTCCCCAAGAACTTAAGGCCAAAAGTCTTCAAAAACACCGGCACAAAAAAACCCAGCTCAAACGAAAAAACCTGCGGCAAGGTGTCTTAATGCAGGCAATATTAAAACGGCCTTGGTCATAATTTTAAGAGCAGTCCCCGTCTGTTGGCGGGGACTTTTTATGAGGAAAAGGGCAGAAAAAACGGCTAGGAAGCTAGCCGTTTGCCCTTGTTATTGGAGTTCTCGTTGGAAGAAAAGCTTCAGGCGGTGGAGGAAATTTTTATCCTCTGCCTGTGCCTTCCGGAAGGCTTGTTCTTTTTGACGGGCTTCTTCAACAAAGTAATCTTGTACGATAAAATGCTGGTTGTCCTCCAGATGGTGATAGTGCCCCGCACTGTCCATAACCCGGCCTTTGAGATCATCGGCCCATTCCTTCTCCAGGTAAGTTCTTAAATCAGCCTTTAAAGTAGGATCAAGAATGGGCGTGGCCACTTCCACCCGGCGTTCCATATTGCGCGTCATTAAGTCTGCCGAGGTGATGTAGATCTTCTCCTCTTCGCCGCGGCCAAAGAGGTAAATGCGTGGATGTTCGAGGAATTTCCCAACGATACTGTGAATTTCAATATTTTCGGTTTCACCAGGAATACCTGGAAGCAGGCAAGTGATGCCACGAATAAGCATTTTTATTGTCACGCCGGCACAGGAAGCGTCGCGGAGCTTTTTAATGATATCCTTGTCGGTTAGTGAATTCATTTTTAGGAAGAGGTAGCCCTCTTCTTTTTTAGCCATCTCCCGCTCAATTAAAGCGATAATTTTGGGCTTAATCCCAGTTGGGGACTGGAGGAGATGCTGGTATTGGCCGTCAATATTTTCCGTACTCAAGTTATTGAAAAACGCGATGGCGTCTTGGCCAATAGCAGGATTGGTGGTCAAGAGGCAGAGATCCGTATAAAGCTTGGCTGTTTTTTCGTTATAATTTCCGGTGCCAATTTGCGTGATGGTTTTAATTTGCCCGCCTTTTTTATAGGTGATCAGGCAAATTTTGGAATGGACTTTATACGTTTCATAGCCGTAAATGATTTGACAGCCGGAATGGTAAAGTAATTTCGCGGCTTCAATATTATGGGCCTCATCGAAGCGAGCCTTAAGTTCCATCAGTACCACCACTTCCTTGCCGTTTTCCGCAGCGGTGATCAAATGTTTCACCAGTTCGGAATTGTGGGCCAGGCGGTAGATGGTAATTTTAATGGCGTAGACTTTCTTGGAATGCGCGGCGGCTTCAATGAGTTTCAAAAAAGCTGAAATATCCTGGTAGGGATAGGAGAGGAGGACATCTTTTTGCTCGAGTTGCTTGACCATGGGCGTTTGACTTAATTCAAAGGGATGATGGGCCGGGACATGTTGGCCGTAGAATAAATTTCCGTAACAGGTGTGCTCTAATTCGTCCTCTATGGCGAAAATATGGGCTAATTTCAAAGGACTCGCCATGGCAAAGCATTGCTCAGGGGCTAATTTCAATTTCTCCTGTAGAAATTTCTGCATGGCCTCACTCATGGGGTGTAAGGATTCCAGGCGAACTGGGTCCAAGCGCTTGCGTTTTTTGAGAATCTTTGCCATATATTCCGGGTAATCCTCTTCCTCATTGACTGCTTCATCACCGGCAACGAGGTCTTGATTGCGGGTAATATTAATAATGGAGCAGCTCAATACCTGGTAATTGTCGAAAATATCAGCGATAAAATGCTGAACAATATCTTCCATGAGGACAAATTTGAAGCCTTGGTCAGCTGTTAGCTCGGCTTGAGGCAGGATTTTACTGGCTCCCTGTGGCGGCACAAGTTTCACATAGGCGGGCAGGCGAGCGGGGATCGGTACCATGCCGAAACACTTGTTGCCATTTTTTTCTAATTCAACACAGATATAGAGTTGATCATTTTCTAAAAATGGGAAGGGCAGGTAGAAATCAATCAGCTGCGGTGAGAGGATAGGTTGGATATTGTCGCGGAAATAATGGCGGAGAAATTCTTCCTCAGCAGGGTCCAGCTGGTTCATGTCGGCATGAGTGATATTTTTGCTGGCCAATTCTTCCTTTAAATGAAAGTAGATGGCATCCTTTTTCTGGTAGAGGCGCTTCGTTTCCTTAAAAATAAGTTGAAGCTGCTCGCTGGGGCTGAGGTGGGTTTTGGTACAAATCATCTCATCACCAATGAGCAGGTAGTCGGTCAAACGGCCCACGCGGACCATGAAAAATTCGGTTAAATTAGAGACAAAAATAGAAATAAATTTCACGCGCTCTAAAGGAGGAACGAGGTCATCAGCCGCTTCCTCCAAGACGCGTTCGTTAAAGCGGAGCCAGGAAAGCTCGCGATTCTGCATATACACATAAGGTTTTTTATTTGGCACGGTTTTCCTCCAATTTCCAATTAAGGTAGCCCTCGCGGATGCCTGAATCAGCAATGTGAATTTTTTCAGCTGAAAATTGCTTCATGATGGTGGTTAAAATGCCTAAAGCGGGTCCCACGGTGTGCACCCGAGAAGCCTTGGCTTTGAGAAGTTTTTTAACTGTTGTTGGGTCATTTTTCGTGAGTTTTTTCTTCAACTCCTCTAACGCCTGTAAGGATAAAGGGTCTTCTTCCTTATAATTAGGAAAGTATTCACTTGCGAGCGCGCGAATGGCACGAATACTGCCGCCAATACCGGTGATTTCTGGATAACTTGTTGGCGATTTTGGCAGGGCATCTAAGGCTTTCTGGAAGGTGGCTTCGATGGCTTTCATTTCTTTTTTCGTGGGAATAATAGCGGCGACATATTGACTGAAAAGAGACAGGGAGCCGTGGTTCAGGCTGTGGGCCGCTTTAATTTCTTGGTTTTCATAAAATAAAAGCTCCGTACTGGCCCCGCCGATGTCAATATTAATCCCACGTTCTAAGGCAAAGCCACTGACGAGGCCTTTGTAGCCGAGGTTGGCTTCCTTCTCGCCCGAGATAATATCAATATCGATATTCGTCGCCGCCTTCACCTGGTCTAGGATTTCCGCTTGGTTTTTAGCTTTCCTTAGAGCGGCCGTCGCAAAGGCGTAGATCTTAATATCAGGGAAGTTCAGGATAATTTCATTAAAATCATTGAGAATCCTGATTAATTTTTTCATCCCTTTTTTCGTTAATTTTTTATCCTCAATATCATTGTTTAAACCTGCTGTATTTTTTTCACTGAGCATGGTTTTAATTTTCTGGTTCTCGACTTTGTAAATCACTAGCCGAACTGAGTTCGACCCAATATCTATCACAGCATATTTCATAGCAACACCTCACGATTTATTATATCGATGCATTGTAAGATTTATGTAAAGGCAATTTGAAGAAATTGAAAAAAGGGTGCGAAGCTTGATAGCAGGCGGAATCACTGGAACTTCCTTGGGGTTCTGACTTTAGTACATAACGTATCCCTGCTTCTAGGGCAGAGCTTAAACTAGACTTGAGACCATGCTGCGCTGTCTCTTCGCCTTCGGAATTGAGTTCGCCATCGCCACAAACTTGCGTTACTTTTTAAGACGAACCTGGCCATAGTTAGAACCGCCTTAAAAGAGTCAACTCAGTTGTGGTTTATGATGGACTCACATCTTGTTTTTCCAGTGTACGGCGTTTTTGCTAGCTGGGTTCGCAGCCTGACTTGCTTTATTTGTTTTATGATAGTACAATAGTTCGGGTCGTTAGTGGCCTGTGCTGATACACTTGAATACATCAACAAAGGATGAGTTATGAAGATGCAAACTTTTGATTATGAACAGGTGCAATTGATTCCGGCGAAATGTGTGGTGCGGAGTCGGCGGGAGTGCGACACGACGGTGCAATTTGGGCCGCGGCGTTTCAATATTCCAGCGGTGCCGGCTAACATGCAGACGGTGATTAATGAAGAGCTGGCGATGAAGTTAGCGAAGGAAGGTTTCTTCTATATTATGCACCGGTTTGAGCCGGAGAAGCGCTTGGCTTTTGTGCGTAAGATGAATGAAGCAGGTCTTTTTGCGTCGATTAGTGTGGGCGTGAAGGACGAGGAATATGGCTTCATCGACGAATTGAAAGCGAGTGGTGAGGCGGTAGGCTACATTACCATCGACATTGCCCACGGTCATGCGCAAAGTGTGATCGATATGATCAAATACATTAAAAAGCAATTACCTGACACATTTGTGATTGCTGGGAACATTGCGACGCCTGAAGCAGTGCGGGACTTGGAAAATGCGGGTGCCGACGCGACGAAGGTTGGCGTGGGACCTGGCCGGGTTTGCATTACGAAAATTAAAACAGGTTTCGGGACAGCGGGCTGGCAATTATCAGCGATTCGCCTCTGTTCGAAAGCCGCCCGCAAGCCGATTATTGCGGATGGGGGTATTCGGACGCATGGTGATATTGCGAAGAGCATTCGCTTTGGGGCTAGCATGGTGATGATTGGGTCTCTCTTGGCCGCCCACGACGAATCGCCCGGCGCCGAGATTGTAGAAGACGGTAAAAAATACAAGGAATACTTCGGTTCCGCCAGCCAATTCCAGAAAGGTGAATACAAAAATGTTGAAGGGAAGCGCGTTTTAATTGAAGCGCGGGGTAGTCTCTTCGACACTTTACAAGAAATGAAGGAAGATTTGCAAAGCAGTATTTCCTATGCGGGTGGCCGGGACTTAGCAGCTATTCGTACGGTCGATTACACCGTCGTTTCAACCATTTATAATGGAGATTAATTTTAATAAGCATCAGTTTCGGCTGGTGCTTTTTTATTTACTTTTGCATAAGATTTTGGAATTTAGGCAATCTTGAAGGCGCTCATTCACTTTTTGGGATGGAGTTTGTTATAATAAAAATACACTAGGAATGCTTAAAGAAATTTGTGTGAGATGAAAGGAAAGACCAAGATGAAGAGGGCCTTTATCGTTGATAGCACGGCGAACATTCGCCCCGAGCTATTGGACGAACCAGGTATTTATGAATTACCGATTGGGATTCATTTCCATAACGGCGATGAATTGACCGAAATGCGCCAATCCGAAGTCGTTAAGGCATTCTATCGTCGCCTTGTCGATGAAGACCCCCTCCCGAAAACAACGCAGCCACCCCTCCAAGCCTACTATCGGGTGTTTGATGACTGCCTGGAAGCGGGGGTGGATGAGGTATTTGTCCTGCTGCTGGCAGCAAATATTAGTGGCTCCTACCAGTCGGCAAATGTCGTGGCGGAGGAATATGCTGATCGTTTAACGATTCATGTGATTGAAACGGGGACGACGGCAGCTTGGATCGGCTACCTATTAGATATTTGCCGAGCTCTTGACCAAAAAGGAGCCAGCAGCGAAGCTATTGAGCAGGCCTTAACTGATTTACTGCCTGAGACATACTTCACTTTGTTTGTTAAGGACTTAACTAATTTGGTCAAAGGCGGCCGCGCTGGGGCCACGCAAGCTATGTTTGGGAAAATATTTAATATTACACCCGTTATTCATATGGAAGCAGATGGTTGCTTTTATCCCAAAGATCGGGTGCGCTCTAAAAAACGCCTCTACAAGCGCCTGCTCCAAGATGTGGCCGACCACGTGGCGACTTATGAGCATGGCTTAGCGAAGCTCGTTGTTTTGCATGCCGATAATGAGGCGGAGGCTTTGGATTTGTACCATCGCCTTGAGGACATTTATCCTGGCGTTCCCATTGAGTTGGGAGACATTACACCAGCGATTGGTGTCCATATTGGGCGCGGCACCGTCGCTCTTTCCAGTATGCCGAAAGTTAATTTGGAGGCCTACTTACATGGAACTGACTAGTTTAATTTACCTCGAATGTCAAGGCAAAATCCTGATGCTTTACCGCAATAAGAAAAAGCAAGACATCAATGCCCAAAAATGGATTGGTGTGGGAGGAAAGTTTGAAGCGGGCGAGAGCCCAATCGCCTGCGCCCGCAGAGAGGTTTGGGAAGAGACTGGCCAGAAGCTCTTAGAGCCTGTTTTTCGCGGGGTGATTACTTTTAGCTATGTGAATGCTTCGCCACGCTATCTTTTCTTATATACTGGGCGTTTGGCTGACTTTGAGGTGGCCGAAACTGATGAGGGGGAGTTGGCTTGGGTGGCGCCGGAGGATATTTTTGACTTAGCCTTGTGGCCTGGCGACCGCTTATTTTTAAAACCCTTGCTGAAAGAAGACGGCCTGATTGACATGACCCTAACGTATGATGAAGCGGATCAGCTGGTGGTGGCTTATGATAACCTCCGGCAAACATCCTTACTGCCATCTTAGAGAGGAATATTTATGCTCATTGATCCCCATGCCCATCTTCTGCCGGCCTTAGGCTCGCTGGCTTTATCTTTTGAGGAAGCTTTAGCTTTGGCGAATACAGCGAGCCGCCAGGGGGTGACGCATGTGGTTAGCGCCGTTCCCTACCACGGCGAGCAAGCGGTTAATCGCTCTCAAGCGGAACTTCGGGTGAAGCAATTCCAGGAGGAGTTAGCCCGCCGTGGTTTAACCTTGGAAATTTTCCCCGCCCATGAGGTGTGGGTTGACCAGCAGGCGAGTCAAGTTTTCACGCCTGATAATTTTTTATTTACTGACCTAAACCAAACCTATGCTTTGGTGAATGTTAGTCAAGCGAAAAGTGCGAATGACTTGGGAGCCTTTTTCTTTACTTGCTTTAAACGAGATATTCGCCCCATTCTAATTCAAGCCGAGGACCAAAAGGAATTGCAGGCGGATCCGACTCCCCTGATGGAATGGCTGGATGCCGGAGCCTATGTGCTTTTGGGGGCCGAAAGGGTGTTGGCTTGGAAAAGTGAGGCTGGCCAGTTAGCCCATAATCTTCTTTGCCAAGGCCAGGTGCATTTGCTGGGGTCGGCTGGGACATCTTCTTTGGACCAAGCCCCAACCTACCACTTGCAGGAGGCTTACCACCTAGTGGAAGAGCGATACGGGGATAGTTATGCCTTTGATCTTCGGCAGAATGCCAAGGCACTAGTGAATGGTGAGCCTTTTGTGACGCATTTTACTATTAAAAAGGCTTCGTTTTGGTCGCAATTTTTGAAGCACATCTGAGGGAGTGATGTTATGACCGTCCGTCACCCAAAAAAATTTCATATCTTAGGACGCACTTATCAAGAACACCTAGCAGGCTTAGTGGTGCTCACCATGCTGGGCATGGCCCTAGCTAGTATTGTTTCTTTCTTGCTGTTAGAACCGCGCTATGAGGCCAGCAGCCGTTTTGTGGTGCAGCCCAAAACGGAGGAAATGAACGGTAAAGTTGACGAAGAAAGCCGGGAAGGCTTATTGGAAACTTATAAGGAGCTTTTGGAGACGCCAGCTGTTTTAGATGGCGTTGCCCAACAGGAAAAAATAATTAATAATCCTGAGGACTTGAAGAAACACATGACGATTAAGCAGACGGGCTCTTCTTATGTTTTAAATTTAAAAGTTTGGGCCCGCCTTCCTGGCCAGGCTGAAACTTGGAACGAGGAGCTATTGGCTAGCTTTTCATCTGTAGTTGGTAACGTCTTCCCCAATACCCAAGTCAATATTTTAGCAAAACCCACGGGCTCGGCGACGCTGATTCGTCCTCGGCCCGTTTGGGATGTGCTCTTAGGGGCCGGCGTGGGCTTACTTTGCGGACTCCTTTACTATGGTGTGCGCGCTTGGCGGGATCAAACCGTGAGAAGTGAGGAATTTGTTACTGCCTTGGGTTGGGACTTGCTGGGGGTTTTACCCGAAATGTCCGCCAAAGAAGTCAAGCAGAGTCGCTTCAAGCAGCGCAATATCGAAGAGCGCCGGCAGAGAAAACGTGTTTAGGAGGTGGATTAATGTTTAAACATTGGCGGCAAAAGGAAATCATTCGTAAAAATCGTGAGCAACGCCAAGGGGTAGGCTTAATCACATTGACCCAGCCTGAAGCAATTGCCTCGGAACAATTTCGTACTATTCGCACGAATATCCAGTTTGCCATGGAGGAAGGCCATTGCCGCTCGCTCATGTTCACGTCCTCAGGGGCCTGGGAAGGAAAATCGACGGTCTTAGCGAACGTGGCCTGTGTGATGGCGGATTTAGGCTTAAGGGTTTTGGTGATGGACTGTGATTTAAGGAAGCCTACCGTGCATAAGACTTTTGATTTGACCCCGCGTGATGGTTTAACGAGCTTACTGACCAATCGTGATTTAGGACCCATGGATTACATTCACTATGTTCCTGATGCCAATCTCTATGTCTTACCAGCTGGTCCCAAGCCCCCCAATCCTGCTGAATTATTGAGTTCAGAGCGAATGTTTCAAATTCTAGACGAATTAGAAAACACTTTTGACTTGATTTTAATTGATACGCCACCAATCTTACTGGTTACGGATGCCCAAATTATTGGGGCGCGGGCAGGGGGCGTCGTCTTTGTGTTACGGGAGAATGTCTCCCAAATGGCACACGTGAAGAAAGCGAAAGAATTGCTTGAGGCAGTGCATGCGAATGTTTTAGGAGCTGTTTATAATGGTGCCCACAGCGAAGCCATGGCCTCCTACTACGGCTATGGCTACCGAGAGGAAGAGGCCGATTTAGACCGGTAAATGAGGTGCTTATTCCTTTTAAAGAGGACTTTTGAGCAGGAAAATCTCCTTTTTTAAAAGTTTATGGTAGAGTAGCAGTAGAATGATCAAGGAGGAAAACTGATGGATAATTTGAAGTTGGATAAGAAATATCAGTTATTAATTAATGGTGAATGGACACCGGGTCAAGGCTCAGATATCTTAGAAGATTTTAGCCCAGCTAATGGAGAAAAATTGGCTGAAATTGTTGATGCGACCAATGCCGATGTCGATGCGGCAGTGGAAGTGGCTAACCAAGCCTTCCCTGCTTGGAGCCGTACTGATGTTAAGGAACGGGCAGCTATTCTTCATGAGATTGCCGATATTATTGATGAGCATGCTGATCATTTAGCCCTGGTAGAAACGATGGATAACGGGAAACCCATTCGGGAAACATTAGGAGCTGATATTCCATTGGCAGCCGACCATTTCCGTTATTTTGCCAGTGCGATTCGGAGTGAAGAAGACACCGTCAAAATGCTTAATGACCAAACGATGTCTATCGTCTTACGCGAACCAATTGGCGTCGTGGGGCAAATTATTCCATGGAACTTCCCCCTCCTCATGGCCGCTTGGAAATTAGCACCAGCTCTGGCTGCGGGTTGTACCATTGTTTTAAAGCCTTCTTCCAACACCAGTTTGAGTATTTTGGAATTGGCGAAATTGATCAATGAACTTCTCCCTGCTGGGGTATTAAATATTATTACCGGACGGGGGTCAAAATCAGGCGAATACCTCCAACACCATGAAGGCTTGGATAAATTAGCCTTTACTGGCTCAACTTCTGTTGGCCGGGAAATTGGGATTTCGGCTGCAAAAAACTTAATTCCAGCGACTTTGGAATTGGGTGGGAAGTCTGCTAATATCTTCTTTGAGGATATGGACATGGATCAAGCGATTGAAGGCGCCCAATTAGGGATTCTTTTCAATCAAGGCGAGGTGTGCTCGGCCGGGTCACGGATTTTGATTCAGGAAAGTATCTATGATGAATTTATCGAGAAATTAATTGCTGCCTTCAAAGATATTAAAATTGGCCAACCTTGGAAGAAAGATACGCAATTGGGTGCCCAAGCCAGCAAAGCCCAACATGATAAAGTGGCCGAGTATGTGAAAATTGGCCAAGACGAAGGTGCTGAATTACTAGTTGGTGGTGAAGCGGCTACCGAAGGTCAATTGGCAGACGGCTACTACTTCAAGCCAACCTTGCTCAAGGCGGACAATAGTGCTCGCATTGCCCAAGAAGAAATCTTTGGCCCCGTAGCGGTTGTTACCACCTTTAAGGATGCAGATGAAGCCATTAAAATCGCTAATGACAGTGACTATGGTTTAGCGGGTGGGGTCTTCACCCGTGACATCAATAAGGCCATGAAGGTGGCGCGTGGAGTCCGTACGGGTCGTATGTGGGTAAATACTTACAATGCTTTTGAAGTAGGCGCACCTTTTGGCGGCTATAAGGCCTCAGGTATTGGGCGGGAAACGCACAAAACAATTCTTAATGCCTACACCCAACAAAAGAATATCTACATTAATCTAGCGGAAGGCCGTCAAGGCATGTATTAAGAGAAAAAGCTGTAAAGGCTGGCTTAATGCCAGCCTTTTTTGAGGTGATGGAATGAAGTGGCTACTCTGTTTATTAGTCGGTCTCTACGTTTTCTTCCGGCGACCTAAAAAAGTTAAAGGGGAAAGGTAAGCTTGTTTAGGTCGACGGATGTTTGCTATACTAGAGGAAAAAGTTAGGATGATTGGATGGCTGAACGAGTGCGGGCAGCATTAACCCATGCCCAAGATAAGCAATTAAAAAATTTGAATGTGCCCCATGCTGAGCGTGAAATTAAGCAGATTATGACCACCGTTCAGCAATTTGTGGATGAATACCAGGAACATTTTGAAGAGGGTTCCCTAAATATTTTTGCTTTAGAGGCTTACCCCAACCGTCGGACCGGTACAGCCCAAACGGCCTTTGTTTTGGTTAACATGACTGGCCGCACAGTGACGGATTTAGAAGCCGATTTGGCTTTGAGTGTAGCGGATTTTGGGGTGGAATTTGAACCTGTGCACTGGGAAATTGGCCGTGACTTTCTCGGCAATTGGGGAAATCAACTGGCTATTATGGTGGTTGATGAGGTGCCAATGAAAGGAACGGCGACGCAAACTTCCTACCATTTAAGAGATTTAGATTTGCATGTCGAAAATGTTAGCTTAAATTTCCACTAAGGAAGCTCCCAGCTTGCTGGGCTTCTTTAGTGGGTATAATTGTTAGCGTTTTGAAGCATTACTAGACTAGGAAACTGGTATAATAATGGTTAGGAGGGCGGATCATGAAACAGAAAAAAATAATCGGCTTATTTGCCTATATCACCTTCGTGTTTGTTTTTTTTCTAACTTTGCACCGCTTAAGCATTAATTTACAGTCTAGAATTGAAGGCCCCCACCGCCTAGTTCAGACCATGCAGCTGGAAGAAGAGGGCATAACCACCAAGGCAGAGTGGAAAACTTCCCAAGCTGCACCCGCTGACTTTCCTAAAAAAGCCCAATTAAGCGACCCTGAGCTTATTTTGGTGAACCGTGAGCATTTCCTCCCAGAAACCCCCACCTTCCCGGAAGCTTACACCCGGGAGGGGCTGGTGTACAATGCCCTTTGCCAGGAAGCTTACGAGGCTTTGGACCGGGCTGCCCAAAAGGCAGGGCATCACTTGGTTTGTGTTTCTGCTTTTCGCTCTGAGCAGGATCAGATTAATAATATTAATAGCCAAAAAGCGGCATTTATGAAGGAAGGGAATACCGAAGCAGAAGCTATGCAGCGAATTGAAGAATTTACAGCGCCCCCTTTAGGTAGTGAGCATTTAACGGGCTTAGCTTTTGATTTTGTGGATCAGCAATGGCATGAGGATCAAAAGCCGCTCGATCCTGCTTTTGAACAGGAAGCCTCTGCCCAATGGTTGAAGGCCCATGCGAGTGAATATGGTTTTATCTTACGTTATCTCAAGGGCCAAGAAGCGATTACTGGCTATAAGTTTGAGCCCTGGCACTACCGCTACGTTGGTAAGGAGAATGCCCAATATATCATGAAGCATAACTTGACTCTAGAAGAATTTCTACAGCAGGTAAAAAAATACAATCAGCCAGCCTAGTCTGCCCTTGGCGATAGCGGCGATATGTTATAATAAGAGGAACAATAAATTCTAAGGGGGGATTGCATGAATAAAGAACACGATCGCTTGCTGGCACAGATTGCCGCCTTGTGCACGGGTGATTTTGAAGCGGATATCGTAAATATTGGGAAAGCTCTCATCGTTAATTTTGATTTAGTCCATGATGATGATTTCCTGCTCGCCTTGGAGGAAGAATTGCACGAGCTCTATCCGGAGCAGCAAACAAAATTTCGGGAGATATTTCATCGCTTGGATGAAGAGACGGATGACGCCTTCCAAGCCCGGATGTTGGAGCTACTAGCTGACGGTGAGGCCCACCAAGCCCGCTTTGAGATGGAGGCTTTTATTCGCGTGATGGAGGAGGATTTTGACTCCTACCACCCCAAGCCTTATGTCAAATATTTGAGTATTTTTGACCCACTGGCTTATTTTTCTTTCAAAATTAATGAGCGGCCGGGCACGCATTTGGTGCGTACACGCCGGGATTATCCTAGCATTTACTTGACCTATGCGAAAATTTTACTCGCCCTAAACGAACGCAAAGAAGCAGCAGAAGCCTATCAGCAAGCCATCCTCTGGAATCCTTATGCGGTAGAAACCATTTATGAATTAACGAAACTTTACCAAGATATGGAACAATTTGGGATGAGCTACGCCACGCTTTTGAACGGTTTGGAGTATTCCTTGCTGCGGAAAAATTTGGCGAAAGGCTACTACTACCTCGCTCGTTTCTATGATTACAAAGGGAAACCAGAAGTGAGCTACCAATTCTATTCCATCAGTCTGGATTGGCAAGAACGAAAAGTTGTCCAGCGGGAGCAGGACCGCTTAGCAGAGCGCGAGCCGGAAAGTGCGAAAACGTATAATCGGGAGGATCGCGAAGCTTTTATGGCGTCCTACAAGGTGGCGGGCTATCCGTCAGCTGAGTTGCAAGGGCAGTTACTTAAATTCGCCCAGGCCAGCATGCTTTTAGGGGACCTGGAAGCTGCCCAATGCTATTTTGAAACCTATGCGGACCTCTATCCCCAAGATAAGGAAGCTTATGAACATGATCTGGGGCAAGTTCGGAAAATTCAACAGATGCTAGCCTTTGAATAACAATAAAGATGACCATAACCTTTTAATGCGGGTTATGGTCTTTCTTTTTGGCTTCATGGGGCAGGTAGCCATAGACTTGGATGAAGGAGCGATAGAAATTGCTGTAATCACGAAAGCCGGCGGCCTGCCAACTTTCGGTAATATTGTGTCCCTGGGCGATGAGGTGGTGAGCATGTTTGAGGCGCTGTTGGATAAGATAATTGTAGAGGGTGTCATGGTAAAATTCTTTGAAGCGGCGGTTCACCGTGGAGGTGCTGATAGAAAATTCCCGGGCCACACTTGCCAAAGTCAAAGGCTCTAGGTAGTGATGGTCAACGTAATCCCTTAATTGCCAGGCCATCCGCCGCCGTTCTCTTAGGGCACTCTCTTCTGGCGGGGTGGCCTCATAAATGGCTTGAAAGGCCGTGAGGTAGAGAATGCTGGCAAAATGGAAGCGTAATTTTTTATTCGCCAGCGTTTTTTGGGCCTTCTGCTGGTGGCTAAATTCAAATAGAATGCTACTGACCATGAGCCATTGGGGATTTGGAATACTGCTCAAGGCTAAGTCATCGAAGAAATCCTCGTGGCCAGATAGGGGAAGAAAGTTTTCCTCAATCAAACTTTGATAGCCTTCTCCGAGAGATAAGATATAGGCAAAGCATTGATGCGAGCGCAATTGCCCAGCATGAGGGGCGAGTTGGAGTTGGTAGTCAATGTGGCTAGGAATGACAGCCAAATGCTGGGGAGCTAAGATCTTAGTGTGGGAACCTGTTAAAAGCTGCAGGGGCTTACCAGTAAATAAAATTTCATCGCGGTGGTAGGCCGAGCGGTTGACTTGCTTGAGGGATTCTAAATTCAATTCCATCAGTTTCACCCGTTCGGCAAGAAGTTTATCTGGCACGGGAATCAGACTCTTTTCCTGCGCCCGTATGGTAGATGCGTTGTACACGTGGGCTGAGGTTGGTGAGGACCTCATAATTAATGGTCCCCAAGTGCGTGGCCAAATCTTCCGCTGTTTGCTCTTTATCCTCACTCTGGCCGATGAGCTTGGCCATTGTCCCGAGGGGGTAGGCTTGCGGCAGGCGCACCATGCATTGATCCATGCAGACGCGACCGACAATCGGACAGGCTTGCCCAGCGATTAAAACATTGTAGCCCGTCGCATGTCGGGGGAGGCCGTCCGCATAGCCCACTGGCAGGGTGCCAATCCACTCTGCTGCTTCCGTTCTATAGGTGGCCCCATAGCTAATCGTCGTTCCTGCTTGACATTGCTTCACATGCGTTAAGCCACTCTGCCAGCTGAGAGCCGGCTGGATTTCACCAGGGAGGCTCTTACGCTTATTATTGGGGCTTAAGCCATAAAGAACGATTCCCAAGCGCAGCATTTCTCCTGGAGCAATTAAATCCGGGTGCCAGAGGGCCAAAGCACTGTTGGCCTCATGCCAAAGAAGTTTTGGGTAAGTTGCTTGGCAATCGGTTTTAAAAGCCGCAAAACGCTTGGCTTGCTCGGCTACTTGGCCGAGGCTGGCTTGGTCTTTTTGGTCAGCCGTCGCATAATGAGTGAAGACACCCGCTAAATGAAAGCAGGCCTCTTCTTGAACCCAGGCGAGGGTGGCTTTTAAAGTGGGGAAATCCTGCCAGCCAATACGCCCCATGCCGGTGTCTAGGGCCAAATGAATGGCTAGCGGCGGGCAGGAGCGGGCATCCTCGAGGCAGGCCTTAACGGCTTGAAGCCAGGCGAGAGAAGGGGCAGCCACAGCAATATCCTTTTTGGCTAAGAGGGGGGCATTGCTAGGGAAAATAGGACCAAGAATTAAAATAGGTTCTAGGAGACCAGCCGCTCTTAGTTCTAAGGCCTCGTCTTCACAAGCCACACAAAAGCCATCAACTTGAACTTCTGCTAAAGCCCTAGCGACTGGGACTGCTCCATGGCCATAGGCGTCAGCTTTGATGGTGGCATAGAGGGGTGAATTAGGGTATTGCTGTTTAAAATAGCAAAAATTATTTTGGATCGCTGCCAAGTTAATATGAGCTTGCGTTTGACGGCAGGTAGCGATAACCATTAGAAACACTTCCTTTTCTGGAAAAAAAGCGAAAGCGGGCTAAAGAGCGCCGCTTTCGAAAGATTTTCTCTTATTGTTCTAATTCGGCAACATAAGTTTTCAAGGCTTCGACTTGATCTGTTCTTTCCCAAGGGAAGAAACCATTGGTGGTGAGACGGCCAAAGTGCCCGTAAGTGGCAGTACGCCCATAAATTGGCCGCCGGAGGTCAAGCATATCAATAATACCACTCGGCGAGAGGGCGAAAATATGGCGGATGGCCTTGAGCAGGAGGGCGGCACTGATCTTGCCAGTATCGAAGGTGTTCACGTTAATGGAGACTGGTTCCGCTACACCGATTGCATAGGCGAGTTGAACTTCGATGCGGTCAGCGAGGCCGCTGGCAACCACATTTTTGGCAATGTAGCGGGCCATGTAACTGGCGCTACGGTCAACTTTTGTGGCATCTTTACCGGAGAAGGCTCCCCCACCATGGCGGGCCATGCCGCCATAAGTATCGACAATAATTTTCCGGCCGGTTAAACCCGCATCACCTTTGGGACCACCAATGACAAAGCGTCCCGTCGGATTAATAAAATATTTGGTTTTATCATCCAAAAGCTCGCTGGGAATGACCGGCTCAATGATATATTCCATGACATCTTTTTCTACTTGTTCGAGGGAAATTTCCGCAGCGTGCTGGGTAGAGACAACAATGGTGTCTACTCGAGTAGGTTGGCCGTTTTCGTCGTACTCGACCGTGACTTGTGATTTGCCGTCAGGCCGCAAGTAGGGGACAGTTTCTGTGTGCCGCATTTTAGCCAAGCGCTCGGTCAGCCGGTGGGCGAGGGTAATAGGTAGTGGCATATACTGTTCGGTTTCATTGCAGGCATAGCCAAACATGAGACCCTGGTCACCAGCCCCCAGTTCAAAGGTGCGCTCGCTTTGCTCTTCGATTTTTTCATTTTCCTTACGGGAGCGGTAGTCGGTGTCAACCCCTTGGGCAATATCGGGGGACTGCTTATCGATGGTGGTAATGACGCAGAGATTTTCCGCATCGAAGCCAAACTTTCCGCGTGTGTAGCCAATTTCAGCAACTTTCTGACGGACAATTTCCTGGAAATCCAGCTGGGCTTTGGTCGTCATCTCTCCAAAGAGGAGGACCAGGCCGGTATTGACAATTGTCTCCAAGGCGACGCGACTGTTGGGATCTTGTTTGATGGCTTCGTCGAGAATGGCATCACTAATTTGGTCAGCAATTTTATCCGGATGGCCTTCCGTGACACTTTCACTCGTAAATAGCATTTTTTCTCTCGTCATGGGTATCTCCTTTTAAATTTATTCCTTAGGGGTAATGGTGAGTAGCTCCTTCGGGTAGTGATTAATCACTTCCACACCCGTGTCTGTTACCATGAGTAAATCTTCGATGCGGACCGCTGTTTTCTTGGGTAGGTAGATGCCGGGTTCAATGGAGAAGCAGTGGCCCACTTCCAAGCGGTTTTTATTGGCGGCACTGACATCTCCTTTTTCATGGGCTTCCTGGCCAATGAAGTGGCCCGTCCGATGAATGAATTGTGGGCCAAAGCCGGCTTTTTCGATGTAGCGCCGGCAAGCCCGGTCGATTTGGGCGAAAGTGACTCGGGGTTTTTTCGCCATTTCAATGCCCTTAGCTTGAGCTTCTTGGCAAATGCGGTAGATTTTTTCGTTTGCGGCACTAATATCACCGAAGTAAACCGTCCGTGTCATGTCCGAGCAAAAGCCTTGGTGGCGGCAGCCGATATCAATAATAATGGCATCACCAATTTGGGGGCGGGTATCGTCAGAGAGGTGGTGGGGGTCTGCCCCATTGGCTCCGTAAGCGACGATGGGCTCAAAACTGAAGCCGCCGTCGACCCCAAGATCAATATAAATTTCCTTGAGGGCCTGGCAGGCTTCCTTTTCCGTGGGGCCATAGGGAAGGATATCATCAATCAGCCGCGCCATAGCCTGGTCATTGAGGGCAGAGGCTTGACGCATTTTCTCCATATCCGCAGGTGTTTTCAGGGCCCGTTGGCGGTCGATCAAGCCCCCTGCCATTAAGAAAGGCAGCCGTTCAAAATGTTGCATTAGGGGCAGTAATTTGCCTGCAGGGAAAATATCATCGACCCCAATCACTTGCCCATAAGGCGGAAATAGGTCATAATTTTCAAAAAGCGAGAGGAAATCATCATTATCAGTCACCGTAATGGTTTGGATGGGGACTTCCGTTTCAAATTGCAGTAATTCGTTGGCGATCAAAAGGTGATCACCATCTCGTTTGACGAGAAGGAGCCACAGGCGTTCCATCGGCTCGAGTTCGGCCCCGAGATAGTAGGCGATACTTTGGGGATTTGAAATCAATAAACAATCAATATCCGCCATGTCAATCGCATTTTGTAGGTTTTTAAGGCGTGTGCCGGCATTTTCTGTCATCTTGAACGCTCCTTTTACATGTCTCGACTTCATTATATAATAAAAAGCGAGACATAACAGCCCCGAATGGTATTTAGTTAGTGTCAAGCAATGCTCGGTCAATCATAAAGAACTCTATCTCGTATCTAATTATTCAAAAGTCACTTCGTTTTTGTGCTAAAGGACGCTGCGTTGAAAAGCAGTGGCACCGGCTTACGCTTCATAGAAGCTTACGCCTGACCGTCCTATTCTGGCTCTATGTCGTTGGATAGGCCTCGCTACGCTCACCCTATCGGCACTCCGAGAGCCAGATATACGGACGGCCTGCTAACACTGCTAACGCAGGTCTTTAGCACGCACTCCGTGTCTTTTGGCGAAGCAGCTAACAAAATGTATGGTATAATTTCCCGACCATACTGCTTGACACTTCACTTGGAATCGTGCCCTGATGGGCACCACAAGAACTTTGTTGCGGCCTGTGACATAGTATTGCCCTAACAATCCCTGGATATTCGGGTATAAATGGGCTTGTATTAGCTTCAATATCTGATCGAACAGCTTCTTCAAAACAATGATTAGATTGAGCGGTGATAATGGCAGCCATTGCTGCTGCGCCTTGACGGGTCCAATTTCGTCCTTGCTTTTTCATGCGATAAGTATAAAGCCGATGGCCTGCTTCACAAACGCCACCGGAAAAATGGTTTGGTAAGCCTCGCTGCTCTGCTGGTTTAATGAGTAACCAATTCCTTTGAAGATAAGCTCTTAGAGCTTCAATTTCAGCCAAAAACTCCTGATGATGGTGCCAGCGACTTTCACAGGTCTCCAAAGTAACTTGAACTCCTTCGAAATCATAAGCCTTCACTTTTTTAATGACCAATTGACGTATTTTATGATCAAAAAATAGGCGCGTTCTGATTTTTTGAATGACATGAAATTTATCGCAGAAATGTTCATGCCGAAGGCATACCCCAATCATCTCGTTAAAATCTTCCTCCGTATAACCACTGCCACCATCCGAATTAGAAATCACAATCGTTTGATGTAAATCATAGTAGGAGTTAAGAAATCGGCTAACTTTTTCTCGAAGGGCTGCACTAGATTGAACAGAAGAAAAATAATGAGCTTGAATAAGTTGATGCCGCGAAGTGGATCGATCGACGCCTTCATAGAGAGTCACACGGTGTAGTTGAAGATGTTTTGTCCTTTTCCCTTTTTTCTTCTTCTTAGTGATTAAAACCCCATCCCCTTCAATGTACAGAAAAGGAACGGATCGTTTTTGAGAGTAAGCCAGTTCCTTCTCTTCTGCTTTTTTATTCTCAAAGCTTAAAATTTTTTGCCCAATTTCTTGAACAATATGATGTGCGGTCTGATGCGAAATACTAAAAGGCATTAAAGCATTGAAGGCTTCTGCAGTCGCACGAAAAGTTTGCTTCGTACAAAGCTGGGCAATTTTTTCTTTGACCTGAGAAGAAAGATGACTTCTTGCTTCTAGTCCTAAACACAAATCTAGGGGAAGAAAGCTAGAGTGACCTTCTTTTTTCATCCGACAGCGTCTAAAAGTGACGGCACCAAACATAAAACATAGTGTGCGTGGTTCATAGCGAGCAATTTTCCAGCCTTCGGCTTGGTATCTTTGAATTAATTGCTGATCAAGTTGAGTGAAAACCGCTGCAAGACATTCACAGCAAAAATTGCTTAATATCGGATAAACAAGATCTTCAAAGTCACCTAAAGATGAGCAATTTTCCGTCTTTTTTAGAATATCTGTGATAATATCATTCATGAGGACATCTTCTTTCTTTTTTTTGATCAACTTAAAGATAGATGTCCTTTTTTTATTTTTCAAGTCTTACCGAGCATAATTTTACACTAAGTGGTATTTACAGAGAAAGTCAGTGGGGTTCAATCTTTTAAGTTTCCTGCCATTAAAAAAGGCGGGAGAATTGTCATTTTTAAACGGCTTCCATTGAAGGTATTTCATCTAGCGCTTACCCTAAGGATAAAGAAAGTTGATGGTTATGGTCAATAAAAAGCAATCAGTCCCTGCTTTTGGCGCTCGCTTGCGCCAGAAAAGTTTTCTCACAGGTACCTGGCTAAAATGGCTGGCGATGGTGAGTATGTTTATCGACCATTTGGGGGCGACCTTGTGGTATCCGCTCTATGCCTACTTTGGCCTCTCTGCTTTTTTTGGTAGTGACTGGGGGGCGGCGGATACCACCTACACCGTCCTTCGCTCCTTGGGGCGGATAGCTTTTCCCATTTTTTGCTTTCTGCTGGTGGAAGGCTTGCATTATACGCATAGTGTGCCGGCCTACTTGAAACGCTTGGGTCTTTTAGCTGTCATCTCGGAAATTCCTTTTGATTTGGCTTTTTTTGCTCAGCCTTTCTACTGGGGCCATCAGAATGTTTTCTTCACCTTGGTCTTGGGAGCATTAGGTATCTGGAGCTTAAAGGTCGATCAAGGCCGGCATGATCGACCTTGGCGTGGTTTTCTTGTGTGCTTGCTTTTAGCTTTCTTGGCGGAAATAAGCGGGGCGGATTACGGGGCTTTTGGTGTCGGCTTGATCCTGCTTTTAGCCAGCACCTACGAAGAACGCGAACTTATGGTGGTGGCTGGGACCCTCGTCACCTTATGGGAAGGGCCAGTGGTCTTACTAAGCTATGCCTTAATTTATGCTTACAATGGCCAGCGAGGCCGCTTTAATGGCCGCTGGTTTTACGCTCTCTATCCCCTCCACCTTCTCCTCTATTATCTCTTACGCCAAGGGCTCTGGCATTAGTTGCCTCGATTTGAGGCTTAAGGGCGGCCCCTCTTCAATTGAAAAAGCCCTTAGTGTAAAATTACTCTCGGTAAGACTTGAAAAATAAAAAAGGACATCTATCTTTAAGTTGAACAATAAAAAGAAAGAAGATGTCCTCATGAATGATATTATCACAGATATTCTAAAAACGGAAAATTGCTCATCTTTAGGTGGCTTTGAAGATCTTGTTTATCCGATATAAAGAATTTTTGCTGTGAATGTCTTGCAGCGGTTTTCACTCAACTTAATCATCAGTTCATTCAAAAGTACCAAGCCGAAGGCTGGAAAATTGCTCGCTATGAACCACGAACACTATTTTTTATTTTTGGTGCCGTCACTTTTAGACGTTGTCGGATGAAAAAAGAATGTCACTCTAGCTTTCTTCCCCTAGATTTGTGTTTAGGCCTAGAAGCAAGAAGTCATCTTTCTTCTCAGGTCAAAGAAAAAATTGCCCAGCTTTGTACGAAGCAAACTTTTCGTGCGAGTGCAGAAGCCTTCAATGCTTTAATGCCTTTTAGTATTTCGCATCAGACCGCACATCATATTGTCCAAGAAATTGGACCGTCAAGGCGCAGCAGCGATGGCTGCCATTATCACCGCTCAATCTAATCATTGTTTTGAAGAAGCTGTTCGATCAGATATTGAAGCTAATACAAGCCCGTTTATACCCGAATATCCAGGGCTTGTTAGGGCAATACTTAAGTCACAGGCCGCAACAAAGTTCTTGTGGTGCCCATCAGGGCACGATTCCAAGCGAGGTGTCAAGCAGTATGGTCGGGAAATTATGCCATACATTTTGTTAGCTGCTTCGCCAAAAGACACGGAGTGCGTGCTAAAGACCTGCGTTAGCAGTGTTAGCAGGCCGTCCGTATATCTGGCTCTCGGAGTGCCGATAGGGTGAGCGCAGCGAGGCCTAGCCAACGACATAGAGCCAGAATAGGACGGTCAGGCGTAAGCTTCTATGAAGCGTAAGCCGGTGCCACTGCTTTTCAACGCAGCGTTCTTTAGCACAAAAACGAAGTGACTTTTGGATAATTAGATACGAGATAGAGTTCTTTATGATTGACCGAGCATTGCTTGACACTAACGAAAAAGCCTTTTCCCATTGGCAGGGGGTAAAGTTTTGTTATAATGGGCTTAGTTTAATGGAAAGAGGGATGGTATGAACGGTAAGGAAAAAGTCGGCCAAGCCGCTGCTCAATTGGTGGAAGACGGTATGACAGTCGGTTTAGGGACGGGTTCAACGGCCTATTACTTTATTGAGGAACTCGGCCGGCGGGTTCAAGAAGAGGGCTTGAAATTAAAGGGTGCTGTGCCTACTTCACTCGCCAGTCAAAAACAAGCAGAAGGCTTAGGAATTCAAACATCCAGCATTGATGAGGTAGGCAGGCTTGATTTAACCATCGATGGGGTGGATGAATTTACTGGGCCAGAAGCTGGTATTAAAGGCGGGGGCGGTGCCTTGTTAGTGGAAAAAATCATCGCCCAAAACTCCAAGCGTATTATTTGGATTGCAGAAACGAGAAAGCATGTCAAACATTTAGGAGCCTTCCCCCTGCCCGTCGAAGTGATTACTGAAGGCCATGAGCAGTTACTCCGGTACTTTGAGCAAAAAGGCTATGCCCCTAACCTCCGGAAGGCTGACGACGGCAAGCCCTTTGTCACTCAACATGGCCACTACATTATTGATTTGGCCCTAGAAAAAATTGCAGACCCTGAAGCCTTAGCGAAGGAGCTTATTCAAATCGTGGGGGTTGTGGAAACCGGTTTGTTCCTAAACCGCACGGAGAAAGTTTTAGCCAGCGATGAACATGGCGATATTGTCACTTACGAGTAGGAAAAAACACGTGCCTGTCAGGGCACGTGTTCTTTAAACTAATTCGCTTTTTTCAGGTTCAATTTCTCTTCTTCCGCAAAGTGTTGGGGGAATTCTTGGCGATTAAAATTGGTGAATTTAATATTGATTTTGGTCTCTAAAGGCTTCCCCGTGACGCGGTCCTTGCCATGCACTTGCCATTCCATGTGTACAATTCGTTTTTCATCATCAGCGAGCCAGAAAGTAAGTTGGTGCTTGGGCTTATCCTTGTAATTGGCTCGGAGTCTCTGGTTCACGGCTTGGGTGAGGGTGTAGTCTTCTCCTTGGAAGCTCACTTGGCTATCTTGCCAGGTTTTCTTCCCTTCTAACTTATTTTCGACATCCTGCCACAGGCCTAGGATATCTTCGTAAGAGAGGGGTAAGACATGGTCAAGGGCGCCTTCTTGGCTTGCCGCCTTTTGCCAGTTGCCGGTTTGGTCATAGTATTTTTGCTGGTAGAAAACTCCTTTTTTATTCATGAGAACTTGGAAAATATAATTCTTTCTAGGGTCTTTGGCTTTGCTAATTTTCTTTCCTTCCACACCGTGTTTAGCTGTCCAGATGACTCGGCTCACTTCCCGTTGGATCAATTTTTCATCGAGAGTGACATTAATTTCTGTCGCCGCATCATAGGCCTCGAGACTTTCTCCTGTTTTTTGCAAGGGGGTGTAGAGGGTTTTGGGCGATAGTTTACTGCACGCTGCTAGCAGGCCGAGTGTGATTAAGAAGAGAATAAATTTGACTTTTGACATGGTATACTCCTTTAGAGAAAACTGCGTTCTTATTCCTATCATATATAAGACCCCAGCAAATGGCTAGGGGCGATTGTGATTTATTTATTATTTAGGAGGATTTTATGCGACAAAGAGGTTTTGAATGGGTTAGTACTTACAAGGATCAAGGCTTAAGCCTGCCCCGTCGAGCCACTTACCAGGCAGCCGGCTATGATTTACGCGCTGCTGAAAAAGTGATCATCCCCAGTTTCTGGCAGTATGCGGTGGGGCATGCACTCAGAGAGGCTGGTCAAGAAGCAGCAGCTTTTGATGGTTTAGCTCCTGACGTCGTGACGCCAACCTTGGTGCCCACAGGCTTAAAAGCTTACATGCTTGAAGATGAGTACCTGCAAATTACCTGCCGGTCTAGTAATCCTTTGAAGCGTCATTTGGTCTTGCCCAATGGCGTTGGGGTAGTGGATCATGATTATTACAATAATTCAGGTAATGAGGGGCATATTTTTGTACAATTATTAAACTTTGGCCCGAAAGACGTCATGATTGAAGCAGGCGAACGGGTTGCCCAGGGCATTTTCATGAAGTATTACACGGTGGATGACGAAGACCAAACTGCGGCTAAAAATCGCCAAGGTGGCTTTGGCAGTTCCGGTTGGGCTTAGGAGGTTTTTATGGCGAAGAAGAAAACAACTCTCTATACCTGCCAGGCTTGCGGCTATGAATCGGCTCAGTGGTATGGCCGCTGCCCGCAATGTGGGGCTTGGAATCAGATGGAGGAGGAAGTTATCCGTGGCGAGCGTATCCAAACCCCAGAGCAGCATGCTCGCTTAGGTCGAAAAAAGAATCGCCCCCAAGTCCTCAAAGAAATTCAAGGGGAGGAAGAAGCGCGTGTTCTTACGGATCAGATGGAATTAAATCGGGTCCTCGGGGGCGGTGTCGTTTTGGGCTCCTTAGTTTTACTTGGCGGAGATCCTGGAATCGGGAAATCGACCTTGCTCCTGCAAATTGCCATGCAATTAGAGCAGCAAAATAAAACGGTGCTCTATGTGGCGGGTGAGGAGAGTCTGGAGCAAATTAAAATGCGAGCAGAACGTCTGGGTTTTACAGCGGCTAATTTTTATGTTTATGCTGAAACTGACATGGAAGAGATCGAAGAGACAATTCTGGACTTAAAACCTGATTTTGTCATGATCGACTCCATTCAAACCATGGTACACCAAAATTCCAATGGCCTAGCCGGCAGTGTTTCCCAAGTGCGGGAAGCCACGCAAACTTTAATGGGTATTGCCAAGGGCTTAGGCATTGCTGTTTTTATCGTCGGTCACGTGACTAAGCAAGGGAATATCGCCGGTCCCCGCATGTTGGAACATATGGTGGATACAGTCCTTTACCTAGAAGGCGATAAGTATAATAGTTTTCGTATTTTGCGGGCGGTGAAGAATCGCTTCGGGTCAACGAACGAAATTGGGGTTTTTGATATGCAAGAAGATGGCCTGCATGACGTCTTAAATCCTAGTCAATTATTCCTCGAAGAGCGGCTGATGGGGGCTAATGGGTCTGCGGTCGTGGCTTCCTTAGAGGGAACGAGAACAATTCTCACTGAAATTCAAGCCTTGCTGACGCCCACGGCTTTTGGAAATGCCAAACGCACCTCTAAAGGTTTGGACTCAGCGCGCGTGAGTCTACTCATTGCTGTTCTGGAAAAGCGCGCTAATTTACTGATGCAAAATCAGGATGCCTACTTGAAGTCCACTGGTGGGGTTAAATTGGATGAGCCGGCGATTGACTTAGCGATTGCAATGGCCTTAGCTTCCAGCTATTTTGAACAGGAAACCCTTCCCACGGACTGCTTTGTGGGCGAATTAGGCTTAACTGGAGAAATTCGCCGTGTGAGTCGGATTAATGAACGTATTTTAGAGGCAGAAAAATTAGGCTTCGAGCGTATTTTTGTTCCTGAAGGCAATCTTAGCCAAGATTTAACCACTGAAACGATTGAAGTCATTGGCGCTCGCACCCTCCTACAGGTCATTAAAGAAATATTTCCCAAAAATGACTAGCAATTTTTCAGGGTTAATGGTAAAATAAGGCTATGTGTAAGCGGAAACAGTTTTTACACAAATTTTTTACCGGGAAGGAGGTGGCGAAATGGCGAAGAAATATTGGGATCAGTTGTTTCTTTTAGTATTTTGTTGTTTGGGCGCAGGCGTGGGCTATTATGTACTTCCTAGTGTATGGGAACTATTGCATGCGCACCTTAGCTGGCTCAATTATGGGCTGGTGAATATGTGCATTGGTGCCCTTATCTTTTTTATTTTGCTCATTATCTTAAAACCTTTATATGATCGAGCCTATGATCGTCTCTTTAGCCAGAAGGAGAATCTGTCGATTGGACGCTTCCTCCTCTACGCTTTAGGAATTTGGCTAGGGCTCATTTTTTCTTGGCTCATTAGCATTCCTCTCGTGGCTTTGCATTGGCCGGTGATTAGTAACATTCTGCCTGTTCTTTTGACTATTGTTTTTGGAGCCTTGGGTTTTTTTGTCATGCATGCGAAGATGGATGACTTGATCCATTTTTTCCGGGAAATAGTCCAAGTACGCAGGCAGCGTCCTAAGGAAAATACACAGGTAGAAAGTACGCAACTTCCACCTGTAGCAGCTGAAAAGGGAGCGCCGGATAAAATTCTAGATACCAGTGTGATTATTGATGGTCGAATTTTGGACATTCTGAAAACAGGTTTTTTAGAAGGGCGTCTTATTGTCCCTGATTTTGTTTTGCGTGAGTTGCAGTATATTGCTGATTCTTCGGCCAGCCACAAGCGTGTGCGCGGCCGGCGCGGCTTAGATATGCTTAACGAGATGAAGGAATTGCCGGATGTGGAAGTAGAATTCTACCGCGGTGATTTTCCTGAGGAAGAGGATGTTGATCTAAAATTATTGCTTTTGGCTCGTAAATTAGGTGGCGTCGTGGTGACCAATGACTATAATCTCAATAAAGTCAGCCACTTCCACAAAATTAAAGTATTAAATATTAATGAATTGGCCAATGCCGTCAAAGCCATTGTAGTTCCGGGCGATCAACTAGCAGTTAAGCTGATTAAACCAGGAACAGAACGCATGCAGGGGGTCGGCTACCTTAACGACGGCACCATGATTGTGGTTGAGGATGGCTACCTGCATCTTGATGAAATTGTGGATATCGAAGTCACCAGTGCTATTCAAACCAATGCCGGTAAAATGATTTTCGGCGTCTTGCTCTAAGTTTAAACCCAGTAGCCTTAGCTATTGGGTTTTTGTGTGGCCTTTATTGCGACCAAGCCCGACTTCCCTTATAATAAAGCGGTAGAGGTTCTTGACGTGGAAGCAAATGAGACGGGAGTGGCAATATGACAAAAAGAAGAAAAGTGCTCGTCACTGGCGGCTTAGGTTACATTGGCTCGCATACGGTGGTTGAGTTACTCAAAACAACAAAAAACCCTTATGAAGTAGTGATTGTCGATAATTGCTCGAATGCTAAGCCAATTATTGCCGATAAAATTAAGGAAATTCAAGACGGCCCCCTGCGTTTTATTGAAGCCGACGCTAGGGATAAGGGCGCCATGCGGCAAATTATGCAGGAAGAAGGGATTGAAGCCATTATTCACTTTGCCGGCTACAAGGCCGTGGGTGAGTCCGTGGCCCAGCCCTTATCTTACTACCGAAATAATTTAGATTCGACCTTAACCTTATTGGAAGTTGCCCAGGAATTGGGAGTGGATAAGTTTGTTTTCAGTTCGAGTGCGACGGTTTATGGCCACTCAAAAAATGTGCCCTATGAAGAGACCGAAGCGCGCTCAAGCTTAAATCCTTATGGCCGCACCAAGGTGATGATTGAAGATATTTTAGCTGACCTGGCCTCAGCCTGGTCGGACTTTGGTGTGATTGCCTTACGCTATTTCAATCCTTTAGGCGCTCATGAGAGCGGGGACATTGGCGAAAATCCAACGGGCATTCCTAATAATTTAGCTCCCTATATAACGCAAGTAGCGGTAGGGAAACTCGATGAACTGCACATTTTTGGCGATGATTATCCCACTCCAGATGGCACCTGCATTCGGGACTACGTGCACGTGATGGACTTGGCAGAAGGCCATGTTTTAGCCTTAGACCGCTTATACGAAAAGGAAGGCCTTGGCTTCGAGGCGATTAACTTAGGCAGTGGCCAGGGTTATAGCGTGTTTGAAATTTTGCATGCCTTTGAGGAAGCCGTGGGGCGTCCGATTCCGCATCGGGTTACAGCACGTCGGCCGGGGGATGGCCCCATTTCTGTCGCTTCCAATACCAAAGCGAGAGACTTGCTAGGCTGGGAACCGAAGCGATCCCTTAAAATGATGTGCCAGGATCAATGGCGTTGGCAGGAGAAGCATCCGGAAGGTTATTAAGAATTTTCCTGGCTTATGATAGAATGTAAGGAGATTAAGAGGAGGAGACGATAGTATGGCAGACAAAGTTCGTGTGCGCTATGCACCGAGCCCAACTGGGTATTTACATATTGGGAATGCCCGTACCGCACTATTTAATTATCTATTTGCCCGTCATTTGGACGGGGACTTCATAATTCGCATTGAAGACACGGATTTAAAACGAAATATCGCTGATGGTGAGAAAAGCCAGCTGGAAAATTTAACCTGGCTGGGTATGGACTGGGATGAAGGTCCTGATAAGCCTGGTGAGTATGGCCCTTACCGGCAGAGTGAGCGGGGCGAGCTTTACGACAAGTACTTAAAGCAATTGCTTGACGCTGGTTATGCTTACTTTGCTTACGATACTCCTGAAGAATTAACCGCTCGTCGTGAAGAGCAGATGAAAAATGGTGAAACACCGCGCTATGATGGTGTTTGGGCTGAGGCCAGTGAGGAAGAACGCAAAAAGGCTAAGGCAGAGGGCCGGCCCGAAGCGATTCGCTTTCGCGTGCCGAAAGGCCAAAGCTATACCTTTAATGACCTGGTTAAAGGTGAAGTGACCATGACTTCTGAAGATATTTCGGGTGACTTTGTTATTCGGAAAAGCGATGGGACGCCAACCTACAATTTTGCGGTCGTGGTGGATGACCATCTGATGGCCATTACCCATGTCCTTCGTGGCGATGACCACGTGGCTAATACGCCTAAGCAACTGATGCTCTATGCTGCCCTAGGCTTTGAAGCCCCTGAGTTTGGGCACATGAGCCTCATTACTAATGCGGAAACAGGGCGGAAATTATCTAAGCGCGACGGTAGTATCCTGCAGTTCATCGAACAGTATCGCGACCTCGGCTACTTGCCTGAAGCGATGTTTAACTTCATCGCACTCTTAGGTTGGTCGCCAAAAGGAGAAGAAGAAATTTTTTCTCAAGAGGAATTGATCAAAATTTTCACAGCAGATCGCCTCAGTAAATCACCCGCAGCCTTTGATAATAAGAAGTTACAATGGTTGAACAACCGTTACATGAAGGCTGCCGATTTGGATACCGTCATTAACTTGGCTTTGCCCCACTTACAGGAAGCAGGCCGTCTTAGCGACGAGCCCAGCGCTGAAGAATTGGACTGGACGAAAAAATTGATCAGTCTCTACAAGGATGAAATGAGCTACGGGGCACAAATTGTTGATTTGTCCACCATGTTCTTTGCGGAAGAATTGAACATTGCTCCTGAAGCAAAATCAGTCTTAGAAACAGAAACGGCGCCAGTGGTGATTAAGGCCTTCTATGAAAAATGCCAAAACCTAGATAGCTTTGATGAAGCTTCTCTTATGGCTGCCATTAAGGAAGTCCAAAAGGAAACTGGCATCAAAGGGAAAAATCTCTACATGGCCATTCGGGTAGCCGCTTCAGGTGAAGAACATGGGCCTGCCATTGGTTTGACGCTGGAATTACTTGGCCGAGGAAAAGTACTTAAGCATTTAAAGGCGGCTCTTGATGAAATGGCTTAGCGTTTTAATAAGCAAGCAAAAAGCTCAAAAGGAAATTTTCCTCTTGAGCTTTTTTGTTCTAATCGATGGTGTAATTAGCCTTGGCTAAGCGCTCAGCACTGAAACGCTCTTCCATGATTTCCCTCGTTTTGGGCCAAATATCACTCTTTTTCTCTGTATAGCAATTGCTCAAAAAAGCCGCCAAACGAATGTGAGCCATGTAAGGAACTTTGTGGCCAGCCCGTTCCTTGGTGACAAGGTGGAGGTAGGGATTGAGGTGCTCTTCTTTAATTTCGTCGCAAAATTCCTTCGTCAATTGCCAAGGAACCACCGGATCTTCCTTGCCATGCCAGAAATGAATGGGGCGTTCCTGCAGGGTTTCTTTGTGTTGGCTCAGATCATAGGGCTTGAGGTATTGGTAAATCCAGCTCATCTGCTCATGCATGGCTTGGTTCAGTTCCCCGTGCTCTTCTTCAAAAGCATGGAAGAGTTGCTTAGTATATTGCTGTAATTTGGGCGTCCCCATTAACACTCCGAAGGCCTTAATCCAAGGAAATTGAGTGACCAGCATGCAGGTGGTAATACCACCCATGGAGAGGCCACAAGCCGCTACAAAATCATCCTTAATCAGGTTTTTATTTTGATAGTAGGAGAGGATTTTAGGGAATTCTTCTATATTTTTGATAATAACTTTGAAAAAATCATCGGGGACGGGCTCTTGGTCGCGATCTAAACGCCGGCCGTGGAAGTAGCAGTCGGGGGCAATGACCCGAAAGCCATAAGCCATAAGTTCATGGGCTAGATAGGCGACTTGCTGCTTATTATTGGTCCAGCCATGGTAGAAAATAGCCAAGGGGGCTGGTTGCTGATTTAAGTGCTGGGGGACGTATTCTAAGAGGGGGATATTTTTGATAATGAGTTCCTTTACCAAGTACAAAAGCCTCACTCCTTGTTCTTGCGTTGACTTAAGTGTAATTGAAGCTGGCTTTTGGTGCAAGCGGAAACGATATCTGGTTAGTGTCAAGCAATGCTCGGTCAAGCGTCAAGAACTCTATCTCGTATCTAATTATTCAAAAGTCACTTCGTTTTTGTGCTAAAGGACGCTGCGTTGAAAAGCAGTGGCACCGGCTTACGCTTCATAGAAGCTTACGCCTGACCGTCCTATTCTGGCTCTATGTCGTTGGATAGGCCTCGCTACGCTCACCCTATCAGCACTCCGAGAGCCAGATATACGGACGGCCTGCTAACACTGCTAACGCAGGTCTTTAGCACGCACTCCGTGTCTTTTGGCGAAGTAGCTAACAAAATGTATGGTATAATTTCCCGACCATACTGCTTGACACTTCACTTGGAATCGTGCCCTGATGGGCACCACAAGAACTTTGTTGCGGCCTGTGACATAGTATTGCCCTAACAAGCCCTGGATATTCGGGTATAAATGGGCTTGTATTAGCTTCAATATCTGATCGAACAGCTTCTTCAAAACAATGATTAGATTGAGCGGTGATCATAGCAGCCATCGCTGCTGCGCCTTGACGGGTCCAATTTCGTCCTTGCTTTTTCATGCGATAAGTATAAAGCCGATGGCCTGCTTCACAAACGCCACCGGAAAAATGGTTCGGTAAGCCTCGCTGCTCTGCTGGTTTAATGAGTAACCAATTCCGTTGAAGATAAGCTCTTAGAGCTTCAATTTCAGCCAAAAATTCCTGTTGATGTTGCCAGCGACTTTCACATGTCTCCAAAGCAACTTGAATCCCTTCAAAATCATAAGCTTTCACTTTTTTAATGACGAATTGACGTATTTTATGATCAAAAAATAGGCGCGTTCTGATTTTTTGAATGACATGAAATTTATCGCAGAAATGTTCATGCCGAAGGCATACCCCAATCATCTCGTTAAAATCTTCCTCCGTATAACCACTGCCACCATCCGAATTAGAAATCACAATCGTTTGATGTAAATCATAGTAGGAGTTAAGAAATCGGCTAACTTTTTCTCGAAGGGCTGCACTAGATTGAACAGAAGAAAAATAATGAGCTTGAATAAGTTGATGCCGCGAAGTGGATCGATCGACGCCTTCATAGAGAGTCACACGGTGTAGTTGAAGATGTTTTGTCCTTTTCCCTTTTTTCTTCTTCTTAGTGATTAAAACCCCATCCCCTTCAATGTACAGAAAAGGAACGGATCGTTTTTGAGAGTAAGCCAGTTCCTTCTCTTCTGCTTTTTTATTCTCAAAGCTTAAAATTTTTTGCCCAATTTCTTGAACAATATGATGTGCGGTCTGATGCGAAATACTAAAAGGCATTAAAGCATTGAAGGCTTCTGCAGTCGCACGAAAAGTTTGCTTCGTACAAAGCTGGGCAATTTTTTCTTTGACCTGAGAAGAAAGATGACTTCTTGCTTCTAGGCCTAAACACAAATCTAGGGGAAGAAAGCTAGAGTGACCTTCTTTTTTCATCCGACAGCGTCTAAAAGTGACGGCACCAAACATAAAACATAGTGTGCGTGGTTCATAGCGAGCAATTTTCCAGCCTTCGGCTTGGTATCTTTGAATTAATTGCTGATCAAGTTGAGTGAAAACCGCTGCAAGACATTCACAGCAAAAATTGCTTAATATCGGATAAACAAGATCTTCAAAGTCACCTAAAGATGAGCAATTTTCCGTCTTTTTTAGAATATCTGTGATAATATCATTCATGAGGACATCTTCTTTCTTTTTTTTGATCAACTTAAAGATAGATGTCCTTTTTTTATTTTTCAAGTCTTACCGAGCATAATTTTACACTAAGCGATATCTGCTGTAAAAATAAAAGCCAAGCTCAAAATGAGCTTGGTATGGTGGAAGGTAACTTGCTAACTAGCTTTCGGAGGCGCCGGTAGTGGCATCCGCACTCTCAGAAGCACCGCTAGTTGAGTCGGTGGCGGAAGCCCCAGTGGTGGCATCAGCATCCGGATCAGGCATCAGCATTTGACCGGTTGCCTCTGTGTACCAGTCCACGATAGGCTTGAAGTCGAGAATAAACTCGTTAATGCCGGCGTAGTTGCCATTCAGGTCATGCATGGCGGCATAATTGTGGACGACGTATTTATCTGGCCCGTGGAAAGGAATAGGAATGCGGACCACATCTTCCTTGCCGGCTCGTAATTGCTGTACCACCCATTGGACACCAGGAATGGCTTTTTCAGGATGGCAGGCAGCTAGCGGATTCCCCACTTGTTCGGGGTAGCGGGAGGCTAGCATTTCATCGCCTGGTTTAACTTTATTGTAGTAGAGGAATTGGTTGTTGTCGTCGGCATAGGTGATTTCCATGGGCATGGAACGGAGTAGGTTGTTAATTTGGTCAACGGTTAAAACCCCGCGATCCAAACGGACATAAGTGTCCCCAGAAACAGCGTTGACAGCTTCACTAGCTTGCTCGACCCAGTCATCAGCTTCCATATCCACGTTATTGATGGTGATTTTAATTTGGCCAGTCGCATGGAGGTCTTCTTCAGGCAGGCTTTCCTTCGGTTGGGCAATGTCACTCACTACATTGACATAGCGTAGGAAATTCTGGATGACGGTTTCTAGGAAATTTACCGTTTGACTATTTTTTAAATGGCCTTCCTTGTCAAAGGCACTCTTGGCGTGGCCGAGAAGGAATTCATTGCCGGGGAAAACGAGGGCACTCACCCCAGGAGCTTCTAAAATTTGCCGCAAGTGGAGCTGGGCCCTAGACGAGCCTTGTTCGAAATAAGACGCACCAATTACCATTACCGGCTTGGCTTGCAGGGGATGGGCTTTATAGGACAGCCATTCTAAAACACTTTTCAAAGCGGGGGTAATCGTGTGGTTGTGTTCAGGAGTGCTAATAATAACCCCATCTGCTCCTTCAATTTTTTTAATAAGTTTTTGGAGTGGGGGAGTGTTCGTTTGATCGTCATCTTGATTAAAGAGAGGAATGTCTTTGATTTCAAGCAATTCAAAGGCAAAGTCTTTCTCAAAATGCTTGCCAATAAACTGCAGCAGGCGGCGGTTGTATGAGATTTCGGCGTTTGAGCCGAGTAGTCCAACAATTTTCATAAGTACTTCCTTTCTATTCCTCAGGTTCCCAGGAGAATTTCTCGGCGAGACGAACGTTCGATAAGTGAGCTGTGTTGACTTGTTTCATAATATCAATGAAAGCTAAAAAGTCCGTAACAATCGCCTCAAGTTGGGAGATGAGTTCGGGATCAATGAGCTTCCCTTCGCTGTCAAAGGCCTGGAGGGAATTCCCCAAGAGAAAATCAGCGCCTGGAATGGTACGTGCCTTCAGCTCAGGGGCGTTAAGCATTTGCCGCAAGTGACTTTGAGCTCTTGAAGAACCGAGTGTGCCATAGGAGGCCCCGGTAATCATGACGGGCTTATCAATGAAGGGGTAAATCCCATAAGATAGCCAGGCGAGGGCGTTCGACAGCACGGCCGGGATGGAGTGGTCATATTCCGGCGTGCTAATGATCACCCCGTCACTCGCTTCAATTTGATCGGCCAGTTGGAGCACACTAGCCGGTAATTGTTGATCGGCCGGCTTATCAAATAGGGGCAAGTCTTTAATTTCGCACAAGTCAATATGGGCTTGATCGGCGAAATGTTTTTTCATGTATTGCAGTAATTGGCGGTTGGTGGATTTTTCACTATTCGTCCCCACCAGGGCAAGTAAATTTTTCATGTTAACATCCTTTCTATTGGCTGATGATCCAAGGATCACGTAGGCCTTGGGAGGCCAAAACGATATTATCCTTTGTGACCGCTAGGCCTTCTAAACCCGGTTCAGCTTCAATTTTATCAATAGCTGTTTGACTATCATAGCCAAAGAGGCGGCTGGTCCAAATTTCTCCTATGACAGAAGCTTCGGAGACGACTGTCAAACTAGCTAAGTCGGTTTTGTCAAGAGGGTAGCCGGTTTTCGGATTGAGAATATGATGGTAAATTTTCCCCTCATGGCGCAAGGTCCGCTCGTAAATACCGGAAGTAACCACAGAACAAGGGGGCAAGGTGAGGGTGAGCAGGTGTTCATGACGCTGCAATTTCGGGTTCTGCAGACCAATGTGCCAGCGCTCGTCAAGCCGATGCTTGGCTGGGCCAACAGTGACAATATTTCCCCCCAAATTAATTAAAGCCTCAGGGATGGCGCTCTCTTCAATACGCTCCTTTAAGCGGTCAGCAATATAACCTTTTGCCACCGCCCCCAAATCTAAAGCCATCCCGGCTTTGGCCAGGCGGACCTGGTTAGGCGCCTTTAATTCAATGTTTTTCGGATCCGTTAAAGCTAAGGCGTCTTTAATTTCTTTGGCTTCCGGCTTCCTCGCATCCGCAAAGCCGATGTGCCAGAGCTTGGTCAGGGGACCAATGGCAATATTTAAGAAGCTATCCGGTGCTAGGCTATGCTTTTTCCCCAATTCAATTAACTGATACAAATCGGGATGAACCTGCTGAAAAGCTTGGCCACTGGCTTCGTTCAGGTGTACCAACTCGGCATCGGCATCCTGGGCACTAAAACGTTGGCGGTAGGTGTGGAGGCTTTTTTTAAGATCGAGTAAAAGCTCATGGGCAATGGCTTGCAGGCTACTGTCATGCCAGAGTGTTATCGTAATAATGGTCCCCATCATTTTCTCATGTAATTGACTCGTTTTAATGGTTAAACCTCCTCTCTTACTTACTAAAAGTTTGCCTAATAGCTATTTTATTATAACAAGCCTAGTGGGTGATTACCAAAATAATCTATTATTATACTGTGTTAGCTTCCTTTTGGGCTTTTTCTGGGCACTCCGCTATAATAAGAAGGTAAGGGGTGAAACATGGGAGTGAAAGCTAAAAAATTACAAGCAGCACGTTCTTGGCTCTTCGAGGCGGGGGCTTTATGCCGGCAATTGGCGCAGAAAACCTACACCATCGCTACTAAAAGTAACCGTAAGGACTTAGTGACCACAGTAGACCGGGAAGTGGAGGCCTTTTTACGGCAGCAAATTACCGCTGCCTATCCCAATGATACGATTGTTGGGGAAGAAGCGGGCGGCTTGGCGGACTTCTCCTTAGCAGAAAAGGCTTGGTTTTTGGATCCGATTGATGGGACCAAGAATTTTGTGCTGCAAGGGGAAGATTTTGCGATGATGCTGGCTTATGTGGAGGCCGGCCAGGTTCAATTTGCTCTGATCTATGATGTCTTGCAGGAAAAATTATATGAGGCTAGTCAAGGGGCGGGAGTCACTTGCCAGGGCGAGGCCTTAGCGCCGGTCAGTAATGTGCCCTTAGCAGAAAGCCTGGTCTCCATTACCCCGGCGCTGCTCTTTCAGGAAAAAGCAACCCTAAAGCCTTTGCTGGAGGAGGCGATGGGCTACCGGCATTATGGGGCCTGCGCACTGGCCATCCTCAAATGTGTGCGAGGGCAACTCGGGGGCTACTTGGGTTCCCTGCTGGCGCCTTGGGATTTTGCGCCCGCCTTAATCTTTGCCCAGGAAGCGAGACTTAGCTGCCGGCAGGTGGACGGGCGGCCAGTGGATTTAACCACCTCGCAGCGCATTATTTTGGGCACGCCGGCGGTTTTAGAACGCTGGCTTGCGGTGACGGAAGCACTCGTGCTTTAAAGGAGAAAGGAGCTGACATGCGAGTTTTACATATTCAAGCCCAATTACCCAGCCATACTGGCAGTGGCATTTATTTTTCCAATGTGGTGAAAGGCTTAAAGGGGAAGGTCGAGCAGGCGGTCGTTTATGGGGCTTGGCCAGGCTATACCTGGGATATACTGCCCCAAGCAAAGCAGTATCCTTGCCTTTTCCCCAATGAAGAGGCCGCTTTCCCCATGCCGGGGATGAGTGATGTGATGCCTTATGAAACAAGCATTTATGGGGACATGACGCCGGCGATGCTCCAAGCTTGGAAAAATTCCTTTGCCAGTGTGATCAAGGAAGCGGTGGCTCAATTTCAACCTGATGTTATCCTCTGCCACCATCTGTGGCTGTTGACGGCCCAGGTGGCGGCCACCTATCCTTGGCACACTGTTTGGGCCATTAGCCACGGGACGGATATTCGGCAGGCCCAGCAGCACCCTGACTTAGTGAATGAGTATTTGGATGGCCTCAAGCAGTTGGACCGGGTCTTCTTGCTCAGTGCTGAGCAAATCAGGGACGTGGAAGCTATTTTTAAGCTACCAACTGGGCGATTAAGTGTTTTGGGCAGTGGCTTTGATGCGGAAATTTTTTATTTGCCCAAGGAAAAGCCCGCCACCCCTCTCCGAGTTATTTATGCGGGTAAAATTGCTGAGGCAAAGGGGGTTTATGCTAGTATCGCGGCTTTTAAGCAGTTAGAAGATTTGGCTGTAGAGTACCATCTCTATGGGAATGGCGATGTGGCCTCTTTAAAGCGCTTAAGGGAAGCGATTGGCAAGGATACGCGCATCTACTACCAAGGGGCGGTCCCCCAAACAAAGCTGGCTGAAGCCATGCGGGCCAGTCATATTTTCCTACTGCCGTCCTACTATGAGGGCTTGCCCTTGGTGATTGCGGAGGCCATGGCTTGTGGTTGCTATGCGATTGTGGGGCCTTTCCCAGCGCTAAAAGCCTCCTTGGCCGAGCCTTTAATGGACGCTGGCCTCGTAGAGTACGTGACCTTGCCACCGCTTAAAAATGCAGATGAACCTTTGCCAGAAGCGGTGCCTGCCTATGAACGGCGTCTCATGAAGGCTCTTGAAACGCAGGTCAAACGCGTCCAAGCCAAGCCCAAGCTCGCCTGGGAAATGGAGCCGCTCATTACGTCGCATTCTTGGGCAGCCTTAATTGATACGTTAGAAATAGAACTCAAAAAAGTATCGTGCCCCTAAATTTATCCTTCTAAGAATTAGCTCATAAAGGAAAATTTGTCGCCTAGGAAAGCTTATGCGCCTAGGCTTTTCTTTTATTTTTAGTCACAGTAAAATGATAAAACACTAAGGATTACAGGAAAAGCTTGCGCTTCAATGAGTTGCGTTATATAATCAGGTTAATCGTTATCAATGCGACTCAAAGGAGGAAATAACGTGCAACAATACGTTTATCGTTTCGACGAAGGTAACCGTGATATGAAGGCGATCCTAGGCGGGAAAGGGGCCAACTTAGCGGAAATGACGCGACTAGGCTTCCCGGTTCCCAAAGGTTTCACCATCTCAACCAAGGCTTGCTTAGCTTATTTGGAAACTGAAAAGGACGACTTAAGTGAAGAATTAGTTGCCGACATTGATGCTCACGTTGAACAGCTGGAAGAGCAAACCGGCAAAAAATTTGGCGATGAGAAGGACCTTCTGCTCGTTTCGGTGCGGAGTGGGGCGAAATTCTCCATGCCTGGGATGATGGACACTATCCTCAACTTAGGCTTAAATGACGAGAACGTCCAAACCCTCGCAAAAATTACCCAAGACGAACGTTTCGCTTACGACTGCTACCGTCGTCTGCTGCAAATGTTTGGTGACGTGGTTTATCAAATCGATAGCCGCAAATTTGAAGACAAGATTGCTGAGAAAAAGCAAGAAGTCAATGTGAAGTTAGACTATGAACTCTCAGCCGACGACCTCAAGGAGCTCATTGAAGACTACAAGAAAATTTACCAAGAAGAATTAGGCTTCCCCTTCCCGCAAGAAGTGAAGAAGCAAATTACGGAAGCCGTTCGGGCCGTTTTCAAATCTTGGAATAACAACCGCGCTCGTGTTTACCGCCGCTTGAACCATATTCCTGATGACCTCGGGACCGCGGTGAACATTCAAGAAATGGTCTTTGGTAACCGTGGTGAAAATTCCGGGACAGGGGTCTTATTCACCCGTAACCCCGCCACCGGTGAAAATGAATTCTTCGGTGAATACTTACGGAATGCCCAAGGTGAAGACGTGGTGGCCGGGATTCGGACCCCAGAAGTCATCGCCCACTTAGAAGACGAATTCCCTGATATTTACAAGGAACTCTATGAATTGACGGAAAAATTAGAGCAATACTACCATGATATGCAAGATATTGAGTTTACTTTAGAAGAAGGCAAACTCTATATCCTCCAAACCCGTAACGGGAAACGAACAGCTAAAGCTGCGGTTAAAATTGCGGTAGACATGGTGAAGGAAGGCATTATTTCTGAAAAAGAAGCCGTCATGCTGGTTGATCCAGAAAGCATTAACCAATTGTTGCACCCCACCTTTGACGAAAAAGCCCTTAAAGAAGCTGAACTCATTTCGGATGTGGGCCTTGCTGCTAGTCCAGGGGCGGCGACCGGGCAAATTGTCTTCGACGCTGAAGATGCGATGGCTTGGAGCCAAGAAGGCAAGGACGTTATCCTGGTGCGCCACGAAACTTCCCCCGAAGATATTGAAGGGATGAGCACAGCCCAAGCCATTGTGACTTCCCATGGGGGCATGACCTCCCACGCGGCCGTTGTGGCTCGTGGCATGGGTAAATGCTGCGTGGCTGGCTGTGGTGACTTGCAAATTAATGAAGACAAGAAAATTATCCATAGCCCAGTCGGTGAATTGAAGGAAGGCGACGTCATTTCCTGTGACGGTTCTACCGGTAATATTTACCTCGGGGACATTGCCAAAAACCAAAGCCTCACGGACGAAGATTACCAGCAAATGATGGCCTGGGCGACCAAATATGCTCGCCTCCAGGTGCGGATGAACGCTGAAACAGCCAAGGATATTGAAGCCGGCTATGAATTTGAAGCCAATGGTATCGGCCTCGTTCGGACAGAGCACATGTTCTTCCAACCCGAACGTTTGAAGGAAATTCGCCACTTCATCTTGTCGGCGAGCGACCAAGAAAGACAACAAGCCTTAGATAATATTCTGGGCTATCAAACTGACGACTTCTATACGATCTTCAAGCTTAGCGGTGAGCACTCGACAACCATTCGCTTGCTCGATCCACCTTTGCATGAATTCCTGCCGCACTTGCCGGAAGAGATCAAGGCCGTGGCCGACCAGCAAAATGTATCGGAAGCCGCCTTGAAAGACCGGATCAGAAGCCTCACCGAAGTGAACCCCATGCTTGGCCACCGCGGCTGCCGCTTGGCGATGACTTACCCAGAACTTTACGAAATGCAAGTCGAAGCCATTATCCGTGGCGCCATGAAGGCGAAGAAGGAAGAAGGCTTCGATGTCAAGCCAGAAATTATGATTCCTTTGGTCAGTGTGGAAGAAGAGTTGGCACGCTTGCGTGAACGCTTAGAAGCCAAGATCAAAGACCTCATGGCACAAGAAGACATGGCCATTGACTACACCATTGGGACGATGATTGAAATCCCACGGGCTTGCTTCATTGCCGATGACCTAGCTCACTATGCTGACTTCTACAGCTTCGGAACTAATGACTTGACCCAATTGAACTACGGCTACTCCCGTGACGACGCTGGGAAATTCATTAACCAATACTTAGGGGACGGCACACTACCAACGGACCCCTTCCAAGTCTTGGATGAAGCGGGTGTCGGTGAATTGATGAAGATTGCTGTGGAACGCGCCCACCGCGTTAAACCTGACATTAAATTAGGGGTGTGCGGTGAATTGGGTGGGAACCCACAATCGATTCGTTTCTTCGACCAATTAGGCTTAGACTACGTGTCCTGCTCACCCTTCCGGATTCCTGTCGCTCGCTTAGCAGCGGCCCAGAGCGCTTTGACTTTGGCCAAAGACCAGCAGTAAACCTAGATGATAGGGGATGAGTATGAAATTAAGTGCCCGGCAAGAGGAGATTTTAGATCTCGTGGAAGCTAATGCGCCGATGACAGGCCGGGAATTGGCTGACGCCCTAGGTCTGTCCAAATCAACCCTAAGGACAGACCTGGCGGTGCTCACCATGCTAGGCTTACTGGCTGCCAGGCCGCGGGTGGGGTATTTTCGCACCCAATTGAGCGGTGGCACGCTGGTTGCCCAGCAATTAGCGAAGTATTCCATTCATGCCATAATGAGTCCACCCATTACGGTTGGCTTGGAAACCTCAGTTCATGATGCCATTAATGATATGTTTGTCTATGATACGAGCTCATTATATGTGCTGGATGATCAACAAAAAAACCTGGAAGGTGTCGTGTCGCGTAAGGATTTGCTGCGTGGCTTAGCCGCGGGCATGTCGACGGAAACGGCCATCGCGGTATTGATGACGCGTGTTCCCAATGTCCAGACCATTCCTGAGGACGGGACCGCCTTTGAGGCAGTTCGCTTAATTACTCATTACCGAGTCGACTCCTTGCCCGTGGTGAAGGCCAATACCCAGCAGCACGTGGTCGGGAAAGTCTCTAAGACTAATTTAGTGGATTTAATGATGATCATCGCTGAGCAGGAGGAATGAGCATGGTAAAAAAAGCTATCTATATTGTTTCGGACTCCATTGGTGAAACGGCAAATATGGTAACATCAGCAGCTTTGGCCCAATTTCCCTCGTGGACAGATTATGAGGTTAAACGTTTCCCCCTCGTCAAAACCAAGGACCATCTCCAAGCTGTGATTAAGGAAGCCAAAACTAAAGAAGCTTTAGTTTGTGCAACGTTTGTGGATCCGAAGATGGAAGTCTTAGCAGCCCAATATACAGAGGAAACTGATCTGACTTACGTCAATTACATGGATCGTATTTTAGCAGCCTTAAGTGAATATACGGGTAAAAAACCGGTTGGCAAGAGCGGGGCCGTGCACCAGATGGACCGCGAGTACTTCGATCGGATCACGGCGATGGAATTTGCGGTCAAGTATGATGACGGGAAGAATTTCCAAAAAGCTATGCAGGAAGCGGAGCTAATTATATTGGGGATTTCCCGGACCTCCAAGACGCCGTTGAGCATGTTCTTAGCCAATAAGGGCCACAAGGTTGCCAACCTACCGCTGGTACCGGAGGTGGAAGTGCCTGAAGAATTGTTTGAAATGAAGCATGCTTGCATTATTGGTTTAACCGCTTCGCCACGCTACATTATGAATGTGCGCCACCAGCGTTTGAAATACCTCGGCCTCTCGGGCATGGCCAATTACAGTAATATGGAACGCATTCATGAAGAATTGCTCTATGCCGATCGCTTGTACAAGCAACTCGAGGCCCAAGTGATTAATGTTGAAAACAAGTCCATTGAGGAAAGTGCCGCAGAAATTGAGTATTTACTGGCTGAACATTAGAATAAGCCAGGCAAGAAAAGGCGAGCTCCCAGTTGGGGGCTCGCCTTTTTAGGTGGAATTTTTGAGTCGATTAGTTTTGACTAGTGCCAAGCACAGTCTTCCGGAGTTATTGGTTTAAATGCTTTCTGTTGTTTCAGGGTCAACGATAGGGGTCCCCTCTGGCTTTTCTCCATGTGTAATGACAAACTCTTGTTTCGTTTCATTGCCCGCATCATCGTAGGCGGTGAAGACAATTTTGTTTTCACCAGGATGCAAAGGCATAGCGAAGTCGACGGAACCTTCGACCACTAGAGGCTTCAAAGAGTCCCAGGTGAGGTCTTTTCTCAAGACTAATTCCTTATTCGCTTGAATTTCGAGGTAGTTCATGTCTTCTTTGTAAGCAATTCTGAAGTAAGCCTTATTGGGATCTTCTCCAGAAATCTGCTTAACGGTCATTTCTGGAGCGACGCGGTCAATGCGAATCGGCCGTAAGATTTGCCGTTTCACCAGATGTCCCGCTTCTGATTTCCCATAAGCATAAAGGATTAAATCATATTTGCCCGAGGCTTTGATCTGGGCAATGTTTAAAGCCTTTTCGAAGCTAAATTTATCTTTCTCAATGTGGAAGGGTAAAGCTTCCAGGTAATCCATGGGACGTCCTTCGCCATCGAGGAGCACCGCTTCGACACGGTGGAGTTCCTGCAATTGGCTGATCGTTCCTTTAAGCTTAATTTGCTCTTCTTTTTGGTCAAAAATCCAGTAGTATTTAGGTTCGGCCAGCGTCACGACAGGCAATTCTGCCCCCAGCACGTTGGCACCATCCGAATAAGCGAGTGAATCGACAAGGATATTTTCACCTGGAAGACCTGGCGCCTCCTCTTCTGTTGCGTCACTGTGCTTTTGCTCTTCTTCTTCAGAGTTTTCCCCATCTTGGGTAGGATCTTCGCTCTCTTCAGGAACTGCCAAGTCAAGAACGAGCTCTTCCGGAACGGTCAGTTCAAGACGCCCGGTATTGCCGGCATAGTCGTAAACAAAGACTTCAATTGTCCCTTTACGGCGCATTTCCTCGCCCAAGTGGAAGACATAGCTATTAACTTCAGAACCTTCATAGTCGTTTTCCCAGATTTGCCATTGCCAGTTATCCATTTCTTTGTGATGGATTTCAAAACCACGAATGCCGGAGACGAGATCTTGGCCTTGGACGATTAATTGATCGCCTTCAAAATGCGCATCAACGAGTGGAGCGGTATTGTCTAGGACAATGTCATACTCGAAACGCTGTTTTTTAGCATTCGGGCTATCAATTTGGCCTTCAATCACATAGCGGTAGTGGCCTTCGGGAACTACATTGCCGTAAGCATCCGTGAAGTCCCAAGCCGCATTGCCCATTAATTGTAGGAAGTTAAACTTGTTGCTGTAAAGGAGGCCCACTTTGTAGAAGCGTGGCTCAGCAAAGAGACGGCGAAGCACATTGCCCTTGTCATCTTCAATCTTGAAGACGACATTTCGGCCATTCCTGAGGAAGGAAACCACAGGGGTGACTTCTGTCTTGAACTTATCGCCCTTGTCGTGGCTGTTCACTAAGATCGTGGGTTTCCCATCTTTCAAATGGACGTTCCAGTACTTCCAGCCTCCGTTTTCACGGCGGTAAACAAAGCCCGTCTTGTCCACGCCAGTCGGATTACCTTGCTCGTCGAAGTAGCGAATCGGACGGAAGTTGACCTTGCCATCCTCGCCCACAAAATCAACCATATCGTCGATTAATTTAGGTTCGTCCCAATGGCCTTTAAAGCCGAGGTAAGGAACGCTTAAATTGATGGGCTTTTCGCTTTGATCAAGCAAGAGGAAGTAGCCTTCAGCGTATTGGTTGTTCGCAATGCCCCAGGTACTGATGTGGCGAGTAAAGTCAACCGTTTCCTTGGCCGGGACGGTGATGGTCGCCAGGTGCGTCTTTTGCGCTTCCTTGGTCTTTTCCGTATAACGGCCTTCGCCATCGACGAGAGAGGCCAGGGAAACATGGATGATTTTATAGGTCTTCGCCTCATCACCATAGTTTTTCAAGTGCAAGTTGACGGTAAATTCATCGCCAACTTCCTTGATTTCTAATTTCCCATCGGCTTTCGTATCGTTCGTGCCAGTTGCGGTAACGGTTACCATATTATTTACCGCGTTCACTATGTTCACCAGGCCGGCACCTTGTTCTCTTGGTGTGTAATACCATTCATAGCCATCCAAGGAATTAACGCTTGGGATAGCGGTATTCATCAAGAAGAGTTGGGCTAAATCGGGCTGAGTTTGATCTTTCTTTTCGATAGAGCCTTGCAGAATCCCATCATGATATAGGCGTTGGATGACGAGGGCAGCCAGACCCGCAATATGGGGGGTGGCCATCGAAGTCCCATTCATGGTCATGTACTTGTCGTCACCAATGGTACTGTAGATTAAGCCGCCGGGTGCGGCGATTTCTGGCTTCAAGCTCAGGTCTGATGTTGGTCCCCAGCTGGAGAACTCACTCACATTGCCGGCTGTTTTGACATCAAAAGACTTCAAACCTTTCGGCATAGCGACTTTGAAATCGGGGTAAGCGTTGTTGAGTTCCAACATTTTTTCCCCCGCCACCTTACGGATGAAAGCCACCGGATGGCCTTCTTGGTAAGTGATACCGGTCATTTCCATGGTGAAGTCATTGGGGACGTTGTCATAGATGAGCACGCCGGCAGCCCCATGTTGAATGGCTAAGTCATATTTTTCAGCAAAGCTGGATTGCCCACGTTGGATGAGGGCAATTTTACCGGTCAGGTTCAAAGCTTCTTGCTCGTAGTCGCTCGGTAAGCCCAAACCAACGTCCACAATAGGGCTTGGGGCGAGCGTTCCTTCCGATATCGAATCGGAGCGGTTAAAAATCAATTTGCCCTGGCCTTGGTTGTAAGTGGCCTCGACATAAGGACGATCTTGTTTTGCGTTGTCTACCGAGGCGACCCCAAAGGAACTAGGAGCGGTAGCGGGTGAGCCCGCAAGCCCATTATCAGGGTTACTGGCCAAGTTATGGTCGCCGCTGCCCCAAGTGGCGTTATGGTCATTGCCAACCGCCACTACGGGGAGGATCCCAGCGGCGCGCGCACGTTGAAAGGCACGTTCAGAAGGGGTTTGCCCATTCATAACAAAGCCGGCAGAGCCTCCTAAAGACATGTTGATGACGTCTGCTCCCAGCTTGATGGAATCGTCAAGGGCTTTAAGCCAGACGTCTTCAAAAACGGTGGAACGGAGATGGTCACTGGAGAAGACTTTCATGGCTAAAATTTGCACATGAGGAGCCACTCCCTGAATGCCGCCCGCTTCCGGCTTGCCGTTCGCAGCAATGGTCCCAGTCACGTGGTTCCCGTGTTGCTCCATAGTATCTTTAATGCCGGTGGTTAAGTCGGCATAGTTGTAACCATAAGGAATTTTATTGGAGAACCATTTACCGGGTAAGCCTTCCCGGCGAATGACGGCATCCATCGTTTTCTTGTCGTAGCGTTTTTCAATGTCATCGCCGAGGACGAAATCCTTGTGATCCGGGTCAAAGCCGGTATCTAAAACACTGACGACTACATTTTCCCCTTTGAAAGGGAAGTCTTTGCGGATGTTATCCACCCAGCCGATTAATTCACCCGAGTGATTCATCGCTGGTTTAACGTCAGGTCGCTCGCTGATATTTTGCTCTGTCACCTGACGAACGCCCTCTAATTGACTTAAGCGTCGGGCCACAGCTGGGGTAACTTCAGTTGAGAAGCCGGTAAAGCCAGCGGAGAAGAATTTCCCTGCTTCCAGCTCGAGGCCCTCGGCTTTGAGGGTTGCTTGGATCTTTTCGTAATGATTTTTCACTGCCGTTTCAGAAGTTTGCACCGCTTTTTGGAAGGCAGGTTTATCTTTGCGGTCAGCAAGATCCAAAGCTGACTCAGTATCGGTTTCCACGATGACATGAATTTTTTGCTTCGCGTCAACGTGCGTGTGGTTTTCTTTAAGTTGGACTTTCTTCTGCGGCTCTTTTATTTCTGTAAAAGAAGGTTTTGGCGTCGGTTGGACGACTGATTCCTCCTTGGGGTCTAAGCGCCTAAGTTCTTGGTAGAAGCGTGCCTCACTCACCGCCCCATCAGTGGTCGATGTGTCCAGGGTATTGGCTTCTACCGAGGAAGGAAAGCCTAGACTACCGAGCAAAAAGGCCAGAAATAAAGTCAGCAACGAAAAATATTTCCGAGATTTCGGTTTCATCTCACTCCTCCTAATCATGTAGAATGGAAGATGTCACCTGAATCGACTCCTTAAACTCCTTTCCTCCAGGTAAACCTAGCAGCTGAAACCGCTTCAGGAATACCCTTAAAACTAATTATACCCAAAATAAGAAAAAATGAAAGGGGAATCACCCAAAATTTACCTAAATCTGCGTAAATCACACTGAGAAGAGGAGTTTTGAGTTGCATTGGTCTTTTAGAAACAAATTTTTATAGTAAATGGGTTTCTATTGGAAGTTTTTCAGCTTCCTACCAAGTCAGGGGTTGCGTTACTCAGCTTTGATGATATGTCCCGGAAACGGGCGTTTTTTTAGTCTAGCTCACGCCTGAGGGAGGGTAGTCCAGTTCACATCGCATGGGGGTCTGCGTTATGACAAATAGAAGAACCTACCTTTCAGGTAGAACCTTCTATTTGACCATCAACTCAACCACCCATTTTTGCGATGTTCACTTTCTTATGCTTGCGTTACGTCAAAGTGAAGAACCTGCCCTAAGGCAGAACCTTCTCTTTGTCCGTCAACTCACCGCTCCCTCTTTGCGGCGCTCCCTTCCTTTAGTTCAGCTCAGCTCGGCAGGCAAGGCTTTACTTCGAACAATGACTTGAGACCATGTTTCGCCGTCTCTTCGCCTTGGGCTTCCAGTGTACGCCATTTTTTGCTAGCTGAGTTCGTAGCCTGTATGGCCAAGTTTTACTTTTTAGTCTATAATAAAAGAAATGTATTGTAACGGCTAGAAAGGCGGAAATATGGATATTTTGGAGCTTGCACCTGTATTTGAAGATGTGTTTGGCGAGGAAGCGGAGGCGGGTTTTTTTGCTCCAGGTCGGGTGAATTTGATTGGTGAGCATTTGGATTATAACGGCGGTCATGTTTTTCCCTGTGCTTTGACTTTGGGGACTTATGGTTTGTTGCGCCGGCGTGCTGATCAAACGGTCCGCTGCTATTCTAAAAATTTCCCTGAAGCTGGTGTGAAGACTTTCTCCTTAGCTGATGATCGCTACCAGGAAGCTCTGGGCTGGGCCAATGTGGTTTTGGGCCTTTTAGTCTCTCTGCCTGAGGTTAAGGGGGAGTTAACCGGCTTTGATTTATTGATTTGGGGCAATTTACCGCATCAGGCGGGCTTGTCCTCATCGGCTGCTCTAGAATTGCTGGTGGGTACGGCTCTGAACGAAACTTTCAATTTAGGCTTGGATCGCCTGGCCTTGGTGAAGCTTGGTCAACGGGTCGAAAATCATTTTCTGGGTGTCAATTCCGGTATCATGGACCAATTTGCGGTGGCTTTTGGCGAGGAAAATCGAGCCCTCTACTTGGACACGTCCAGCTTGGCTTATGAACTTGTTCCGACTCATTTTGCTCCTTACCGCTTGCTGATTATGGATTCGCATAAGCAACGGGAATTGGCGCAATCAGCTTATAATGACCGCCGGGAAGAGTGTGAAGGGGCCTTGAAGGCTTTGCAGGAAGTGGTGGATATTGACCACTTATGTGAGCTGACCCCGAGTGAATTTCGGGAGCATCAAGCGGTGATTCCTACTGGTGTGATGCGGCAACGGGCCCGGCATGTGGTCATGGAAGAAGCACGGACCCAAGAAGCAAAGAAAGCTTTAGTTGCTGGAGACTTAGCCCGTTTTGGGGAATTGCTGAATGAATCCCATATCAGCTTGCGCGATGACTATGACATCACGGGACCAGAGCTGGATTGCCTGGTCGATGAAGCCCAGCGGCATTTTGGTGTTCTCGGGGCCAGAATGACGGGTGCCGGCATGGGAGGCTGTGCCCTGGCCTTAATTCATGAGGATGATATTCCTGAAGTGACTGCCGATGTGCGGGCGGCCTTTGTGGCGCAATTTGACCGGGAGCCAAGTTTCTATATTGCTGAAGTGGGGGCTGGAGCCCGTGCTCTCCCCCTTTAGAAAGGATGAGATATGCCAGAATCGATAGCGATTGAAACAGTCATCGAAGCCTTCCTGCAAAAGGCTAGGGAGCTCAATTTGCTCCATGAGCGTGATCATCTCTACACAAGGAATCGGCTTTTGGCCTTGCTGGGGCGTGATAATTTTACCGCGTCACAGGTGGAAAATTGGGATGCCAGCTGGCTAGAGCTGTTGGATTTACTGGTTCATGATGCCAAGGCCCGGGCGGTGATTCCCGAAGGTGTGGCGGCTGCTGACGAGTTTGTCGCCCAAGTGATGGATTTGTTTATGCCTTTACCCAGCCGACTGGAGGAAAATTTTTGGACTCGGGTTCAAGAGGATCCTAAAAAGGCAACTGATTATTTTTACGGTTTGGCCCGCGTCAGTGATTATATTAAAACACGGCGTATTGAAAAAAATATTGGCTTTGAAGCAGCGAGCCCCTATGGGAATTTAGAATTGACGATCAATTTGAGCAAGCCAGAAAAAACGCAAGAGGAAATTTCCAAAGCCAAAGCCCAAGAGAGCCAATCGTATCCGACTTGTGCCTTGTGTTTTGAAAATGAAGGCTATGTGGGACGCCCCGGCTATCCGGCCCGCAGCAATCACCGGCTGGTCCATTTGACCCTAGCCGATGGGACGTATGGCTTTCAGTATTCGCCCTATGTTTACTATCCGGAACATTGTATTGTCATTAAGGAAGAGCACACGCCGATGCGGATTAATGGGGTGACTTTTCAAAATCTATTGGCGTTTGTGGAGCAATTTCCCCATTACTTTTTAGGGTCTAATGCTGACTTACCTGGGGTGGGAGGTTCAATTCTTTCCCATGAGCATTACCAAGGGGGTCACCATCAATTTCCAATGGATCAGGCACCGGTAAAAATCCCTGTGCAATTTCCCAAGTATCCTGCTGTTAAGGCAGGTCTCTTGCACTGGCCGATGGCGGTGCTTCGCCTAGAAAGTCAAAATAAGGAAGCTATCCTCCACTTAGCCCAAGACATACTCGCCGCTTGGCAAACTTATGATGATGCTGAGCGAAATATTTTAGCCGAAACCAAAGGCGAACGGCATAATACAGTTACACCGATTGCGCGTTTTGTGGAAGGCACCTATATTTTGAATATTGTGCTGCGGAACAATCGGACCACGCCAGAATATCCAGGGGGTATTTTCCACCCGCATCCCCGCTTGCACCATATTAAGCAGGAAAATATTGGCTTAATTGAAGTGATGGGCCTGGCCATTCTGCCGCCTCGCTTAGAAGCCGAGCTAGGAACCGTCGCTGCTTATTTAGGCGGTCAAGCTCCGTTAGAGGCCTGTCAAGCCTATCACCGTACTTGGGCCCAGGCGCTAAAAAAGAAATACCAGCCCCAAGAAAGCCAGGTCCAACAAGTTTTAGAAGCGGCTCTAGGCGAGCGCTTTGTGGAAATTTTAACGGATGCAGGCGTATTTAAGCCTGATGCTTATGGGGAAGCTGGCTTTTGTGCCTTTGTGGAAAGTATGGGTGGCCACTGCCTCCCATCGCGTTTTGTCAATTAATTTTTAGGATAAGGAGAGCAGTATGAAAACAGTCAGTGCCAAAAAATACGACCACTTACTCAAACTATCCAACGATCGCCAAGTGATTTCAGCCCTAGCGATCGACCAGCGAACGTCTTTGGAACGCATGCTGGATGATGCCGGCTTAGAGGGGGACTTAGCTCCAGAAATTAAGAAGTTTAAGGCTTGCGTTTCCGAAATTTTAACTTCAGGGGCGAGCGCTATTTTACTCGATCCCCAATATGGCTTAGCTGCCAGCCAAGTGCGGGCAGATAATGCCGGCTTGCTTTTGGCCTATGAGGTGAGCGGCTACGATAAAAATGAAGCCGGCCGCCTCCCTCGCTTCCTTCCTGGGGTGAGTGTGCATCGTCTGGCTGAGGCCGGGGCTGACGCAGTGAAATTCCTCCTCTACTATGATTGCCAGGAGGGTGCGGCCATTAATGATCAAAAACACGCGATCATTGAACGCTTAGGGGCGGAGTGTGAAGCACTGGGCTTGCCGCTCTTTTTAGAGATTGTTACTTATGACGCGGAAATTGCTGATAAGAAGAGCCTCGCTTTTGCGAAGAAGAAGCCCGAAAAAGTACTCATGGCCATGAAAGAATTTTCTAAGCCTCAATATGGCGTTGATGTGCTTAAAATTGAAGTGCCAGTGGACATGGCTTATGTGACAGGCTATGCTCAAGGTGAAGTCGCCTACAGTGAACAGGAAGCTAGAGACTACTTCAAAGCCCAAGACCAGGCAACTGACTTGCCTTATATATACTTGAGTGCGGGCGTGAGTGCTGAGCTCTTCCAAGATACTTTGCGCTTTGCCCATGAAGCAGGAGCCCGTTTCAATGGCGTTCTTTGTGGCCGGGCGACCTGGCGGGGAGCGGTGGAAGCGTATGCTGACCAAGGAGAAGCTGGGGCAAAAAAATGGCTCGAAGCAGAGGGCTTAGCGAATTTAGCGGCCTTAAATGAGGTTCTCCAGGGGACAGCTATTCCTTGGTCTGAGAAAATCAAAAAAGCATAAGAAGACTTAGCCTGAGGAGACTCGGGCTAGGTCTTTTTGCGTTAAAATCTTTGGTAAATACCTTGACAACTGAAAACGATGTCAATATACTTAAGGCAGAGCAATTATTGTTTATATTTTTGACTCCTATAGTGTGTAGGGGTCCCTTTATCGTGTTTCGATTTCATATTAGAAAGGCTGATGCCGTATGTTTCAATGGGAAGTGCCCCAATTGGAAAAAGCCGGTGCTCTAACCACCGCGACCGAAATTAAACAGCAACCTGAATTATGGCAGGAAACTTTAGAACTTTACCAAAAAAAAGCCCAAGCCTTTGAAGACTTCATGGCCCGCTTAAAAGAAAAGCATGATCGTTTACGTATTATTATGACGGGGGCGGGAACCTCGGCTTATGTGGGGGAAACGGCTTTGCCAGCCTTGAAGGCTGCCCATCCGGATGGCTTCCATGATTTTGAAGCGATTGCGACGACGACCTTGGTGGCCCAGCCGGAAGCTTATTTCAGCCCCGACGTGCCGACACTTTTGATCTCCTATGCCCGCAGTGGGAATAGTCCGGAGAGTGTGGCGGCCGTGCGCGCTGGCCAAAAGCACTGCAAGCATTTCTACCAAATCACAATCACCTGTGCCGCTGAGGGGAAATTAGCCCAGCAAGCTCACGGGGATCAGGATAATTTACTGTTTTTAATGCCCGAGCGCTCTAATGACCAAGGCTTTGCGATGACGGGGAGCTACACCTGCATGCTGCTGACGACTTTACTACTTTTCTTGCCTGCAGCCGCAGACGAAAAAGCCGCTATCGTGAAGCGAATTGCCGAGTTGGGCGAGGAAGTGCTCAGCCGGGTGGCTGAATTAGAGGCCTTCTTAGGGGAAGCTTTTAGCCGCATTGTTTACTTGGGCTCGGGTTCCTTTGCTGGCCTAGCTCAAGAAGTCCAGCTCAAGATTCTCGAGTTAACGGCCGGTGAAATTGCCACCGTCTATGAAAGTTCGCTTGGCTTCCGCCATGGGCCTAAGTCCTTCGTGAACCCTAAGACCGTAGTTTTCACTTTCAAGAGTAATGATGCCTATACGCGTCAATATGACCTCGATATTTTACAGGAATTAGCTGCTGATGACGTGGCCCTTAAAGTTGTGGGGGTTGGTGCCAAAAAGCCTGAGGACTTCGCGGGCACGAATTTCAACTTTACGGGCGAGGCGGGGCAATTACCAGATGCTTACTTGGCCTTGCCATTGGCGATGTTTGGCCAAACGATTAGTTTACTCGCCTCTATTCAATTGGGGCACGAACCTGATAATCCTAGCCCAAGCGGGACGGTGAACCGTGTTGTCAAGGGCGTAACCATTCATGAAGAAGGCGAATAGAAATGACCACCTATCTCTATGCCAAGCATACCTACCTCGGCCATACGGTGACAGGACCCGGTTACTTGGCCATTGACGAAGGAAAATTTGGCTACTGGCAAACTGACAAGCCGCAAAGCGGAGAGATTATTGACTATGGGGAAGCCAGCTTAGCACCTGGGCTTGTGGACACGCACGTCCACGGCTTTGGGGGCTATGATTTTATGGATGGCACCACCGAAGCCGTCCAGCATATTTCCCAAGGCCTCTTAAAAGCTGGGGTGACAAGCTTTTTAGCGACGACGTTGACCGCTTCCCCTGAGCAATTGCTAGCTGCTTGTCAGGCGATTGCGGCCACAGCCGATGATTTAACGGGGGCCCGTCTGGAAGGGATTTTCCTCGAAGGCCCTTACTTCACGGAAGCGCATAAGGGGGCCCAAAATCCGGCTTATCTGCTTGATCCTGATTTAGAGCAATTTAAGGCCTGGCAGGAAGCGTCAGGCGGTCGGGTGAGAAAAATTGCCCTAGCGCCAGAGCGGGCCGGGGCTTTGGACTTTATCCAAGCCATGCACGAGCAAGGCGTCGTTGTTGGCTTGGCCCATACCGATGCCAGCTATGAGACCTGCTGTTCGGCAGTTAACGCTGGGGCGGACTTATTCATTCATATTTACAATGGCATGCGGGGCTTGCACCACCGCGAACCGGGAGTTGTGGGCGCGGCTTTGACCCTACCGGACGTTTATGCGGAATTGATTTGTGACGGCCACCATGTCCACCCTGCGGCTGCTCGTCTGGCTATTCAAAGCCGGGGGAGTGAGGGCACGGTTCTTATTACCGATTGCATGCGCGGTGGCGGCTTGCCGGAAGGGCCATCCCGTTTGGGCGAACTGGACGTCATGATTAAGGATGGGGCGGCTCGCCTCGTGGACGGGGGCAGTCTCGCCGGCTCCGTCTTGAATTTAAATCAGGCGATTAAGCATGTGATTGACTGGCAAATTGCCACGCCTGAAGAAGCCATTCGCATGGCCAGTACCACGCCGGCTGAGAGTGTCCATTTGGGGGCTTGCTGTGGGCAGATTGCCCCAGGCCGCCGGGCGGATGTCGTTGTTTTAGACAGCAATTTTGATGTTTTAGCGACCTATGTGGAAGGCGAATGCCGCTATCATAGAGAAGGGGAGGCCGATGGTTAAGTTCGAAATTAAAGAAGACTTTTTACTCGACGACAAACCTTTTAAAATTCTTTCCGGTGCGATTCATTACTTCCGCGTACCGCGAGGCAGTTGGGGGCATTCCCTCTATAATTTAAAGGCTTTAGGTTTCAATACAGTGGAAACTTACGTGGCTTGGAATGTGCATGAAAAAAAGCCGGGAGAGTTTGACTTTACCGGGCAAAATGACTTGAGCGCCTTTCTTACTGAAGCCAAGAAGCAAGGACTCTATGCGATTGTCCGTCCTTCGCCTTATATTTGTGCGGAGTGGGAATTTGGTGGCCTTCCGGCTTGGCTACTAGAAACCAAAGCGAAGCCCAGACGGATGGATGAGTGCTTCCTTAATTATGTGAAGCGCTACTACGAGCATTTATTCCAAGAATTACGCCCGCACTTCTCGACGCAGGGGGGCAATATCCTCATGCTGCAAATTGAAAATGAGTACGGCTCTTATAGCGAAGATAAAGCTTACTTGAAGGCCATTAAAAACCTGATGGATGACGAGGGCGTGGATATTCCTTACTGTACTTCGGATGGGCCTTGGCCCGCTTGCCTGGAGGCAGGCAGCTTGGTGGAGGAAGGGATTCTTCCGACCGGTAACTTTGGCTCGCGGGGACCGGAAAATTTTGCCGCTCTCAAGGCCTTTCAAGAAAAACATGGCGAGCCGCACTGGCCCCTCATGTGCATGGAATTTTGGGACGGCTGGTTTAACCGCTGGGGTGAGCCGATTGTGACCCGAGAAACGGACGAATTGGTGGGAGCCTTGCGGGAAACCGTACGCTTGGGCAGTGTGAACTTATACATGTTCCATGGCGGTACTAATTTTGGTTTTATGAATGGCTGCTCTGCCCGCCTGGCGCACGATTTACCCCAAATCACATCCTATGATTACGGTGCCCCTCTCGATGAGCAGGGCAACCCGACCGAAAAATACTACGCTATTCAGCGCATGCTCAAGGAAGAGTTTCCCGATCTTCCGCAAGGTGAACCGAAAATCAAGGAAAATCTGACACCGCAAAAACTAACCTGTGAAGCTCGGACAAATTTGTTCGAGCAATTAGATGTTCTTGGCGATACGGTTGCTACCACTTATCCAAAAACGATGGAAGCTTTAGGCCAAGGTTATGGCTATCATGTCTACCAAACCATGGTCCCCAAGCGCGCCGACGAGGAGCGGCTACGCCTGATTGATGGCCGCGACCGCGCCCAGGTATACTGGAATGGAGAGTGGGTTGCTACTCAATATCAGGAAGCCATTGGAGAAGATATTACTGTGCCCGCCGAGGAAGAGCATAATGACCTCTGGCTGCTGATGGAAAATATGGGCCGGGTTAATTATGGCCATAAATTACTGGCGGAAACCCAGCATAAGGGTTTGCGCCAAGGGGTCATGCAGGACTTGCATTTCGTTCTTGACTGGCGGCAAACACCTGTGGATTTCAGCCGTATTGACCAACTGGATTACAGCAAAGCTTACAAACCCAAGCAACCCAGTTTTTCCCGCTTTATTTTAGAGGTGCTGGAACCCAAAGATTGCTTTATAGATTTGAGTCATTTTGGTAAGGGGCTGGCCATCGTGAATGGCCAAATTTTGGGCCGCTTCTGGGATATTGGCCCGACGCTCTCTTTGTATTGCCCCGGAGAGTTTCTAAACACTGGTCGTAATATTATCACGGTTTTTGAAACGGAAGGACGCTTAAGTAATGAGTTAGCTATCGTTTCAGAGCCAGTTTTTAAGGAGATGGAGGAGTAATATGAATATTGTTGGGGTAAGGATCGATGGCCGTCTGGTGCATGGCCAGGTCGCCAACTTATGGGCTAATCGCCTCAATGTGGATCGGATTATGATCCCCGATGCGAAGGTGGCCCAGAACGATATGGAGAAGACAGGCCAACGCCTCTCCACGCCAGCGGGGATTAAGTTAAGTATTATCCCCGAAGAGCAGGCAGCCGAGCAACTGCTGGCTGAGCGGTACGGCAATCAGCGTTTATTCATCGTGGTGAAGAAGCCGGCGCCTTTATTGAAATTGTTAGAGCTTGGGGTTCCTATTGAAGAAATCAACGTAGGAAATATGAGTCAGACGGATGAAACTAGAAGCCTGGCCCAATCCATTAATGTGACACCCGAGGACGAAGAAATCTTCCAAAAAATTCTAGAGCAGGGTGTGAAGCTCGTGCATCAAATGGTGCCTAATGACTCTAAGGAAGATTTCCAAGCCATGCTGAAGAAGTAAGGAGTGAATAAGCATGCAAATTCAATGGTGGCAAATTCTTATTTTAACGTTATATGCTGGTTATCAGATTCTAGATGAGTTACAAATCTATTCCAGTGCCAGTAATCCTGTCTTTGCTGGTTTCCTTACCGGCTTAGTGATGGGCGACTTGCCCACGGGCTTATTTATTGGTGGTTCCCTGCAACTCACTGTCCTTGGCGTAGGGACCTTCGGTGGCGCCTCTAAAATTGACGCCAACTCAGGAACGATTCTGGCCACTGCCTTTGCTATTGCTTTAGGGATGGACCCCAAACAAGCCCTAGCAACGATCGGGGTGCCTGTAGCGGCTCTCATGATTCAAACCGATATTTTAGCTCGCTTTGCGAATACTTTCTTTGCCCACCGTATTGATAAATTAGTGGATGAGCATGATTACAAAGGCATTGAGCGTAACTTCCTCTACGGGGCCTTGCCTTGGGCTTTATCAAGGATGATTCCCGTGGGCTTGGCTTTAGCCTTGGGGGGCGGTTTTGTCGCCCGAATTGTGGAAGTATTGAATGGGCCACTCGCTTGGCTCGGTTCCGGCTTACAAGTGGCGGGAGCCGTCCTGCCAGCAGTTGGTTTCGCAATTCTTTTGCGTAACATGCCGGTTAAAAAACATTTCCCTTACTTAGTCATTGGTTTTGTCCTCACAGCTTTGATGACGCTCGTCTTCAATAATATTCAATTACTCGGCACAACTGTTGGAGAAGTGGTGAAAGACTTCGACGCTAACTTTAATGGCTTGCCCATGCTGGCTGTCGCCTTGGTGGGCTTTGGCTTAGCGGCGATTAGCTACCAGCAAAGTCAGCAGGTGCCACAAGGTAACACCAATACGAAGCCAGCGAATAAGGGACAAGTTTCAGCCAGTGAAGGAGAGATTACTGATGACGAACTCTAAGACAAAACTCACCAAAAAAGATTTCAATCAGATTAACCGCCGAAACTTATTTGCCTACCAATTGGGCTGGAACTACGAGCGGATGCAAGGCTCAGGTTACCTCTATACGATTTTGCCGCAGTTGCGGAAAATTTACGGGGATAATACGCCTGAATTACACCAAATGATGAAAGCTCATACCCAATTCTTTAACACCTCAAACTTTTTCAATACTATTGTCACTGGTATTGACCTGGCCATTGAGGAAAAGGAAGGGGTCGCCGCTGAAGACACTATTCAAGGTTTAAAAACGGGTTTGATGGGGCCTTTCGCAGCGATTGGGGATTCCATTTTCGCCTCCACGATCCCAACCATTTTTGGAGCGATTGCGGCCTCGATGGCGATTGCTGGCAACCCCACCGGGATCTTCATCTGGATTATTGCCCAAATCGTCGTGATGTGGTTCCGCTGGCGGCAATTGGAATTTGCTTATGAGCAAGGGATTGAATTAGTGACCACGATGCAGCATCGTTTGAATGCTTTAACGGATGCTGCTTCCCAACTCGGGGTATTTATGGTGGGGGCTCTAGTTGCCACCATGGTGAATGTTAGTGTTGATTACGCCCCCAAAATTGGCGATGTGACCGTTGATATCCAAAATACTTTAGACATGATTTTGCCTAAATTACTACCGGCTGTCATCGTTTTTGGTATATACTGGTTACTCGGACGGAAAAATATGAATTCCACGCGAGCGATTTTTATCGTTATCGTCGTCTGTGTACTTCTTTCCGCCCTCGGTATTATTGCGTAATTCAAAAAGGAGGTTTTTCATGACTCAACATGCAGTATTATTGAGTCACGGGCATTTAGCAGAAGAATTGAAAAAAACAACCGAAATGATTATGGGGGATCAGCCCACTTTGCATGCTTTAGGCTTAAAGCCTGAGGAAGGTCCGGAAGAATTCCAAGCACGTTTAGAAGCGGAATTGGCAGGTCTTGATAACTTTGTTATTTTCGTGGATCTGCAAGGGGGAACACCCTGCAATGTGGCTAGTCGCCTACTACTTGATGGCCAGACTTTTCGTCTCTATGCCGGCATGAATCTTCCCTTAGTAATTGCCTTTATTAATGGGCAGTATACGTCAGGGGAAGCGACCGATCTGTTGGATCAAGCCAAGGCTGGCTTAGTAGACGTGACAGCTTTATTAGGAAAATAAGGAAGAGGGTGCCCGCGGAGCTGATAACGCGGGCATTTTTTTATTTGGGAGAAAATGGGCTAATTTGTTGTCAACGATATCAAAATATGCTATAACAATATTTAGATATAATATAACGTTTACAACAAGTGTTCTTTATGGTAATCGAGTAAATTTTTAAAATAACCGACTTTAAAGAAAAAAGCTTCTTTGATTGATAATTTTAATTCTCTACCCAGAGAGGAAGGAGAGGGTAAGAGCAATACTTCTAATTTCAGGTCAACTACTTGACTAAGAAGATGGAGATGACTAGAAAGTGCCATTATCTTTTAGGTAAAAATAGATATTTTGCCCTCTTAGTGTAGGAGAAAAGCAAGCCAGTCATTTTATGCGTCTTGGTCGACAAGCAGACTAGTCTTACTATCATCAAAGAAAAATGGGGATAGAACAATGAAAAAAATATTAGGTACTTTAAAAATCGTACGGTCCTCAGTTTAACACTTTCACAGGCTTTCGTTATCTTAGGGGTGAGTATATATAATATCGTCTTGCTAGTCTATGCCCGTAGCTTTGAGCAAAGGGAACTTTTTGTATCAATTGTATCGATTGCAACAATGCTGCCAGGGATGATTGGTTATATCTTAGGACGTTTAGCTGATAAAACTGCTGATAAAGCCCGCTGGAAAATGCTAAGCAATGTTTTTCAAGGCTTACTTTACCTATTATTAACGGTGGTTATTGATGAGCATTATGTGGGCGTTTTTTATCTGGTTGTTTTAATCAATATTGTATCCGATTGCATTGGTTTATACTCGAGTAGTCTCTCGGATCCTATCATTCAAAATCGCGTTCCTAAGACACTTCACCGGCAAACACTAGGGTTCATGCAGAGTGTTTCTTTGTTACTGCAGCCTTTAGGCCAATCTTTGGGGCTGGTCATTTTGAATGTTTTTCATTCCTACCGTCTTGCTGGCCTAATTAATGCACTAACTTTCTTTATGTCCGCTGCTTGTCTCTTTGTTTTTCGCAAGCATGTGGCTTTCTCCACTGCCCATAGGCGGGAAGAAAAAAGCCAAGATCTTAAAAAGGAAGGGGAGAAAAATATTTTCAAACTGGTGGGGAAGATTACAGAAACGGCTGCTGGCTTAAATGCATTTTACTATGTGAGTATCTTAGGGATCATTAATTTGATTCTCTCAGGGGAGACGACTCTCGTTAACTTGTTCTTTATGGATGCCGAAAAGAGATACGCAATTGGTTTTGGCACCCTCATTTTCATTGTCACCACTGTTTATATGATCGGTATGGTGCTGGGGGGTATGCTGCAAACTGAGTTTACCGCACGTCTTTCCTTACGCTTCTATTTGGTGTTGGTCACCTCTTGTACTTTGCTCAATTTCTTCAACTTATGGTTATGGGGCAATTTATGGCTTGTTTATTTGACCATGTTTATTGGGGCGTTTGGGACTGGTCAAATTAATCCTAAATTTAGCTCGCAAGTGATGGCGATCGCTGATCCTGATATTTTAGGAACGGTTTCTGCCCTCATTAGTTCTGTCGTGACCTTCGTGAGTCCAATTGGTGGTGTTTTTTTGGTTATCCTCTATAACTCCTATTCTCCTGAGGTCGCTTATACTGTGGGGATAGCGTTTTTGTTCTTGGCTCTCGGTTTAATTTTCTGGACGAAAATTCAAGAACACAGCAAAAAGAAAGGCCTTAAAGCCCTGTAGTCCAAGAGTGAAGCCCTTTAACCAATAAGCTTGACAGGGAGCTGCTGCCTTGAGGTAGAATAGGGGTAGCTTAATAATATTTTGGAGGGTTTCAGGCAGCGCTTGAAACAAAAAGGAGGATTTGGAATGAGTTTTGATCAGGCAGCGCGTGAGCGTTTGGAAAGGGTAGCAGAATTAACTAAAATTCCTAGCCCCACTGGCTTTACTTATGACATTATGGCCCATATCGGTCAGAAGTTGGAAAAATGGGGTATTCATTACGACATTACGCCCAAAGGTGGCCTGCTCGTTCACCAAAAGGGTAAAAATGATGATGAGCATCGCTTTGTGACTGCCCATACTGATACCTTAGGGGCGATGGTGAGGGCGATTAAGCCCGACGGCCGCTTGAAATTGAATTTAATTGGGGGCTTCCGCTTTAACGCCATTGAAGGAGAATATTGCACGATTCATTGCGCTGAAAATGGCAAGGAATTTACGGGGACCATTTTGATGCACCAAACGAGTGTCCACGTTTACCGAGATGCGGGGACCGCCGAACGCAACGGCGATAATATGGAAGTGCGGATTGATGAGGAAGTTTGGGATCCTGAAGATGTGCGCGAATTGGGTATTAACGTTGGCGACTTTGTGAGCTTTGATCCGCGGACGGAAATCACGCCGACAGGCTTCATTAAATCTCGTCACTTGGATGATAAGGTCAGTGTCGCCCTACTGCTTGAAGCCTTGGAAAAAATTAAAAATGGGGACTTAGAGCTTGCCCACACGACCCACTTCTATATTTCCAATAATGAGGAAATTGGCTATGGGGGGAACTCCAACATCGCCGATAAGGTGTCAGAATACCTCGCTGTCGATATGGGCGCAATTGGGGATGACCAGCAAACGGATGAATACACCGTGTCCATCTGTGTGAAAGACGCGTCTGGCCCTTACCACTTCAAACTGCGCCAGCAATTTGTCAAGCTTTGCGAAGAGCATGACATTCCTTATCAATTGGATATCTATCCTTACTACATGAGTGATGCTAGCGGCGCCATGTTAGCCGGGGCGGATGTGCGCCACGGTTTGATTGGGGCGGGGATTGATTCCAGCCACGCCTACGAGCGGACGAATTACCAATCGGTCAATGCAACGGCAGCTTTAGTCTTCAATTACTTGGAAACGCCAATGCACTAAAAAACTACCAGCCACTAAAGGTTTCTGAACCTTTAGTGGCTGGCTTTTTTTATAGGTATTTTTGAATAATTTGGGCTACTCCGTGTTCATCATTCTTAGGGGCGGTATACTGAGCTACCGCTTGGACCTCGGCTGGGGCATTGGCCATAGCGAAACTATAGGGGAAGCGCTCAAGCATGCTGATATCATTGTAGGAGTCACCGAAGACGAGTACTTCGTCTGGTTTGATGTCCCTATTTTCTAAGTAGCGCTGTAGGGCGCTGCCTTTGCTGGCTTTCTTTTGCGTGATTTCAATATTATGTGCGCCAGAAGAACTGAACTGCAAATGCTCATAACCGCCAAATTGCTCGAGAAAGGCTTTTTGCTGCTGGGCAGTTTTTGGGAAGAGGATCATTTTAGATACTTCCTCGCAAGGTGCGAGTTCCTCAATAGGCTTTAAGTAGCCGAGGCTTAGAATATCGCTGTCGGAAGCGGGTTGCTTAAGCTGGGCGCGTCTAATTTCCTGAGCCTGCCGTTCTAAACTTGCCAGCGTCCATTGGCGATAGCGTTCTAGGGCTGGGGTGTAGTAGGCATCCTGGTAGATGACGGCATAGGCGAGGTGGCGGTTCTCTAGCCATTCCATCATGGGCAAGATATCCTCATAGGGGAAGGTCAGCATCTGGCTGGCGGTTCCATTGGCGCGGGTGGTTTGGGCGCCATTTAAATTAATCATGGGGAACTCTAGGCCATAAAAACCGAAAAAGGCCCGTGCCGAGGAAAAACTACGCCCGGTGGTCGGCAGAATATGAAGGCCTCGCTCTAAGGCCGCTTGCAAGGTCTCGGCTGTTTCATGGGCTAGGACCCGCTCACTGGTAATGAGGGTGCCATCAATATCACTCGCAATACATTTGATCGTCAAAGTTATCGCCCCTTTCTGTTCTTTATCATAGCAAAATTCTGGGTGAAATGATATCTGTTGACATTTGTAGACGTAAGGCTTACACTAAAATTGAAAGGAGTGGGGACTATGAAGAAGACGATTGCGGTGAAAGGTTTAAATTGCGCTTCTTGTGCACAAACGGTAGAAAAAACCGTGCAAAAAATGGCGGGTGTCAACACTGCGGCGGTCAATTTTGCGACGGAGAAATTAACCGTCACTTTTGACACAAAGGAAGTTTCCTTAGCAGAAATAGCTAAGGCGGTGCACGACGCTGGCTATGAACTGGACCTACCTGAGGAGGGTGCGACGACGGAAGCTCAATTTATCCTCAAAGGCATGTCCTGTGCCTCCTGTGCCCAAAGGATTGAAGAAGCCACCAATGACCTGGCTGGGGTAGCGAGAGCGAGCGTTAATTTTAACCAGGAAACCATGCTTGTGACCTATCATCCCGCTGAGGTGACAACGAGGGATATTGAAGCAGTGGTGAAGGAGGCCGGCTATGAGGCGGATGTGAAAACCGCCCAAGCGCGCGCCCAGCAGGAAACAGACAAAGCGAAAGACGAACAAGCCCTCTGGTACCGCTTTGTCGGGTCAGCAATTTGTGCTGTACCCCTCTTCTATATTGCCATGGCGGACATGTTCCACTTGCCTTTGCCTGCTTTCCTTGATCCGATGGGAGCACCGGTCGCCTTTGCTGGCGTGCAATTGCTGTTGGTACTGCCGATTTTATGGCTGAACCGCTCTTTCTTCACGAAGGGTTTTAAGACCCTCTTTAACGGGCATCCCAATATGGATTCCCTAGTCGCTTTGGGGACGAGTGCTGCTTTTCTCTATAGTGCCGTTAACACGGTGCGAATTTTCCAAGGGCAGCCTGAGCAAGCCATGAATCTCTATTATGAATCGGCGGGGATTGTTTTGACTTTGATCACTTTGGGGCGTTACTTCGAAAATCGGTCCAAGGGGAAAACCTCCCAAGCGATCAAAGCGCTGATGGATCTTGCTCCCGAAACGGCCCGGCTGATGGACCAAGGTGAAGAAAAAGAAATTCCCGTTGCCGATGTTCAAGTGGGCGACACCTTAGTCGTGCGGCCGGGCGAAAAAATTCCGGTAGACGGCCAAGTGATCCAAGGGGAGAGTGCTGTCGATGAATCCATGCTCACGGGGGAAAGCATGCCCGTCAAAAAAGCTCCTGGCGATGAAGTGACGGGGGCCAGTTTGAATACGACTGGGCATTTAACCTTTGAAGCCACTCGCGTGGGTGAAGATTCCACCTTGGCGCAAATTGTCCAAATGGTAGAAGAAGCCCAAGGGGAAAAGGCACCGATTGCCCGGATTGCAGACCGTGTCTCCGCTATTTTTGTCCCCACGGTGATCGCCTTGGCCTTACTGGCAGGCTTAGCTTGGTGGATTTTTAGCCAGGAAAACTTTGCCTTTGCCCTAATGATCACCGTGTCGGTCCTCGTGATCGCTTGCCCCTGCGCTTTAGGCCTTGCAACCCCAACGGCGATTATGGTCGGCACGGGTAAAGGGGCAGAGCATGGGATCTTAATCAAATCGGGTCCTGCCTTGGAACAAACCGGTCATTTGGATACGGTAGTGTTTGATAAAACGGGGACAATTACTGCTGGCCAACCTAAAGTGACCGATATTGTTACTTTGAAGAAACAAACTGCAGACGACTTACTGCAAATTGCCGCTAGTGCCGAACAAGGCTCCGAGCACCCGCTTGCCCAAGCGCTTTTGGACGCTGCCGAAGATAAAGAGCTGACCTTGAGTGTATTGAAGCATTTCGAAGCGCTCACGGGTCGGGGCTTAAAAGCTGATTTAGCTGGCAAGACGGTTTACATTGGTAATGCCAGCTTGCTGGAAGAATTAAAACTTGCTAAAGATGAGGCCGGCATCGGAGAACGCTTAGCCAAGGCAGGCAAGACGATTATGTATATCGTCCAAGATGAGGAATTGTTGGGAGTCATTGCCGTGGCAGATACGATTAAGGAAAGCAGTCCGGAAGCGATCGCCCGCCTTGAGCAATTGGGCTTAAAAACTGTCATGTTAACTGGTGATAATGAAGCCACCGCCCAAGCGATTGCTCGGGAAGTGGGGATTAGTGAAGTGATCAGCGATGTTTTACCGGAAGACAAGGCCGAAGCGATCAGTCGCCTGCAAGCTGAAGGGAAAAAAGTTGCCATGGTGGGCGACGGAATCAACGATGCGCCCGCTTTGGCGCAAGCGGATGTGGGCTTAGCCATTGGCAATGGGACGGACGTGGCCATTGAGTCAGCTGATGTCGTCTTGATGCAAAACACTCTGACAGCTGTCCCTACGGCGATTGAACTTAGCCGCGCCACGATCAAAAATATTAAGGAAAATCTATTCTGGGCCTTTGCCTATAATGTTTTGGGCATTCCAATCGCTATGGGACTCCTCCATCTCTTCGGCGGACCTCTATTAAATCCCATGGTTGCCGGCTTAGCCATGAGCCTAAGCTCGGTGTCCGTCTTACTCAATGCGCTCAGACTCCGAACCTTCAAACCCACCAAAGCAAAATAAAGGGTGCGAAGCTTGATAGCGGTCAAAAGCACTGGAAGCCTCTAGAGGTTCTGCTTTTAAGTCCGGTGCAGGCGAGCGGTTTAGATATCCACCTCATTTAAATGATGAAGCTAACTGTCGTTAGAAGGCTCATTTGCTTCCAGTGCTTCTAACCGCTTTTTCGCCTCTGCATCCCATTACACTTAGTGAGGGCAAACGGTGGCTCACTCACTGATTGACTATTGCATTATTTACTGACTTCCGTCATAATAAAGGCGTATTGTTTGGTAATAAGACGGCATTATTTTGAAAATATTTTGAGGTGATCATTTTGTTTGACGCTACGGATCAGTTGGGTGTGAATGCGCTTCGCATGCTGAGTATTAATGCGATTCAAAAGGCTAATTCTGGCCATCCAGGGTTACCTATGGGGTGTGCACCGATGGCTTATACGCTTTGGACGAAGCATCTGAAGGTGAACCCTAAAACAGCTGAGGCTTGGGCAGATCGGGATCGTTTTGTTCTTTCTGCGGGCCATGGTTCGGCGTTGCTTTATTCCCTATTGCATCTTTCTGGTTTTGATGTGACGATTGATGATTTGAAAGCTTTTCGTCAATATGAGAGCAAAACGCCTGGTCACCCGGAAGTTCATCACACCTCGGGGGTAGAGGCAACAACAGGCCCTTTAGGTCAGGGGCTAGCGATGGCAGTGGGGATGGCAATGGCGGAAGCGCATTTGGCAGCGACCTATAATAAAGAAGGCCACCAGGTCGTTGATCACTATACCTATGCTTTATGCGGGGATGGTGACTTGATGGAGGGTATTTCCCAAGAAGCTGCCTCCCTAGCTGGTCATTTGAAATTGGGCAAGTTAGTTGTCCTTTATGACTCTAACGATATTTCCCTCGATGGTCCAACTGATAAAGCCTTCACAGAAAATGTGCAGGCCCGCTTCCAGGCTTTGGGCTGGCAAACGCTTTTCGTCGAAGATGGTACCGATATGGAAGCTATCGACGAGGCCTTGAAGAATGCCAAAACAGAAGCTGAAAAACCTACCTTAATCGAAGTAAAAACTCAAATTGGTTACGGGGCACCGCAAGCCGGAACTTCTGCGGTGCATGGGGCACCCATTGGTGAAGAAGGTATTGCCCATGCCAGGAAAGTTTACAACTGGCAAGAAGAAGCTTTTGCTGTGCCAGCTGCAGTTTACAAGCGGTTTGAGGAAACCGTGCTAGCCCACGGCAAAGAAGCCGAAGCAGATTGGCAAGCAGACTTTGCCGCTTATGAAAAAGCCTATCCCAAACTGGCTAAGCGATTTGTAGCGGGCTTTAAAGGGGAATTACCAGAAAACTTGGCCGATGTCTTACCTACCTATGAGGAAGGAGATACCTTGGCCAGTCGGGCAGCTTCTTCTGAAATTATTCAAGCCCTCAGCAAAGCGATGCCACAACTCTGGGGCGGCTCTGCTGACTTGGCTTCCTCCAATAAAACCATGAGCGAGGAAGAAGAAGATTTCAGTAGCGAGAATTACGCAGGCCGAAACATTTGGTTTGGGGTTCGTGAATTTGCCATGGCGGCAGCAATGAATGGGATTGACCTCCACGGGGGGACACGTGTTTACGGTGGAACTTTCTTCGTTTTTGTGGACTACTTGCGGGCAGCCCTACGCCTTGCTGCCATTCAAGGAACCGGAGCTATTTATGTGCTGACTCACGATTCCATTGCCGTGGGTGAGGATGGGCCAACCCATGAACCGATTGAGCAATTAGCCAGTGTTCGCGCCATGCCTAATGTGAATGTTTTGCGACCCGCTGACGGGAATGAAACCGCGGCAGCCTGGCTCAAGGCCTTAGAGACGACTGATAAACCGACACTACTTGTCTTGAGTCGCCAAGGTTTGCCTACTCTGCCTAAGACGAAGGATTTGGCGCCGGACCATGTGGCTAAGGGAGCTTATATCATCTCCGAGGCTAAGGCAGAGACACCGAGTGCCTTGGTGATTGCTACGGGTTCAGAAGTCAAACTCGCTCTAGACGCGAAAGAACAATTAGGTGAAGCTGGGGAAGATGTGCAAATTGTTTCTATGCCAAGCTTTGAACTTTTCGAGGAACAAGATGACGACTACCAAGAGAAAGTTCTTCCCGGAGCGGTGACCAAGCGCTTAGCTGTTGAAATGGGCTCACCTTTCGGCTGGGAACGCTATGTTGGCCGCGAAGGGAAAATCCTTGGCATCGACACCTTTGGGGCCTCTGCACCAGGGAATGTCGTTCAGGAGAAATACGGCTTTACACCAGCTCATGTCGCCAAGGCCCTTGCTGATTTACTGGATCAAGAATAGAACAAGGAAGGAGGCCAGTTCGCTTGGCCTCTTTTTTGCTGTAACTTAGTGTAAAATTATGCTCGGTAAGACTTGAAAAATAAAAAAAGGACATCTATCTTTAAGTTGATCAAAAAAAAGAAAGAAGATGTCCTCATGAATGATATTATCACAGATATTCTAAAAAAGACGGAAAATTGCTCATCTTTAGGTGACTTTGAAGATATTGTTTATCCGATATTAAGCAATTTTTGCTGTGAATGTCTTGCAGCGGTTTTCACTCAACTTGATCAGCAATTAATTCAAAGATACCAAGCCGAAGGCTGGAAAATTGCTCGCTATGAACCACGCACACTATGTTTTATGTTTGGTGCCGTCACTTTTAGACGCTGTCGGATGAAAAAAGAAGGTCACTCTAGCTTTCTTCCCCTAGATTTGTGTTTAGGACTAGAAGCAAGAAGTCATCTTTCTTCTCAGGTCAAAGAAAAAATTGCCCAGCTTTGTACGAAGCAAACTTTTCGTGCGACTGCAGAAGCCTTCAATGCTTTAATGCCTTTTAGTATTTCGCATCAGACCGCACATCATATTGTTCAAGAAATTGGGCAAAAAATTTTAAGCTTTGAGAATAAAAAAGCAGAAGAGAAGGAACTGGCTTACTCTCAAAAACGATCCGTTCCTTTTCTGTACATTGAAGGGGATGGTGTGCTGATCACTAAGAAGAAGAAAAAAGGGAAAAGGACAAAACATCTTCAACTACACCGTGTGACCCTCTATGAAGGCGTCGATCGATCCACTTCGCGGCATCAACTTATTCAAGCTCATTATTTTTCTTCTGTTCAATCTAGTGCAGCCCTTCGAGAAAAAGTTAGCCGATTTCTTAAATCCTACTATGATTTACATCAAACGATTGTGATTTCTAATTCGGATGGTGGCAGTGGTTATACGGAGGAAGATTTTAACGAGATGATTGGGGTATGCCTTCGGCATGAACATTTCTGCGATAAATTTCATGTCATTCAAAAAATCAGAACGCGCCTATTTTTTGATCATAAAATACGTCAATTGGTCATTAAAAAAGTGAAGGCTTATGATTTCGAAGGAGTTCAAGTTACTTTGGAGACCTGTGAAAGTCGCTGGCACCATCATCAGGAGTTTTTGGCTGAAATTGAAGCTCTAAGAGCTTATCTTCAAAGGAATTGGTTACTCATTAAACCAGCAGAGCAGCGAGGCTTACCAAACCATTTTTCCGGTGGCGTTTGTGAAGCAGGCCATCGGCTTTATACTTATCGCATGAAAAAGCAAGGACGAAATTGGACCCGTCAAGGCGCAGCAGCAATGGCTGCCATTATCACCGCTCAATCTAATCATTGTTTTGAAGAAGCTGTTCGATCAGATATTGAAGCTAATACAAGCCCATTTATACCCGAATATCCAGGGATTGTTAGGGCAATACTATGTCACAGGCCGCAACAAAGTTCTTGTGGTGCCCATCAGGGCACGATTCCAAGTGAAGTGTCAAGCAGTATGGTCGGGAAATTATACCATACATTTTGTTAGCTGCTTCGCCAAAAGACACGGAGTGCGTGCTAAAGACCTGCGTTAGCAGTGTTAGCAGGCCGTCCGTATATCTGGCTCTCGGAGTGCCGATAGGGTGAGCGTAGCGAGGCCTATCCAACGACATAGAGCCAGAATAGGACGGTCAGGCGTAAGCTTCTATGAAGCGTAAGCCGGTGCCACTGCTTTTCAACGCAGCGTCCTTTAGCACAAAAACGAAGTGACTTTTGAATAATTAGATACGAGATAGAGTTCTTTATGATTGACCGAGCATTGCTTGACACTAACTTGCTGTAAAATTAAGTTGACAAAAACAGGACTTCTCGGTAAGATTAACCCGTAGGAAGACGAGTAAAGGAGTGGTGTTATGGCTAGTAAACACATTATTTTAGCATGTAGTATCTGTGGCTCTAGGAATTATACGATCAAGAGCAATCCAGCCAGCCGCACTGAACGCCTTGAAGTCAAAAAATTTTGCAAGCATTGTAAAAAACATACCTTACATAAGCAAACGAAGTAATTGAAGGAGGGTGAACGATGCGTTTTCTAAGTGAAGTTTGGCATGAGATGCGTCTTGTGAAGTGGCCATCAGGCAAAAAACTCATGAAAGACACGGGAACCGTCCTGTTTTTTATCTTTGCCGCAACAATTTTCCTTGGTCTCGTAGACGAATTAGTGACTATGTTATTCCAATGGTTCATTCGCCTCTAAGACAAGAAAAACGGTAATGTATGGATGAGCCTCCCTCAGAGGCTTTTTTATTGAAGATTAATATTAAGGAGGATATGAGCTTGACAATGGATGAAGCAAAGCAATGGTATGTCCTGCATACTTATTCAGGCTATGAAAATAAGGTCAAAGAAGATTTAGAAATGCGGATCACCTCTATGGGCATGCAGGATAATATTTTTCGCGTCGTTCTCCCTGAAAATGAACGGGTCGAGAAGACGAAAACGGGCAAGGAGAAAGTCGTTAAGGATAAAGTCTTCCCTGGCTATGTTTTCGTCGAAATGCTTATGAGTGACGAAGCTTGGTTTGTGGTGCGTAATACTCCGAACGTCACCGGCTTTTTAGGCTCGCACGGGCAAGGCTCCAAGCCCACGCCTTTATTAGATGATGAAGTCCATCGTTTGCTTCGCTCCCAAGGTGAAAAAGTGGAACGTGATATTAGCTTCGAAGTGGGTGAGCATATCCGCGTTATTGACGGGGCTTTTGATGGCTTGGAAGGCGAAATTACAGAAATTGAAGAAGATCAAGAAAAATTGAAAGTCGTCCTTGAGATGTTTGGCCGCGAAACGATTGCGGAAATTGAATTTGATCAGGTCGATAAAATTTAGAAGAGTACTGGAGTGCTCTTTTAGGAAGCTGGGTGACCAGCTTTTTTTATTTTTCTTAAGCAAAGAACAAAGAAAGTAGGAATAACTACTATTTACATATTGACAAGGCAAAAACACTCCGCTAAAATTAAATCGTAATGATTACGAATTAGGATTTAAAGGAGTTTTTATGGAAAAGAAACAACTATGGAGAACCCTCACAGCCGCTGGGACCACGACCCTCTTGGTGGGGTTAGGCTGCTACTATCTCGGTACCCAAGCTGCCTTACCCAAAGCTGATCAACCGGTAAAGTCTGCTTTCACCCAGGTTAAAACAGAGGCAGCTCAAAAGGCGCATTTAGATGACGATGACATCCCCGCTGAGCAAATTGTTGTAAAAATTACAGCAGATGGTTATGTCACCTCCCATGGTGATCATTATCACTATTACAATGGGAAAGTGCCTTTTGATGCTATTTGGAGCGAAGAATTGCTTTTTGATGATCCCAATTACACCTTAAAAAAGGCAGATGTTGTGAGTGATATTCAAGGTGGGCATGTCATTTTACATGACGGCCATTATTATATCTATTTGACTGACAAGAAAAAAGCGAGCAACATGCGGACGAGGGCCGAGCTCGCTGAACAGAAGAAAATATCAGGCCATCACGTTGCCAAAGCCGGTAAGAAAAAAGAAGATGTAAAAAAATCAGCGGAGGCGGCAGGAAAAGCTAAAAAGCATGGAGCCTATACGACCGATGATGGTTATGTTTTCCATGCCTCTGATATTATCGAAGATACGGGGGATGGGTATATCGTGCCACACGGTGATCATTTCCATTTTATTCCCAAAGCCGACCTATCAGCAGGTGAGCTAGCAGCAGCCAAGCAATTTTTAGCTGGTAAAGGCAAGGGGTCTAGCTCCATGAAAAAAAGGCAGCCGCATGCCTCGCAAGTTCAGGCCGCTAAGCCCTCACATCCTCACAGCTCTGTCCCAGCCAGCTCAGCGGAAAATAATCAGCAGGTTGGCAGTGGTAAGAAAAAAACGCCGCAGCGCCCCGCTGAAAGCACTGCTCATCACCAAAGTAAAACGTGGCAACAGCTCGTTGCCGAGGTCCATGCCCTCCCTAAGTCTCAACGCTATCAGGAGGCCGATGGCTTGTTATTTGAGCCCAGTCAGGTGACTAAGAAAACCCGGTTTGGCTATGTAATTCCCCATGGGGATCATTTCCATGTCATTTTGCCTAGTAAACTTTCGGCTTTAGAGGTAGCTGCCACCGAAGCCTATTTAAAAGCTAAAAATACTGGTATAGCAGCTAAGCCTACTCAGCCTAGCCCCGAACCTGAAGTCAAGAAGCCTGAAAAACCGAAACCAGAGCCTGAAACAGAAAAACCTGAGCCCAAACCCCACACCAAGCCTAGCCCTAAGCCTGAAGCAACACCTTCTGAAAACAATCATAAGCCAGAGACGGGAGCAGAGCAGTCCCAACCTGAGGCAGAAAAACCCAGTCACAGTGAAGAAGCTCCTGATTTATCGAAGGAAACGTTTAAAACCTTACCTGCTGACTGCTTGCCCCTCAAGGAATTTATTGATAAGCGGACGGGGGCAGACCGTAGGAATACGGAGCAATTGCTTTATGTTGATAAGGAAGTTTCCCCGGGTCGCTTCCGTATTCCTCACTATGACCATTACCACTATATTAGTGATATTTTCCTACTAGATCTTTTTAATGATGATGAAGAAAAGGCTGCGCGTGCGGTCAATACGATGCGCTTTTTAATTGCTCATCCGGAATATCGTCCCGCATCTCAAAATGGTTGGGGGGAATTCCACGAGCCTACGGAAGAGAAGCCTGCGGGTGAGGAGGCAGGTCAAAAACCGGCATCGCAACGCCATTTCCAAGGGCGCTTGATTCAGGCCTTTGGTAAGGGTCTCGATGGAAAACCTTATACCACAAGTGATGGCTATACCTTCAGTAAGGAATCGATCTTGGGGATGGATGGCGACCAAGTTATCGCTAGCCATGGGGATCACCAGCATCTCATTCCTTTAGGGGAATTGGAGCAAAGCGAATTGGATCAAGTGGCTGCCTGGTTGAATGAACAAGGAAATAGTAGCCGGGAAAAAGACAAGGAAGCCGGTAAGGAGCAAGAAGTTCAGAAGAATCGTTTAAATTCTTCCCCAGTGAGCGAAGAGGGAAGGGGGGAAGCGCCAACCTATTCAGAAGATAAAGCAGGTAAGCTTACAGAAGAAGCCAAGAAAATAGTAGAGGAGAGTCAAGATATCGAAAACAAGAGCCTTGATCATGACTTTTTCACGTCAGATAAATAAAGACAAAAACCGTTTTTTCCTCCTTTGAAAATAGGGTGAAAACACTTTAAATACTGGGTTTAACGGCCCAGTATTTTTAATTGTTAAATTTTTCACTTTAGGCTTGAGTTTTTTCTTAAGAAAGTCTATACTAATTGGCGGATAACTAATATCTAGTAAGTTTTTTAAGGAGATGGAAAGATGCTAATGAGTTGGCTGGCGCTCGCCGTCGTCTTGATCTTGTTTGCGATTCTTTACATGATGAACAAGAAGGGCATGTCCTTTACTGTTCGGATTTTAACCGCAACGGCCATGGGTGCTATTTTGGGCTTTGTGTTCAAAGGGCATACCAGTTACATTGAGACTTTTGGACGGATTTACGCCCGTACGCTACAAGTTGTTGTTATTCCTTTGCTTTTATTCTCAATTGTTAATACAGTTGCTTCCTTGAAGAATATGAAGGCTTTAACCTCGATTGGGGGCAAAACCCTTGGCGTTTTGGGCCTACACAATATTTTAGGGAGTATTCTCGGGATAGCCGTTGGTTTGCTGATGCACTTAGGACGTGGTGCCCATGTTTCTATGCCGCAAGAGACGGTAGAAATTCACGAGGTTCCTGCCTTTACCGATGTGTTGACGAGCTTCTTCCCTAAGAATATCGTTGAGCACATGGCGAATGGGGACATTATTCCTATCGTTCTTTTTGCCATTATGGTAGGGATTGCGATTCTTCTCTATCCCAAAAAAGAAGAAATCAAACCCTTCACCGATTTCCTTGAAGCAGGGAACAAACTGGTCGGCAAATTGATTGGGCTGGTTGTCCAATTCACTCCCTATGCGGTGATTACTTTAATTGCCAACCAAGTTGGGGGCATGGACTGGGGCTTCGTTAGCGCCTTACTCCTCTTACTGCTTGCTGTATATATTTGTTCTTTCATTCATACGTTCATTACTACGGGCCTTATGGTCGGCGCCTTTGGACGAATTAATCCTTTCATCTTTTTGAAAAAATTCTTCCCGGCTTGGCTTATTGCTTTCTCCACCCAATCCTCTGTGGGAACAATTCCTGCCAACGTTGAGGCACAAAAAGAAATGGGTGTGCCTGAAAATATTGCGTCTTTCGCCGCTTCCGTGGGAACAACCTTCGGAATGCCAGGCTGTGCAGCCTTCTGGCCTTGCTTATTAGCGATGTTTACGATCAATAACTTGAGTATTCACTGGGGGGTCACCGACTTCTTCATGCTGATTGGGATTGCCCTACTAGCTTCTCTGGGGACTGTGGGTGTACCTGGAACCGGAACGATTCAAGCCACTGCTGTTTTCACGGCCATGGGCTTGCCTATTGAAATGATTCTTATCCTTAGTCCAATTGCTGGCGTGGCTGATATGGGTCGGACCTCAACCAATGTTCAAGCTGGTGGGTCAACCGGTGTGATTGTGGCGGCCTTAGAGAAGGAACTCGATCTCGACCAATACCATCGGAAGGTGGAAATGGACACCAATACCAATCAAGCTTAGTTGCTGCCAAACGCTCCGCTTTAGCGGAGCTTTTTTCTTAAAGAAATATTTAGATAGGACTAAAACATTCCGCTTGCTAATTTTGGGTAAGTTGAGTATGATTAGAATAATAACATTTAGGAGGTTGTTAGGATGTCGTTAATTGGAAAAACTATTGAAGAATTTTCTGCTGATGCCTATAATCCAAAAGAAGACGAATTTGTCACTGTCACATCCGAGGACTTAAAGGAGCACTGGTCGATTTTATGCTTCTATCCTGCTGACTTTAGCTTTGTCTGCCCGACGGAGTTATCAGACTTACAGGATCAATACGCAAGCTTAAAGGAGTTAGGGGTGGAAGTTTACTCGGTTTCTACCGATACCCACTTCGTGCACAAGGCTTGGCATGATCATTCCGATAAGGTAAAAGGCATCGAATATACCATGATTGGTGATCCTAGCCAAAAAATTTCCAGAGCCTTTGATGTTCTTGATGAGGATGCGGGAACAGCACAACGGGGAACCTTCATTATTGATCCCGATGGTGTTGTGCAAGCGTTGGAAATTAATGCGGACGGCATTGGCCGGGATGCCTCTGTGCTTGTGGATAAGATTAAAGCTGCTCAATATATTAGAAAGCATCCGGATGAAGTTTGCCCAGCCAAATGGAAGGAAAATGAAGAAACATTAACACCTGGTTTAGACCTCGTTGGTAAGATTTAAGGAGTTTTCCTGTGTTAGAAGAAACTTCAAAAGAACAGCTCAAGGCCTACCTTGAGCTGTTAGAACGTGATGTGACCTTTTTAGTTGATGCGCCTGCTGATGAAGAAGAAGGCCTTCTCGCTTTCCTCCAGGAAGTAGCGAGTCTATCACCGCGCTTGAGTATTAAAGAAACGGACTTGCCTCTCGCACCTAGCTTTACCTTCCAAGCTGGCGGGCAGAAATTTGGGATCACCTTTGCAGCAATCCCCTTGGGGCATGAGTTTGAATCTTTTGTTTTAGCCATGCTGCAAGTGGGCGGCCACCCCCCTAAAATATCAGCTGAAGAAAAGGCAGCCATAGAAAAAATTAATACGGATTTACACTTTGAAACAGCGATTAGTTTAAGCTGCCACAATTGCCCAGAGGTTGTTCAGGCGATCAATATTATGGCTGTTTTGAATGATCACGTGAGTCAAGTCATTGTTGATGGCAGTCTCCATACAAATTTTGTGGAAAAACGGAATGTTTTCGCCGTCCCCACGGTCTTTTTGAATGGAGAAGAGTGGCATAGTGGTCGCTCTAATCTGAAGAAAATCTTAGGGAAACTTGATCTGGCTGCCTCCAAACCTGAGTTAGAGCCTAAGACCTGTTATGACTTGCTCGTTATTGGCGGGGGGCCTGCTGGAATTTCTGCCGCTATTTATGCCGCCCGTAAGGGGATTTCAACGGCTCTAATTGCGGAAGACTTTGGTGGTCAGGTCATGGATACCTTAGGGATCGAAAATATGATCGGCCAGATTTATACCGAAGGCCCGAAGTTAATGGGGCAGATGCATGAGCACCTGAAAGATTATCCGGTTGATGTTTTTGAGGATGTAGCGGTGGAAAAAATCACAAGGGATGATCATTTCACGGTTCATCTGTCTTCGGGGAACTCGATGCAAAGTCAAGCTCTAGTGGTGGCGACGGGAGCCCACTGGCGCTTGATCAATGTTCCTGGCGAAATGGACTTCCAAAACAAAGGGATCTCCTACTGCACGCACTGTGATGGTCCTTTGTATGAGGGCAAGCCTGTGGTGGTCATTGGTGGGGGGAACTCCGGCATTGAGGCAGCCCTAGACTTAGCAAGCCTCGTTGACCATGTAACTGTTTTGGAATTCCAGGACCACTTGAATGCTGATGAAATTTTAGTCCAGCGTTTAAAGGAACGTGACAATGTCGATATCGTGCTTCAAGCCCAAACAACGGCTATTGTCGGGGAAGGGCGCGTGGAGAAAGTGCAATACGAAGATCGGAAAACGGGTGACAATCATGAGCTTCCCGCCAATGGAGTCTTCATTTTGGTGGGCTTAAAGCCCAATACCGATTTCCTGGGTGACCTACTCGAAGAAAATAAGCAAGGGGAAATTAAAATCGATGCTGCTGGTCAAACGAATGTCCCGGGCCTCTATGCAGCTGGAGATTGTACCAGTGAGCCTTACAAGCAAATTGTTGTGGCACTGGGTGGTGGGGCTAAGGCTAGTCTTAGTGCTTATAATTGGCTGCTCCGTGAAGGCAAACTGACTTAAGATAAAATCTGAGCAGCTAGCTTTAGCTAACTGCTTTTTTCCTTAGAATAGGAGTTGGTCATTGCTTTTTTTAACAGAGTGTGCTTTAATAGGTAAATGTGTAAGATACACACTAGTGGGAGGAGTAATTTCTACAACTCCACAACACCACTCACGAACACAAAAAAGGAGGAATGTTTCGTGGCAAAAAATGTAGTTAATGTTGTTAAATTGCAAATTGAAGCTGGCCAAGCCAGTCCTGCCCCTCCCGTTGGTCCTGCCCTCGGTCAGGCTGGGATTAATATCATGGGCTTCTGTAAGGAATTCAACGCCCGTACAGCTGATTTGCAAGGTTATACCATTCCTGTTGAGATTACGGTTTATGAGGATCGTTCATTCGACTTTGTCACCAAAGCCCCATTGGTTGCTGCTCTCTTGAAGAAAGCTTGCGGCATTGAAAAAGGCTCTGGCGAACCAAACAAGAATAAGGTTGCCTCAATTACACGTGATAAAGTACGAGAAATTGCAGAAACGAAAAAAGCAGACTTAAATGCTGCTGACATTGAAGCTGCTATGCGTATGGTTGAAGGTACTGCACGTTCGATGGGGATCACCGTCGAAGGCTAAGCTTAAGCTAGCCCAAAAACGCACAGAACAATCATCCAACGCCTCACAAGTCTTGTGAGCGTGGGAGGTCAAACCGCTAAAACCACAATAGGAGGAATAAGATGGCAAAATTATCTAAAAATTTAAAAGCAGCATATGAAAAACTAGATCGGCATAAAAAATACGATGCTACAGAAGCTTTGGAAATGATCAAAGAACTGAGCTTCACAAAATTTGACGCTTCTGTCGAAGTTTCCTACCGTCTAGGTGTTGACGTGAAGAAAAATGACCAGCAATTACGCGGGGCAATTGTCCTACCTAAAGGGACAGGGAAGAGCCAAACCGTACTCGTTTTTGCCCAAGGTGAAAATGCCCAAGCCGCCCGTGACGCTGGTGCTGACCACGTCGGTGACGATGATTACATCGATCGCATTAACGATGGTTGGATGGACTTCGATGTTGTCGTGGCGACCCCTGATATGATGGGGAAAATTGGCCGTCTCGGTCGGATTCTAGGGCCAAAAGGCTTAATGCCTAACCCTAAAACCGGTACTGTTACCCAAGATGTCGCCAAAGCCGTCAAAGATATTAAAGCCGGTCAAATCGAATACCGCACCGACAGCTCCGCTAACTTGCACGTTATCATTGGGAAAACATCCTTTGATGTGGAAGACTTGAAGGAAAACTTCAAAGCAATTCATGAACTTGTCCTTCGTGAAAAGCCAGCTGCTGCTAAAGGTGTCTACATTAAAAACTTAGTTGTCACTTCAACGATGGGGCCTGGAATTAAAGTTGACCCTAGCACCATCTAGAGAAAGATAGAAGCTCGGCTTTGCCGAGCTTTTTTCTTGCTATTTTTAGCTCCCCTGCGGGATCAAGGCGGACAAAAAAGGGGAAATTTGCTATACTAAGATTTTGGAGGGGGCTAGAGATATGGATGCGGAGACGATCTCCCAGCTATTATTAATTTTATTTTTATTGCTTTGTTCCGCTTTTTTCTCAGCGAGCGAGACGGCCTTTACCTCAGTAAATCGTTTTCGCTTGCATGGAGAAGCCGAAAGAGGCAACCGGCCCGCCAAACGGGTGCTTGCCTTGCAGGAACGTTATGATGAGGTACTGTCCACGGTACTTGTCGGGAATAATATCGTCAACCTCGGTGCTTCAGCGGTGGCCACCATGCTGTTTCTCCATTGGTTCCCCCGCCATGGCGGCCTCATCGCAACAATGGTGATGACAATTGTAGTTTTACTGGCTTCAGAAATCACCCCGAAAAATATTGCCAAGGCTAAAAGTGAGCAAGTTGCCAAAGCTTCGGCGCGCTTAATTTATGCCTTAATGGTGGTCGGCAAACCCATTATCTGGCTATTAGCCCAGTGGACGCGCCTGATTCACCGGCTTTTTAAGCTTGAGGCTGATGATGTTATTAGTGAGGCTGATTTAAGTACTCTGGTTGCGGAAGCCGGCCATAGTGGGAGCTTAGAACTTGAGGAGCAGCGCCTGGTGCAAGCCGCTATGGCCTTTGATGATGTGACGGTCGAAGGGGTTTTAACCCACCGCCTTGATGTGGTGGCCATTCCGTTGACCGCCAGTCCAACTGAGGTTCAGGAAGTTTTCCATGAGAGCCGCCTGTCCCGACTTTTGGTTTACCAGGAGCAAATTGACGAGGTGGTTGGGGTTTTAAATATTAAGGACTTCTATGAATTGGAAAGCAGCTCCCAACCGCTCCACTGGCAGGAGCAATTGAGTGAGCCATTAAATATTCCTCGCTTTATGACCATGGCCAAGGCCTTGCAGTTAATGCGCCAGGAGATGAATCATTTCGCCCTCGTCCGTGATGAGCACGGAGGTTTGGTGGGCATTGTCACCATGGAAGACCTCTTGGAAGCCTTAGTCGGTGAGATTTGGGACGAGCATGACCAAGTGCGCCAAGCAATTGTGGAAGTGGTGCCGGGTGAAGTTTACCGGCTGGCAGGAGATTTGCCGATCGGGCAGTTTGAACGTTACTTCCATTGTGAACTGCCAAAGCAAGACCGCCAAACTCATACCCTGAGTGGCTTTATCAATGCCAGCTTGGAACGTTTGCCGGATGTGGGGGATACGGTTACCATTCCAGAAGGGCAATTTGAAGTGGAAACCTTAATTTATGACCGGGCCCAAATCCTGCGTTTTACTTGCCCAGTCAAAAAATAAGAGAAAAAATGACTTTAAGCCTTGCAGGGTCTAGAAAATGATGCTATAGTGTAAGAGTTGATGCAAATCAATACGACCGAAGACCGTTAGTGGCAGATGCCTTAATTTCTAACCGAGGGAGTTGTTGATTCACATATACATGTGATGGAATACCTCTCGTTGTCTTCAGTGACAGGAGAGTTTTTTATTTTATATAAAAAACGATCACTTTACTACTGGAGGTGAAACTGTTGAGCGAACAAATTATTGCGAAGAAGCAAGCTGAAGTAGATGCTATCGTTAAACAAATTGAAGACTCAGAATCCATGATTGTTGTGGATTATTTGGGACTGACGGTTGCTGAGGTGACGGAACTGCGCGCCCAATTGCGGGACGAGAGCGTCGCTTTCAAAGTCGTGAAAAATACGATTATGCGTCGGGCGATGGATGCTTTAGACATTGATTACCACGATGAAGTTTTCCGTGGACCAACCGCAGTTGCCTTTGGGATGGAAGATGCCGTTGCTCCTGCACGGATCTTGAAAAACTTCTCAAAAGACGCTGAAGCCCTAGAGCTTAAAGGCGGTATGATTGAAGGAACCATTCTTGATAAGGAAGAAATTACCAAGATTGCTTCCCTACCTGGTCGCGAAGGCTTACTCTCTATGCTTCTTTCTGTCTTACAAGCTCCAATCCGCAATGTTGCTTATGCGGTTAAAGCTGTTAAAGACCAAAAAGAAGAAAACGGCGACGATGCTGCTTAATTATCGACACCTAGCTTAAAAGATAAATGGAGGATTAAAAATGGCATTAGATATTGAACAAATCATTGCTGATTTAAAAGAATCATCAATTTTAGAACTTGCTGACCTTGTGTCCGCTATTGAAGAAGAATTCGGCGTTTCCGCCGCTGCTCCTGTTGCTGCTGCTGGTGCAGGTGCTGACGGTGGCGCTGCTGAAGAAGAAAAAACTGAATTTGACGTTGAATTAACCGAAGCTGGCTCTGCTAAGATCAAAGTTATCAAAGCTGTTCGCGAAGCCACTGGCCTTGGTCTTAAAGACGCTAAAGGCTTGGTTGATGATGCGCCATCCGTCATCAAAGAAGCTCTTCCTAAAGAAGAAGCTGAAGCCCTCAAAGCTGCCATCGAAGAAGCTGGCGGTTCTGCAGAGCTTAAATAAGCAAGACATTACTCGAAAAGGGGCTGGGAAATAAGTCGCCCTAAATAATAAAAAATGCATTGAAGTTATCCATATTTGGATTCCTTCAGTGCATTTTTTACTTTTAGAGAAATGATTACGAAGAGCTTCTGCTCTTCGCCGAGCTTTAAGGGCTAATTTCGTTAAATTCATGCTCATCAGCATCATTCCGATATCATTATACACGCTTTGTTTGCCTCTCACATGTGTTCTGCGCATACCAAAGACACCTTTCATCCGTCCGAAAACGGTCTCTATGTCAATTTTACGTTGCGCATAGATTTCTTTTCCAGGTGTGCTTTCTAAATTCTCTTTTGCTTGGTGCTTAAAATATTCCCAATTAAGATTGACCGCCGTCTGGCGCTGACGTCCTGTCGGAGTTTTCGCAAGCTCATTTAAACGCTCATCCATTTGTTCAGTATCGGCTTGATAGACTTTAAACTGTCTTTGGAAACCTTTTTTATCTTTTCGCGTACGATAATATGAAAAACTAAAATGAACGCCATCTAAATCCGTATAGGAATCTTCAGCCGCATGATAGTGCCAGTTCTCACGATGCTTGGATTGGTTTCGATATTTTTTACTTTGTTCTTTATGATACATTCCGTAAGGAATCAAAGGGACTTTCTCAAAGTCATCGATAATCGCCATATAATTCTCTTCACTCCCATAACCCGCATCCGCAACAATATATTGGAACAGATCAAGCGTTGGGATTGTTTTTAAAAACGGAATGAGGGTGCGCGTATCGGTAGGGTTCGGGAAAATATCAAAGTCAATAATATATTGATGACTTGAAGCAACTTGGAGATTATAGCCAGGCTTTAACTCCCGATTTTTCATGGGATCTTCTTTCATACACATAAAGGTGGCATCGGGGTCCGTTTTTGAAAAACTGTTTCTGCCATTAAATCGTGCGTTTGCTTCCTCGTATTTCTGTTTTCGGGGTAAGAAATCCTTCATACATCGATTCCGGTGCTTTTTAAGCGTGCGACGACGTCGCTTGTGTCGAGAACCTCCTTTAGGAATGGTCGTCTCATTTTCAATTTTGCTTTCAACCTCTTCGATTGCTTCATCAAGACACGCAATAATTTTTTCAATCCCATCAGAAGTCGTTAATTCTTCTTCGGTCAAGGCGATATCGACATTCGTTTGAATAAGTTCCTCATATAAACTCGAAACATTTTCATTGAGCTTCGCTTCATAGCGTTCAATCGCTCTTCGCCAAGTAAAACTATAGATGTTCGCATCCGCTTGAATTTTTGTCCCATCGATAAATAAAGCCTCTGGGTGGATTAAACCATTGTCCCTCAGCAGCATGGTGAAAAGGATAAAAGCATACTTGATCAAGTTCGAGGCATGTTCGCTTGAACGAAAGTTATTGATTGTCTTGTAGCAAACTGGGGTATCGCCCGTTAGCCATTTCATCGGAATAGATTCTTCATTCATTCGTTCAATTTTTCGACCTGAAAACGTTGATCGACTATAGGCAAATAAACACATCTTTAATAGCATTGCTGGATGAAAAGCAGGACGTCCCGTATGAGAAGTGTCTTCCAGAATAATTTCCGTAGGAATCGAGTCGACAAATCGGCTGATCAGCCGAGCTTCATGGTCCTCAGGAATCGTAAAATCTAATTTTAGTGTTAAAGCTGTTTCCATTGTGGTATAATTTTGATACAAAGCGAGTTCCTCCTTCGGTTTGCTTACCTTTTATTATAAGGCTTGGAACTCGCTTTGTCTTTATAAAATATCAAAACGCATCAATTTATTTTCGAAATAAATTGATGCGTTTTTTATATTCTGAGACTGAGTTTTTTCCCAGCCCCTTTTTCTATGGTAAAATGATAGTAAAAAGGGGGATAACCATGGCCCATCAATATTTTGATGATAATACCGCATTAGCTCACGACAAACACCAATTTAAGGCAGAAGTCAGGGGCGAGACCTTTTCCTTTACCACGGATCGGGGCGTCTTTAGCCGCCAAGGCTTGGACTTCGGCACCCGCTTACTTTTGGAAAGCCTACCGCTGGAAGCTTTACGTGGCCAGCGCCTCTTAGATCTTGGCTGTGGCTGGGGGCCGGTCGGCGTGGTGCTGGGTCGTTTATTGTCGCCCGTTCATATCACCATGCTGGATGTGAGTGAGCGTGCATTAAGTTTGGCTAGAGAAAATATCCAAACCAATCACAGTCAGGTAGAAAAAATCGCCCAGTCGGATGCCTATGCGGCGGTCGCAGGGGAAAAATTCGACTGGGTGCTGACGAACCCCCCGATTCGGGCCGGGAAAAAAGTCGTCCATGGCTTCATCACGGGGGCTTGGGACGTCTTGCAGCCAGGGGGCCATTTGCGCCTCGTGATTCAGAAAAAACAAGGCGCTCCGAGCGCGAAGAAGAAAATGCAGGAAGTTTTTGGCCAAGTTGTCGAAATTACGCGGAAGAAGGGCTACTGGATTCTTGACAGTCAAAAAGAAAGCTAAACCCAGCTCATCAGGGCAGAAGTAGCCCACAAGACGAGGTATAAAATAAGGGGGAAGCCCACATACATCAGGGGAAAAGCGACCAGCCAACTGGCTAGGAGACCCCCTAGGATAAAACTTATCATACTACTCGCTAAAACCCATAGGCGGCTGCGTGCTGACCGCTGGCCGCTAAGCGCTTGGGCCGTCGCCACGCTGAAATCAGTGATGGTGCCCGTATAATGGGTGGTACGAATGAGGAGGCCTTGGTAAAACAAGGCGAGACTATTCTGCATGCCTAAAGCAAAGCTGATGGCATAAGCTTGGCTGACGGGCGGAAGGCAGCCAAGGGCCCGTAAAGCTAACAACGCAATAATAATTCCTAAGACGACTTTTACTGATCGCTCGTTTTGTGGTCGACGTTCGGGATTTAAGAGGCCACTCAAGCAGCCGCCTAAATAGAAACTACCGAGGACGAAGAGAAATTTAAGGGCGAGTGGGACCTGGCCTGCCGCCAATTGCACTGCTAAGTGACTAAGGTGTCCCGTTAAGTGTGAGGAAGTCAAAGTGAATTCCAAGAGCGTACTCACATTCAAATAGCCCGCCCCCAGGCAAAGGCCGAGTAACCAACAGAGGTAAGCAGAAGAAGATTTTAGCATGGCATTTCCTTTCTCTAAAAATATTTAATTCGCCCCTTAAGAATAGCAGATGCCAAAAGGCAGGCAAAATGATTTTGGGCTCGGCATTAAACCGTCACCAGAAAAGACGGTGTTTTTTCAGTTTTTAAGATTTTTTAGGAATAAGGTTTGACAGCTCTTGTGAGCTTTGCTATGATAGTTGTTGACTTAATTATTAGGATTACTGTGGCGTTTGATCTCTTGTCCAAGCGTCATAGGCTGTAGAGGAAAAACAAAAGATTTAGGCAATTTTTGTACTATTCTTTTGTGTTTTTTTTGCCCTATTTTTGGGTATAAAAGGCGGATTTAAGCTAATTTAACAAAAACTTAAGTAATCTTAATAATAATATATAGAGAGGTGGCAAGACATGGCAGGTCATGACGTCCAGTATGGGAAGTATAGTGTGCGACGCAGCTATTCGAGTATCCATGAAGTTCTCGAATTGCCTGATTTAATTGAAATCCAAACGGACTCTTACCAATGGTTTTTAGATGAGGGAATTACCTCAATGTTTAAGGGGCTCTCTCCTATTGAAGACCATGCAGGTAAGCTCGCTTTGGAATTTTTGGATTACAAATTTGGCGAACCTAAATACGACGTTTCGGAAGCACGCGCCCAAGACACAAATTATTCCGCACCCATGTACGCAAAACTGCGTCTTATCAATAAGGAAACTGGGGAGTTACGTGATGATGATGTGTTCTTTGGTGATTTTCCGCTGATGACGTCCGCAGGGACTTTCATTATTAATGGTTCAGAACGTGTTATTGTTTCCCAATTGGTACGCTCGCCTGGGGTTTACTACCATGACAAAGTGGACAAGAATGGCCGACGTTCCTTTGGTTCAACGGTGATCCCTAATCGGGGAGCCTGGTTGGAAATGGAAACTGATGCCAAAGGTTTATCCTATGTGCGTATTGACCGGACGCGGAAAATCCATCTTAGTGTCTTGGCGCGCGCTTTGGGCTTTGGTTCGGATGAGCAGATTCGTGAATTATTTGGCTCCAGTGTGACCTTAGAAGACACCCTCGAGCGTGATTTACATCGCAACGAATCCGACTCTAGAACCGAAGAAGCTCTCAAAGACATCTATGAACGCTTACGTCCTGGCGAGCCGAAAACGGCAGAGTCCTCCAGAAATTTACTGGTGAGTCGTTTCTTCGATCCGCGCCGCTATGACCTAGCGCCTGTTGGCCGTTATAAGATCAATAAGAAGCTCGCCTTAAAACACCGCGTAAAAGGGCAGAAATTGGCGGAAAATATTGTCAACCCCGAAACCGGTGAAATTGTCGGTGAAGCTGGCCAAGAAGTGAATGCAGAGAATTACGAAGCGATCGCCGAAGCCTTGGACCAGGGGGCAAACACGGTGACGGTGCACCCCAATGAACACGCTGTGATGCCAGAACCAGTGGACATCCAATTGGTCAAAGTGTATGCGCAAAGTGATACTAACGAAGAGCGAATCATTCACCTTATCGGGAATGCCGCGCCTGGGGATGAGGCATTAGCTCTCACCGTCGCTGATATGATCGCTGCTTTAAGCTACTTCTTTAACCTTTATGATGGTGTTGGGGAAACCGATGATATTGACCACTTAGGAAACCGCCGCATTCGCTCGGTCGGTGAATTACTGCAAAACCAATTCCGTATTGGCCTCTCCCGAATGGAACGGGTCGTGCGTGAACGCATGTCTACCCAAGACACCGATACGGTTACGCCCCAGCAATTAGTGAATATTCGGCCGGTGGTTGCAGCGATTAAGGAATTTTTCGGTTCCTCCCAATTATCGCAATTTATGGACCAGAATAACCCGCTTTCCGAATTGACTCACAAACGCCGCCTGAGTGCCTTAGGGCCAGGGGGGCTAACGCGTGATCGGGCCGGCTATGAAGTGCGGGACGTGCACTATTCCCACTACGGTCGGATGTGCCCGATTGAAACGCCTGAGGGACCTAACATTGGTTTGATCAACTCCCTGGCTAGCTATGCCAAAATTAATAAATACGGCTTTATTGAAACACCTTACCGCCGCGTGGACTGGAAGACGCACAAAGTCACCGACCGTATTGATTATTTGACGGCGGATGAAGAAGATCAATTCGTTATTGCCCAAGGGAACGCTGAATTAAATGAAGACGGCACCTTCAAAGAAGAGAAAGTTATGGCCCGTTACGTTGAGGAAAACATCGAGGTCAGTCCCGAACGAATTGACTACATGGACGTCTCTCCTAAACAGGTGGTGGCGGTGGCGACTGCTTGTATCCCTTTCCTTGAAAACGACGACTCCAACCGGGCCTTAATGGGGGCCAACATGCAACGGCAAGCTGTGCCGCTTTTAGAACCTGAATCTCCACTGGTGGGGACAGGGATTGAGCACAAAGCTGCCCATGACTCGGGGACCGCTGTTATCGCTAAGGAAGCCGGCGAAGTTGTTTATGTGGATGCCCACCAAATTCGCCTGCAGAAAAAAGATGGCGAAATCGATACGTATGATTTAATAAAATACCATCGTTCGAATGGCAGTACTTGCTATAACCAAAAACCCCTCGTCCATACGGGTGATCAAATGGCTAAGGGGGATATCTTAGCCGATGGTCCGTCCATGCAAAATGGGGAATTAGCCCTCGGGCAAAACCCATTGATTGCCTTTATGACGTGGGAAGGTTACAACTACGAAGACGCTGTTATTCTCTCAGAACGCTTGGTGAAAGATGACGTTTATACCTCTATTCATATTGATGAATTAGAATCCGAAGCCCGGGACTCGAAATTAGGGCCGGAAGAAATTACTCGAGAAATCCCTAATGTTTCTACCGAAGCCTTGAAGAACTTGGATGACCGCGGTATTGTCTATGTCGGGGCTGAAGTTCGTGACGGTGATATTCTGGTCGGGAAAGTCACGCCTAAGGGAGTTCAAGAACTGACGCCAGAAGAACAATTGCTCCATGCTATCTTCGGTGAAAAAGCTCAAGAAGTGCGCGACTCTTCCCTCCGTGTGCCCCACGGTGGTGGCGGGATCGTTCATGATGTGAAGATTTTCCGCCGCGAAGATGGCGACGAATTAAAACCGGGCGTCAGCATGATGGTCCGTGTTTATATTGTCCAAAAACGGAAGATTCAAGTCGGTGACAAGATGGCCGGCCGCCACGGTAACAAAGGGGTGGTTTCCCGCGTGATGCCGGTGGAAGATATGCCTTACCTTCCAGATGGAACACCTGTGGATATTATGTTGAACCCACTTGGGGTGCCCAGTCGGATGAATATTGGCCAGGTCTTAGAGCTTCACTTAGGGATGGCAGCGAGAAATTTAGGTATCAAGATGGCTACGCCGGTATTTGACGGCGCCCGTGATGAAGATATTTGGGATGCCATTGAAGAAGCGGGCATGGCCCGTGACGGGAAGACCGTCCTCTATGATGGCCGGACGGGAGAGCCTTTTGACAACCGCGTTTCTGTAGGGGTCATGTACTACTTGAAACTCTCCCACATGGTAGATGATAAGATTCACGCCCGTTCAACCGGTCCTTACTCCTTAGTCACCCAGCAACCGCTCGGTGGTAAGGCTCAATTTGGGGGCCAACGTTTCGGTGAGATGGAAGTTTGGGCCCTCGAAGCTTACGGGGCAGCCTATACCTTGCAAGAGATCCTCACCTATAAATCTGACGACGTTGTTGGGCGCGTGAAGACCTATGAAGCCATCGTCAAAGGGGATACTATTCCGAAACCGGGTGTGCCCGAATCCTTCCGCGTCTTGGTCAAAGAATTACAAGCTTTAGGCTTAGACGTGCAAGTTCTTGACGATGAGGACAAGGCTTTAGACCTGCGCGACATGGATGATGATCAGGATCTACCTTTCAATTTGAAGGCGAAAAAAGAGCGTGAGGCAAAGAAAGCCGAAGAAGCCAAGGAAGAAGAGAACGAATAGCGTTTAAATGAGCTACGAAGCGGGTGGTGATCATGACGGGTGATTTTCACCTGCTGTCGTCGTTGCTAGGAATACAGAGAAAGAAAAGGGAGGTTGACCCTTTTGGTCGATGTAAACAAATTTGAAAGTATGCGAATTGGCTTGGCATCTCCGGATAAAATTCGGTCTTGGTCCTATGGGGAAGTCAAAAAGCCAGAAACCATTAACTATCGGACGTTAAAACCGGAAAAAGACGGTTTATTCTGTGAACGTATTTTTGGCCCGACCAAGGACTGGGAATGTGCCTGTGGGAAGTACAAGCGCATTCGCTATGCCGGCGTGGTGTGTGACCGCTGCGGGGTGGAAGTGACCAAGGCTAAAGTTCGCCGTGAGCGGATGGGCCATATTGAATTGGCAGCCCCAGTCACCCACATTTGGTACTTCAAGGGAATCCCTAGTCGGATGGGCTTACTGTTAGATATGAGCCCCCGTTCCCTCGAAGAAGTCATTTACTTCGCTTCTTATGTGGTCACCGATGAGGGGGACACACCGCTTGATTACAAGCAATTACTTTCCGAAAAAGAATATCGTGAGCATAAACGCGATTACGGGAATCGTTTCCAAGCTGCCATGGGAGCCGATGCCATTAAGACCTTGCTGCGTCAAGTTGATTTAAATAAGGAATGCAAGGAATTAAAAGAGCTCCTCACCACAGCTAAGGGGCAAAAACGGACCCGGGCGATTCGGCGTTTGGATATTTTAGATGCCTTCCGAAAGTCAGGCAACAAGCCAGAATGGATGGTGCTCGATGTCATTCCAGTTATCCCACCGGAATTGCGGCCGATGGTGCAACTGGATGGGGGACGTTTTGCGACTTCCGACTTGAACGATTTGTACCGGCGGGTTATTAACCGGAACAATCGTTTGAAACGCTTGTTAGACTTGAATGCTCCTAACATTATTGTCCAAAATGAAAAACGGATGCTCCAAGAAGCCGTGGACGCCTTGATTGATAACGGCCGGCGGGGTCGGCCTGTTTCTGGGGCGGGAAATCGTCCGCTTAAGTCCCTCAGCCACATGCTGAAAGGGAAAGCAGGACGCTTCCGCCAAAACTTACTCGGGAAACGGGTGGACTATTCCGGACGGTCAGTTATCGCCATTGGGCCATCCTTGAAGATGTACCAATGTGGCCTGCCCAAGGATATGGCTTTAGAACTATTCAAGCCTTTCCTGATGCGGGAATTAGTCGCCGAAGACTTGGCCACTAACGTGAAGCATGCCAAGCGCTTGATTGAAATTCAGGATGAAACAGTTTGGCCGGTGCTCGAAGATATTATTAGCGAACACCCCGTGCTATTGAACCGGGCGCCCACTTTGCACCGCCTAGGGATTCAAGCCTTTGAGCCGGTCTTAGTAGAAGGGAAGGCCATTCGCTTGCACCCCTTAGCTTGTGAAGCTTACAACGCTGACTTTGACGGGGACCAAATGGCTGTTCACGTGCCTTTGAGCGAAGAAGCGCAAGCCGAAGCACGGATTTTGATGCTGGCTGCAACCCACATTCTAAACCCTAAAGATGGGCAACCCGTGGTGACGCCTTCCCAAGACATGGTGCTAGGAAACTACTACCTCACGATGGAAGAAAAAGAGGCTAAGGGTGAAGGCTTAATTTTAAGCTCCATTGAAGAAGCTCATACGGCCTACGAAAATGGCTTTGTGCAATTACACACCCGGGTCGCCATTAATACTGACGCCTTGCCTGGCAAATTATGGCTCGACCATCAAAAAGGCCAAACCTTTATTACCACGATCGGGAAGCTGTTCTTCAATGAAATTATTCCAGAAAACTTCCCTTACTTAAACGAACCCACGGACCACAACTTACAAGTTTGCCTGCCTGATGCTTACTTTGTAAAGCCAGGGGAAAATATCAAGGAAGCCATTGCCAGTCGCGAGCTAATTCTCCCCTTCAAGAAAGGGAACTTGGAAGCCATCATTGCGAAAGTGTTTAAGAACTCACAGGTTACCGACACGCAAATGATGCTAGACCGCCTGAAGGACATGGGTTTCAAATACTCGACGAAGTCCGGTATTACGGTAGGAATCTCGGATATTACGGTTTTAGATATTAAGAATGATTTGGTTGATGCCGGCCACGACCGCATTGACAACATTATGAAGCAATATCGCCGCGGGATGATTACCGAGGAAGAGCGCTACGAGCACGTTATTGAAACGTGGAATAAAGTCAAAGACGACATTGAAAACCACTTGAAGCACTCCTTGGCCGCCGATAACCCCTTCTTCATTATGATGGACTCTGGGGCTCGGGGTAACATTAGTAACTTTACCCAATTGGCGGGGATGCGGGGTCTGCTCGCAGGGCCAAACGGGAAAATTATTGAATTGCCCGTCACCTCCAACTTCCGGGAAGGTTTATCGGTTCAAGAGATGTTTATCTCGACGCACGGTGCCCGGAAAGGGATGACCGACACGGCTCTGAAGACGGCCGACTCGGGTTACCTAACACGTCGCTTGGTTGACGTGGCCCAAGATGTGATTATTAAGGAAAATGACTGCCATACCGACCGTGGTCTCGTAGTACGGGCCATTAAGGAAGGCAATGAGCTTGTCGAATCCTTAGCTGAACGTCTCACCGGCCGCTACATTCAAAAAGAAGTTCATCATCCGGAAACGGGTGAAATTTTAGCCCGCCATAATGAATTGGTCAGTGAAGACGTGGCCAAAGCGATTGAAGATGCGGGTATTGAAGAAGTGACCATCCGCTCGGCCTTCACCTGCATGAGCCGCCACGGCATCTGCAAGCACTGCTACGGCTCGGACTTAGCGACAAATGGTGAAGTTGAAGTCGGTGAAGCGGTCGGGACCATTGCTGCCCAGTCCATTGGGGAGCCAGGCACGCAGTTAACTATGCGGACCTTCCACACCGGTGGGGTTGCCGGGGATGACATCACGCAAGGTCTCCCCCGGGTACAAGAAATTGTGGAAGCCCGCCATCCGAAAGGGCGCGCGGTCATTAGTGAAGTGGACGGTGAAATCCTGGATATCGAACAAAATGAAAGCACCCGGGAAAAAACTGTCACCGTTAAAGGCATTACGGATGAACGTAAATATACTGTGCCTTACACGGCCCGCATGCTTGTTGAAGTGGGCGACTCAATTCGTCGCGGTGAACGACTCACGGAAGGGTCGATCGATCCGAAAGAACTGCTCCATGTGACCGACTCCTTGACCGTGCAAACCTACATGTTGCGCGAAATTCAACGGGTTTACCGCATGCAAGGGGTAGACATTAACGACAAGCACGTGGAAGTCATGCTGCGGCAAATGATGCGGAAACTGCGTATTCTCGATCCCGGTTCGACCGATCTCTTGCCTGGCAAGCTCTTGGATATTGAAGATTTTGCTAAGGCGAACGAAGAAGCCGTTCGTACCGGTGAGGTCCCCGCAACCGCCCAGCCGGTGCTCTTGGGGATCACGAAGGCTGCCTTGGAAACAAACAGCTTCCTTTCAGCGGCTTCCTTCCAAGAAACGACACGCGTCTTAACGGATGCTTCTATTCGCGGCAAGCGTGACTACCTACGTGGTCTGAAGGAAAATGTCATTATTGGGAAGATTATCCCAGCCGGTACCGGTATGATGCGCTACCGGCGGATGGAACCTAAGAAATTAGGGGAAGTTCAAACGACTCAAGAAGTGATCGAACAAGAAGATGGCACCAAAGAAGTTATCCAAGGTCCGGCTAAGGATTACAAGGGACGTCCTTAATGGATCAATTTAGCGGCTCGTCAGAGCCGCTTTTTTTCTTGCCTAAAAATAAAGGAGCAAGCCAATAGCGGCCAGCCAAAGGAAGGGGACAAAGGGAAGGGCGTGTTTTTCAGCTGCTTTTCTAAAGCTCAGGAAAAGGAACGCCGGGAAAGCACTTAGGCAGGCCAATAAGATCAGCCACAAAAAAGGCAGAAGCGGCCAGCATAAGGCGAGGCTGGTCAAAATTTTAATATCCGCCCCACCTAAACCCTGCCCCGTTTGGAGGCTAAGGAAATTGAGACCAAGAAAAACGACAGCAGCGAAGAGCAATTGCTGGATTTGGGTCCCACCGAGAGGAAGCTGGCTCAATTTATACAGGCATAGAAGAAGGAGTATCACCTGAAAGCGATCGGGCACCCATTGTTGGTAGCAGTCCGCCATGGCCATGGTAAATAAGACGCTGATCAATAAAAATACCCACCAGGAGAGCTTGCCTTGCGCGGCCAAAAGGGCTACAATAAGTGGGAATAGAAATTCAAACAAAGGGTAACACCAAGGGATGGCAGCCTGGCAAAAATGGCAGCGGCCGTGGGCAAGGCAGTAACCGAAAATCGGCAGCAGCTGATGGAGGGGGATGACTTGCTGGCAGTGGGGGCAGTGGGAACGGCTCCGCCAGAAAGCCTCACCGTCTAAGGTGCGCTCGGCCACCACCGTGAGGAAGGATGCCCAAGAACTGACCAGGAAAAAGACGAGGATTTGGTAACAAACGAACATACATAGAACCTCCTTAATGTCTCTACTGGGTTTTAGGTGGCAGGGTCTCGTTTTCACTTTTTTATTTTGCAAGAAATCGGCCATCGAGTGTGTCAATCGCAAATGACTTTGTCCGAAAAATACGCAATTTTGCTTACACTTTTTTGGGTGAAAAAGCTAGCGCGCTTCGCTTGCTTTACACTCAGAAATGGAACGAACTCCACGAAAAGATCAATTCAATTTTTTTACCCAATTAAACCTGAGGTAGATTTTTTTTCACACTCAAGCGGGTCGTTCATTCCATTTCTGAGCGTTTTATACATTATTCTCTCAGAACGGTTTGTTTTTTACGAAAGAGATAATAATTTTGAATGCGCCAAGGATGAGTGAGGGGTGGAATATAAGGTTTTCGCTGTTTCCTTTCAGGAACTTGATCCAGCTCCTTGGAGTAGCGTTCATGTGGTGGGATAGCCTCTAATCGATATAATTGATTCGCATGATTAGCGAATAATTCTTGTTGGTAAGTTTCAATAATTTGAACTCGAGTGCGATGGGGAAGATAGGCCTGTTGGCCGTTTTGATCAAGTAAGCGATACGTTTTATTTTTGTATTTAATGGCGTGACCGTGATCGATGACTCGCTCATTAAAAATAGCTAGAATATAATCGAGATTTTGACTAGAATCTAGATCTACGCACGCGTTTATGCTATCCTTAATGGACAATGCGAACTGATGATTATACGTTGGAAGGTATGCCATTAGGAAAGCATTGGCTTGTTCAACGCACGTAATATTTTCCAGGCGCATTTCGTTAATTAATCGATCTTGGAAGGTATTAAACAGACGTTCAATACGGCCTTTGGCTTGAGGAATACTGGTCGTATCCAGCGCAATGCCCAGCGTTTGACAAGCATAACCATATTGAGTCAGGACTCCACCGTCAAGATTGGGGTCTTGGCTTTTTTTATAAGCGAAGATCGTTCGATTATCGGTTAAAATGCGGACGGGAATGCCATATTGTTGAATAAATTGTTCCGTGACTTGATAGTAGCCTCGTAAGGTTTCTTGTCGATCGAAATAAGCCCCCACAACTTGACCTGTGGCATCATCAATAGCCGCATGAAGGTGATATTTCTGATCACCAAACCAGCGGTGTTCGGAAGCATCCATTTGGAAAAGCTCGCCAAAATATTTTTTTCGTTCACGGGTGGGATGAGCACGTTCGGCTGGAATAAGAGGAAAAGAATTGCAGGTATCTTCTGCACGGGAAGACGTTGATAAGGGCGTCTTTTTTTGTTTTTCGCGTTCTTTTTGAACTTGACGCTTCACTTTTCGGCTGGTTCTGGGTGTCATGATGAGATGGTCGCGAAATAGTGTCCGTAAGGTTGTGTAAGAGACCCCAATCCCTTCAAAGGCGAGTAACTTTTCACGAAAATGCGTCAGATTAAACCCCTCATATTTAGTTTGATAGAGTTCGATGATACGTTCTTTCACTGATGCGGCAATGGTTGTCGTCGGTTGTCGACCTGCATTGCCATGGCGGAAACCTCGGCGACCTTGGGTCTGATAACGACACACCAGCCGCTGAACTTGTCTCGCGCTGAGGTTTAATTTGGCACAAGCTCGAGCTTTTGAAATACGGTCATTCACTAGATCTTTAATCACGTCGTAGCGATACTGTTCATTCACGGTTAAATACTCCTTCATATCTTGATCCTCCATAAACTAATAATTATTATTTTACCAGTTTATGGACATTTTCATTTGTTAATTAAGTAGACAATATCATTTGTGAATGACAATTTTGCAAGAAATCGGCCATCGAGTGTTGACAAAGTGACTTGCCCATGCTAATATTAAATAGTCGTCAGTTTTGAAGGAGAATTAGCTCAGCTGGGAGAGCGTCTGCCTTACAAGCAGGATGTCGGGGGTTCGAACCCCTCATTCTCCATTATATGTTGACTCGTTAGCTCAGTCGGTAGAGCAATTGGCTTTTAACCAATGGGTCGCAGGTTCGATTCCTGCACGGGTCATTTGCGGAAGTAGTTCAGTGGTAGAACATCACCTTGCCAAGGTGGGGGTCGCGGGTTCGAACCCCGTCTTCCGCTTTTTTGTGAGTCTTGGTCGAGAGACCAAGCTAATTAAATATTGCACCCATGGCTCAACTGGATAGAGTACCTGACTACGAATCAGGCGGTTGCAGGTTCGAGTCCTGCTGGGTGCATGATCGGGAAATAGCTCAGCTTGGTAGAGCACTTGGTTTGGGACCAAGGGGTCGTAGGTTCGAATCCTGTTTTCCCGATAGCGAGCTATTCTAGAGAGCTAGGGTGGCTTTTTTATTTTGTGTGAAAGCAGACTGCGGTCTGTTTTTTCTTTTGCATCCTACTTGAAACGTTGACGACTGGGCCTTTATTCGGTAAAATAGTATTAATAGTCAAAGTATGTCAGACAAGGGGTGACAAAAGTGAAAAATAAAAATATGTCTGATATTATAGAAGAATACTTGAAAAAAGTACTCCAAGAAAGCGAGAATATTGAAATTAGACGCAGTGAAGTTGCCGATCGTTTCCAATGTGTGCCCTCGCAAATCAATTATGTGATTAATACCCGGTTCACCCCCCAAAAAGGCTACCACGTGGAAAGCAAGCGTGGGGGTGGCGGTTATATCCGCATTATGAAACTGGAAATTGTGGATGAGGCTGAGCATATTGCCCATTTGGCTTCCTTGATTGGTGATAATTTGAAGGAACGCGATGCCTTAGCGATTATTAAAAATCTCTACGACAATCGGATTATTACGCAAGGGGAAGCGCGGATTTTGGTTGCGGCTTTGGATCGTGATGCCTTCTACCAAATTGAAAACAGTGAAGCGTTGAGGGCGATACTATTGAAACGAATATTGGAAAAATTACAATACGAACACTAAGGAGGCAGTTCGATAATGGAAAAATTTACCCAAAAAGCCAAAAATGCTTTGCAGTATGCCTTCGAAGAAGCGAAGCATTTTAAGCACAAAGCTGTGGGCACGGAGCATTTGCTCTTGGGCCTTTACCGGGAGCGGGAGGGCATTGCCTATGATGCTTTGAAGAAGCAACTGCCAGAATACGAACTCGTGGTAGAAGAAGTTGAATTTGTGGTGGGCTATGGTGTGGATAGTGCTTCCTTCGATGAAGCAGAACCTATCTATTCTCCGCGTGCAAAAAAGGTTCTCTACCAAAGTCAAAAATTAGCCCGGCGTTTCAATGTGCCGCTCGTTGGCACGGAGCATTTGCTGTTGGCTTTAATTGCGGAAGAAATATTGGCCGTGCGTATTTTGCGTAATTTGACGGTGGATATCAATAAATTGCACGAAGATCTCTACCAAATTATGGGCCTCTCGGAAGGTGAGGGGAAACAACGCCGTCGCCAGCCTAGCGGTCGCAGGCCAAAGCAAGCTACTATTGGCGGTCAAAGCGAGACGCCCACCTTGGATAAAGTGAGCAAAGACCTCACCCGACAAGCTGAAGAAGGGCATTTAGACCCGATTATCGGTCGGGAGGTGGAAGAGCGGCGCCTGCTGCAAATTTTAAGTCGGCGGACGAAAAACAATCCGGTATTAGTGGGCGAACCTGGAGTGGGGAAAACTGCTATCGTGGAAGGTTTAGCCTTAGCAATTGCCCAGGGGCAGATCGTCGATCATTTAGCCCATAAAAAGCTCTTGATGCTTGATATGGGAGCCCTGATTGCTGGGACCAAATATCGTGGTGAATTTGAAGACCGCATGAAACACCTGCTCGATGAGGTGAGCCAAGACGGGGAAGTGATTCTTTTTATTGATGAATTGCATACCCTTATTGGGGCAGGGGGTGCAGAAGGCACCATTGATGCATCGAACATTCTAAAACCGGCGCTGGCGCGCGGGGAGGTGCAAGTCATTGGGGCTACTACCCTTAACGAGTACCAAAAATACATTGAAAAGGATGCTGCCCTGGAGCGTCGCTTTGCAAAAATTATGGTGGAAGAGCCGACCCAAGCAGAGACCGTTGAAATTTTGAAAGGTATTCGGGCGCCTTATGAAAAATTCCACCGCCTAAGCATTACGGATGAAGCGATTGAAGCCTGTGTGTCCATGAGCGCGCGCTACATTTCAGACCGCTTCTTACCAGATAAGGCCATTGATATCATGGATGAGGCCAGTGCCACGAAACGCCTGGAAGCTGGCTATAAGCACAGCTTTGCTAAGAAGCACCAGGCCATTAAAAATAAAATTAAGCAATTCAGTGAAGAATTGAATGAGGCCATGCAGGCCAAGGATTTCCCGGCCAGTAAGCACTACTATGATGAAAAAGAAAAACACCACCAAGATCTAGCGGCTATGAAGAAACGCTATGAGGCGGAAGTTCATGAGCAATTAGTCTTGGGGGTAGAAGATGTGGCCCAAATTATCGCCCAATGGACAGGGGTGCCGGTGACGAAGCTAACCGAAGCCGAACACCAACGCCTCATGAAACTAGAAGAGCACCTGCATGAACGGGTTAAGGGCCAAGACGAGGCCGTGCGGGCCGTGGCACGAGCAGTGCGGCGGGCTCATAGTGGCATCAAAGACCCTAACCGGCCGATTGGCTCCTTTATGTTCCTCGGTCCTACGGGTGTCGGGAAAACGGAACTCGCCAAGAGCCTGGCAGAGGAACTCTTTGGCTCCGAGCGGCAGTTAATCCGTGTGGACATGTCGGAATTTATGGAGAAATATAGTACCAGCCGGATGATTGGTTCGGCGCCCGGCTATGTAGGCTTTGAAGAAGGCGGCCAGCTGACGGAGAAAGTTCGCCAGCATCCTTATTCGGTGATCCTCTTCGATGAAGTGGAAAAAGCCCACCCCGATATCTTCGACTTGCTCCTGCAAATTTTAGATGATGGCTATATTACGGACAGCAAAGGTCGGCAAGTCAATTTCCGCAATACCATCATTATCATGACCTCTAACTTGGGGGCCACAGCTTTGCGGGATGAGAAGACTGTCGGCTTTAACCAAGGAAATATCTATGAGGACTACGACACCATGAACAAGCGCATTCGGGAGGAATTGAAGAAGGCCTTCCGGCCAGAATTTTTGAACCGCGTCGATGAATTACTGGTCTTCCACCAACTTTCCGAAGAAAATATCGAAGCCATTGTGAAGAAATTTGCCCAGCAATTGAATACTCAAGTGGGGCGTCAAGATATTCACTTAAGGCTCACGAATGGTGGGGTCAAGACCATTGCCAAGGAAGGCTTCGACGCGAAGTATGGGGCCCGTCCGATTAAACGCTACATGCAAGCCCATTTGGAAGATCCTCTCGCTGATTTAATTCTCAGCCAACGCCTCCACCCCCACGATGAAGTCATCGTCGGTGCCCGCCAAGGGGACTTGTACATTCGGGTGAAACATGCTGATGGGCAGGAGTTTAAGCAAACGGTAGATGAATTATTGCATGATGAAGTCGAAGTCTAGCCATTTGACTTGTCTTGTGGCCTTGAATTTTTTATACTAGGCTTAATATTGAGAAAGGGGATCAAGGATGGATAAGAACAAGAAAATTGCCCTCATTTCGATTGGCGCCTTAGCAGGCCTAGCGGCGATTACCGTATTAGCCCTTTACGAAGAAGACCAAGATCAAACGCTCAGTCGATTCGTTGAGGATACGAAGGATAAAGCCGGCCAAGCGAAGAAGCACCTCGAAAAAGAAGCCAGCAAGAAAAAAGGGGAAGTGGCAAAGCAGGCGAAAAAAGCCAGCAAAAACGCCCAGAAAAAAGGCTGGTTAAATAAGAAAAATGCCCACCGCCTCCTAAAACTGGCGAGCATGATTATTTAAAGGCCAAAGCCAAAGTGAAGTTAAACTTTGCTTTGGCTTTTTTATTATGTTAAAAATAAACTATAGCGCTCTTGAAAAGACATTTCCAGGGGCTAAAAAGGCGCCACTAAGGAATTGTAAGTGTTTATAAAATAGAAAAAACAAGGGCAAAACTGTATTTTGCCTAGGGAAATATGATACACTAGTAGCAGCTGGTTGGTTCTATTTCGTTGGATTTAATGAATAGGACTTGGGCGAGCTGGCTTAGATCCAGTCGACCAGTACATCATTTTAGCCATTGGAATAAGGAGCGTTAGGCATGAGTGTGGCCACATACCCAGAAGGTAGTCCCGAATATTTTATGAGCTTGGCCCTCAGAGAGGCCCAGTGCGCCCGCCAAGAGGGCGAAGTACCCATCGGGGCCGTGGCTGTTTATGACGGTCAGATTATTGGTCGCGGCTACAATCGCCGGGAAATGACCAAGGATGCGACCGGCCATGCCGAAATGCAAGCCATTCGCCAGGCCAATCAAAATTTGGGGCGCTGGCGACTTTATGATGTTGATGTCTATGTGACGCTTGAGCCTTGTCCCATGTGTTCGGGGGCAATGATTAATGCTCGCATCAGGCATTGCTATTTTGGTGCTTATGATCCGAAGGCAGGCACAGCAGGCTCCTTGATGAATTTGCTGGCCGATGAGCGCTTTAATCATCAGGTACCAACGACAGGAGGCGTGCTCTTGGAGGATGCAAGCCAACTGTTGAAGCAGTTTTTTGCTGATCTACGGCGAAAAAAGACCAACCAAAAGCGAAATAAGGAGGGGCAAAACGGGGAAAAGAATTTTAGCTAAGGAAAGCGTGGCAAAGGTTTTTAAGAAGGTGAGGGGGTGTAATTTTGGCAGAGCAAACCATTGATCAGGTTATCAAGGCTGAAGAACAAGCCCAGCAAATCAAGGACGATCATGAGAGGAAAATTGCTGATTTAAAGCAAGAATTCCAAGAAAAACTCGATCATTTAAAGGAAGAAGCACACGCCGATGTTGAGCACTTCAAAGCAGAAAAAGCGAAGAATGTGCGGGAGGCCTTCGATAATTACAAGGCTTCTGCAAAGGCGGAAAAAGAAAAAGAAATCGATCAGATGCGAACCCAATTTGCCAAGAAAGAGCAAACGATGGTCGCTTACGTCATCGAGGAGGTGAATAAACGATATGGCAATAGCTAAAATGCAAAAATTATCGCTAGTGTCTAAGCCCGAATTTAAGGATGAGCTGATCCGGACATTGCAAGATTTGCAAAATGTCGAAGTTGGGCAATTGCCAGCTGAAGAAGAGGCTGACGCTGACCAACCAAAGACCGGGACACATTCCAAAGCTTATGCCAGTTATATCGACCTCTACCATCGTGCTGAACGAGCTTTAGTTGAGCTGTCTCGCTACGGCAAAGACTTGCCTTTCTGGCAGAAATTAACCGCCCAACGTCCAACGTATTCCATGGATAAGCTGCACCAAGAAGTGGACCATGATAAAGCGATCCAGCAGATCGAAACGATCGAACGCTTGCGTGAAAAACGCCATGATATTCAAGACAAAAGAGCCCATATTGAAGAAGAGCAGAGTCGCGTCGCTAATTGGCGTGGGTTGGCTGCTTCTCCGAATGAACTCTATCATATGAAATACTTCGATGTGGCGTTGGGTGTGATTCCTAATGATCAAAACAACACGACCTGGCGCGAATTAAAAGAGGCCTGTGGAAAGGACTTGGCCTTAACAGAAGTCTACTCCAATGACGATGAAATTGGCTTAGTGGCAGTAGCCAAGCCGGGGAAACTGGAAGACGTGATGAGTACCCTCTCCCGTCACCATTTCCAAGAATGGCCCTACCCTTATGAAGAGCGTCCGGATCAAGTGTTTAAGGACCTAGAAGAAAAGCGTAAAGGTCTAATCCGAGCTGAAGAGGAGACAGTCGAAGAGCTGAAGTCTTCCAATCAGTACCGTGACAGTATTCGCTTGGCAGCTGAAGAATTTTACGGCCAGGCCCAGCGAGCATTAGCCCAAGAATTAACTTATGAAAATGACTATTTGCTCTACTTAACAGGCTGGTGCGATGTGGAGGACACCGATGAAGTGATCAGTCGCTTAGACCGGCAAATTGGCGAACACCACTATGCGTTGAAAAAAGAAGAAATTTCTGAAGAAGAAATTGAACAAGATGAAGTGCCAATCAAGCTGAAGAACAATGCCTTGAACCGGCCCTTTGAAACTGTTGTGCGCATGTATGGCATGCCCAACTACCGGGAAATTGACCCGACACCTTTCATCACTTGGTTCTACATGATCTTCTTTGCGATGATGCTGGGGGACTTTGGCTACGGCTTAATCCTGTGGCTCATGACCCTCTTTGCCAAGAAGAAAATGGACTTGACGGGCCAAGGGAAGGAACTCGTCGATCTGGCTTATGTGGTTTCCTACCCGAGCATGATTGTTGGTTTGCTTTACGGTTCCTTCTTCGGGGAAAGTATTCCTACCGGTGTGATTAGCCCAACAGAAGATGCGATTGTCCTCATGGGCTTGTCCGTTGGGATCGGGGTCGTTCACTTGGTAGTGGCTTTGATGATCAAGTCCTACCTCGAAGCGAAACGCGGGAATATCGATTCCTTCTGGTCAGATGGTTTTGGCTGGATTGTGACCTTGCTAGGCCTCATTGCTTGGATCGGCGGGGTGGCATTGAAGATCGGCGTCATGGCAACGATTGGTAAATGGGCAACCATTATTGGCTTTGCGGGAATGATTATTTTCCCACTCATTTTCCAAAAGAAAAAAGGCGTGGCCTTAGTTCTGGGTCTCTACAATATTTATGGGGTTTCCGGCTATATTGGGGACTTAGTCAGCTACACGCGTTTGATGGCCCTAGGGATTGCTGGTGGTAGTATTGCGATGGCATTCAACATGCTGGTGGGCTTTTTCCCCACACCGATTCGTTTTACCATCGGGCTTATCCTGATTGTGGCTCTCCAAGGCTTTAACTTCTTCTTATCTGCCTTGAGTGCTTATGTCCACGGCTTACGTTTGATCTTCGTTGAGTTCTTCGGTAAATTCTTCGAATCGGGGGGCCGTGAATTCAAGCCGATTGACACATTACAAAAATATGTTCGTTTAATGAATCAAGAGAAATAATAAATTGGAGGTATACTCATGGAAAACTGGATTAGCTTTTTAGTCGAGAATGGTGGCCCAATCTTTGCATACTTAGCCGTTGCTGTTGCAACCTTCTTCTCAGGGATGGGTTCAGCTCGCGGTGTTGGTGAAGCCGGGGAAGCCGCTGTTGCTTTAACGAAAGACCAACCCGAAAAATTTGCCCAAACCTTGATCCTACAATTGCTACCTGGTACGCAAGGTCTTTACGGCTTCGTTGTTGGTTTCTTAATTTACTTACGTCTTGGCCAAGAAATTACTTTGGAAAATGGTTTAATTCTACTCGCTGCTGCCCTTCCTGTTGCGATTGTCGGCTGGATTTCTGCTCGCTACCAAGGTCAAGTGGCTGCTGCTGGGATGCAAATTTTAGCTAAACGCCCTGAAAACATGGCGAACGCGATCGTGTACGCCGTAATGGTGGAAACTTACGCGATCTTAGGCTTCGTTATGTCCCTACTTCTTGTTATTAATGTGGGCTAATTTCATGAACCACTTAAAACAGAAAGGAGGCAGCTCATGGCAGATATTAATGAATTAACCCAAGATGTTTTACACAAGGTCAAAGCCGAAGTCGAAGCCGATTTCGACCAGAAAAAAGAAAAATTAGCGGCTCGTTTCGCTGAGCAAGAAAAACAAGTGAAAACGAAGGCCAAACGTGAAAAAGAAACGCTAGATGAGCGTGCAAAACGGGAGTTAGAGCGCTTGAAGCAAAGTTATAATAATGAGCTTCGCAATCGCTACTTGGAAGAGAAGCAGCATTTAATTCATGAGACATTTGCAAAAGCTGTCGATCAAATGACCCAAATGGATGCCAAAGACTTTATGGCTCTGATTGAAGAGGCCCTCGGCAGCATCCCTAAGGATCAAGCGACAGAAATTGTGCTGGGTGAACGCAGCAAAGGCCAAGTCGATGCTGGTATGCTAGAAAAATTGCAAGAGAAATTCTCACAAGTCAGTCTAGCGGATCACGTCTTGCCTAAGAAAGCCGGCTTTATCCTCGCACAAAAAGGCATGGATTATAACTTTACCTTTGATCAATTAATCGAAGAAGAAGAGGATAGCCTATCCCAGGAAATTTCACGTCAAGTATTTGCTTAGAGAGGAGTGAGCAACATGGAAAAAACAGCCTATGCGGGTTTGAATGTCACAATTCGCGTGCTAGAAAATGATTTACTAGCGCCAGCGGATTACAACACGATGCTCCAGGCAAGCTCCTTAGCAGATGCGCTTAATGTCTTACGCAAGAGTGAATACCACATCCCTGATGATATTGAACAAACGAAAAATTTTGATCAATTCCTCATGGCACGCCTTCGTGAAGTATATGATGACCTCTATGAGGCGACACCTGATCGCCGCGTGATTGATTTCTATGCTTTGCGCTATGAATATCACAATTTGAAGGTTCTCTTTAAGGAATGGTATGCCGAGAAAGATTTCAAAGCGATGTATATTCCGATCGGCCGTCATAGCATTGAAAGCCTACGGAGTGCCGTCAGGACGGGAGCAGGCGACGGTATGGATCATGCCATGCTTCAAGGCATCCAAGACGTTCGCCAACACTTTGAGACTCATCATTCCTATGATGCGATTGCTATTATATTAGATTCCGCCTATTTAGATAATATGCGGGAGTTGGCCGATGGCATCGCGGATCCTGAAGTAACGGCCTTTACGGATACAGTCATTAATTTTGAAAACTTGGCCATGCTCATTCGTGCCATGCACCAAGAACGTCCTGCTGCCTTTATCCGTTCGGTCTTAAGCGACCACGGGACCATTCCTGTCGATGAACTTTCCCAATTTGCCACCGAGAAAAACTATGCGGCTATTGCGGAAAGCTTTAAACGGACACGTCTGGGCGCTGGCTTGGAAGACGTTCTAAAAACTGATGAAAACACGGATGTGGTTGACCTGGAAGCCAAAATTGAAGAATTACTGGCTGAAGAAATGCAAGGAGCCCAATTAAAAGCCTTTGGGCCGCTACCAACGATCGCTTACTTGTACTATTTGGAAAATGAAATCACCAATGTACGCTTAATCCTCGTTGGCTTGGATAATAATCTTGATCACGAAGCAATCGAAGAAAGGATGCGACCTATCTATGGCTCATAAAATTGGTGTCGTTGGTGAAAAAGACGTCGTGCTTCCTTTTCAATTGCTAGGCTTTGATGCTTACCCCATTAATGATGGGAAGGAAGCGCGTGAAAAGATTGACGAACTCGCCAAAGACGAGTACGGCATTATCTACCTCACGGAATCCATCGCTAAAACGATTCCTGAGACCATTGCGCATTATGATACGCAAGTCGTGCCGGCGATTATCTTGATTCCCAGTCACCAAGGGAGTGAAGGCATTGGCATGCAGCGCGTGCAGGATAATGTCGAGAAGGCTGTCGGACAAAATATTCTCTAGGCAGCTAGTACGATTAAGAGGGAGGAAACAATTTGAAATCAGGGAAAATTGTTGAAGTTTCAGGTCCACTGATTAAAGCCTCTGGTATGGAAGACGCCGCAGTACAAGAAATTGTTTATGCGGGTAAATTAAACCTGATGGGTGAGATCATCGAAATGCACGGTGATGTCGCTTCGATTCAGGTTTATGAGGAAACGTCTGGCTTAACCCCAGGCGAAGAAGTCCGACCAACCGGTGCGCCTTTATCTGTGGAACTTGGACCAGGACTATTAACGAAGATGTTCGATGGGATTCAACGTCCATTAGAGGAATTTATGGAAGCCACGGATTCGAGCTACCTCGTCCGGGGTGCCCAAGTTGACCCACTCGACCGCAAGAAAAAATGGAGCTTCAAAGCGACCGCTAAAGCGGGCGACCAAGTCGAAGCAGGGGACATTGTCGGAACCGTTCAAGAAAGTGATATTATTGAACACCGCATTATGGTACCCCAAGGTGTGCAAGGTAAAATCAAAGACATTCAAAGCGGAGACTTTAACCTTGATGACACGGTTTATGTCGTTGAATTAGAAAACGGCGAAGAAAAAGAATGTGGCCTATCCCAAAAATGGCCCGTCCGGATCGGCCGTCCTTTCAAGGAAAAATTACTACCCGATAAAATTATGTCCACCGGGCAACGGGTGGTCGACACCTTCTTCCCCATTACGATGGGTGGGGCAGCAGCGATTCCTGGACCTTTCGGGGCAGGGAAAACTGTTTTGCAGCACCAAATCGCAAAGTTTGCGGAAGCGGACGTCGTGGTTTATGTCGGTTGTGGTGAACGTGGTAACGAGATGACCGACGTGTTGAACGAGTTCCCCGAATTGATTGACCCCGATACTGGGAAATCCATCATGGAGCGGACCGTTCTGATCGCCAATACCTCGAACATGCCGGTGGCTGCACGGGAGGCTTCGATCTATACCGGTATTACGATTGCAGAATACTACCGCGACATGGGCTATTCAGTCGCTATCATGGCGGACTCCACCTCACGTTGGGCGGAAGCTTTGCGTGAATTATCGGGCCGTCTGGAAGAAATGCCTGGTGACGAAGGTTACCCTGCTTATCTCGGTTCCCGTATTGCCCAATACTACGAACGTGCCGGGATTGTAAAAACAGTGGGCCAAGAAGAGCGTACCGGTGCGGTCACCGCTATTGGGGCTGTTTCGCCTCCTGGTGGGGATACTTCTGAGCCGGTTACCCAAAACACCTTGCGCGTTGTCAAGGTTTACTGGGGCTTAGACTCGGCCTTATCCCAACGCCGTCACTTCCCAGCAATTAACTGGCTAGATTCTTACTCACTTTACTTGGACGATGTGACCAAAAATATCTCCAAGGAAATTGACGAAGACTGGAGTGGTATGGTCGGTTCGGCAATGTCTACCTTGCAAGAAGAAGATGGCTTACAAGAAATTGTTCGCCTGGTTGGGGTCGATTCCCTCTCCGAATCGGACCGTTTGACCTTGGTTATTGCGGCCCTTATTCGGGAAGCTTACCTCCAGCAAAACTCCTTCAACGAGGTTGACACGACCACCTCAAGCGAAAAGCAATTCAAGATGTTAGATATTATTCTAACCTTTGAAGCTGAGGCGCGTGAGGCCATGAAGTTGGGGGCCTACTATGATGAAATCATGAAGGGCACCCAAGACATCCGCGAACGCATTGACCGGATGAAATACACTCCTGAAGAAGAAATTGAAAAATTAGATGAACTCCACGATGCCATTGCACCTGCAATGAAAGAAGTGATTCAGAAGGGAGGGGCTAAATAATGTTAAAAGAATATAAATCCGTTACAGACGTATATGGACCGTTGATGATCGTTGACGATGTCAAGGATGTGGGTTATGACGAATTAGTTGAAATTCAAACCCAAGACGGCAATACCCGCGTCGGCCAAGTTCTTGAAATTCAAGAAGACAAAGCGGTTGTCCAAATTTACGGGGGCGGTTCTGGCGTAAACTTGCGCGATACCAAAGTGCGCTTTAAAGGCCGTCCACTCGAGTTTGGGGTTTCCGAAGACATGATTGGCCGGACCTTTGATGGTTTAGGGAATGTGACCGATGGCGGTCCTGAAATTATTCCGGATGAAATGCGGGATATTAACGGCCAAGCGATCAACCCGATGGCGCGTGACTACCCCGACGAATTTATTCAAACCGGGGTGTCAACCATTGACCACATGAACACCTTGGTGCGGGGCCAAAAGCTACCAATTTTCTCCGGCTCAGGCTTGCCCCACAAGGAATTAGCCGCTCAGATTGCCCGTCAAGCGACCGTTTTGAACGATGATGAGCAATTTGCTGTCGTCTTTGCGGCGATGGGGGTTACTTTTGAAGAAGCGCAATACTTCGAAAACTCCTTCCAAGAAACAGGCGCGATCGACCGTTCCGTTATGTTTGTGAACTTGGCGGATGACCCAGCGATTGAACGTTTGGCCACGCCAAAAATTGCCTTAACGGCTGCCGAATACCTCGCTTATGAAAAGGACATGCACGTTTTGGTTATCTTAACGGACATGACGAACTACTGTGAGGCCTTGCGGGAAGTTTCCGCTGCCCGCCGTGAGGTGCCTGGCCGTCGTGGTTACCCAGGCTACTTGTACACGAACTTAGCTACGCTTTATGAGCGGGCCGGTCGGATTCGTGGCGCCAAGGGTTCAGTGACCCAGATCCCAATTCTCACCATGCCAGAAGATGATATCACCCACCCTATTCCTGACTTAACAGGTTATATTACGGAAGGGCAAATCATTCTGGATAATGAGTTGAATAACAACGGGATCAAACCACCAATCAACGTTTTACCTTCCCTATCTCGTTTGAAGGATAAGGGGACTGGGGCGGACAAGACGCGTGAAGACCACGCCGACACCATGAACCAGTTGTTCGCTGCCTACGCTAAAGGTAAAGAAGCGAAAGAATTGGCTGTTGTTTTAGGGGAATCAGCCCTTTCTGATACCGACCGCCTCTACTTGAAATTTACCGACCGCTTCGAAAACGAATATGTCAACCAAGGCTTCGATACCAACCGGGACATTTTTGAATCCTTGGAATTAGGCTGGTCACTCCTCTCCATCCTACCGAAGGGTGAGTTGACCCGGATCAGTGATAAATTGGTCGACAAGTATTATCCAGAAACTGATAGCGAAGCCAAAGGAGCGTGATGCATTATGGCTAACGCCTTAAATGTGAAGCCAACGCGGATGGAGTTGAGGAATCTCAAGAAGTCCTTAACGATTGCCACGCGTGGGCATAAACTCCTCAAGGATAAGCAAGACGAATTGATGCGCCAATTCATTGACCTCATTAAGGAAAATAATGAATTGCGGAAAGATGTCGAAGATGGCTTAACCGGAGCCCTGCAAAATTTTGTCTTGGCTTCCAGCTTGATGAATGAGGCTTTCATCGATGAATTGACGGCCATTCCCACCAAGGAAGTGAGCTTGCATATTCGCAAGGAAAACGTCATGAGTGTTGACGTCCCCAAAATGGACTTCAATTACTCCGAAGAGCAGGAGAGCAAAAATGAAAAATTTGCTTACGGCTACTTAAATACCTCCAGTGAATTGGATGAAGCTATTGACGTTTTGAGTGCGATGATGCCCAAATTACTGGAACTGAGTGAGATCGAAAAAACTTGCCAATTAATGGCAGACGAAATCGAAAGCACCCGTCGCCGAGTTAACGCCCTCGAGTACCGGATGATTCCTGATACTGAAGAGACGATTGCTTATATTGAAGCCAAATTGGAAGAAGAAGAAAGATCCACGAAAACTCGGATTATGAAGTTGAAGGATATGCAAGAAGCTTAAGCATTATATGCCCAGATCGTGTGATCTTGGGCATTTTTACTTGCATAAGTAGGAAAGCTTTGCTATACTATAATTGTCGAAAGACCTTATGGCAAAGATGGAAGTGTGAACCGGGTCAGATCGGGAACGAAGCAGCCCTAAGCATTTTCCTTCTTGTGCTGTAAGCTAGGAAGAGGCCAAGCCTCTTTTTTTATTTAAATTGCTTACTCACATTTTGTTATAGCCAAAGGGCTGGGAGGTTAGCATGCGGGAATTAATCTTGCGCCAGAAATTGTTTAAAGTGTTTGATCAATACGAAGTCAAAGACGATGCGGGTGAAGTGCGCTACCAGGTGAAGCAAAAATTTAGCTTGTGGACCAAGCGTTTCAAGGTTTGGGATGCTGAGGGCCACGAAGTTTTCGCCTTGAAGAAATTACATTTTCATATTTTTCCGCATTTCCGCTGCCGCCTTGCTTCGGGCGAGGAGTTAACCTTGAAGAGTAAATGGTCGCCCATGCGGCGTCGCCTGCAAGTGGACAGTGATGCGGGTACCGTACAAGTCAAGGGGAATTTGTTGGATTACAATTACCACATCAATGTGGACGGGGACCGGATTGGTGAAATTCGGCGGAAATTTTTAAGCATTGGGGATAGCTTTGTTTTAAGTGTCAAGGACCAAGCTGCTGAGCCTTTGGTGTTGGCCATTGCCCTTGTTTTAGATGTCCTTGTTGATGGGGAAAAAGAAGCTGAAGAAGAAAAAACGTCTAGTGAAGACTAGACGTTTAAGGACGTGATGCCTTGCTCTAAATTGAGCAGGGCTTTTTTCATATCTAAGCCACTGGAGAAACCAATTAAATGGCCATTTTTGCCAATGACCCGGTGGCAGGGGGTCACGATCAGATAGGGATTGCGACTGATTGCTTGGCCCACCGCCTGGCAAGCAGTTGGCTTCCCTATTTTTCTCGCAATATCTTGGTAAGTGCGTGTTTCACCATAGGGAATTTGCCGGAGGGTTGCCCAGATTTGCTCCTGGAAGGGGGTTCCCACCGCCTTGGGGTAGTGTAGTTGGAAATTTTTTAATTCCCCAGAAAAATAAGCCAAAAGCTGCTGGACGACGGGTTGGACACTCTCCGTGGAACGGACATAAGTGCCAGGAATTTCCTCTAAATTAAAATTCTCAACGTCTTGCTCCCGCCGAATAAAACGCAGGTGTTTTTGGCGGTCAACGCCGATCCAAAGGTGAAATTGGTGCCAGGTCATATCATCATAGAAAATAACCATCCCAAACCCTCCTCTCTCCCTGAAATGTGCTTTATTGTAGGGCTGTAGCGGAAACGACGCGGTGCATGCTAAATTGCCCGTAGCCGGTGATGACACGGTAGTAGCCGCAGACTTTTTGGTCAATGGCTTCGTCACCGGTATAGACAATTAATGGCCGGCCCTCTAGGGTATGTAATTTGCTAGGCGTGGAGACAATGGTAATATCTTCCTTAGCAATTTTAGCGAGCACGGCGGCAGAAATTTGCTGATTCCCACGGCCGAAGAGATAGCCTTGGCCTCCCATAGGCGTGACCACTAACTTCGTAGGCGCGTCTTTGATAATCTCTAAAATTTGCTGGTCATAGACGTCTTTGGCAACCAGTTCCTTATTTTTAATGATATCGACCCCCAGCATGGTGACGGGCAGGTCTAATTCTTCCATAATGCGACTGGTGGTGGAGCCTGAGCCAATAATGTAGTAGACGTCATCTTCCATCTGGTCAATGACGGTGAGGGCCGCTGATTCTTGGGCGGCTTGGTCGGATTGCGGGGAAATGGATTTCGTCACCTGCATGAAGGATTCATCGTAAGGCACATTCAGGAAGCCGTAAACCTTCGTATGAATTTCATCACGGCGGAAGGCTTCTTCCTCAATATCGATCACTTCTTCTTCTTGCAGGGCGATGCGTTGGTCGGTTAAGACTTTTAAGGCTAACTCTCCTGCATTTTCTGGGGTGCGCCCATAGACGGGAGAGTGAATCTTCACACCGGCCGGAATACCGATGACTGGAATTTTTAGCCCGATCGTATTCACGAGATCACGGGCAGTGCCATCACCCCCAGCAAAAAGGATTAAATCTAGATCTTTGTCTAGGAGGCGCTTGGCTAATTCATAGGTATCTTCTTTTTGGCTTTCGCCTTCTACTTCATAGACGCATTCAAAATTCAGGCCGGCTTCTTGACAAGGTTTTTCGCCCATGTCGCCACTGGCTCCGTAAACGATCAGGTCATCCTTGATTTCTGCTAGGGCACTCAGGGCTTTGGCAGCCTTTTTGGCGCTTTCTGGTTGGGCGCCCCGCCTACGCGCTTCTTCGAGAACCGCTTGGCCATCTGTTCCTTTTAAGCCAACCCGGCCCCCCATCCCTGCGATGGGGTTAATCATAACTCCTAATTTTTTCATGTTATCCTCCTTCAGCTTAGTGGGCGTTTCGTAAACGCTCTAAGTACATTCATTGTACCGATATTTGGGCAAAAAAGCTATTCCTATGCTAAAAAATCCTCCCCCAGAAGCGGGGAGGATTCACCCTTAAAAGTCATCATAAGTCCCGTCTTGCCATAGGACCAGTTCGTTTTTGGCCAGCGAGGCGGGCACATCAATAATTCTTTGGTTAGAGCTGCCACGAAAACGCAAGGTTAAATCCATTTTGGCCAATTCAAAACGCCCATCGACAAGGACATCAATATGCTTTAAAAGCCAAAGTTTGTCTTCGGTTTCCTGGAGCAATTCTTCATAGTAATAGCCGCTCCAACTCCAAATATCTTTTTGGTCGCCAAAACGCTCGCGTACCTTTTTAACGAGGCGGTTCAGGACTTGGGTATTTAAGAAAGGCTCGCCGCCCAAGAGCGTTAGGCCCTGGCAGTAGGGTTTGGCGAGATCACTGAGGATGCGCTCCTCCAATTCGTCGGTATAAGGCACGCCATAATTAAAGTTTTGCACAATTTTATTATAGCAACCCTTGCAGGCGAAGGGGCAGCCGCTCACGTAAATACTGCAGCGCACCCCATCCCCGTCCACAAAATTGAAGGGCTTATAGTCAGCAATCATCTGTTTAGAAAAGCGTTCTGCGGTCCATTCTTTAGGTTTTGGATTGCGCAAAGTCTCACCTTCCTTATCTAAAGCTAATCAGTCGGCATATGTTTCACGCGGGAAGCAATTTCCTTGTGGCGGCCTTCTGCCATGGGTCGAATATTAGGATTGCCTAAGTAGCCGCAGGTCCGCTTGACCACGTCACAGGTTTCCGGATCGGTGTTCCCGCATTGAGGGCATTTAAAGCCATGTTCTGTGGGTAGAAATTCGCCCTTAAAATCACACTCATAACAGCGATCAATCGGAGTATTGGTTCCTAAGTACCCCACCTTGTCATAAGCAAAGTCCCAAACTGCTTCTAGGGCTGTTGGATTTTGCCGCAGGTTGGGGTATTCGCAGTAGTGAATGAAGCCACCGCTACAATACTTGGGATAAGGACTTTCAAACTCTAATTTTTCAAAAGGCGAAGGATTTTTCCGGACGTCATAGTGGAAGCTATTCGTATAGTAGCCTTTGTCGGTGATGTCTTTGACTAGGCCAAATTTCTCCGTATCCAAGCGGCAGAAGCGATCCGTCAGGCTCTCACTTGGTGTGCTATAGACACTGAAATGATAGCCGTATTGCTCGCCCCAGCGATCGGCAGCTTCCTTCAAGCGGCGCACAATGTCCACGGTGAAGGCCTTGGCTTCCTCATTGTGCTCCCAATTGGGACCATAGAAGCAAGTCGCTGCTTCATAGAGGCCAATATAGCCTAGGGAAACAGTCGCACGTTTATTTTTGAAAACTTCATCGACGTCGTCTTCTTCATTGAGTCGTTTGCCAAAAGCGCCATATTGGTAGAGGATGGGGGCATTTTCTGGTTTGGCTTCCTTGGTACGTTCCACTCGGTAGAGGAGGGCTTTTTCCATGAGCTTTAAGCGTTCCTCTAAGAGGGCGTAGAAGTCTTCCTTTTTATGGTTGGCTTCCATAGCAATGCGGGGAATATTTAAGGTCACGACCCCTAAATTCATGCGTCCGCTATTAACTTCTTGGCCATTTTCGTCCCACCAGCCTTGAAGGAAGGAACGGCAGCCCATTGGTGTTTTAAAACTCCCCGTCAATTCGATTAATTTGTCATACATTAAAACATCTGGGTACATCCGTTTGGTGGCACATTCGACCGCCAATTGCTTAATGTCGTAGTTGGGGTCCCGCGGTTCGAGATTGGTGCCCCGGCGAATAGAGAAAATCAATTTAGGGAAGATAGCAGTCCGCTTTTCCCGGCCCAGGCCTCCAATGCGGACATTGAGGATGGCTTTTTGAATTTCTCGGGCAAACCAATCCGTCCCTAAGCCAAAGCCCAAAGTGGTGAATGGCGTTTGCCCATTAGAGGAGTAGAGGGTATTAATCTCATACTCCAGGCTTTGCATGGCATCGTAAATGTCTTTCTTGGTTTTAGTATAGGCATATTGCTCCCTTTTTACTGCATCCTCAATCCAATCCTCACTAAATTGGAGGTGCTTTTGGAAGTTAAGACGGGCGTAGGGAGCCAAGAGTTCATCAATTCGGTCGGCCGAGCATCCCCCATATTGGGAAGAGGCTACGTTAGCAATAATTTGCGCAATTTGAGCGCAGGCCGTGTTAATGGATTTGGGTGACTCAACTTCCGCATTCCCAATGTGAAAGCCATTGGAGAGCATTTCATTAAAATCAATTAAGCAGCAGTTGGTCATCGGTGAATAGGGTGAGTAGTCGAGGTCGTGGAAGTGAATATCTCCCTTCAAGTGGGCATTGGCCACGGCCCAGGGCATCATATTCAAGCCGAGCGCCTTAGCACTCACGCCGGCCGTCAAGTCCCGCGTGGTATTGAAAACCCGTGAGTCCTTATTGGCATTCTCGTTCAAGACGCGTTTATCACCGGCTCTAAATTCCTTTAATTTCACATTGACATCCATTTGCCGGTCGTGGTCATTAATTTTATGGCTGCGGTATTTCTGAAAACGATGGGCCGCCTCCGTATAGGAATGCGCCTTTAAGACATGAACGATGGCATAGGCCATGTTTTCAGTCGTTTTTTCTTCATATTCCGTTTGGTAGTAAGCCAAAACTTCCTCATAGAGAGTTTTAATATCTTGGTCCGCATTGCCAAGGGCTTTTTTTAGAGCGACTTGCACTTGTGAAGGTCGAAAGTTCACCCGGCGGCCATCACGCTTGGTGATTTGCTTTAAACCCACAGCGATTTTGGTGGGAACTGCCGTGTTAGTGGGGTGTTCTTGTAACATAATAATCCTCCTTGGCTTAAAGTAGGCACAACTTATAGTGTTTGCCTTAGTCACTTAATACTATATCTGGTATCTCAGGAAAAATCTAGAGGCTTTGAGAAGATTGCTTACCAAAAAGTAAATATTGTTCCTACTCCCGACCCTCAGGACAAGCTTTCATGAAAAATTTGTTTATTTGCATTGGGAAAAGAAGGCGTCTGAAAAGCATTTTTTGTTTTTAGTCGAAAAATTTGAGGAGCTGATCCACCGTGTCTTGTGACGCAAAATTTGTTATACTATAGAAGAGTATCTAGAAAGGAAGCAGGTGACCTCATGAGCTATCAGGCCTTATATCGGGTGTGGCGGCCCCAGCGTTTCAGTGATCTGGTGGGCCAAGATGCCGTGGCTAAGACGCTGAAAAATGCGATCCGCCACCAGCAAACCAGCCACGCCTATCTCTTTACCGGTCCGCGGGGGACGGGGAAAACGAGTGCGGCAAAAATTTTTGCCAAGGCCATTAATTGCCCCAATCAAGAAGATGGGGAGCCTTGCAATACTTGTGAGCTTTGCCAAGCAATTACCCAGGGCAGCTTGGCCGATGTGATTGAGATTGACGCCGCGTCAAACAATGGGGTGGAGGAGATTCGGGATATCCGGGATAAAGCCCGCTATGCGCCTACTGAGGCTACTTACAAGGTGTATATTATTGATGAGGTGCACATGCTCTCCCAAGGGGCCTTCAACGCCTTACTCAAAACCTTAGAGGAGCCTCCTGAGAATGTTATTTTTATTTTAGCGACGACGGAGCCCCATAAAATTCCCGCTACGATTATCTCCAGAACCCAGCGTTTTAATTTCAAGCGCCTGGATACGGCTGATATTGAAAAGCATTTAGAAAAAATTCTAAAAGAAGAAGGCCTAAAAGCGGAAGACGAAGCCCTCCATATTATTGCTCGCACGGCGAATGGGGGCATGCGCGACGCTTTGAGTTTACTGGATCAAGTGTTATCCTTTTCGGAAGGGAAAATTGCGGCAGAAACAGCCCGCACTATTACGGGGAGTTTGAACGAAGACCAATTGACCGCTTATATTAAGGCGGTTCATGAGGAAGACGTGGAGGCGGCCTTAGCCACTTTAGAAGGTATGCTGGCAGCGGGCGGCGAGCCACATCGCTTCCTCGAAGAATTGCTCTTTTTCTTGAGGGATCTCTACTTGGCGAAGATGCTGGGCGCTGATGCTGACGTTTGGAGCCGGCCTTATCCTGATGCCTTCTTCACTTTGAGTGCGGCCTTGACGCGCGAAGAATTGAATGGCATGCAGGAGCTTGTATTAGAGCGGGTGAGTGACTTACGTTTTGCGAGCCAGCCGCAAATTATTTTGGATTTACTGACGATGCAATTAGCCGCTAGTCACTTTAAGGCTAGCCAAGCCCCCAAGGAAAAAGAAGCCGAAGCGGCTGACCACATGCAGGTGAAACAATTACAAGCCGAAGTCGCCGCCTTGAAAAAGGCGGTCAAGGAAGGGCCAGTGGCGAGTGAATCCACCCAGCCCCTACCGCAAGCACCCAGTCGGCCTAAGGCTAGGGGGCAGGTCGCTGAATTTGAACCCCGCTACCATTTGATTTTTAAAACCTTGCAAGCCGCGACAAATACCGATCGCCGGCAAATCGAAGCCGTTTGGCCGGATATTATCGCTTCCCTGCCTACGGTACAGGCTGCCCTCTTGCAGCAGACTTTCCCAGCAGCTGCTTCCCCCGAGTACTTTGTTTTGCGCTTTGATTATGATTTGCTTTGCCAGAAGGTAGCCGATGACCAGGCCTTACAGCAAACGGTTCAGGAGAAAATTGAGGCTTGGACTGATCATCCGGGGAAAATGCTTTTGCTGACTACAGAGCAATGGGAAAAAGCCCGGGCGCGTTATGTGAAAGCCATGAAGGCTGGTCAGTTGGCTAATTTGCTTGGTGATACGGGGGCACAAGATGCCAACACTGACCCAGATGAAACTGTCCTGGAAAATACAGCTTCAGCTAAGGACGGGGGCAACGAAGCCGTGAAAATGGCAGAAGAAATTTTTGGTAAGGACAATATTTATATTATTGATGACGATGAGACCGTAGAGTAAAGGAGTAAATTATGGCAAATAATATGATGAACATGCAAAAAATGATGAAGCAAGCACAAAAAATGCAGGCGGATATGGAGAAGAAGAGTAAAGACCTCGAGCAGCAGGAATTTACGGGCCAAGATCCCACCGGCATGGTCCAAGTGAAGGTTAACGGGGCTAAAAAAGTCCTCGCCATCGACTTGAAACCCGAAGTGATTGACCCCGAAGATCCAGATATGTTAAGTGATTTAATGCTAACAGCGGTAAATGAAGCCTTAGCCAAGGTGGATAACAAGCAAGCTGATCTCTTCAAAGGACTCGGCGGGGGCTTGCCCGGCTTTTAGGTCGACGGTATGGTGAGGCGAGAGGAGGTTTTCCATGCTGCAATATCCAGATCCCATCGCGCGTTTGATGGAAAGTTTGAAGATGCTGCCGGGTATTGGGAGTAAAACAGCGGCGCGCTTAGCCTTCTATATTTTAGATATGAAGGAACAGGACGTTTTAGATTTTGCCCGCGCCCTGGTCGATGTCAAACGCGAGCTTACTTTTTGTGAAATCTGCGGCAATATTACCGAAGCGTCCCCCTGCTGGCTATGCCGGGATGAGGAGCGTGACCGCAGTTTAATTATGGTCGTGGAAACCTCCCAGGATATCATTGCCATGGAACGCATGCAGGAATACCGGGGCCTCTACCACGTGCTTCACGGCGTACTGTCGCCTTTGGAAGGGCGGGGGCCAGAGGATTTAAATATTCGAAGCCTGCTCGAACGCCTGCAAGATCAGGAGGTCAAGGAAGTGATTATTGCCACCAATGCCACGGCTGAAGGAGAGGCCACCGCCACTTACTTGAAGCGTCTCATTCAGCCGGCCGGTATTAAGGTCAGCCGCATTGCTTATGGCTTGTCGGTGGGCAGTGACATCGAGTACGTCGATGAAGTCACACTGTTTCGGGCCTTGGAAGGTCGGCGGGAGATGGATTAGAAGGAAGGGTAGCTTGTGTTTATCACTTTTGAAGGGCCGGATGGCTCGGGAAAAACGACGCTCATTAAAAAACTCGTGGCCTATTTTGAGCCGCAGTTAAAACGTCCGCTGCTGGTGACGCGTGAGCCGGGGGGAGACCCCTTGGCCGAGGAAATTCGCCAAGTTATTTTGGATCCTAAGCATGGGGCCTTGGATCCGAAAGCCGAGGCGCTTCTCTATGCGGCGAGTCGCTGCCAGCACTTAAGCCGGGTGATCACCCCGGCTTTGGTACGTGGGCAGGTCGTTTTTTGTGACCGTTATGTGGATAGTTCCCTCGCCTACCAAGGCTATGGCCGGGGCCTGGGTGTAGAAGCGGTGCGCGCCATTAATCGCTTTGCCCTGGAAACAGTCCAACCGGATCTCACTCTCTACCTGCGCTTGCCTGCTACTGTTGGCTTGGAGCGGATTCAAGCCCATCGTTCTGAGGAAATGAATCGCTTAGATTTGGAGGCCTTGGCCTTCCATGAACGGGTGGTGGCAGGTTACGAAGCCTTGTACCAGGCGGAGGGCCAGCGGATAGTCGCCTTGCCTGCCGAAAAAAATCCGGCTGAGGTTTTTACCTTGGCTAAACAAGCGATTGAGGAACGTTTTCCCCAAGGTTTAGAAGGTGAAGGAGGCTAGCATGACGCAAGCAGATGGCCACGTGTGGGCCCTTGAACATCAGCAAGCAGCAATAAAACGAGCCTTTGATGGGGTGCTGGAGCGTGGGCAATTGGCCCATGCTTACTTATTTACGGGCCTCCCTGGCAGTGGGCAGGAAGCCTTGGCGGAGTATTTGGCTTGTGGGCTTTTTTGCGAACGCGGTCCCTTGCCTTGTGGAGAGTGCCGGACTTGCCGGCTCATTCAAGCGGGGGCTTTTCCCGGCGTTTTGACTTTAGAGAATCAGGGCGAAAAGCTAAAAATAGATGAAATTCGGCACATCAAGGAAGAACTAGCCCTTACCTCCATTAACCAAGGGCAGAAGGTCATTGTTTTAGAAGATGCGGAAAGGTTGACGACCCAAGCGCAAAACAGTATGCTGAAATTTTTGGAGGAGCCTTACCCTGGGGTCTACCTGTTTTTGACCACCAGCCAGCCCCAAGGCCTCCTGCCGACCATTCAATCCCGCTGCCAATTGATTAATTTGCCACCCATACCCAAAAAAGAGCGCCTTGTCTGGCTAAAAGAAGAAAACTTGCCGGCCAAAACCCAGGAATTGCTAGCAGAATTAACCCATGATCGGTTGAGTGCTAAAAATTTGCTGGCTGACGAAGTCTTTCAGGGGCAGAATAAGGCGGCCTTGCAGTGGCTTTTGTATATTTTCACAACTGACGCTAGGGCCTTGACCATGATTATAAATACTTGGCTTCCTCTCAGTAAGGAAACGGCTGATATCGAGCGCTTGCTTAACATGCTGCTCCTGTTCTGCCGGGATCTTTTTTACTTGAAATACCTGCAATTAGAAGCAGAAACAGGCGTCCAGGGCTTACTCATCCCTGCCGAGCAAAAAACCTACCAAGATATCCTCCAGCAAGCCAGTGAGCAGCAATTAGCTGGCCTCAGCCGCGCCCTCCCTAAGGCCCAAGCCATGCTCAAAGCTAATGTCCAAGTGCAGAGCGTCTTGGAATACGTCGTTTTAAAAGCCTGGCAGGAGAAACCGGTCAGCTGAGCGGGAGTTTTTCTTTCGGGGGGCATGTGCTAAAATGAAAGTATCATGAGTGAAGTGAGGGAATATTTGTGAATAAGCATCCTATGACCAAGCAAATGGAGCAGATGCAAGATCAGTTAGCCTTGCTTGCGGAAGGTTTGACCCAAATTGAAGAGGAATTGAATGAGCAGATTTTAACTAATCACCAATTGCGGGATGAGAATGCCTACTTGCGGGAAAAATTGCAAAATTATACCGACAAGGAACTGGCCAAGGAGCAGGTGGAGCAAACCGAGCAGCGTTCCAAGGCCATGCAGAATTTGGCTAATATTTATGAAGATGGCTTCCATATCTGCAATATTTCCTATGGCCAACGCCGGCCTCATGGGGAGCAATGCATGTTCTGCTTGGATATTTTAGCAGGAAAACGCGATAAATAGGGGAGGTTGTTGTGGTTTTAGGTTTAGAAGCAGGTGAGCGTGTGGACACGCTCCCAAGTTCTCATCCTCTCAAAATTATTCAAAGCAAAAATTATTTAGCCTATTCAACGGATGCCCTTTTTCTGGCTAAATTTACCCATTTACGAGGCCTAGCCAAGGAAAAGGTCGTTGATTTATGCACGGGGAATGGAGTCTTGCCCCTGTGCTTAGCTGATCGCTATCCGGCCGAGATTTGGGGTGTCGAGATACAAGCGCCCCTCTGTGACATGGCCAGGCGCTCAGTTGCTTTGAATGGTTTTGAGGAGCAAATTCATATTTTAGAGGCTTCCATTACAGAAGCTCCGGAAAAATTAGGCCATGATATGTGTGATATTATCACGTGCAATCCCCCTTACTTTAAGGTTTTCCCTGCCTCCCTAAAAAACCCTAATCCCGCCAAGGCCCAAGCCCGCCACGAGCTTTCGATGACCCTTACAGATGTATTTCGAGTTAGCCGGGTCTTATTGAAAAATCGGGGGCAGTTATTTATGGTGCACCGGCCGGACCGCCTGCAGGAATTAATGGTTGCAGGGGAAGCATTTGGCTTTGGCTTGCAGCGCTTGCGCTTTATCCATCCTAAGCCGGGGACTTTGGCAAATATGGTGCTATTAGCCTGGCGGAAGAATGGGGGCCAGCATGGCCTGAAAGTCGAAGCCCCCGCCATCATGTATGATGAAGCTGATGAACTGAATCCTGCTGTACGGGCGGAGCTTTATGAGTAAAAAAGCCCACTACATGTATGTGCTCTCCTGCCAGGATGGGACCTTGTATACTGGCTACACCCCCCATCTAAAAGCACGCTTAAAGACGCACAATGCTGGGAAGGGAGCCAAATATACCCGGCCTGCCTTTCGCCGGCCTTGCCGTTTAATTTATGCTGAAAAATATGACCAAAAAAGCCTAGCTATGGCCAGGGAATATGCCTTTAAGCAATTGCGGCGCCCGCAAAAACTAGCCTATCTCACCCAGCAAGGTGTCAAGCCGAAAAAGGGCCAAGCCTATGTGCTATGCCCGGGCGTTCAGGCAGCCGATATTAAAAAATTTTAGGAGGTGAACCGATGAAAATTCAGCATAGCTACCGTTCCAGAGAAGAGGGCGTTTTATATTTAGTGCCGACACCAATTGGTAATTTAGGTGATCTGACCTACCGGGCGGTCGACATTTTACAGTCGGCAGATTTACTATTGGTGGAAGATAGCCGGCAGACAGGTAAATTGCGCGCCCATTTTGGGATTGAAACCCCCATGCTAAGCTACCAGGAGCATAAGCATGAGGAGCGCTTGCCGGAAATTTTACAACGTTTAGAAGCTGGCGAAACCTTAGCCCAGCTGAGTGATGCTGGTATGCCCAGCATTTCGGATCCGGGACGGGGGCTGGTGGCAGCTTGCCTAGCGGCCGGCTTTCCTGTCTTACCCCTCCCTGGGGCCAGTGCCGGCATCACCGCGCTGGTTGCGAGTGGTCTGGCTAGCCAGCCTTTTACCTTCATCGGTTTTTTACCCAAGAAGAAAAAGGCCCAAGCCGAAGCTTTGCGGCCTTATGCAAGTCGTCCGGAAACCCTAATTTTTTATGAATCTCCCTACCGCTTGGCCAAAACTTTGGAAAATTTGGTGGGGGTTTTTGGCGGTGAGCGTCCCGCCGTGGTGGCCCGTGAATTGACGAAGAAATTTGAGACCTTTTACCGAGGTCAGCTCGGTGAATTGGCGGCCTACTTTGCGAAGGAAAGTACCAAAGGCGAAATCTGCCTGCTTATTGCCGGCCAAAAAAATGCCCAAGGCCAAGATGAGGATGATTTTTGGGAGCGGCATAAGGCCCTGCCCTTAAAAGACCTGGTCCCCCTAGTGGCAGAGGCCAAGGGCTACCGCACGAACGATGCGATTAAATATGTGGCGAAACGCCTGAACGTGAAAAAGCAATATGTCTACCAAACCTACCATGACCCGAAAAAAGGGGGCGTCTAATGCTTTTTTACTTAACCGGTTTTGCCTTAGTTTTAGTGGCCTTCATCATTTTTGTGATGGCGCCGCGTAATCTTTGGGATACTTTGCTGGCTTTGGTTGGCTTTATCATTTTACTGATTCCTTTTCTCTGGAATTTGAATTGGGCCAGCCCTCCCCTGCAAAGTTTTTTGCTTTTTTTCGAGCAAATGGGCAGTGCCATCGGGCCTCTATTGATGTTTCTCTTCGGCTCCTTTATGGTGGCCCAAGCTTGGACCCTATTTCATAAGGAGCAAAATCTTTTGCAATTATCGATTGGCATTGCCTTAGGCCTCTTGCTAATTTCCATTTGTCTCCTACATTACTTGGCGATTTTTGGCTTTCACGTGGGGGAATTTCAGCGCTGGGTCAAAATTCCCGATTTCATGATGACTTACTATGTCTTATTGTTTATCAACTACCTCGTGGTGACCGTGCGCTTAACCTTCATGGAGGATGAGGGGCCGAAGGACTATGTCTTAATTTTAGGGGCTAATTTGCAGCCGGATGGGAGCTTAACCAATGTTTTAAAGCGTCGGCTCAATCAAGCTTTGAGTTACTTAAGCCGCCAGCAATTTCTCCATAAAAAAGAGCCCAAAATTATTGTTTCGGGAGCCAGAACGCAGCCCTATATGAAAAAGAGCGAGGCTAGCAGGATGCGAGATTACCTTATCGCCCATGGGGTAGAAGAGGAGCGTATTTTGCTGGATGAGGAGGCCGAAAACACACACGGGAACTTCTACTATTGCCGGCTCCTATTAGAAGAGGAGAACTTCTGGTCGGAGAAGACAAAAATTGTTTTTATCACCAGCAATTACCATCTTTATCGCAGCCAGCTCTATGCGAATATGGAAGGCCTCTACCAGATGTCAGGCATCGGCGCACGGGCGAGTTTACGCGAATGGCTGAGGAATGGAGTGCGGGAGTATGTGGCCATTCTCTTTATGCACAGGAAGGGTCATTTTTTCCTAAGCCTCTTATTGCTGCTCGCTGGGCTACTGCGTTACTTGCATTTTTACTAAGGCTTTCTTACACTGAAGGCAGTACAGGATTTGTTTTGGAGGTGCTTGAATGCTGAAAGAATTTCGTGATTTCATTGCCCGTGGTAATGTGATGGACATGGCCATTGGGGTTGTCATGGCGTCAGCCTTTACTGCAATTGTCAACTCCCTCGTCGAAGACATCATTATGCCGATTATTGGAGCCTTAATGGGGAATACTGATTTTACCGGCATTACAATTAATATTTTAGGGGCGAAGTTGACGGTAGGGAATTTCATCCAGGCCATTATTACCTTCCTACTGATTGCTTTGGTGCTCTTCTTTGTCACGAAGGCCGTGGCGAAATTAAAGAATGCCTTCATTAGCGATAGCGATGAGGAGGAAGAAGAGGAACCTGCACCCAGCCAAGAAGAAGTGCTCCTCACTGAAATTCGCGATCTCTTGAAAAAAGATGTGGATTAGCTGTTTGAGTTTAAAAGGCTCGTGCTAGCGCTAAAGTTTGAGGCAAGATTAACAAGTTTTTATGGGGTCTGTTTTCGATATGACGTCGGAAGCAGGCCTTTTTATTTTTATTCCTGCACCTTATCCTACGGGGCAAATTTTTTAAACCTAAAGTTTATTGAAGTTGCGATCGCTTTTTTATGAAGAGTACTTAGCCTTCTTGATATTAAAAAGGCCTCCACTTCTCTGCAGTCATTGAGAAGTGGAAGCCTGGAGTTAGGTTAGCATTTTGCCTGGCCACGTTTAGGCTTGGGCTTTAATATACCGGGCAGGGTCGTAGTCTGCCAGGGGCAGCTGTGTTTTTTCTTGGGCGAGCAGGCGAACCAATTCCCGGCCAATTAAGGGCCCGGTCGTTAAGCCACTGGCTCCTAGGCCAGAGGCTACGAGCAGTTTGGGATGGCCTGGCACCGGCCCAAAGAAGGGGGTATAGTCAGAGGTGTAGGCCCGGGTGCCCACTTTTAAACCTTTGGGCTGCGTGAGGTCCAGTTCTGGGAGCAGTTTGGCTACTTGGCTTAAAATAGGCTTTAATTCGGTTAAAGCTGCCGTCAAGTCAAAGCCTTTGTCATCATCATGGGTGGCACCAATATAGAGGCGGTTTTCCCCATGCGGAATAATATCTGCCTCTCCTTCTGGCATAATGAGGGGCCAAGTTGAAACAGGAACATCATAGTAGGCCAGGGCGCCTTTTTGCGGGCGGACATCCACTGTGACGTTAAGGGGGGCTAGGCACTGGGCTAGCCAGGCCCCGGACGCAAAAATAATGGCATCGTAGGCGGTTCCGTTTAATCGGTAGGTCCCTTTAACCACGTTGAGCTGGGCTTTTTCTTGGCGATAAGTTAGCCCCACTTCCTGGGCGGCCGCTAGGAGGTCATTGACCATGGCCTCCCCATCCAAAATTGCCGCTCCTTTTTCAATGGCTAACACATCACCCTTATAGGTCCAAGCCTTGAGGCGGGCTTTTTGTTCCTCAGGGCCAAGGCGCTTCACCGTTTTGATGAGGGGCGCTTCGGCCTTTCTTTTTTCAACGAGGGCTTCTAATTCAGGCAGGAGGTGCTGGCGTTTTTTTAAGAGCCAGGTGGGCCGTTGTTCATAAGCAGTGGTCGCATGGCCTAAAGCTTTTAAATCTTGGAGGAGGTCCTTATAGAAATGCGCGCCCTGATTGGCTAAGCGGTACCAGGCTTGATTGCGCCGCTTGGAAAACCACGGGCAGATAATACCGGCCGAGGCTTTCGTTGCTTGGCCAAAGCCTTCATCATAGAGGGTGACCTGGGGGAAAATTTGGCTGGCGTAGAAGGCTGCAGTCGCTCCCACAATGCCTCCGCCGACAATCGCAACTTTCATTTTACTCATCACCTTGGCCTTTCTTTTTGGGTCGTTTCAACTTGAAGAGGGGCTTTTTCTCACTTTGCCGTTTGACATGCCAATCGAAAATCCGATCGATGACAGGACCAAAATTGAAATAACGCAAAGCCAAACGGTATAAGCTATAGAGGACAAGTGCCAGCCAGAAGACGCCTACCGGAATCGGTATAAGGAAAACCCGGTAGTGCAAGAGAAAAACTGGTAAGCCTAAAGCAAGCAAGCTAAAGAATATGCCGGCTCCTAATTCGCGAATATTTCGGAGTCGCTTCCAGAGGTAGCCACAAGCGCTCTGCCGGATAAAATTGAAAAAGAAAAAGACCGCACATAAAATGAGCAAGTATTGGAAAATAATTCCTAAAATACTGACCTCAATGGGCATGGTCAAGGCTAAGCTGAGCTGCCCGTAATTATAGAGGCCATAACCAAAAAGATAGAGGGAGTAGAAAAAATAGCTGGCTACCAAATATTGATTAATGAAGCCTAAGTAATGCGGCAGTTTTTTTGTATAGGGAGTCATTGGTAATTGGCGCATCTTCTTCCGCGCCCATTGGTAAGGAGTCGCTTCCAGGGCTTCGCGGGCGGGCTGTTTCGCTTCTGCCGCTGTCTCTAAGGCGGTTAACAGCTCCTTTAAGCATTCGTCAACAAGGTAACTCGGTTCGACAGTTGTCATAAAGTAGCTGAGGGTAGAATAATAGTAGAGGCGCCAGGGTTTGGGGAGGGCCTGGGCCCGTTCTTTGTTTTCTCTTTTAAGGTGTTGGCCGCTAGCTGTGGTCGTCGTGGTCATAAGGTACCTCCTTATCTGGCTGATTCAGGGGGGTCAGAATTCCATATTGAGTTAATTGGTGGATGTCTTTGAGGAGCGGGTCGAAGAGGTTGACATGCTGGTCCTCGGCCAATTCATGGGGGAAGTAAACGCGCTCATCGCCCACTTCCTGGCCGGCAATGGCCCGAATCAGAGGGCTGGCGGCGGATAATTCCACCACTTGCCCGTCCTGGCGCTTGAGTTCAATTTGGGTTCGCGGCGCCTGGTCATTAGGATGGTAGAGGTCATAGGGCAAGTCATAATTACTGCTCTCCGACAAGTAATAGGCAGTGTCATAGCCCAAAGCCTCTAGCCGGGCTTTCAATTGCTTGAGGCCCGTTTTTGCTTCTAGCCCCGGATAAGTAACCGACTTGAAAGGCTTTCGATTCATAAAACGCTCCGCCAAGTCCTTTAAGATGGGATCGGGACTAGTATGCTGCCAGTGGTTAAAATAAGCGACCATCACGTGATCATCAAGGGCGAGGTAGTCTTTTAAGGACCATTGCTGATCCAAGAAAGGCAAGAGTAAGGGGGCCGTTTTCTCAAAATAAGTAGGCTGCTTTTTAAAATAATCGCGGGCTCGTTTGAGTAAATGCTTCAAAATCGTTTCCATGCCCCGGGTCACGGGATGAAAGTAGACCTGCAAGTACATCTGATAGCGGCTGACCAAGTAGTCCTCGATCGCATGCATACCAGCATATTGGTAAATAAGGCCTGTTTTAGCTGGCATCATGACACGTAAAATTCGAGTCTGATCGAAACGTCCATAATTTGTTCCCGTAAAATATGAGTCCCGCAGGAGGTAGTCCATGCGATCCGCATCCAATTGACTGGAAATCATTTGTACCACTTGGCTATTGGGGTGCTGGTGGCTAATAACAGCAGCGACTTCCTGAGGAAAAGTGGGTCCAATTTGGACGAGCGCCTGGTGGACAGTCGTATCTTCATTTAAAATGATCGTTTGGGTCAGTGCTTCATGATCCGTTTTAAAAAGCTGCTCAAAGGTATGGGAAAAGGCTCCGTGGCCAATATCATGCAAGAGGGCCGCTGCAAGGGCCAGCAAGCGATTGCTATCGTCCCAGCCTCCATCGCCGATTTCCTGACTAGGGTAATTGCGCTTGAAACGATCACAAATTTGCTGGGTAATTTCATACACCCCCAAAGAATGGCCGAAGCGACTGTGCTCCGCCCCGTGGAAGGTTAAATGGGAAACCCCGAGTTGCTTAATTCGCCGCAGCCTTTGCATTTCGGGGGTGTTAATTAATTCCAGGATGAGGGGATGGCGGACATGGATATCCGCATGAACCGGGTCTAGAAAGATCTTTTCTCTGGGCAGGCGGGCATCTTTTCGCATCGTAGCCTCCTCAATCTATTGGCCGAGTGCTTTTTTAACTTGCCGGTTTTTCTTCTGCATTTTCTTCAAGTATTTTTCGTAATCGAGGCTTGCCGTCTCTAAGTCAACTAATTGCAGTTGATCAGCTTGGACGAGAGTTTGGGTGAATTTTTCCTTGACCGTTTCGAGGTCATTTAATTCCGGAATAAGATCCCCTAAATTGGCCATCGAAGCAGGATTAATGGCGGGATAAGGGGTTTTTTCGCTGGTGTCTGCTTCCGTCACTTCATAGAATTTCCTGAGCAGTTCCCCGCGCTCCTGTTGGGGGCCATTTAAGCTTAGGTAAATATATAAGCCTACCGTGTCACCAATGCGCCGTTGGGAGAGGCCGGCAACCTTTTTCCCTTGCACCCGCAAATCATAAGTGCCGGGGCAGTAGGAGTCGGGCACTTCGCCGGTTTGCACGGCTTCCCCGTAAGGCTTTAGGAGTTCATTTAAAATATTAACCATCAAGTCATAGGCGTGGTCAATCGATAAGCGGCCCTGATCCGGACGAACAGCTAGGGTCAAATTCAAAATCCCCGGGTCATTGACGACCGCCAGACCACCGGAAGGACGGACCACGGGGGCATAGCCATTTTCTTCCAAGAGTTGAATGCCCGCATCGAACTTAGGCAGGCGGGTATCCACCATGCCCAGGTAAACACAGGGAGCGCCTGGCCAGTAGTAGAGGCAGGCATCAGCCGCCAATTCACCTTTGTTCATTTGATTTAAGATACCGTCCGCCAGGGCAAAGGGGCGGAGGGGTTCACTTGCTTCAATACATTCATCGATCAGCCCCAATTTGAGGGGTTGTTTTGCTTTAGTATATAATGGGTTTAGTAGCATGCCATCACCTTTTCATCTAACGTATTACAGCATTATTATAGCATACCACCCAGGCTTAGCAGCAGTTGAGGAGGCTTTTATGGAGGAAGTTTGGCTTGAATTGTACCAGGAAATTTCAGCAGCTGGCGAAAAAGAAGAATTTACCGCAGCGTGTTGCGGCCAATATTTTACCCTTGGGTCACGTTATTACTTGCGCTACCAAGATAAGGAGGATTCGGTGCAAGTGAAATATGATCCTGAAGAAGAAAGCTTAGAAATTTGGCGTCGAAAGCCCGGGAGTAGTTTCCGCCTGGCTTTAGCGTCCACGCCCCAGGTTTCTGTTTACCGCTTTCCGCGAGGCCAGGGCGTTATGAATTTTAAGGGGGCATATGACAAGATCCATTTTTCGTGGAATGCTGAACAGCAAAGAGGCGAATTAACTTGTGCTTATTATCTTAAAACGCTAAACCCTGACGACCAGGGCAGGAATTACCGATTAAAATTGCTTTTTCAGGGCGGGATAGTGTAAAATGAAAAGGTAATGTCATAGAGAAGCAAGGGGTCAGCGCCACGCGCATTTTGGCGCCTTACTTTTTCATTTGGCAAGAACTGCTGGCTGTAAGAACATGGCCAAAAAGTGATTCATGTGAAAGGATGGCTATAGAGTGGAATTAACCCGTTTAAAAGGCCAAAATAAAAATGAAATAGCAATGATTGAAGTGGCCTATGAAATTTTATTAGAAACGAATCAGGTTCATGATTTTAATAGCCTACTAGAAAGTATTCAAAATTACCTCGAACTCCCTACGGAAGAATTAGAACAGCGCATGGTCAATTTCTATACCCAATTGAATGCGGACGGGCGTTTTATTTCCCTCGGTGAAAACCGCTGGGGCTTGCGCTTGTGGTATCCGGTGGGCGCGATCAATGAGGAAATCATCTCGACTTTTGACGATGATGAATTGAAAGCTAAGCATAAATATCGCGGTAAAAATATCATTAAAGAACAAGAAGACGATGACGATGAAGAAGACGTGATCGACTACAATAATGATGATCCAGAAGATGACGGCATCGTTGAGGATTCTTATGGTGACGGCGATGAGGAAGATGAAGATGATCCGGAATTGCGTGACTATAAAGCCGATCTCAATGCCTTGGGTGAAGAAGAGGATGAAGAATTAGAAGATGGGCTCGAAGGCGATTTGAGTTTGGTCGATGAGGACGAGGAGTTAGACGACCAAGACGATGACGACGAGGACTAGCACTAGGGCTAGTTTTTATTGACGAAAGGAACAAGAATGAAAAGGATTTTAATCAAAGGAGGGCAAGCCCTAGAAGGCGAAGTGACCATTAGTGGCGCTAAAAATAGTACAGTCGCCTTAATTCCTGCCGCAATTATGGGCAGGGGCCAGGTTGTTTTAGAAAGTGTGCCTGATATTTCTGATGTGGCCGCCCTCATTGAAATACTCGAAGATTTCCACTGCCAGGTTTCCTATGATGGCTACCGCTTAGAGATCGATGCCACCGACATGAAAAATATCCCCATGCCCGAGGGAAAAATTCAAAGCTTACGGGCATCCTACTATTTTATGGGGGCTCTCTTGGCGCGTTACGGTGAAGGGGTCGTCGGCTTACCCGGTGGCTGCTCGATTGGGCCGCGCCCCATTGACCTGCACATCAAAGGCTTTGAAGCCTTAGGGGCGATCGTGGAGCATCACGACGGCGCCATCCATTTCAAAACGCCGCATGGCTTGCATGGGGCGGATATTTACATGGACGTGGTTAGCGTGGGGGCCACCATTAACGTCATGCTGGCTGCCACGATGGCAGAAGGCGAAACGGTGATTGAAAATGCGGCCCGGGAACCTGAAATTATTGATGTGGTTTCCCTATTGAATAAAATGGGCGCTAAAATTCGCGGGGCTGGGACCTCAACAATTCGGATTGAAGGCGTGCCTCATTTAGAAGGGGCTACCCATCAGATTATTCCCGACCGGATCGAAGCAGGGACTTTCCTAACCGCTGCCGCCGCGGTTGGCCACGGCGTGACCGTTAAAAATGTTATATTTGAACACATCGAAAGTTTCGTCTCTAAAATGGGTGAAATGGGTGTGGCCATGGAAGTGCGCGAGGATGAAATCTTCGTTCAGCCGGCGGAACGCCGCTTGCAGATGGTAAACATCAAAACCATGCCTTACCCAGGCTTTGCCACCGATTTGCAGCAACCTATCCTGCCGCTTCTTCTGACCGCGTATGGGCAAGGCACTATTGTGGACACGATTTACCCCAAGCGCATTAAACATATTCCCGAATTACGACGCATGGGGGCCAAGGTAGGTGTCGTTAAGGATCAAATCCATGTGGAAGGTCCCAACCAGTTGAAAGCTGCGGAAGTGACTGCTTCTGACTTGCGGGCAGGTGCCAGCTTGGTTAATGCAGCTTTAATTGCCGAAGGAACGACGACCATTTATGGGGTCGACCACATCCTGCGTGGCTATGATAAAATCAGTGAGAAATTAACCCGCTTGGGCGCTTCGATTGAACTCATCGATGCCTAAGTTTAAGATGAGACTTGGCTCTCATCTTTTTTAGTTTTTAACGCTTTTAGCAGCTGCCTTGCCCAGAGGCTCTGAGGTCTTTAAGATAAAGAGAAGAAGGAGGGGTTGGATGAGTCGAAAATTTCCAAAAACGAATGTGATGCGCGTGCTCCAGCAAAATCGAATTCCCTATACCCCTTATTATTGGGATATTGTGGGCGATGTAGCGCGAGAAACGAACAGTAAAATTTTTAAAACCTTGGTGACGGTGGGCAAGTCGGGTGAACATTATGTTTTTGTCGTGCCGGTGAAGCGTGAGTTAGACTTGAAAAAAGCTGCCCAAGCCGTCGGGGAGAAAAACATTCATATGATTAAGCAAGAGGAGCTCAGGCCCTTAACGGGTTATGTGCATGGTGGTTGCTCCCCCATTGGGATGAAGAAGCAGTTGACCACGACCTTTGATATTTTAGCCCAAGAAGAAGAACGCATTGTTTTTTCGGCGGGGAAGGTGGGCTATTCGGTGGCCGTTGATGTCAAGGATATCGAAACCCTCATTCCCTTACAATATGCCGATATCAAAACAGACGCTTAAAAACAAAAACTCGCCAGTTTTGAAGCTGACGAGTTTTTACCTTTTCTAACTTTTCAACTTAGCAAGGAATTTTTTATTATTGATTTTGACTCTTTGGTGACGGCCTTGGGCGATCAGACGACGTCCTTCATAGGCTTCTAGGGCGAAGTTAAAGAGGCGACCGTCTTGTACTTTCACCAAGTGAGCTTCTACCTTAACTTCTTGACCGACGCTAGTGGGGGCCAGATGCTTGATATTGATCGCTCCTCCCACGGTGCCTTCATCTTCCTTAAAACGATCGGCAATGAGGGCCTGGGCGGTGGCCTCCATGTAAGCAACTAGCATGGGGGTAGCGAGCACTTCCAATTCACCCGAGCCGAGAGCCTTGGCAGTGTGCTCGGCTTGCACCGTGAAAATTTTTGTTAATTTTTCCATGATAACCTCCTCAATTTTATTCTTTCTTTTATTGTAGCATAGGTTTTTGGCTTATGAGATAAGCAAACCTTGTGTTAAAGTAAAATGAGGAGGGATAAAAATGGCAAAAGTCGCTGTTTTGTTTGCACCAGGTTTTGAAGAAATAGAAGCTTTAACGCCAATCGATGTTTTTCGGCGTGCGGAGATTCCAATTGATATGGTAGGCTTTGACAAAGAAGTGACCGGCGCTCATGGGGTCACGGTCAAAATGGATCAGACGCTAGCATCAGTGAACTTAAAGCATTATGAATTGCTCATTTTACCCGGCGGCCTGCCCGGCGCTACCCATCTTCAGGATCATGCTGAAGTGACCACGGCCCTGGAGGCCTTGGCGTCACGTGGGGATAAAGTTGCAGCAATTTGTGCAGGGCCTATCGCATTGGCCGAAGCAGGAGTTTTAGAGGGGAAAGCCTTCACGTGCTTCCCTGGTTTTGAAGACGAGATTAAAAGCGGTGATCATCAGGCGGATGAACTGGTAGTGGTTTCTGATAACGTGATTACCAGTCGTGGACCGGCGACCGCCTTAGAATTTGCCTATCAGTTAGTAGATATTTGGGGTGGTGACTCAAAACCGATCCGTTCTGCCATGCAATATGATTTTCTTAGGGAACGATTATAAGTCGCAGGTGGATAAACGCCTTGAGAAAGAGGGCATTGCCCTCTTTTTTTAATATTGATATTTTAAGGCTATTGCAGTTATTGGCTGGGTTGATTAGAATGAACAAGCTAGCAAACTGTTATGGATCAATGGACCAGTAAGGAGCGAGCTTTAGATAGCTAGTCATTTTCTAGTTTTTTCTCATTATTTACACTTGGTAAACCAGGCAAGTTCCGCTGCAAACTATAGAAAGAGGACAGGATGACCCAACACGATCAAGAACAATATTTACGTTTAAAAGAATTGGAACAGATGACCTTAAAGGACATTTATGAATATGCAAAAGCTTATCAAATTCGCTATTATAGTCAAATGAATAAAAAGGAACTCATTATCGCTGTCTTACGTGCCCAAGAAGAAGAGCAAGGATATTTTGAGGTGTCGGGGGTGCTGGAAATTACCGGCCCGGAATTTGGCTTCCTTCGTTCCATCAACTATGCCCCAAGTCAAGAAGATATTTATATTTCCAATTCTCAAATCAAGCGTTTTGGCCTAAGGAATGGGGATTTGGTAACAGGAACCGCCCGGCCCCCAAAGAAAAGTGAGCGCTACCTCGGCCTGATGCATGTGTATGCGGTTAACGGGAAGGATCCTGAGGAAGCGAAGCAACGGCCTCATTTCCCCGCTCTGACACCCATTTACCCTGATAAGCCACTTCAATTGGAAACGCCGGCTGGCCCCTTGGCGCCGCGACTTTTGGATTTGCTGGCTCCCATTGGTTACGGACAACGGGCTTTAATCGCAGCTCCGCCTAAAGCAGGAAAGACGACTTTACTGAAGGAAATTGCCCAGGGCATAACGAGCCAGCAGCCGGCTTGTGAACTCTTAGTGCTTCTGATTGATGAGCGCCCAGAAGAGGTGACAGACTTAGAGCGCAGTATTGCCGGAGAAGTGATCTCCTCTACCTTTGACCAGCGTCCAGAACATCACGTCCGAGTTGCGGAATTGGTTTTGGATCGGGCACGGCGTTTAGTGGAGGATAAGCAAGATGTTGTCGTCCTATTGGATTCCCTGACCCGCTTAGCCCGTGCTTATAATCTTGTCGAGCCGCCTTCTGGTCGGACGCTATCGGGAGGGGTTGATCCCGCCGCTTTATATGGGCCCAAACGATTCTTTGGCTCAGCTAGAAATATTGAAGAAGGCGGGAGTTTAACAGTGATTGCCACCACTCTAGTAGAGACAGGCTCACGCATGGATGATATGATTTATGAAGAATTTAAAGGGACGGGCAATATGGAAGTTCACTTAGAGCGGCGACTTGCAGAGCAGCGTATTTTTCCTGCCATCAATTTGAAAACATCCAGTACGCGGCGTGAAGATCTCCTCCTCACCAAGGAGGAGATGCAGGCACTTTGGCAAATGCGTCGACTCCTTAAGGGTGATCCTGTGCAATTTACCGAACGGCTCCTCCATGAACTCAAAGAAACAGAAAATAATGAGCAGTTTATCGCTCGACTTCTCCAGTTGCACGATTAAAAGCGGAGTAGGAAGTATTAACTTTTTCCTTCGAATGCTTGTCAAGAATGAATTATTATGATAGTATTATGAACGTTATACGACAATAATCTCTGGGTTGCGAAATACTCAGGGCGAAAAGGAGAGAAAATCATGAAAGCAGATATCCATCCCGATTACCATAAAGTTGTTTTTATGGACACGACCACTGGCTATAAATTCCTCTCAGGTTCTACCAAGGAAAGCCAAGAAACAGTTGAATGGGAAGACGGCAATACCTATCCGCTAGTACGGGTAGAAATTTCCTCGGACTCTCATCCGTTTTACACAGGCCGTCAAAAATTCAACAAAGCCGATGGTCGCGTGGATCGTTTCAACAAGAAATATGGCTTGACGCAAGACAAAGAATAAGATTTTTAACTGGCTTACTTAGTCCCCGATAGTTAGAGAATATGATCTAACCGTGGGGGCTTTTTTATGTCTCATTTTTCCTAGGAAAATATCCAACCTTTCAAGCCGAAAATTGGACTGGTGGGCTGTGATCGAGATAATTTGCGCACTTAAAGGATATTCTTAAGGAATGGAGGACTTGAGAATTTAGGGACAAAGAGATGAAAGGAGCTTCTTTCTTCTTAGAAAATAGCTTGAGCCTGAGGGTGGCATCAATTAGGATAAGACCAAAGATTGATAGCTTTTTTATAAAAATATATATTTTTAAAATATTTATTGACATTATTTATTTTTTTTGCTATGTTATACTTGCGTTAAGGGCACCTTAATACTGATATAGGAGAAAGGGTCGAGACGAAATGCGGAAACATAAAAGCTTTCGTTCCTTCATTCTGTTGCTGGTTTTGTGTTGTTCCCTGTGACTCTGGTTTCGGCAGAGACTGTTTACTATCGGGGTTCACGCGTAAATTGGGAATATGGCCGTCGTTGGGGTGTTTATAGCTTCTCAGATGTGCAAAGTCACCACTACGAACATTGTTCAACCGCCAATTCCGTCTTTTCTGGTTGGAAAAAGAAAGGTGTACTAGCTCAGGCTCAAGATTATGTTGGGCCTCGTCAGGCCGTGTGTTATTGGGATTGTCGGTAGATAAAATGTAACCGAATTCTTTGTTAATAGGTAGGAGGTGCCTTTCATGTTTCGTGCTTTGAAATGGACGTGCTTAATGATAGCAGGCTTTTTTGTCTTTGCCCTTGCTAGTCTTCGGATAGTGGCGCTCGGTGATCATTATACGGCCTCTCTGGGACGATACTTGTCCAGAGGGCAAGAAATTCATTTGACCCAATTGCCCGAGCAGACGGCCCAAAAAGCCTACGCCACCCTAGAGGAAGCCGTCGCTCTGCAGGGGGCTTTTTTACTGCGCTTGGATCAACTTACTTTCGGTTCTGATCGCACTCTAAACTGTTATCGTCTGGGTGTCACTGGTCAAACAGCAGGGCATGAGTCAGAGCTACACTGGCAATTTATGGGCCAGTCGATATTAAATGAGGAGGCTTATACGCAGCTCTTGCAAGCTAAGGAAGGTCAGACTTTGGGTTTCAATCCCTTGCCAGGCGAACAGCTGGCCCCTTTGCCGGAGATTCGGAGCAGTATGCAGGTGGTGGTGCACCAAATGGCCGATTTGCAGGAGCAGACGAAGACAGTCACAGGGCAATATCGCGTGCTGGGTCTGACGGCCAGTGCCTACGAATCGTTAATCTCTGACCTCAGCCAAGTGACTGGGCAAAAGCCTGAGCAATTGCGTGGGAATTTGCATGGCGAAATAATCACTCCCGCTCTGGGAAAGACGCTTCTTCTTGCTTCGAGTTTTTTATTACTTTTCCTTTTAGGGGTACTTTGGGTCTTCTTGGCCTTGTTTTGGCAGAAGGACTTTGGTGTTTATGCCCTATTGGGTTGGTCAAAAAAGGCCTTTATATGGCAGAAGGCAAGTCCGACCTTTTTGCTGAGTTGTTTCTTTCTGATCTTTTTGCCCTTTATCAGCCTTTTGTACCTTAAGCATTTTTCCCTCAGCTGGGAGCTTATTTTCTATCATTTGACGGGAATTGCCTGGGGCCTGCTCGCCTTTACGATAGTTTTGGTTTTGGGGACACTCCCTATTCTTTTGATTCAACCGCTCAAGGCCATTAAGGGTCAGGTCAATCATCGCTACCTCCTGATCCTAGCAACTTTGACTTACGTGGCGGCAATCCTTGCGCTTGTGGTTGGACTTCATGCTTTAGATGGGCCGTTGTTTCAATTTGAGAAGTACCAAGACGTTTTGCAAGCTTGGGAGCCGGTTAAAAATTGGCAGGTTTTTTATAAACGAAGTGGTCTCGAGAACAGTGGGGGTCGGGATGCACAAGGTCAGTTTGCCCTGGACTTCTATCACTGGTATGCCAGTATCGAAAACCAGCCTGGCGTTTACTTAGCTAATAGCGACTATATTTCCCAGGAGCTTTTAACGGATTGGTCAGCCCAAGGGATCTACCAGCATGTGCCCGAGCGTCCATTCTGGTATTTAGCGGCCTCCGCCTCCTACCTTAATAATCAGTCCTTTACCCCCTCTATTAAGGATGAGAAGCTTGCTGGGGAGGGTATCAGGGTCTATTACTTACCTAATACCTGGTCGGACCAGGAAAAAGAAGCAGTAAAGGCTTGGTTAGAAGAAGATAATCAGCCCGCCGAAGCGCCCATGATCGACACGGCTTTTGAGCACAAGCCACGCTTTGTTTTTCGGGAGTATGAGCCCCAGCGAGAGATTTTTAATTTTGATCCGCGTGGTGACCAACGTCCCTGGGTCAGAGACCCCGTGATTTACCTAGCAACAGCGAATAATATGCGTTATTTTGAAAGTGAGTCCCTGGGTGCTAGTGGCGCTTTGCAGAATTCTTATGTGAAATTAAGTCCAGAGGCCTACAAAAAGTACACAAGCTCAGCCTATCTGAGTCAATATGGCCTGAATCAGGAGGGCTTAAGCTTTGTCTCGATTGAAGCTGTCATTCAGGGCTTAAGTAAATCGCTTGGTGAATTCTTATTGCTGTTTGGCAGCATTGCCGGCCTACTCGCTTTTTTCGCCTTGCTACTGATATTTGGCTTAACTCTAGTTTATGGTTTAGGCATGGGAAGAGTTCTAGCTGTGAAGCGGTTACTTGGCTTTGGCTTAGGGCGGCTCTTTTTACCACCTTACATTTTAGTTGTTGTTATGAATATAGGTGCTTTATTGGCAGGTGTTTTATTGCGAAGTCGCTTTATTCCTGTCTTCTTTAGTGTTTATATACTTGTTCAAGGGCTCCTGCTGTGGTGGCAGAGTCAGAAGCTGGCTAGGCAGCAAATGAGTCAAATGCTGAAGGAAGGTTAGCGTGTGTGGTAGCAGGACCAAGGGTAAGGAGGACGAGGGCATGGCGGAGATATTACTGGAATGCCGAAATTTAGGGAAAACGTATGGTCAAAGGAAGATTCTAAGGGATGTCAATCTAACGATTATGCCCGGTGAACAATTAGCGATCACGGGTCCATCAGGATCAGGGAAATCGACGTTACTTAATATGCTTGGTCTGTTAGAAAATTCAACGAGCGGCCAAATCATTTACCGAGGAAGGCCTTATCCCAAGGCAGCTTCCCACCAGGCAACTTTGATGCGGCGTTGGCATATCAATTATATTTTTCAAGCCCTGGCTCTCCTACCGGAGGAATCGGTGCAGGCTAATTTAACGTTAGCCATGCATTACCAGCATGAAGCTAAGGACCAGCAGGAAAAAAGGATTAAAGCGGTGTTGAAGGCTTTAAAAATAGACCACTTGCAAGGGGAAAAGGTGCAAACTTTATCGGGGGGTGAGCAGCAGCGAGTTGCTATTGCCCGAGCCGTTTTGAAACCGGGTGAGCTGCTACTAGCCGATGAACCCACGGGCTCTTTGGATGCGGCCTTAGCAGAGGAAGTCTTCCATCTCTTGCTTAATTTAACCGCGGACTTTAAGAAAACGTTAGTGCTGGTGACCCATGATGAGCATTTAGCCAGGCAATGCCAACGAGAATTACATCTAACTGGCCAGGGGCAGCTATTGTGGAAGTGAAAAGTCTGGGTCTTTTTATGAGTCGAAAATAGCCGTCAATCCCAAGGACAACAAAGAAATATCCAAAGAAGAAAAGCTGTTCAATCAGCTTTTTTCTTCGAGAAGAATGACTTATTTTGTCGAAGCGCATTTGGAACAGTCTAAATCACTCAGTTTAATTTCTAGCCGCCTTTCGCCAGCTTTATTAAGCTTAGAAAGAAAGGATTTCCTTAAACATTTGTGAAAGTCATCTTTATGCCTTGTTTTTCAGCCCTATCTTTTGCATAATGAAGCAGTAATGAAGGAGGTGGCCATTTTGCGACAAAAATTTAGTCGAATTATCGGTATCATCATGATCCTAGCTGGTTTGTTTCTCGTTGGTCAGCATTTTTTGAGCGGTTATTTTGTCGGTCAAAACCAAGCTGAAGTTTCAGTGGCGGGTATGAGTGCCGCTGATTTGAAAAATAACCAGGGCAAGGAAGGCGAGTTTGACTACAATGCTGTCCGCAATGTCAGTGAAAAGGAAATTAGAGAATCGCGTGAGCGTATTGAAAAGGGCTTAGCCGGACTGAATGTGATTGGGGCTTTGGCCATGCCAGAAGCTGATATTAACGTGTCGATTATGAAAGGTTTATCGGAAGACGTTTTATTATCGGGTGCCGGAACTTTTTATCCTGACCAGGAAATGGGCAAAGGCAATTACCCGCTGGCCAGTCATAATATGAATACGGTGCGGCGGGGTTTACTGCTCTCCCCCATTCTTGATAAGGCCAAAATAGGGCAGAAAATTTATATGACGGACCTAGATAAGGTGTATATCTATGAAGTGGATATGGCAGAGGTGGTGGCGCCCACCCGGGTGGATTTAGTTTCCCCCGAGGCAGAGAAACCGACAGTCACCTTAATGACTTGTACTGCGGATGGCCAACATCGGATGATTGTGCAAGGTAAATTGCAGAAGACTATCCCCTTCAAGGAAGCCGATAAAAAAATACTTGATTATTTTGATATTGAAGCAGAGAAATAAGAAAAACCATCCAGCTCGCTGAAGCACTGGATGGTTTTTCAGTCGTTAAATTGGGCTTTAACTTGGGGATAATTTTCCGGTAGGGAAGGAGCAAAAAAATCTTCCTGGAACTGAAGAGCCTCTTTGGCGATGTTTCGCTGGCTTATATCAAGAGCAGAAGCGAAATATCCGAGCCAATGGAAGAGCCAGGTTTTATCGAAGTTTGCCTCGGCACGATTAAATAACTCTTGCAATTCTTCGGGCTGGGTAACAGTAAGGAAGGCAGCATTGAAGCGCTGATAACTCGCTTGACTAGCTACCATGTCGAGAGGTGCACCCGGTTGCAGGGCTTGCCAGAAGCTTGCAAAGGAGTGAGCTACTTCCTGCCATTGGTCACATTCAACATCCAAATAGCGGACGCTAGGCTGTCTAAAATGTTTTTGATAGTCAAGAAAGAGCACCCGTTTTTTATCTTCCATTAAAATAATACTTTCTTTTGGCAGGAGTGGTCGGTAATGGAAAGAATTTTGCTGGGCCAAGCTGGGAAGTAAGTAAGCTTTAGTGACGGGTTTGGGTCTTAAGCCAGCCAGGTAAGGGACATAAAAGCCGTCTAAAGCATCGCTAGTGGGTTCAGTGGTGGGGCAGAAATTCTTCTGCAGGTAGCCACCGTTACTCAGGGCGAGAATTTGATGAAGCTCTCGGGGTAAATCAGCCACCGCAATGGAGCCATAAAGTAGGCTTTTCGGTAGGTAAGTCGGATATTGTGTTTGAAAAGGTAAGGATTTTAACATGCTTTAGCCTCCCTGCCCAATATACTTAATGTCATTTTTCTTGTCAAGTTGGCTTAGTGTAAAATTATGCTCGGTAAGACTTGAAAAATAAAAAAAGGACATCTATCTTTAAGTTGATCAAAAAAAAGAAAGAAGATGTCCTCATGAATGATATTATCACAGATATTCTAAAAAAGACGGAAAATTGCTCATCTTTAGGTGACTTTGAAGATCTTGTTTATCCGATATTAAGCAATTTTTGCTGTGAATGTCTTGCAGCGGTTTTCACTCAACTTGATCAGCAATTAATTCAAAGATACCAAGCCGAAGGCTGGAAAATTGCTCGCTATGAACCACGCACACTATGTTTTATGTTTGGTGCCGTCACTTTTAGACGCTGTCGGATGAAAAAAGAAGGTCACTCTAGCTTTCTTCCCCTAGATTTGTGTTTAGGCCTAGAAGCAAGAAGTCATCTTTCTTCTCAGGTCAAAGAAAAAATTGCCCAGCTTTGTACGAAGCAAACTTTTCGTGCGACTGCAGAAGCCTTCAATGCTTTAATGCCTTTTAGTATTTCGCATCAGACCGCACATCATATTGTTCAAGAAATTGGGCAAAAAATTTTAAGCTTTGAGAATAAAAAAGCAGAAGAGAAGGAACTGGCTTACTCTCAAAAACGATCCGTTCCTTTTCTGTACATTGAAGGGGATGGGGTTTTAATCACTAAGAAGAAGAAAAAAGGGAAAAGGACAAAACATCTTCAACTACACCGTGTGACTCTCTATGAAGGCGTCGATCGATCCACTTCGCGGCATCAACTTATTCAAGCTCATTATTTTTCTTCTGTTCAATCTAGTGCAGCCCTTCGAGAAAAAGTTAGCCGATTTCTTAACTCCTACTATGATTTACATCAAACGATTGTGATTTCTAATTCGGATGGTGGCAGTGGTTATACGGAGGAAGATTTTAACGAGATGATTGGGGTATGCCTTCGGCATGAACATTTCTGCGATAAATTTCATGTCATTCAAAAAATCAGAACGCGCCTATTTTTTGATCATAAAATACGTCAATTCGTCATTAAAAAAGTGAAAGCTTATGATTTTGAAGGGATTCAAGTTGCTTTGGAGACATGTGAAAGTCGCTGGCAACATCAACAGGAATTTTTGGCTGAAATTGAAGCTCTAAGAGCTTATCTTCAACGGAATTGGTTACTCATTAAACCAGCAGAGCAGCGAGGCTTACCGAACCATTTTTCCGGTGGCGTTTGTGAAGCAGGCCATCGGCTTTATACTTATCGCATGAAAAAGCAAGGACGAAATTGGACCCGTCAAGGCGCAGCAGCGATGGCTGCTATGATCACCGCTCAATCTAATCATTGTTTTGAAGAAGCTGTTCGATCAGATATTGAAGCTAATACAAGCCCATTTATACCCGAATATCCAGGGCTTGTTAGGGCAATACTATGTCACAGGCCGCAACAAAGTTCTTGTGGTGCCCATCAGGGCACGATTCCAAGTGAAGTGTCAAGCAGTATGGTCGGGAAATTATACCATACATTTTGTTAGCTACTTCGCCAAAAGACACGGAGTGCGTGCTAAAGACCTGCGTTAGCAGTGTTAGCAGGCCGTCCGTATATCTGGCTCTCGGAGTGCTGATAGGGTGAGCGTAGCGAGGCCTATCCAACGACATAGAGCCAGAATAGGACGGTCAGGCGTAAGCTTCTATGAAGCGTAAGCCGGTGCCACTGCTTTTCAACGCAGCGTCCTTTAGCACAAAAACGAAGTGACTTTTGAATAATTAGATACGAGATAGAGTTCTTGACGCTTGACCGAGCATTGCTTGACACTAACTCAAGTTGGCCGTGTATTGCGCACCTCGCTTTTTTTTGCTAGAATTGATACACGTGAAATGAGGTGACATCTTGCTTGATAACTATTTGTATGTATTTGTTGATCGGGTTTCCCATCATACGATAACTCGAGGCGTGGGCTTGCGTTATTTTAGTCAAGCAATTAAAAAAATGCCGCAAAATATTCTTTTGCTGGCAGGGAGTCACCCGCTGGCCCAGCGTGACGAGTATACGCGTTTTTTCACTATTCGGGGCGCGGAAGCCGTGCGTGAATTTATCCAGCAGCAGGAGGAGGAAGAGCATTTCCCAAAGAAGTGGGTCGATTTTACCTCCTATGAGCTCCTGCAGCAACTCAGTGATGGTGAGATCGCGGAGTTGCTGTATTTGGCGCATATGCAGCGGCACTTACATGCCCCATTTTTCTATAAGTTACAAAATCGCTATGTGGTTTTACCCCTTGGGCGGCAGATGGATAAAATATACTATCATGATATTAATGAGTTTTACTTGCAACTGTCGAAGCTCCTAGTCGATTGCGGTAGTAAGGCTAATATGAATTTAACCCAGCAAGTCTTTTCTTGGCTTCGACCCAAAGAGCGGACGCTCCAATTAGTCGGACCCAATTTAGAGGTGATGAAAGCTTTGGAGCCTTTACTGCAAGAGGGCTTAATTTTTGATTTGACAGACTTTGATATTTGGGATTCTGATTCAAAGATTACTCTTTATTTAGCGGAAGATGATTGGGAACGTGTTGTTAACCAGCCCATTGCTCGTGTTCCCTTAGGCACTCTCAGCTACAATAAAATATCTCACGATTGGAAGCTGAATACAGAGCCTTTTGAGCGAATTTATGGAGGTTAATATGGAAGTTGTTTTACTGTATGGCGGCAAAAGTGCTGAACATGAGATTTCAGTTTTAACCGCCAAGGATATTATGGCTAACTTAGATTACGAGGAGTATGACTTACAGCCGGTCTATATTACCCGTGAAGGGGAATGGCGGGCCGCTCCTAAAATTACTGGAGCGCCCCTAGCTAATGAGATGAATTTCTACTTAGAATCAGCAGAGGAAGCGAGCTTTCACCAGGAGCCCGAAAAGTCTCTAGGTGTCGTGGTCAAGCCTTGTGATGTGCTCAACGAGAACACGATTGCTTTCCCGGCCTTGCACGGGCCCAATGGGGAGGACGGTACCATTCAAGGCTTATTTGAAAGCTTGCAAGTCCCTTATGCCGGCGCAGGTGTTTTAGCTAGTGCCGCTGGCATGGATAAAATTGTTTCCAAGCAGCTCTTCCTGCAGGCGCAAATTCCCCAAGTGCCCTTTGTGCATTTAACCCGTGAGCAATATGAAGAGGAACAAAGCGTAATTTTAGCTCAAATTGAAGGGAAATTAATTTACCCGTTGTTCATTAAACCAGCTAATATGGGCTCTAGCATTGGGATCTCCAAAGCTAATAATCGCGAGGAGATGCTGTCAGGCTTGAAGGAAGCCTTTCGCTATGACACACGCTTGATTGTTGAACAAGGTGTGGAAGCCCGAGAAATTGAAGTGGGTGTCATTGGGAACCACAAGCCGGAAGTATCCGTCATCGGGGAACTGATTAAGGCAGAAGGCTTCTATGATTACGAGGAAAAATACATTAACAATAAAACCCAAATGGCGATTCCGGCAGATTTACCCGAGGAGTTAAGTAAGCAAATTCAAACTTATGCCAAGGAAGCCTATTTAGCCATTGCGGGCAATGGCTTAACGCGTTGTGATTTCTTCCTGACTCACAATGATAATGTTTACATTAATGAAGTGAATACCATGCCGGGTTTTACGGAGTTTAGCATGTTTCCCCAACTCTGGCAGGCTAGTGGACTCAGTTATCGAGACATGCTATCGAAGCTATTACGTCTAGGGATGGAACGCTTTGAGAGCAAGCGTCAATTAGAAAATAAATGAGGTCAAAATGAAAGCTTTAAGTATTGAAAAAATTGCCGAAGCGGTCGGGGCGACTGATGTTTTCGGGCCTGCGACACCGGAAGTGACTAGTGTGGTTTTCGACTCGCGCTTAGCCCAGCCAGGTAGCCTTTTTGTGCCTTTACAAGGACAGCTGGATGGCCACCAATTTGCGAAAGCTGCCCAAGAGAAGGGCGCCATTGCTACTTTCTGGATGCGTGATAAAGCAGAAATTCCTGAAGGCTTGAGTGCGATTATCGTCTCTGATACTCTCAAAGCCTTGCAAGATCTCGCCAAAGCTTATCTTGCCCTCATCCAGCCCAAAGTGGTTGCCATCACCGGGAGCGCCGGAAAAACGACAACCAAAGATATGACCGCAGCGGCTTTGAGTGCGGGCTTTTCCGTGCATAAAACAGGCGGGAATTACAATAATGAAATTGGCTTGCCTATTATGGTTTTATCCATGCCGGAGGAAACGGAAGTTTTGGTTTTAGAAATGGGCATGAGTGAGCCAGGTGAGATCGAACTATTAAGCCGCCTCGCAGAACCGGACATTGCGGTGATTACCATGATCGGGGAGAGCCACTTGGCTAATTTTGGCTCCCGTGAGAAGATTGCAGCGGCGAAGTTAGAGATCCTCACGGGCTTAAAAGCCCAGGGGACCTTCATCTATCCAGGCAATGAACCGCTTTTGAGCCAGGCGGTGGCCCAAGCCGATTTTAATTGCATTAGCGTGGGCTTAGAGGAAACGGACAATATTTATGCTTTCGACTGTGAATCGGATCAATACTCCGCTAGCTTTAATACCAATTTATCCCCAGCGACCCGCCTTAGTATACCGGTAACGGGACCCTATAATATCAGCAATGCTCTCAATGCTTGTGCTGTAGCTTATTCCCTAGGCCTTTCGGTTGAACAGATTGCGGAACCCTTAAGTCATTTTGAGATGACGAGCAACCGTTTAGCCTGGGTGACAGGACCGCACGGGAGTATGATTTTAGATGATACGTATAATGCTAATCCCCAAGCGATGACGGCAGTACTCCGTCATTTTACCAGCTTGCCTAGAGCGGGAGAAGATCATGAAGGTCGAAAACTTTATGTTTTAGGGGATATGTTAGAATTAGGAGAAGCGAGCTGGGATCGCCATGCCGCCTTGTCAAACGATATCGACTTAGCCCCTGAAGATCAGATTCTTCTCTTTGGGGAGGAGATGGCAGCCTTAGATCAAGCACTAGCAGCTGATTCTAAAATTCAACCGGGTCAAGTTCATTACTTCAAAACACGTGAGCGTTTAGCTTTAAAGCAATGGCTCTTGGCCAATATTGATACTACCGATCAAGTACTTGTCAAGGGCAGTCATGGCATGAATTTACTGGATCTTGTCCATGCCTTAGCCGAAGCGGGCCAAGAGGACACTGAAACGGATACGACAGAATAAAATAAAAGCCTGCCCGTGCGGCAGGTTTTTTTGAAAGGACATTATGGAGAATTTTGCAACTTTACTTGCTGGTCATGAAGCTTTGGTGAAAAATTGCCAGCATTTAGGCTTTCAAAAGCCCACGGCTATTCAAGCAAAGGTGCTGCCTGAGGCCTTGGCTGGCCAAGATATTTTAGCCCAAGCGCCGACGGGAACGGGGAAGACTTTGGCCTTTGCCTTGCCCTTACTCTTGACCCTCAAACCGGACGGGGGAACGATGCAGGCTTTAGTTTTGGTGCCCACGCGTGAATTAGCCCAGCAGATTACCCAAGATTTGGAGGACCTTAAGCCAGGCACCGGCCTGGATGTGATTTCTGTTTACGGAGGCCAAGCTATTCGCCGCCAGCGCTGGCAATTAAAAAGCCCCCGAGCGATTGTCGTGGGGACACCGGGACGGGTCTTGGATTTACTGGAGCGGGGTTTACTACCCCAAAATAATTTGAAAAAACTGATTCTTGATGAGGCTGATGAACTTCTCGACATGGGTTTTATGGAAGAACTGCAAGCCATTCGGCGTCTTTTGCCTAGGAAACGCCAGACGTTACTTTTTTCCGCCACTTGGCCGCGCCTCATGCAACAATTAGCCACGACTTTCTTAAGGGAACCCAAGCATATTAAAACAACGGAAGGCACGGTTACGGCTAGTAATTTGCTGCACTTCTTTACTTTAACGCAGGAAGAGGAAAAATATACCACACTCATTCGCTTTATAGCTGTGGAGCGACCGCGCTTGGCTTTGATATTTTGTCGAACCAAGCAACGGGTGGATGCCCTTGGCCGTTTATTAATGGAGGCGGGCTATGCGGCTGAAGCCTTACATGGAGATCTTAGTCAAAGCAAACGCCAGCTCCTCCTCCAACAGTTTCGGCAGAGAAAAATTACTCTCTTAGTGGCTACGGATGTGGCCGCTCGCGGCTTAGATATTCCGGAAGTGAGCCATGTGATTAATTATGATATTCCTGAACAAGCAGAAAGCTATGTACATCGGGTGGGACGGACAGCAAGGGCTGGCGCTTCTGGCTGTGCTCTGACCTTTGTTGGCCCAGGGGACCAGCCCCAATTAACAGCTATTGAACAATTTAGTCATATTTGTTTGACTCCTTTGAAGCCAAAATCTGAGCGGGAAGCCTTTAATGGAGAAATGCAACGTATTATCCACAAAGCTGAGAGTTTGGCGCAAAAAACATCCGATCATAATCGTTATCAAACGGCAGTAAAACAGCTGACAGCCAAGTTTAGTGCTGATGATTTAGCTTATCTGCTCCTAAAAAGTCAGGAGAAGGCTTTAGATGTGCGCTCGATTCGTCTTAGTCGCATCAGTAGGCCCAAGAAATTTAAGAAGCCATATCAAGCTCGGAAAAAAGGAAAACAGCGGCGAAGGAGGCAACATTAATGCTTAAGGGCATTGGAACTGATTTAGTAGAAATTGAGCGCATTAAGCAAGCAGTCAATCATCAGCCACGTTTCCCCCAGTCAGTTTTGACAGCTCGGGAAATGGATCTGTGGCAGCGGATGACTAGTGAGAAGCGGCGGCTAGAATTTTTAGCTGGTCGGTGGGCAGCTAAGGAAGCTTTTGCCAAGGCTTTAGGGACAGGGCTTGTTGGCGAAGTACAATTTACAGCGATTGAGATTCTGCCTGGAAAATCAGGGCAGCCCCAGATCACCAAAACTCCTTATGAAGGAGAATGCTACGTCTCTATTACGCATACGGATCACTATGCCCAAGCTATGGTAGTTTTAAGTTAGTCATTATTTCCGCTAGCCATCAAGATGTGATAGAATTAGGGAAGAAGATAGCGGAACACTTCGATGTCACCAAGCATTTAGGCGATCAGGAAAAGATGAGTGAAATGGTGAGTCATTTCCGCGAGGTTGGCGGGCAGGTCACTTTTGCCAAATATTCTAATGCTAACAATAAAAAGCTACTAGCCAATGCCTTTGCTCACTATCCTAAGGCTTGGGCGGAGTATTTAGGTAACCGTCAGGTGGCTCACCCGCAAGTTTGATCGTGGTTATTTTGCCCCTGGGGCACTAACACCATCCGCTCGATATTATGACACCCGCTTAGCAGACTTCCAATATGGCTATGTATCCATTGCGATGGAGGGCATGAGAAAAACAACGCCTTATCACGAGATCGGCCATCTGGTTCAGTGGGCAAACCCTGAGGTGGTGCGGATTGAAAAGGAATGGGTGGATCGCCGCACTCAAAACGACGAGTATGTGACCATGGATCAGGCAATTGGGACTAAAAAACCAATGTATGATCGTAACGAAGTGACGAAACCAGACGCTTTTGTCAGTCCCTATGTGGGCAAATATTACGACAACTTTACTGAGGTACTCAGCACGGGCTTAGAGGGCTTGTTTGTTGATGAAAGGTATTTTAAGAAATATGATCGCCATGGGAAAAAGGTTTGGAGCACTTTAGACGAAGACCCTGAGATGTTGCATTTGACACTAGGTCTATTGGTGAAAGGTTAGGGGAAACAGATGAAAACAAAAACATTTGATGAGGGCCTTGAAGCTTACTACCAAGCGGTGGAGGATTATCAAGAAAAATTTGGTCCCTATTCTTTAGATTATACAGTCCCTGTTGTTAATCCTTTAGCGACAGAACCTGAACTTTGGTTTAAGGCCGCCAAGAAATTACGTCAGCGAATCGACAACAACGATCCTTTATCGCAAGAGGTTGGTGATCCTGAAGTCAGGAGACAAGTTATTTATTAATTTTTTTCGTTTTTAAAAAAGTCGTTTTAGGACGGCTTTTTTTGTTTGTCCAAAGCACTCAAGACGTAAAAAGGTGTTGTCTTTTTCGATTGGCGGCGTAACCGCTAAATTTTCGATTAGCAGCGTAACTGCGGAGGTAAAGCACATGTCAGAAGAAAAAAAACAAACCGAAGAAAAAGGCCGGACTTTCACCCGCGACGATGTGGCCAAGATGATCAATGCGGAACGTGACAAATGGGAGACGGCGCAAAAAGAGAAGGAAAACAAGGGCAAGCGGAGATCAGGACAAAAAAGCCTGTAGCTTGGCCTTCACGCAGGCTCTCGCCATTTTGACGACAAAGGTTTAATAAAGCGCAATTTGTGCGATCGTGAAGGATAAAATCAGCCTAGTTTACATTTCTTTTCCTCTAAGCGCCTCAGCACGTGGATTAAACTACTGATCCCACAAGAGACATTGGAATGAGTCACACCCTAAAGGAGATATATTCAACGATCTACACCATAGATGGAAACGATATGAAAGCTCTGTATTTGCTGGTGGACTCAGAGATGCTGTAGTCTTTCTTAGTGAATCATGCTATACTAGCTTTGTTGTTCGTAACCTGCCAACATTAAAAAACTAAAGGAGTTTTACCATGAGAGGAAAAAATGTTCGTTCGCTCGTCACCAATGCTCTGGTGGCGGCAATTTATGTTGCTATTTTCTATTTACTGCCGGAATTTGCTTACGGCCCCCTGCAGTTTCGCTTATCTGAGGGACTTAACCACTTGAACATTTATCACCCTAAATATAAATGGGGAGTGATCGCTGGAGTGTTCATATCCAACCTCTATGGCTTTGCGAATGGTTTAGGCTGGTATGACCTCGTTTTCGGAACTTTGCATACCGCTCTCAGTTTCTTTATTTGCGATTGGCTCTTCCGCCAAATTAAGGAAGAGAAATTCCGCTATTTAACGACTATTTTAGTTTTCTCCGTGATGATCTTTATCGTGGCTTTGGAATTAAAAATGGCCTTTGATCTTCCTTTCTGGGCGACTTATTTCACCACTTTCATCAGTGAAGTCTTTATCTTAAGCTTAACCGCTCCAGTGATGGCCTTCATTAACCGTCGTGTGAAGTTTGCCAAACAAATTTAAGGTAGAGTCATAGGATAATAAGTCTAAAAATAGAAAAAATTATTCGTTTTAATATAATCTGGTGATGGCAATTAGCTATCGCCTTTTTCTATGCTCTCGTTGACCCCCTAAATGGACCATGAGTCAGAGTAGATTAATGCTTAAAGTTGAAGATAAATAAAAAGGTCATTATGCTGAAATCGGTGAATATACAACTGATGAATGCTTGCTTCGATCTCTCTAGTTTTTTGTTTTTTTTTGACTTATTAGCTAGGAATACTTCCGCTTGAATTTTTAACAGCTAAATAAATGTGTGGATAGGAGAGCGGAGACTCATAGAATTTAATAATATTAAAGCTTTGCCGAGAGTGTGTATTAATCTCTCCATACAGTAAGAGGAAATTAGCTATCACAGATTTGCTTAAGAATAAACTTGGCTAATAAGGGGAAACTAGCAGTAGATTAAACCTTGTTGAATGCAGTAGACAATGGCGGCAAGCGTTGATTTGACAGCAAGTTTTTGGCGAATGTTTTGCAAATGATAACAGAGAGCTCGTTTACTAATGAATAGTTGGTTAGCAGCCTCACGCTGGTTGCCAGTATGTATTAAAGCCTCGATAACTGCCTTTTCTCTTCTAGTGAGATGAGGATGTAGGGAGCTGCTTCTGAGGTTCGTGTATCCTTCCCTAAATTTTTTGATCTTTTCGATAAAATGCGGTAAAGGTAACGTGCGTGATATAAAACCTTTAGCACCAATTTTATGGGCACGTAAATGATGGAGGTCGTGCTGTTTGTCACTAAAAAATATGATGCTCTGTTTAGGTTTAAATGACAGAATATCTTTTGCAATTAAGAAAGCGTCTTCGTTATTAAACATATCGAGTAGGATTAATTGGGGATCCTGCCTTTCGACTTCGTCGTAAAGACGCGCTGCCGTACTGCAATAAAATAAATTGATATTTTCTTTTGCTAAAAGTACTTGTAAGCAGGAAGCGACGAGTTCATTATGATCGAAAAGCAAAATATTCATTTTATCCTACTTTCTAGTTTTAAAGTAAAAGCATAATGAGATATAAAGTTAAAATTATTTTAAGAAATCTAAGGGATAAAGTCAAGCTAAAAGAGGAACTTTGCACTAATTACTAGGGAAATAATTAAAATTTTGTACTATATTGAATATGAGCAGTATCTACCGGTAATGTTACTGTAATATTTTATCGGAATGGATACTTGTCCCGCATGTCGTGACATTAAGCCGGTATTGATGCAAGAAAATAAGAAACATCAAGAAAGAATTGTGTATTTCGATGTGAACCTAATAAAAAATCAGAAGGAAGTACAAAAATTAGATATTGATCAGGTGGCTGCATTTATTTTCTTTAATGAAGGTTAGACTTATATTAGAGATGATATTAGTGTAGAAAATATAGCAGACTTGTATGATAAATCCTCTGTAAAGAAAAATAATTTAAGAGAGTAGCTATTGAATATAAGAACTATACATCAAATATTTTTTAGTGAGTCACCCTATTAATTTAATTTGAGAGGGAAAATTTCTTCTTTACTTAATCAGACCGTATGATTCTATATTCATGAAAACTATTAAACGTTCTGTGGTGTCTTATCTTAATAAGGATATAACTTTAAATTTATTTAATTTCTAAAAGCTTTGGGAGTGAAAAATAAAAAGGGATTTGGTTAACTTGTTATCACTGAAAAATTGTTTTTATTCCTTTATTTTGATAATGAAAACAGACTGGGGGAAAAGAAAAAGATGAATGATATTGTTGCTTTGGAAGCAATAAGTAAATATTATGGGGGGCAGGCGGCTCTAAAAAATATTTCCTTAGCATTTAAAGAAGGGGAAATTCATGGTGTTATTGGTCCGAATGGTTCTGGGAAGACAACCTTACTTAAATTGTTAACTCATTTGGCAACACCTAGCGAAGGGAGAATTATTGAAAAACAAAATATTTTACAAGGATCTCTTCTTGAACATCCCGGTTTATTTACTTATTTGACAGCCGCTGATAATTTAAAGTTAAAAATGCTAGCTTTGGGCTTACCAACTTCTCCTTCTGGGGTAGAAAGTTTATTGGACAAGGTTGATTTACGGGAAGTGGAAAATAAGAAAGTTAAGCATTACTCACTAGGTATGCGACAGCGTCTAGGCTTGGCAATGGCTCTAGTGGGGGATCCTGATATTCTATTTTTAGATGAGCCGATTAATGGCTTAGATCCTACTGGGATTATTGAGATTCGATCTTTATTGCAAGCTTTAAATCAAAAAGAAGGAAAAACAGTTATCATATCAAGTCATTTGTTGAATGAATTAGAGAAACTCGCTACTTATTTTACTTTTCTTAATCAGGGCGAGCTGCTCTATCATGAGCCTAAAGCAGTTCTGCAACACGATCTTCAAGCAGCGAATAATGACATCGAAGTCTTTTATGCGCAAATGAGTCGGGGAGGGTCCAATGTTTAACTACTATAAAATGGAATTGTATCGTTTCTTAAAAACTAAAAGTTATTGGCTGTTAACGTTAGCTCTGTTTTTAATAGTAGGGATTAGTGCCTTTACAGTAATACCAGAAGATATTGATATTTCTTCAGCAATTGATGGCGTAAAGGTTGTAACGAACCAAATTGATTTGTCTAATACTTTGTTGGTAAAGACAAGAATAGATGAACTAGTTCTCATTTTTTCAGGTAATTTGATACAAATGTTTACCGCAACTTAGTGTAAAATTATGCTCGGTAAGACTTGAAAAATAAAAAAAGGACATCTATCTTTAAGTTGATCAAAAAAAAGAAAGAAGATGTCCTCATGAATGATATTATCACAGATATTCTAAAAAAGACGGAAAATTGCTCATCTTTAGGTGACTTTGAAGATCTTGTTTATCCGATATTAAGCAATTTTTGCTGTGAATGTCTTGCAGCGGTTTTCACTCAACTTGATCAGCAATTAATTCAAAGATACCAAGCCGAAGGCTGGAAAATTGCTCGCTATGAACCACGCACACTATGTTTTATGTTTGGTGCCGTCACTTTTAGACGCTGTCGGATGAAAAAAGAAGGTCACTCTAGCTTTCTTCCCCTAGATTTGTGTTTAGGACTAGAAGCAAGAAGTCATCTTTCTTCTCAGGTCAAAGAAAAAATTGCCCAGCTTTGTACGAAGCAAACTTTTCGTGCGACTGCAGAAGCCTTCAATGCTTTAATGCCTTTTAGTATTTCGCATCAGACCGCACATCATATTGTTCAAGAAATTGGGCAAAAAATTTTAAGCTTTGAGAATAAAAAAGCAGAAGAGAAGGAACTGGCTTACTCTCAAAAACGATCCGTTCCTTTTCTGTACATTGAAGGGGATGGGGTTTTAATCACTAAGAAGAAGAAAAAAGGGAAAAGGACAAAACATCTTCAACTACACCGTGTGACTCTCTATGAAGGCGTCGATCGATCCACTTCGCGGCATCAACTTATTCAAGCTCATTATTTTTCTTCTGTTCAATCTAGTGCAGCCCTTCGAGAAAAAGTTAGCCGATTTCTTAACTCCTACTATGATTTACATCAAACGATTGTGATTTCTAATTCGGATGGTGGCAGTGGTTATACGGAGGAAGATTTTAACGAGATGATTGGGGTATGCCTTCGGCATGAACATTTCTGCGATAAATTTCATGTCATTCAAAAAATCAGAACGCGCCTATTTTTTGATCATAAAATACGTCAATTGGTCATTAAAAAAGTGAAGGCTTATGATTTCGAAGGAGTTCAAGTTACTTTGGAGACCTGTGAAAGTCGCTGGCACCATCATCAGGAGTTTTTGGCTGAAATTGAAGCTCTAAGAGCTTATCTTCAAAGGAATTGGTTACTCATTAAACCAGCAGAGCAGCGAGGCTTACCAAACCATTTTTCCGGTGGCGTTTGTGAAGCAGGCCATCGGCTTTATACTTATCGCATGAAAAAGCAAGGACGAAATTGGACCCGTCAAGGCGCAGCAGCAATGGCTGCCATTATCACCGCTCAATCTAATCATTGTTTTGAAGAAGCTGTTCGATCAGATATTGAAGCTAATACAAGCCCATTTATACCCGAATATCCAGGGATTGTTAGGGCAATACTATGTCACAGGCCGCAACAAAGTTCTTGTGGTGCCCATCAGGGCACGATTCCAAGTGAAGTGTCAAGCAGTATGGTCGGGAAATTATACCATACATTTTGTTAGCTGCTTCGCCAAAAGACACGGAGTGCGTGCTAAAGACCTGCGTTAGCAGTGTTAGCAGGCCGTCCGTATATCTGGCTCTCGGAGTGCCGATAGGGTGAGCGTAGCGAGGCCTATCCAACGACATAGAGCCAGAATAGGACGGTCAGGCGTAAGCTTCTATGAAGCGTAAGCCGGTGCCACTGCTTTTCAACGCAGCGTCCTTTAGCACAAAAACGAAGTGACTTTTGAATAATTAGATACGAGATAGAGTTCTTTATGATTGACCGAGCATTGCTTGACACTAACTTACCGCAATTGTTTCTTGCCTCTTTTGTGGTGCATTGGTACAATATCGTTTTGAAAAAAATGTGATTTTTAATTCACAAAGTCGATTTTATATTCTGGGAGCCGACTTTTGTGTGGGGGCGATTTATAGCTTTTTAGTTATGGCAGGACTTGTTTGCCTTGATGGCGGAGTAAAATTATTGGTGAATCCGGTATTCCAGCAATTGCCAGTGGGGAATGTATTGCTCTTTCTCCGATTTTTTGTCATTTTCTTCTTATATATTATGGTGCTATGGGCGGCGGTTGCTTTATTTATCCAACTGCTCAACCATCAACTTATTGGTATAGTGCTTTGTTTGATTTACTTCAGTGGTATTCCTTATGGTATGGCCAATTATTTGCTGGGCTCGCTTGGCCTTCACCAAAAGGTTGAACCCTTTCTCCCCTTAGGGCGGACGCTACTTTTGGCGACGCAATATCAGACTTTCAATTTTTGGCATTGGGCTTTATATGGAATTGTAGCGCTTGCTCTTATTTTTGCTTGCCATTTGTGGCTGGTCAACCATCAGGATATTCAAGTCTAGTTTGTTTCTTCCGAGCCTTGCTCACAAAATTTTAATGAAAAGCCTTCCTTTTCAAATCAAAACATGGTATAATTATTTTGAAGCAATCGGAAACGGTTGCATCACCCTTTCATTTTTTGTTTTTTTCTGGCCACTCCTGTCAGGCGGGAGTGGTCTTTATTTTAAAAAGCCCACTTTTCGGTGGGCAAAGTTTAATTTTTATTTTGTTGACGCTGCTTTTTGGCGTCTTTTAATTTTTTGGGGGTGACATCCTGGCCTTTGGGATCGACGACCTTTGTATTTAAGAGAGTTTGACGAAATTGTTCCCGAAAGGCTTTTAAATAGGTGGCGCGTAATTTCTTCTGCTCGGCTTTTTCTTCTTTATTAAGCCCCTCATCTTTTTCCTTGCGGGCTAAGGCATTAATGCGCTCCAATAAGGTATCCATAGTAACCTCCTAACTATTTTTTCTTTTTAATTTTATCTCGTATTTTTAATATAGTGGATTGGCCTATAACATGCAAGGCTAGTGCTATTGGAAATTGTTTTCAAAACTTGTTCGTGTATAATAGAGATAACTTAAGGAGAGGATGATTCGGATGAAAAAGGGCAAGTGGCTATGGTGGATATTAGGGGGGCTAGCAAGCCTGCTCGTGATCGGTATTATCGGTTGGAATATGCTTTATCAACCTGGCGGACAGAAGGATCAATCGGATGAGCCATCCATAGAAGCCATTACCCTACAAAAGCAAGACCCAGTAGCCCTTAAAGGCAAGGCTGCCCTAGAGACAGATGATAAGTACTTCTACCAGGAAGAGCGGGGGCCTTTGGGAGAACTTTTTGTGACTGATGGGCAGACCGTGGAAGCGGGTCAGCCGCTATTTTCCTATCGCCAAGAGGAGGTGGAGAATCAATTGGCTGATTTGAAACGCCAGCAGACACGCTTATATAACGAGCGTCAAGAATTACAGCAGCAAGGCGCTGTGGGTCAAGGGATGAGCCAGGTGGCGCCCTCGCATCCGATTGTGGCTCAGTTTATGAATGCCCCGGTGCAAGAAGCTCCCGAAGCAGTACCTGGGCAGGGGACAATGGGCTTAGAGAATGGGGCAGCTAACCCCGGTCTTAATGAAAGTGGGCAAACGGAAGTCCCCGCTCCTGGTTTTGATACCGGCCAGGCAGCTGAGGCCGCCCAGGCTGCCGAAGCATCCTACCAAGAACAATTACGTGCCTTAAATCAGCAAATTGAAGATGTGGAATGGAACATTCAGCAATTAGAAAATCGAGCCAGTTCCTTGGTAAAAGCCCGTACTCATGGCCGGGTGATGTTGGATTTAGAAGGGCAAAATGACAACAGCAAGCCTTTTGTGCGTGTAATCAGTGAAGATGTCTCCGTGCTTGGCCAAGCAGGTGAGTATGATTTCTACCTCCTTCAAGAAGGTCGGCGGGTTTCTTTGGTAGTGCCTGCTAATAATGAAAAGTTAAAGGGCGAAGTCCTCTCCTTTGAAAATGTGCCTAATGAAAGTAGTAGCCCTGCCCTCGTATCCGATGGAGATATGCAGCCTGGTATAGAGAATGCGGGCGGGAGTAATGGGAATGCCCAGTATGAATTTACCGTCCGGCCCGAAAAGAAAATCCAACCAGGTTTTTCAGTGACGATTACTTTTGAAATGCCGGGCTTTATTGTTCCCGAATCGGCCTTTATTAAGGAACGCGGGAAAACTTATGTCTTCGTCGTTGAAGACGGTCAGGCCAAGAAAAAAGCGGTGACCATTGAAAAACAAGGAAACCGCTATGCCCTCATGAAAGGGGCTAAGGCTGACGATATTTTGGTCCAGGATGTTAAAGGGATGAAAGATGGCCAAGAAGTGCAGGTGGATTTAAACAAAAACGAGGGAGAAGGTGAGGATCGTAATGGCTAAAACTCACCCTCCCATGCTTAGACTTCGCCATGTCAATAAGTATTTTGGCCGTGGAAGCTTGCGGACGCAAGTGCTTCATGATATTCAGCTAACAGTTCAACGCGGGGAATTTATTTCTATTATGGGTCCCTCGGGCTCAGGAAAATCTACCTTGATTAATATCTTGGGGCTTTTGGATCATGACTTTGAGGGCCGCTATGAATTACAGGGCCGGCAATTGGAAAAAAGAACGGACAACGAGATCTCTAAACTAAGAAATGAAATGGTGGGCTTTGTTTTCCAAGACTTTAATTTGATTCAAACAATGACTGTGGCGGAAAATGTGCGCTTGCCCTTGCTTTACCATGGGATGACCGTTCGAGAAACCAAGGACCAGGTGGCTAAAGCCTTAGAGCGTGTGGGCTTAGGGGATAAGTTAGATCAGAAGCCTTTCGAATTATCAGGTGGGCAAAAGCAAAGGGTCGCCATTGCGCGTGCCCTCATTAATGAGCCTGAATTTATTATCGCGGACGAGCCGACTGGGGCTTTGGATACGAAAACATCGACCATGATTATGGATACGATTGAAGCCTTGCACAAGGAAGATGGCGTGACAGTTTTAATGGTGACGCATGATCCGAAATTAGAACGTTACGCTAGCCGGCATTTACGTATTGTGGATGGCCGCTTGTCGGAAATTTCGCCTTCGTCAAGTGATGCTCTTGTTAATACCCAACTAACGGTAAAGGAGGCCCAGCATGCGCTTCAGTGAAATTATTCGTTCTTCCTTAGCCACCATGCGGATGAATGGGCGGCGGACAGTTTTGACAATGATTGGAATTGTCATTGGCATTGCGGCGGTGATTACGATTATGAGCTTGGGAAATGGCTTTAGGAAAAATGCCATGAATGAGTTGACCGATGACGAGGGCGGCCGCCCGAGTCAGACGTTAAGTTTCCAGCCCAGCAATTTTGATGCGTATACTTTTGAAACTTTAGAGCCTTTCAAACGGACAGATTTAGATATATTAGAGCGTGTGCCTGGGGTGGATAAGGTCGAAATGATGAAGAATCAAATGAACGAACAGCCGAAATTCCTGTCGGTGAGCTATGCTAGGCAAAGTGAATCCTACCAAACTGCCAATGTCAAAAAAACTGAAGACGAGATCTTAGCTGGCCGTAATTTGTCCCCTACGGATGATACAGCGACAGCACGGGTTGCAACGGTCAGTAGTAATTATGTGGCTGAGACTTTTGGCGGGGAGGAGGAGAAAGCTCTCGGAAAAATCATGGATATTGAAGGGACGCTATTCACGATTGTGGGAGTTTTTCCTGCGGGTGAAGCCGGTTTTAGTCTGGTCGAAAACGAAGACAGTGAGAGGAGTATGGAAACTTTAGCTGACATTAAAATTCCAATGTCCACCTTTAGCACTTTTCTTGCTGATGATGAAAATGAGCATGCTTGGTCCGTCAAATTATTTTTTGATGAAGGTGTCGATATCAAAAAAGTTTCCCAAAAAGCCGCCGATGCCTTGAACAAGGAAGGCTCGGCAAATTCTGATGGGAGCTATTCCTTCTTCGATATGAGTGATATCATGGAAGGAATTGGCAATGCCTTAAACATGATTACCTATTTCGTGGCTGCTGTCGCTGCGATTTCCTTGTTAATTGCAGGTGTTGGCGTGATGAATATGATGTACATTTCTGTTTCTGAACGCACGAAGGAAATTGGCATTCGGCGTTCCCTAGGAGCCACCAAGGGCAGTATTCAGTGGCAGTTTCTCTGTGAAGGTATTGCGATGACCACTTTCGGCGGGATTATTGGCTACGGCTTTGGCATTGGTATTGCTCTTATAGTTTCTTTATTTTTGCCTTTTGATGCGGCTATTGATTTTGGTACCGCCTTTTTAGCGGTGTTAATTTCAGTCTTGGTGGGGGTCATTTTCAGTGTCTTTCCCGCCCGTGCTGCGGCTGAGAAAAATGTGGTGGAAATTTTACGGTAAATGTGAGAAAGGAGACGCAGCGCATGTTCTACTTAGCACTTGATACGTCGAGTCAGTCTTTGAGCTTGGCTTTGATGCAAGGGGAGGACTTACTCGCGGAATTAACGACCAATACGCAAATTAAGCATTCCAGGCAATTGCTGCCCTTACTCGCTAGTTTGATGGAGCAATTAGATTATAAATATGAAGACTTGGAGGCCGTGGTTGTTAGTCGGGGTCCAGGTTCCTATACGGGCCTGCGCATTGGCGCTACTGTGGCAAAAATGCTTGCTTGGACTTTAAGAATTCCGCTCTATTCAGTAGATAGCTTGGCCTTATTGGCGAGTTCTCTTGGCCCGGTGCCTGGCTTGGTGCTGTCTGTTTTTGATGCACGACGGGGCAATGTTTTTGGCGGTGCTTTCCGCTGGCAAGGCGAGCAATTACAAGCCGTTAGAGAAAGCCAGCATGCACCTTTAGATGTCTGGCTGCCAGAAGTCATCCAAAGTCTACCTGCTGAATTACCTATCACTTTATTGGCGCCTGATTTGAGCCGCCTTAGGACCTATATGGATGTTGTTATGCTAGCTGAAATCCGTGGGCGCCTGGTGGGTCAAGAAACCGTTCTTCGAGCCCCAGAGATGGCGGCCTTGCCCTGGCAGCGGGAGGACGAGATGACCTTTAAGCCCGCTTATCTCAAGCTTGCCGAGGCTGAAGAGCGCTGGTTGGGCGAGCATCCGGAAGCTGACTTGGGTGCTAATTATGTGGAACGCATGGAGTAAAATTAAGGCCTGTTTGACCCGCTGGCGCTGGCAGCAGGAGCAACCTCTTTGGGCACTTTTGCCCTTGCCTAAGCCCTACCATTATCAAGGCCAGCAGGTGACCTTTACTTTTGGCCAAGCGGGGGCAATTGGCGAAATGTTAGCGGTGGAGCGCTTGGCTTATGGGCGCTTGTGGTGGCGGGCGGAGGATTTTTACTTCGATATGGTTGGGCGCCAGAATTCCGCTTATTTACTAGCCTATTTAGATGGCTTGCTTTTGGGTTTTCTAGCTTGCCGCAAGCAAGCTCTAACCCTACATATTTCTAATTTTTTACTCCTGCCCGCTTGGCAAGGCCGGGGTCTGGGGTCTTATTTACTGAAGGAAGCCAAGCATTATGCCCGCCGCCTGCATTGCGTTAAATTAACGTTAGAAGTGAGGGAAGGCAATGTAAAGGCTCAGGCGTTTTATAAAAAACGAGGTTTTTTCATTACGGGTGAGCGGAAAAATTACTACCAGCAAACAGGCGAATCGGCAATTTTGCTGGCTTGCTTGGTGACTAGCGCGGATTAGGAGCGCTTTTTAAAATAGCAGAATGAGGAGGTTTGTATGGGAGTTAATATTTTAGCAATAGAAACAAGCTGTGATGAAACCAGTGCGGCAGTGATTGAGGACGGTCGCCATCTGCGCAGTAATATTGTGGCCACTCAGGTGAAAAGCCATATGCGCTTTGGTGGGGTGGTGCCTGAAATTGCGAGCCGCCACCATGTGGAGCAGATTAATCAGATCATTGCCATGGCCCTCGAAAAAGCTGACCTTACCATGGCTGATATTGCAGCTATTGCAGTGACTAAGGGACCCGGACTAGTGGGGGCTTTACTGATTGGCTTAACAGCCGCCAAAACCCTGGCTCTCGTTCATGGCTTGCCGCTCATTGGGGTCAATCACTTGGTGGGCCATGTCTATGCAAATCGCTTGGTGAACGGAGAACACTACCCTGCCTTAGCCTTGGTGGTCAGTGGCGGACATACAGAATTGCTTTACATGCAGGCGCCCAATAACTTTGTTAAGATTGGCGACACGCGCGATGATGCGGTGGGAGAAGCTTATGATAAAATTGGCCGCGTCTTAGATTTGCCTTACCCCGCAGGCAAACCCATGGATGAATTAGCACAAAAGGGCCAAGATATTTATAACTTCCCACGTCCGATGCTTGGCGATGGTAGCTATGATTTTAGTTTCAGTGGCTTGAAGTCGGCAGTGATTAATCACCTGCATAATATGAAGCAACGCGGGGAAAGTTGGGAGGCTGTGGATATTGCAGCGAGTTTCCAGGCGGCAGCCGTGGAGGTGCTTGTAGAGAAAACTTGCCAGGCTGTGCTGGAAAAACCGGTTAAGCAAGTCATTGTTTGTGGGGGAGTAGCAGCCAATCAAGGTTTGCGCCATGCTTTGACTCAACGCTTGTCTCAGGAAGCTCCAGAGGTGAAGGTAGATTTTCCTCCCATTAGCTTATGCGGTGATAATGCGGCGATGATTGGCGCCGCTGCTTATGAAAATTACCGGCAAGGCGACTTTGCAGATTTAAGTTTAGATGCGATACCAAGTTTAGACTTTGCCTAAGAAAAAAGCATGCCCCAACCTGTCATGGGGGCATGCTTTTTACTCATTCTCATAAGCTTCTAAGGTGAGGAAGAGGTCTTCCCAAGTGGCTAGCGCTTCTTGTAAGTTAGCTTTTTTTGCTTGGACATTTTCGTGATAGCCAGCAATTTTTTCCTGATCCGTGAAGATATCTGGCTGGGTCATCGCTTCTTCTAATTCCGCAATTTCTTCTTCTAGCTTCTGAATTTTTTCTTCTTGCGCTTGAATTTGCCGTTTCACTTTCCGCGCTTCCCGAGCACTATCTCGACTTTTTGAGGAGTTTTCTTTTTTCTTCGGGCTTCCTTTTTCTATGGGAGTGGTTTTTTGCGTGGCAGCCGCCCGGGCCTTTTCCTCGGCTTTTTTGTTTAAGTAGTAATCATAGTCGCCCAGGTAGAGTTTGGAACCTGTAGCGGAAATTTCTAGCACCTGATCCGCCAAGCGGTTAATGAAATAGCGATCGTGGCTGACAAATAGGATGGTGCCATCATAAGCATCGAGCGCTTCTTCTAATACTTCCTTGGAAGGAATGTCCAAGTGGTTAGTTGGCTCGTCCAAAAGCAAGAGATTATCGTGCTCAAGGGAGAGTTGGGCCAGTTCGAGCCGGGCTTTTTCCCCACCAGATAGGCTTCGCACGGTTTTCTTGACCTCATCGCCTGAGAAGAGAAAACGGCCGAGCAGGGTTCGTACCGCTTCTTCGCTCATGAGGGGGTGCTCGTCCCAGATTTCGTGGAGGACATCCTTTTTCGAGCGCAGATTCCCAAGTTCCTGGTCATAGTAGCCTACGCTGACATGGGCCCCGAAGTGGATTTTTCCTTGCCAGGCAGGAAGTTCGCCGATAATTGTTTTTAACAAAGTGGACTTACCGATCCCGTTAGGCCCGACCACTGCGACCACTTCTTCCTTCCTTAAATCTAAATTGATCGGAGCAGAGAGTAGAGTATCGTAGCCCACCCCCACTTGATCCAATTCTAAAACTTTTTGCCCGCTTTCCTGGGCCACGTGGAAATCCATGTGGGCTAACCGGCTAGCGGTCGTGGGCTTTTCTAAGCGCTCCATTTTCTCCAGCTGCTTACGGCGGCTTTGGGCCATTTTTGTGGTCGAGGCCCGGGCAATATTTTTTTGCACGTAATCTTCTAACTCGGCAATTCGTTTTTGCTGTTTTTCGTAGGCTTTTTCTTGCCGTTCCAAGCGAGCCGCTTTTTCTTTAAGGTAGAAGTCGTAATTACCGGCATAATGCTCAAGAGAACGGGCAGTCATTTCCACTGTCTCATTGGTCACGGCGTTCAGGAAGTAGCGGTCGTGGCTGACGAGCAGGAGGGCGCCATGGTATTTGGGCAATTCCTGCTCCAGCCAGTTCAAGCTATCGATATCTAAATGGTTAGTCGGCTCGTCAAGAATTAAAATATCAGGGGCTTCAAGGAGCACCTTGGCCAGAGCGAGCCGGGTTCGCTGGCCGCCGGAGAGGGTACTAATGGGTTGGTCATACATTTCTTCGCCAAACTGGAAGCCGTTCAGCACCATTTTAATGCGGGAGTCCACCGCATAGGCTTGCCGCACTTGAATTTTTTCTTGTAAGCGATCATAGCGGTCCAGGCTAGCTTGGTAGGCAACGCTTTTCGTAGCGTCGGCCAGTTCTGCAAGCTCTTCGGCGGCTTTTTCGGCTTTTTTGAGTAAGGCCAAGTCTTCCTTAAACACCGCCCGCATTTCCTCGTAGATCGTTTGCTCACTCATGAGCCCGCTGTGCTGGTCCATATAGGCAATGCTTAGGCCGCGTTTTTTGTACACCTGTCCCTCGTCCGGTTCGCTAAGGCCGGTGAGAATTTTAAGCAGGGTTGACTTGCCGCTGCCATTCCTGCCGATGAGGGCAATGCGACTATGGTTTTGGATGGTAATATTTAAATTGGCAAACAGTTCCTCCGCCCCAAAATAACGGGCGAGATTATTGCCTTGAAGTACAATCATGATTCACACCACATTTCTCTTAGTATGTTTAGTTTAGCATAGCCTAACCCCAAGGCTCGACCATTTTTGTTCAGAGATGTCTTATTGCCTAATCGCTTGGGTCTTGGTACAATACATGCTGAAGGTGGGGACTTGTCCCCGGTGAGAGGAGCGAATTATGAATAAAATTCCAAAAGCAACAGCCCGGCGCTTGGTTCTCTATTATCGCAGTTTGAAACATTTTAAAGCGCTAGGCTATTCTCGGATTTCTTCAGAAGAGTTGGGGGAAGCTTTGCAGATCGATAGTGCGACGATTCGCCGGGACTTTTCTTATTTTGGAACCTTGGGCAAGCGGGGCTATGGCTATGATGTTTTAGATTTGGTTGAATTTTTTAAGACGGTGCTGAGCCAGGATCAATTGACCGAAGTTGCGATTGTGGGGGTCGGCCATTTGGGCCAGGCCTTAATCAGTTATAATTTTAAACGCTCTAATCAGATTCATATTTCCGTCGCTTTTGACAGTGATCCTAAAAAAATTGGCAGCCAAATGCATGACGTGCCGATTTACAGCCCTGAGCAAATCGTTCAGGAATTGACCCAGCGAAAAATTACGACCGTTATCCTCACGGTGCCGAAAGAAGCGGCCCAAGACATTACTGACCGTCTTGCCGACGCAAATGTCAAGGGGATTTTAAATTTCACCACGGCACATTTGAATGTCCCTGTTTGGATGAATGTGCAAACGGTGGACCTCGCTAATGAACTGCAAACCCTCATCTATTATGTGAATCATCACTAGGAAAAGTCAGGTTAGTACCTGGCTTTTTTCTTAAAGGTCAAAAAATGTCAATAAAAACCTTGCTTTTTATGGGTAAATGGTCTAGTATAGGGAATAGGAATTAGCACTTGATCTAATCGAGTGCTAAGTGCATTAAGTTTCGAATTATGGAGGTTGTAAGATGATTAAACCGTTAAATGAGCGTGTTTTGGTGCAATTAGAAGAAACAGAAGAAAAAACGGCTTCTGGCATTGTTTTACCATCAGCTTCCCAAGAAAACCCTTTTATTGGAAAAGTTGTGGCTGTCGCTGAAGATACCGAAGATTTCAAGGCGCCAGTGAAGGAAGGCGACCGGATTCTTTTTGAGAAATATGCTGGGACCGAAATCAGCTATGATGGCGAAGATTATTTAGTGCTCAAGGCTAAAGATATTATTGCGGTTCTCGCATAAATTTAGCCAAAAATTGAGTTTAACTTTACTTTTCAGCTAGAACATTTTGAGGTGATAAATTATGACAAAGGACATTAAATTCTCAGATTCAGCCCGCCAAGCCCTCGTTAAGGGGATTGACACACTTGCTGATACGGTAAAAATTACCTTAGGGCCTAAAGGACGTAACGTTGTTTTAGAACAAAGCTTTGGCTCACCTTTGATTACCAATGATGGGGTGACGATTGCCAAGGAGATTGAACTCGAAGACCACTATGAAAATATGGGGGCTAAGTTAGTCGCTGAAGTCGCCTCTAAAACGAACGACGTGGCTGGCGATGGGACTACGACCGCAACCATTTTAACGCAAGCGATTGTTCACGAAGGCTTGAAAAACGTTACAGCAGGCGCTAACCCAGTGGGCATTCGCCGGGGGATTGACAAAGCAATTCGCAAAGCTGTTGCTGGCTTAAAAGAACACTCTGTTAAAGTTGAAGACAAGGAAGCCATCGCTAGTGTAGCTGCCATTTCTAGTGGTGACGAAGAAATTGGTGAATTGATTGCTAGTGCCATGGAAAAAGTAGGCGAAGACGGTGTTATCACTGTTGAAGAATCGAAATCCATCGATACCACATTGGATGTGGTGGAAGGGATGCAATTCGATCGCGGCTACCTCTCCCAATACATGGTAACGGACGATGAAAAAATGGAAGCTGCTTTGGATGATCCTTACATTTTGCTCACTGACCGCAAGATTACCAATATCCAAGATATTCTTCCATTGCTTGAACAACTTGTTCAACAAGGTAAGAGCCTCCTCATTGTAGCAGATGATGTTGAAGGGGAAGCTTTGCCAACCTTAGTCCTCAATAAATTACGTGGAACCATGAATGTTGTTGCCGTGAAGGCTCCTGGCTTTGGTGACCGTCGTAAGGAACAATTAGAAGACCTCGCCATCCTCACCGGCGGCCAAGTGATCACGGAAGATCTCGGCTTGGAATTGAAGGATGCGACCCTTAACCACCTCGGTCAAGCTGGCCGTGTTGTTGTCACTAAGGATCATACGACCGTTGTTTCTGGTGCAGGCAGCAAGGAACAATTGGAACAACGTATTGCCCTGATCAAAAAACAAATCGAAGACTCGACGTCTGATTATGACCGTGAAAAATTACAAGAACGCCTCGCTAAATTAGCGGGTGGGGTAGCCGTCGTTAAAGTCGGTGCTGCCACCGAATCCGAACAAAAAGAACGTAAGCTACGCATTGAAGACGCCCTTAACGCCACCCGTGCCGCCGTTGAAGAAGGCATTGTCGCTGGTGGGGGAACAGCTTACATGAACGTTCAAAGCGATGTGGTTAAATTACTCGACACGCTTGAAGGTGATGAAGCGACCGGTGCTCGCATTGTGGCCCGTGCGCTTGAAGAACCGGTTCGTCAAATTGTGGAAAACGCTGGCGAAGAAGGTTCTGTGATTGTTGAACGTATTCACAGCAAAGATCTCGGTGTCGGCTTAGATGCTGCGAAGAATGAATGGGTGAACATGATCGACGCGGGTATTGTTGACCCTACCAAAGTTTCGCGTTCAGCCTTGCAAAATGCTGGCTCCGTGGCAGGTCTTATCCTCAGCACAGAAGCTGTTGTCGCTGATCGTCCTGAAGAAAAAGATACACCAGAAATGCCTGCCGGTAATCCAGGAATGGGAATGTACTAAAATTAGCCCTTCCTAACGCCTAGTGCTTCGGCACTAGGCTTTTTTTGTGGGTAAAAAATGACGCGCAAAAGGAAGGGATGAGGGCGGGCAAGTAAAGGTCTTCAATTTAATTGATTCTTTCTTGATCGCTTAAAGTTTTTTAAATTTTACTTGCCAAGGAAAAATAAATAAGATACATTGAATGCAGTGCTTATTGACAGTAGATAGGAGTGTCGGTAAATGAATTTGGCGAGTTTTCTCGGTTTGCTGGGAGGTTTAGCTCTCTTCTTATATGGCATGCAGATGATGACGAATGGCTTGGAGATGGCCGCTGGTGATCGCCTGCGCGACATTCTAGAGCGCCTGACAGCAAATCGCTTTGTCGGTGTTCTCGTGGGAGCTTTAGTGACTGCCTTGGTCCAGTCTTCCAGTGCGACTACCTTAATGATTGTTGGCTTTGTTAATGCGGGTATTATGCAGCTGAAAAATGCTGTGTGGCTGATCATGGGAGCCAACATCGGGACGACCATTACTGGGCAGTTAGTCGCTTTGGATGTGACCACACTAGCCCCTATTCTGGCCTTTGTCGGGGTGGCCTTGATTTTCTTCATCAAAGATAAAAAGATCAATGCCTTTGGGACCATTTTTGCGGGTCTTGGGGTCTTATTTATTGGGATGAATATGATGTCTGATGCTATGGCGCCCTTGCGTTCCAACCCTAATTTTGTCAATATTTTAACTTATTTTGAAAATCCCTTCTTGGGGATCCTTGTGGGTGCTGGCTTTACCGCTATTATTCAGTCTTCTTCTGCCTCTGTAGGGATTCTTCAAGCCATGGCCCTGAGCGGAGTGCTGGGCTTACCGCAAGCGATCTTTATTTTATTCGGACAAAACATTGGGACCTGTATCACCTCTGTCATTGGCGCGATTGGCTCAGACACGAACGGCAAACGTGCGGCGGTCATCCACGTGATCTTCAATATTATCGGGGCGGCCTTATTTGTTTTGATTACCTTAACCACACCTTTTACTTCGGTGATGATGAAATTGACGCCCAATAATCCGGCTGCTCAAATTGCTAACGTGCACACCATTTTCAATGTGGTGACGACCCTTGTCCTCTTGCCCTTTGGCTATCATTTGGTGAGTTGGGCCAAGCATTTAGTCCCCGAAAAGCCGCAACCTGCTGTGCCTAGTGTGGTGGAATTCTTAAATTTTGACCTGTTAGACCAAGATTTCCACTTCGGGAGTAACGCCTTGGCGATGACGCAATTGTTCCGCGAAGTGCAACACATGTTGGAACTGGTGACTTTGAACCTGCATGAAACTTTTCAGATTGTGATCGCTTTTGATGAAGAAGTTTTTATGGCCATCCATGACCGGGAAAAATCAATCGACCAACTGAACCGGGCCATTATCTCTTTCACGTCACAAATGATGGCCAATGAATTACCGCAATCGGGCTTATACTCGAGTGGCCTCTTCCTAAAAATTGCCACCGACTTGGAGCGGATTGGGGACCATGCCATTAACTTGTGCGACTTGGCCGAAGAGTTGCATGACCAAAACCGCAGTTTCTCTGAATTTGCTGAGCAGGAATTGCGGGAGATGGACCGCTTGTGCCAGGAAACCTTGGGGCTCTTACACATTGATGATTTGGATCACTTCTCGCATATTATGGAAGCTGTGCACGAATTGGAGAATGAAATTGATGAGGAATACGCCGCTTTTGAACGCAAGCAAATTGACCGCCTCAGCAGTGGCAAATGTACCATTGAGAATAGCATTAAATACTCCAAGATTCTCACAGACTTCGAGCGTATCGGCGACCATTGCTTAAATATTGCGAAGAACTTTAACGTGATGAAGCACTCTGTCAATACCTTACGCACCCATGAAAAATTACAGACCGAAGCCTAAAATTTGGCCTAGCTGCGTGCTAGGCTTTTTTGTTTACCAGCGTATTGTTTGATATTACGGTTTTGAAGTATTAAAATGGAAAATGAGAGATATAAAGTAAAAAAGGAGAGATAATGATGGTCAAATATGGTGTTGTTTTAGGTTCTATTCGGAAAAATTCCTTTACCGAAGCCATTGCTAAGGGCTTAGTCAAAGGCTTGCCGGCAGATGCTGAGGTCACTTTTATTGATACCAGCCACTTGCCCGTCTACAACCAAGACTATGATGAGGAAGGCGAGCCGGAATCTTATGCGCCCTTTAGAGCCCAAGTGGCTGAGCAAGATGCCATTCTTTTTGTCACACCTGAGCACAACCGGAGCGTGCCGGCTAGCTTAAAGAATGCCATCGATATTGCTTCCCGTCCCTATGGTGAAAATAAATGGGCCGGTAAGCCCGCCTTAGTGGCTTCCCAATCCACCGCGGGGATTTCTGGTGCGATTGCTAATCATACCTTGCGCCAATCCCTGGTTTTCTTAGACATGCCGGTGATGCAACAACCGGAACTCTACATCGGCCACAGTGATGATTTAGTCACGGATGGGGAAATTAGTAATGCGGACACGGCGAAATTCTTGAAGAGTGCTGGCGAGGCTTTTGTGGCCTTTGCCGATAAATTTATCGACAAAGCTTAAAACTGAAGTAAATAAAGCATTTTAAGAGGAGGCTGGCACATGAAAACTTATCAAAACTTGCTTAGAGGAGAATGGCGTGACAGTCACAGTGGCCGCACCATGGAAGTCGTTAATCTGACCACTGAAGAAGTTCTCGCCCAAGTCCCTCAAAGTGATGAGGAAGATGTCAATGCTGCTGTGGCGAGTGCGAAGGAAGCTTTCCCAGCCTGGCAGGCCCTCAGTGTGGCAGAGCGTATCGCCTACTTGGAGAAAATTTTAGACCAAGTGGAAGCGAGTGAAGACCGACTCGTGGAGACGATTGTGACCGAAATGGGGGCAGGTGTAAAATATACGCGGGAAAACCAAGTGCAACGCTCCCTCAAAGAAGCCCGGGCTGTCTTGGCGGTCGCACGGGACTTTCCTTTTGAGGAGGAAGAGGACGGCACTTTAATCGTTAAGGAAGCTTATGGTGTCGTGGCTTGCATTACACCTTGGAATTATCCGCTCAACCAAATTCAACGGAAAATTATTCCGGCCCTCGTTGCTGGCAATACGGTGGTGGTGAAACCAGCTTCCGATACGCCCTTAACAGCTCTGGTATTAGCGGAAATTTTTGCCGCCAGTGACTTACCGGCCGGCGTATTTAACCTGATCATGGGGAGTGGGAGCGAGGCTGGGCAAAAGCTTGCCGAGCATGAGGATGTGGCGGTCATTTCCTTCACCGGTTCGACCACCGTGGGCCAAGGTTTATATGCGGCGGCTAGTCCCCAAATTAAAAAATTAATTTTAGAGCTGGGCGGGAAATCCGTGCTCTTGGCCTTGCCTGGCGCTGACCAAGAGCAAGCAATTGAAAAATCTTTCCTCACGCTCTTAAATAATCAAGGGCAAACTTGCTCGGCCTTAAGTCGGCTCTTAATTCCCGCCGCCGAAAAAGACGCCTATGAAGCAGCCTTAAAGGAATTTTACGCAGAAAATGTGGTGCTTGGCGATCCCCACGAGGAGGAAACGCTGGTTGGCCCGATGGTTTCTGCCAAGCAAAAAGAAACCGTCCTTAACTATATTGAAAAGGGCAAGGCCGAAGGGGCGAAGGTTCTCATTGGAGACGAGTCGGTGGCCGGTCCTGGCTATTTCGTGCAACCCACCATCTTTACTGAAGTAACGAACGATATGACGATTGCCCAGGAGGAAATTTTTGGCCCGGTCTTAGTTGTGATTACGTATGAAGACCTGGCAGAAGCGATCGATATCGCCAATGACTCACCTTACGGCTTATCAGGTGCCGTCGTGGGACCTGATGAAGGCGAAGCCGTTAGGGTGGCTCGAAAGCTTCGAACCGGCAATGTGATTGTTAATGACGGTCAAATTGCTCCTGAAGCTCCTTTTGGGGGTTACAAGCAATCGGGCTTAGGACGTGAAAAAGGCCGCTTTGGCTTGGAAGATTACCTCGAAGTGAAGGCCATTTTCCATTAGGTCAAGAGGAAAAAAGAGAAGGATGGGCGCTGCCCATCCTTTTTTATGGGAAGAAAACTTGCAAGGCGGGGGCGGGATCGGTAAAATATGGGGAGAACAGTAAATTGGGTAAACGCAGGAGGAAAAGATGAAAAAGAAATGGGTTATTCGCACCATCGTCATGGCCCTCACCCTGCTTGTTGTCGTGGGCGTGGGCGTTTTAGCCACGAGCCAGGAAAGTAAGCTGGGCCAAGTCTTAAAATTAGGCAATGTGGATGAAGCTAAGGCGGCGGTTGAAAAATTGTACTTTGACCAAGAACATGTTTTTTTAGCTGAGGATATTACTGCTGAAAAAATTACCGACGCAGAAAAGAAATTGAATAATATTCGGACCGATGACGAAACGATGAAGCGATTAGCTGGCCAAGTGGCTGATGTGAAGGAACGTTTTGCGGTCTTAACGGATATTAATGGCTTATTTGATGAGCAATATAGTGGTGCGCCGCTGGTGGGCCAGACCTTGCAAAAATGGAATGTGATCAAGAAAGAAACAACGAAAGAGCAAGTCGCCGATGCGGGGAAACGCTACGGCAAGTTAATGACGGAACGCCGCGATGGCTTTTACTTAACGCTCCAAGATTTACTGGAAGACGCCCAAGAGCAAGTGGCCATTATCAGTGACTTTAAGGCTGAATTGCAGGACTTAGAGGACACGATTACCACGCCCGAAGCTCTGGCCGAACAGATTGCCAATTATGAAGCCCAGGCGGAGGAATTAGAGAATCCTTTCGTGAAGAATCTTTATTTAAACATCCTCAGTGACTTCGAAGAGCAAATGACGAAGAAATTGAGCGATGAAGGCCTCGAAGCAGCCAAGGAAAGTGGCGCTGATGAGGAAGAGCTGAAACGCCTAGAAGCTGAAGCTAAGCAAGCTGAGCTTGACGCCCAACGCCGTCGTGAAGAGCGGGAAGAAGCAGCACAACAGCAACTGCCTAAACCAGCACCGGCCCCGCAACCGAGCCGGCCACGGCCTAACAGACCTCAGACACAGCCAAAACCTGAATCGAAACCGAAACCGGAACCCAAACCAGAGCCGAAGCCCAATGAAAGCAGCAAGCCGAGCGAGTCTTCCAAGCCTTCGGAAGAAAAGCCCAGCCATCCTGCGGAGCCAAAACCCGAACCCCCTAAGGACCCGGTGCAACCCAGTCAGCCTGAGCGTCCCAGTGAAGGAGAATCGCAACCGGGCCCCAAGGAACCGGAGGATTAAGGAAATTCTAAATAAAAAGCCAGGCCGAAGCCTGGTTCCTATGGTATGATAAGAGTGCACATCGAGCTTTGCTTGATGTCACTCTTTTGTAGTTTAAGGAGGCAATTATGGAACGCAACGGTGAATGGACCAATTGGTATCGCATCATAATTTGCGCCACCGAAGTTCTAATTTACTTTATTTCATATTTAATTTCATTTTTTATTCGCTATGGCCGCTATGTGCCCATTCGGAATTTTAGTGCCTTTCAATCGGCGATTCCTTGGGTGCTGATTATTTTTGTGGTCTTTAACTTGCTGTTTGGTATTTATGTGCTCTACAACAAAAGCAAGGGGGATATTTTCTTTATCACCCTGATTATCCATGGGCTTTTAGCCTTGGTGACCATGTTTTTAAGCTTTGCCGGCCGCTGGCTCGCCTTTCCGCGTTCGGTAATTTTGATCAATTGCTTTGTCAGTGTGATTTTTGTTTACCTCTTCCGCGTGCTGGTTTTTAGCATGTACCGGCGTTATGCCAGTGACAAGCGAGTCCTTATTTTAGGCAAAGAAGCGGAAGTTTTCCCGGCTATTTTGAATTTCAAATCAAGCAAAAGTACCCGGCATATCGTCACTCATGTGGTTTTATCGGATTATTTCGAAAATGTTCGCCAGCGTTTGGATGAATTTGATATTGTCTATTTTGCTTCCCAAGTGGCTGAGGAGGAAAAAATTGCCATCTATTCCCTGCTTATGGAGGAGCATAAGAAGCTTTTTGTCAATTCAAAATTTGAAAATCTGGTCATGGTGAACCCCAATATTATGAATTTTGAGGATGAATCTATTATTGAGACCTCGGACTTTAAAATTCCCGCCGACCAGGCTTTAATCAAGCGCGTTTTGGATATTTTAGTCTCAGCCTTCTTAATTATTATTTCCTCTCCCTTGATGCTTATGACGGCGATTTTGGTGAAGTTGAGTTCGCCTGGTCCCATTCTCTACCGGCAGGTCCGGCTCACCATGGATAATCAAGAGTTTAAAATATTAAAATTCAGGACCATGACTGCCACTGCCGAAGCGGACACCGGCCCCGTGATTGCCACGAAAAATGACCAGCGGATTACAGGGGTAGGGAAATACTTGCGGGCCTTGCGGTTGGATGAATTGCCCCAGCTCTTCAATATTATCAAAGGGGACATGTCGCTCGTCGGCCCCCGTCCGGAACGGCCTTTTTTCGTCAACCAATTCCAAAAGCAAAATCCTCACTACTACCTCCGCCATAATGTGCGGGCGGGCTTGACCGGCTATGCCCAAGTTTACGGGAAGTATGCGACAGATTTTAATAGTAAGTTAAACTTCGACCTTATTTACATTAAAACTTATTCGCTAATCTTAGATTTTAAAATTCTCCTGCAAACTATTAAAATTCTTTTTGATAAAGTGTCCAGCAGTGGTGTGGATGAGGCCAACACTCACCGTGTAACCCGCGAGGATATTCGTCGGATGAATATTGAATTAGTAGAATAAGTTTTAGGCAGTGGTTCGCCACTGCTTTTTTGTTTTAGCGAAAGAGAAATAACTTGTAGGGACTTCCTGTGGGCAAAGGGCTTTCTTTTCCACGTCACTTAAGCTATCCTTAGTATGATAAGAAATACGAAGAAAAGGGGATATGTGATGTACAGTCCAGAGGAAATAGCAGAAATTACGGTGGCGACCAGTGAGAAAAAACTGCAAAAATCACTGTTAGAACGCCTGATTTTAGGTTTTATTGGTGGGGCCATGGTGTCCTTGGGTTACTTAGCTTATGTGCGTGTAACAGCGGGCATGGCACCAGAAGTCGGGGGCTTGGCGACCTTTTTAGGCGCTTCCGTTTTCCCGATTGGCCTGATTGTTATTTTACTGGCCGGCGGTGAATTGATTACTGGGAATATGATGGTCGTGAGCTTCGGCTTTTTAGCCAAGAAGGCGAGCCTGGGTGATTTGCTCAAAAATTGGCTAGTTATCACCTTGGCCAATCTGGTGGGGGCTCTTTTTGTCGCTTACTTCTTTGGCCATGTGGTGGGTTTAACAGGCAGTGGCATTTACCTCGAGCAAACCGTTAATGTCGCTCAGGGAAAAATTGCCGCGTCCGCTGGGCAGGCCTTTATTTCCGGCATGGGCTGTAACTGGTTTGTTGGCTTAGCCCTCTGGCTAACCTACGGGGCCAAGGAGGCCGCTGGTAAATTCCTCGGAGCCTGGTTCCCCATTATGGCCTTCGTTGCCATCGGCTTCCAGCACAGTGTGGCGAATATGTTCATCATTCCAGCAGCCATTTTTGAAGGGCAAGTCACTTGGTTGGAATTCCTACAAAATGTCATCCCCGTTTACTTGGGGAACATTGTGGGAGCTTGTGTTTTCATTTCCCTTTTCTATTACTTAGCTTACTACCGGAAAAACACCAATAAATAGCGCGATCGCTTTGTATCCAATAGGAGGATAGCATGTTAGCACCTGATGATTCTTTAGCCTTACATACGGATTTGTATGAAATTAACATGATGAAAACTTATTTTGAGGCCGGCGATGCTGATAAGCACGTGGTTTTTGAATTATACTTCCGTAAATTACCCTTTGAGAATGGCTATGCTATTTTTGCCGGGCTGGAGCGGATTATTGACTATATCAAAGCCCTGCATTTTACCGCCAGTGACCTCAACTATTTAAAGGAAGAAGTGGGCTACCCCGAAGACTTCCTGAATTATTTAAAAAATTATCGCTTCCAAGGGAGCATTCGTTCCATGGTGGAAGGGGAAGTGTGCTTTGCTAATGAGCCTCTGCTGCAAGTTGAGGGGCGCTTGGTGGACTGCCAACTGGTGGAGACGGCCCTATTAAATATTGTCAACTACCAAACCTTGATCGCTACTAAGGCAGCGCGTATTCGTAGTGTCAGTGGGAAGGATGGTTTAGCGGAATTTGGTTCTAGGCGGGCCCATGAAATGGATGCAGCAGTTTGGGGAGCTCGCGCCGCTTATATTGGCGGCTTTAATTCCACGGCCAATGTGCGTGCCGGTAAATTACTGGGCGTGCCGATTTCGGGGACCCATGCTCATTCTTTGGTGCAAACTTACCAGGATGATTACGAAGCCTTCTGCCATTATGCAAACACCCATCATGACTGTGTTTTTCTTGTCGACACCTATGACGTTTTAAAATCAGGAGTGCCCAATGCCATTCGTGTGGCTGATGAATATGGGGATAAAATCAACTTTGTTGGTGTGCGCATCGATAGCGGGGACTTGACCTACTTGTCGAAGCGGGTGCGCAAAATGCTGGATGCAGCTGGTTATCCCGAAGCGAAGATTGTGGCCTCCAATGACTTGGATGAAAAAACTATTCTTAACTTGAAGATGCAAGGCGCTAAAATTGACTCTTGGGGTGTGGGAACGAAATTGATCACGTCCTTTGACCAGGCCGCTTTGGGTGCTGTTTATAAATTGTGTGCAATTGAAGATGAGAGTGGGCAATTGATGCCGACGATGAAGTTATCCAGTTCACCCGAGAAAATTACCACGCCAGGCAAGAAACAAGTTTGGCGCATTACGCGCTGTAAGGACGGGAAATCGGAAGGGGACTACATCACCCTCGATGATGAGCGGCCGGATAAATTAGATGAATTATTCATGTTTCATCCGACCTATACCTACATTAATAAAACGGTACGTAATTTTGAGGCTCGCCCCTTACTAAAACCTATTTTCGATTACGGCCAGTGCGTTTATGAAACGCCCACGGTAGATGAGGTGCGGGCTTATGCGCGTTTTGGCTTGGAGGTTTTGTGGAATGAGTACACAAGGATACTTAATCCGGAACACTATCCCGTGGACCTCTCCACTGACCTTTATCGTTTGAAGATGACGAGCATTGAGAAAATTCGTAAGCGTGTCGGCCAATTGCCCGTGGATCATTTTTCCTTGTTTGAAGAATTAGAGGATGACCAGCATGGTTAAGCAAAGAGATATCCAAAAGGCCTTAGATGTAAAAAAACGCATTAATCCGGCCCAGGAAATTGCAGAGCGCGTGGCTTTTATTAAGGCCTACTTGATAGCCCATCCAGGAATAAAAACTTTAGTTTTGGGCATTAGTGGTGGCCAGGATTCAACCTTAAACGGACGACTGGCTCAGCTGGCTATTGAAAGTCTGCGCCAGGAAAGCGGGGATGAGGCTTATCGCTTTATTGCCCTGCGCCTTCCCTATGGCAAGCAGGCGGACGAAGAGGATGCGGCCTTAGCGGTCGAATTTATTCAACCGGACGAGTGCTTGACGGTCAATATTAAGCCTGCTGTAGCCGAGACGGTTGCCAGTATGGAAGCAGCCGGCGTCTCGATTTCGGACTTTAATCGGGGTAATATCAAGGCGCGCGAACGTATGCTGGTCCAATATGCGGTGGCTCAAGCGCGTGCTGGCTTTGTCTTGGGCAGTGACCATGCGGCTGAAGCGGTAACCGGTTTTTATACGAAATTTGGCGACGGTGCCAGTGATTTAGTACCCTTATGGGGCTTAAATAAGCAGCAAGGCTTGGCTTTACTGCGTCATTTAGGTGCGCCCCAGGCCTTACTTTTGAAGGTGCCTACGGCGGATTTAGAAGATGATAAGCCCCTAGAAGCTGATGAGGACGCCTTGGGAATTTCCTACCAGGCGATAGACCGTTACTTAGAAGGTGGAGCTGTTCACCCTAAGGAAGCCGAAAAAATTGAACATCTTTATGATACCTCCATGCACAAGCGCCAGCGTCCCGTGACGCCTTATGATACGTGGTGGCAATAAGAAAACGCAGGTTTTACCCTGCGTTTTATGCTTTGAGGGGGATATCCACGTAGACTTGGGCTTTTTCTGTGATCTGCCCTTGGCCACTGGTTAGATTGGTCAAGCGCTCCTTAACTGCTGCTAATTGCTTGATCGGAACACCGATGTCATAGGTCACATTTTCCAGGTAAGTGGTGTCTAAGACTTCATAGGGTGATTCCTGGAGCCAGTACTCGATGGGGCCGGTGAGTTCATAGGGAATGGTCAGGGCGAGTTCTTGCTGGACTTGGCGAATAACGAGGCCGACGGTTTGAATCGTTTCACTCGTGCATTGGCTGTAGGACCGAATCAAGCCGCCTGCCCCTAGTTTGATGCCGCCAAAATAGCGGGTGACGACCACGACTATATTTTTTAAATTTTCCTGCTTCAACACTTCGAGCATGGGCACGCCTGCCGTGCCTTGGGGTTCGCCGTCATCAAAGGCGCGCTGGACTTGGTTGTGGTCGCCAATTTGGTAGGCGGCACAATTATGAGTCGCTTTGGCGTGCTCTTTTTTAATTGCTTGGATAAAATCCTGGGCCTCTTCTTCCGTATGGGCCCGGGCAACGTGGCCGATAAAATCAGACTTTTTGATTGTGAGCTGGTAGGAGCCTGCTTGCTTAATTGTTTTGTAATCTTCCATCTTGTCACCTCGTCCTTATTTTACGGGAGGCTTTTGCTTTTGCAAAGTGAAAGCCCAGCATTTTCGGGTAAAGCCAAGTAGGAGGTGCCTTATGGAGCGATGTTTTGGTCGTTTACTATTAAAACGAGAATGTGAAGTTTTAGAACAATGGTCAAGGGCAGAAATAGAGGCCTTAGGGGGCGAAGTTTATCCAGCGATTGAGCGGCTAAAAGCAAGCTACCGCTGTGGCCGTTGTGGTAACCAGAAGCCCGAGTTATTCCAGGTGAATGCTTGCCAATGCGCGGGGAAGCCTTGTGTGTATTGCTTAAACTGCTTAGGCTTTGGCAAGGTACGTTCTTGCGATGAATTGTATTATTTTCCGGCCCGTGGCGTTTTTCCAAAGTCGTCGACTTCCCTCTTGCAGTTGTCCATGACACTTTCGCCCGCCCAGGAGCGCCTTAGTGAAAATTTGGTTACTTGCCTAAAGCAGGGTCAAGACCATTTGCTGTGGGCGGTGACAGGGGCGGGCAAAACCGAAATGTTATTCAAAGCTTTAGATGTAGCTCTCTCCCAGGGGCTGATGGTAGGTTTAGCTGCACCCCGGGTGGATGTCATCAATGAGTTAAAGCCCCGCTTACAGGACGCTTTTCCCACAGTCAAAAGCCAGTGCCTCTATGCCGGCAGCCCCGATGAATACCAGTGGCTCCCCCTCACCCTGTGCTCTACCCATCAGCTGCTCCGTTTTAAAGAAGCTTTTGATTTACTGATTATTGATGAGGTGGATGCCTTTCCCTTTGCCGGTGAGGCGACCTTTCAATGGGCTGCCAAGCGGGCGGTCAAGTCTACGGGGGTGCGCTTTTACTTAACCGCGACACCGGGCAAGGAGGAGCAAAGACAAATGCGAGCGGGTGAGCTGTCAGCTTCCATCTTGCCGGCCCGCTACCATCGCCAGCCCCTGCCTGTCCCTAAGCATTGCTACGTGGGACCTTGGCGACAGGAACTAGAATGCGGCCTGGTGCCTGGGCGCTTGCGGCAGCAGATGGCCCAATGGCTGCAAAAAGGCTACCGTTTCCTCGTCTTTCTTCCCCATATTGCCTTAATGCTTCAATTAGAGAAAAACTTGCGGAAGCTTTGGCCCAAGGCGCGTTTTACTAGTGTTTCCTCTAAGGACCCTAAACGGCTGGCCAAGGTCGAAGCTATGCGGGCGGAAACCTATGATTTTCTGTTAACGACTACTATTTTGGAGCGCGGGGTGACTTTCCCTAATATTCATGTGCTTGTTTTGGGCAGTGAAGATCCGATATTTACGGCTTCAGCCTTAATGCAAATTAGTGGTCGGGTAGGGCGGAAACCTTGGGCGGCAACCGGGGAAATTTTATTCCTGCATTATGGAAAAACGCGGGCCAGCCAGCAAGCCATTCAGCAGATTAAAAGCTTAAACCAAAAAGCCCGTAAGGAAGGTCTTCTCGATGAGTGAGCTTTGCTTACTTTGTGGCGAAAGTTTTGAAGCGCCTTTTAACTTGGCAGAACTTTGGTCATGGCGACCCTTAGCGAAGGCCTTGCTGTGCCCGACCTGCCGGGCTGGTTTCCTCAGGCTCACGCCGCCTTATTGCCCAAACTGTGGACGTACCATGAGTGAGGGAGCCTAGCGGCCCCTGTTTGGATTGCCAGCGCTGGGCTGGGCAGGGCTTTCGGCCCCAGCACGAAGCTTTTTTCCATTACAATGAAGGGTTTAAGACCTGGTTACTCCTCTACAAGGCCCGCGGTGATATCCGCTTAGGGCCCGTCATGGCCCCTCGCTTACAAGCTTGGCGGGCTAAATACCCCAAGGCCTTATGGCTACCGCTCCCTTCTAGCGCGGGAAGTTTTGCTCGTCGGGGCTTTCAGCAAACCGTGCTGTTGCTTAAGCAAGCTAGCCTGCCTTACCAAGAGGCCTTCCACTTGCTTGACCGCCAAGCCAAGCAAGCCGGCCGCAAGCGTTCTGAACGCCTGCATGATCATAGGCCTTTAGCATTAAGAGCAGATTTTAAGCTGCCCAAAGAGACGGAATTACTCTTATTTGATGATGTCTATACCACCGGCACCACCATGTACCGGGCTTATCAGGCCTTAGCCGAGGCAGGCTACCAGCAGGTGCACAGTTTGAGTCTCGCCCGCTAGCAGGATGAGCGTATGACTTGCTATAGAAAGCGTTTTTCCTTATACTAAGTATAAGTAAAGCTCACCAAGCTTTACACCAGATTCCCTGGTTTAGAAAGGATGAGTATTTATGTTTACTTATAGTGTCCATGGGAAAAATTTTGAGGTAACGCCTGCCATTCGCCAATATGCGGAGGATAAAATCTCAAAGATTGAAAAATACTTCCATGATGCACCGAATACGACAGTATACGTGAATGCCAGAACTTACCCTAATGGTGAAGCGAAGGCGGAAGTGACCATCCCCATGCCCCGCTTGACCCTCCGTGCCGAAGAAACCACCCAGGATCTCTACGGCAGTATTGATTTGGTGGTGGATAAATTAGAACGGCAAGTGCATAAGCACAAAACGAAATTAAACCGTAAAGCTCGGGAAAAAGGCCTGCCCGAATTTATTAAGGAACAAATGGACCAAGCTGATACGGAAGACGATGAGGACAATGATATTGAAATTGTACGGGAGAAAACCTTTGCCGTGAAGCCCATGTCCCCTGAAGAGGCTGTTTTACAAATGGAAATGCTAAACCATGACTTCTTCCTGTTTATTAATGCTAAGACTGACTCAGCCGCCCTGGTTTACCAACGGCGTAATGGAAAATACGGGCTGATCGATATTGAACGGGAAGTTCTCGATCACGCTTAAAAAAGTGATGCTCATGATTTCACAAAAGCCTCTTTCGGGAGGCTTTTTTCTATGTTATGCTAGGAAATGGACAATGGTCAACATTTGTCAATATTAAATAAATTTAGATTTTATTATTCCAGAAAAACATGCTAGAATGAGTGAGATAGACTAGCGAAAAATCTAGTTCAGCGAAAAGGAGAAAGTGCATGGCAAACTTTTTACGACGGTTATTTGATAATGATCGTAAGGAATTAAAGAAATTTAGAAAACAAGCAAAAAAAGTCGAAAAACTTGGCGATAAGTATGCCGAGTATAGCGATGAGCAGTTGCGCGAAAAAACGGCAGCCTTTCGTGAGCGACTGGCTGCTGGGGAAACGTTAGAGGATATTTTGGTGGAAGCTTTTGCGACCGTGCGGGAAGGCGCCCGGCGCGTTTTAGGCTTATATCCTTTCCCAGTTCAGATTATGGGGGGCTTGGCCCTGCATTACGGGAACATTGCGGAGATGAAAACAGGGGAAGGGAAGACCCTAACTGAAACGATGCCTGTCTACCTCAATGCCTTATCTGGTAAAGGGGTCCACGTGGTGACGGTTAACGAGTACCTGGCCAAACGGGACTCCATCGATATGGGGGAACTCTTCCGCTTCCTTGGCTTAACAGTAGGTTTAAATACGAACGATATGGACGCTGATGCCAAGCGTCAAGCCTATAATTGTGATGTGACATATTCTACGAACAACGAGTTAGGCTTCGACTACCTGCGTGATAACATGGTGGTCTACAAGGAACAAATGGTGCAAAGGCCGCTTCACTATGCGATCGTCGACGAGGTTGACTCGATTTTAATTGATGAAGCGAGAACGCCTTTGATTATTTCAGGCCAAGCCGAAGAATCGACAGCTCTCTACCAACGGGCGGATTACTTTGTGAAAAGCTTGACCGAAGACGAAGACTATACCATTGATGTCACCTCCAAAACTATCGCCTTGACAGAAGAAGGGATGGAGAAAGCTGAAGAGGTTTTCCACCTAGATAACTTATATGACGTGGAAAATGGCCGGCTCATCCACCACATCGATATTGCCTTGCGGGCCAATTACATCATGCTTCGCGATATTGATTATGTGGTTCAAGATGGGGAAGTTAAAATCGTCGACGGTTTTACGGGTCGGATTATGGAAGGCCGCCGTTACTCTGATGGCTTGCACCAAGGGATTGAAGCTAAGGAAAATGTCGAGATTCAAAATGAGTCCAAAACTATGGCGACAATTACCTTCCAAAACTATTTCCGCATGTACGATAAATTAGCTGGTATGACGGGGACGGCTAAGACGGAAGAGGAAGAATTCCGGGAAATTTACAACATGAATGTTATTCAGATTCCAACGAACCGCCCGGTGATTCGTATTGATGCGCCGGATATTATTTACCCGAATTTGAAGTCTAAATTTGAGGCGGTCGCTGATGATATCGAAGAGCGTTACTATAACGGCCAGCCGGTTCTGGTCGGGACGGTAGCGGTGGAAACGTCAGAATTAATTTCCCGCCTCCTGCAAAAACGAAACATTCCCCACAGCATTCTTAACGCCAAAAACCATGCCAAGGAGGCTGATATTGTCGCTCAAGCTGGCCAGCAGGGTTCGGTCACGATTGCGACCAACATGGCTGGTCGGGGGACAGATATTAAGTTAGGCCCAGCGGTTAAGGAGGCTGGTGGCTTAGCTGTTATCGGGACAGAACGCCATGAATCCCGCCGTATCGACGACCAGTTGCGTGGTCGTTCCGGCCGCCAAGGGGATCCCGGCTACTCGCGTTTCTATTTATCTTTAGAGGATGATTTGATGCGTCGCTTTGGTTCTGACCGCGTGAAAGCTTTATGGGAGAGCCTTAATATGGATGATGAAGGCGAGGACATGGCTATTGAAAGCCGGATGCTCTCTAAGCAGGTCGAATCGGCGCAAAAACGCGTCGAAGGGAATAACTACGACACCCGGAAGAACGTCTTGGAGTATGACGAAGTGATGCGCGAGCAACGGGAAATTATCTACGCCCAACGCCAACAAATTATCGAAGAGACCGAAAACCTTGATGATATTGTTTGGCGGATGGTCGAACGAACCATTAAGCGCCAGGTTGAAACCTATACCCTTGGTGAAAAACCACAATGGAATTTAGAGGCTATTCTTGAATTTGCTCAAACAGCCCTCTTGCATGAAGAAGCTATTCATATGGGCGACTTAGAAGGTAAAACGCCAAAGGAAATGATTAGCTTGCTGACGGATCTTGCAGCTGAACGTTTTCAAGATAAATTGGAAATGATCAATAATCCGGACATGTTGCTAGAATTTGAGAAGGTCATTATTCTAAGGGCTGTGGATACGCGCTGGACTGACCATATTGACGCCATGGATCAATTGCGTCAAGGGGTGGGGCTAAGAGCCTATGCACAAAATAATCCGCTGGTTGAATATCAAACAGAAGGCTACGACCGTTTCAATGAGATGGTGGCCGGGATTGAATATGATACCACCATTCTCTTCATGAATTCCCAAATTAGGCAAAACCTTGAGCGCCAGCAAGTATAGTAGTGTATGATGGAACCAGGAACCTCAGGGGGCCTGGTTTTCTTTTTCTTTAAAGCGAGCAAAAGGAATTTTTTAAGCCTAGGAGAATGTGAACGCCCTTTAAAATGGCTTGCCTAGCGGCTTCACGATATCCTGGCTTTACTCTGAGCTTTTCCTTGACAGGCGTTGTCTGCCTGTTTAAATTTATTTATAATAAGAGTAGAAAGGGTGTGAGATTGATGGAACACCATGAAATCAAACAACAACTCACGGAAAACCGTCAGCAAATCGAAAGCTTTAGGGGGTCTCTTTGACCTGGAGAAATTAGAGGCTGATATTGCCAGTAACGAAGAGGCAATGCTGGCTCCTGATTTTTGGTCAGACCACGAACGCGCCGAACGTTTGGTGCGTTTAAATAAACAGCTGAAAGATAAATGTCAGACCCTTTACGACTTAACCGAAGAATTAGAGAATTTAGAAGCCTTGGCGGAATTAGTGGAGGAAGAGCCGGCAGAGAAGGACTTGGCGGAGGAATTGGACCAACGCCTTAAGAAACTTGCTGAGCGCCTGCAGCACTATGAAACGCAAATGCTTTTAAGCGATGAGTATGATGAGATGGATGCCTTCTTAGAAATTCATCCTGGCGCCGGGGGTACGGAGTCCCAAGACTGGGCCAGCATGCTCCTTCGTATGTATGAGCGCTTTTGTGCCCGACATGGTTTCAAGGTCGAGTTTATTGACTACCAAGCGGGTGAAGAAGCCGGCCTTAAAACCGTCTCCCTTAAGGTCAAAGGGCCAGATGCTTATGGTTTATTGAAATCTGAGCAGGGAATTCATCGCTTGGTCCGCCTGTCGCCTTTCGATACGAATAACCGCCGCCACACGTCCTTTGCCTCAGTGGAGGTTATGCCGGCGATTGACCAGCAGGAAAATATTGAAATTAATGAAGATGATATTCAGATGGATGTCTTTCGAGCCAGTGGGGCAGGTGGCCAGCACGTCAATAAAACGAATTCTGCCGTCCGCCTCACTCACATACCGACGGGCACGGTGGCCGCTTCCCAGAGCCAGCGCTCGCAAATTCATAACCGTGAAACGGCCATGCAAATTTTAAAAGCGAAATTAGCGCAATTGCTGCGCGAAAAAAATGCCCAGGAACTCGAAGAAATCCGCGGGGAGAAATCAGAAATCGCCTGGGGCTCACAAATTCGTTCTTATGTCTTTCACCCCTATCATTTGGTCAAGGACCACCGCACTAACTATGAAATTGCGGATGTTGACCGCGTGATGGATGGAGAAATCGATGATTTTATTGACGCATACTTAAAAGACCAACTCGATGATTAAAGGAGAGGTAGTAGTGGAGAAAGTCTTGGTTGTTGACGATGAGGCTCATATTCGCCGTTTGTTGGAAATTAATCTAAGTCAGGAAGGCTATACCGTGGTGGGGGCTGCTGATGGTGAAGAAGGCTACCAGCTCGCTCTTCAAGAAGATTTTGCCTTTATTATTTTGGATTTGATGCTCCCTAAAATTTCTGGCATGGATGTGTGCCGGAAACTGCGGCAGGCTAAAATTAAGACGCCGATTTTAATGTTAACGGCGAAAGATAATCAAATTGAAAAAATTATTGGCCTGGAATTAGGGGCCGATGACTACATGACCAAGCCTTTCAGCGTGCGCGAGTTATTGGCACGCATGCGGGCGATCAGCCGGCGCTTAGGGCAAATGGAAGAAGAGCAGCATGCGCAAGCTGAAGTCCCCACCCATAAAACCTCTGAGGTTGAAAGCCCTAAATTGCAAGTGGGCGAGATTACCCTGGATCTCGAAGCTTTTAGCGTGCGGGTACGGGGCCAGGAAGTCACGATGACGCCTAAGGAGTTTGCCCTATTGGCTTATATGATGAAACGGCCCAACCGGACGCTCTCCCGCGAGCAATTGCTCGAGCAGGTATGGGATTTTGCCTATGCGGGGGAAACGCGTTTAGTGGATGTTCATATCAGCCATTTACGGGAAAAAATTGAAGAAGATGCCAAGCACCCGGCCTATATTCAAACGGTGCGGGGCTTTGGCTATAAATTGACGGAGCCCGAACGATGAAGAAATTAATCCGCCGCCTTACCATCGTCTTTAGCCTGCTTTTTGTTTTTTTGGCTTTATTTTTAACCAACCAAAACTCTCAACGCTTGGCGGACGAGACGATTAATAATCAGCAAGAAGAATTAGCCGCTAAAGCCGAGCGCCTGTCCCATGAATTTGGGGTGGCCAGTAAGGCGGTAACCGACGGGCGCTTGACGCCCAAGCAAGAGACCGTTTTGGACTGGTCCCTCTCCCAGCAGGAGCGTGGGCTTTTACTGGGAGCCCAGGGCGAGCATCTCTGGCGCTTTGGGCAAAATAAGGAAGATTTCCAGAATAACCAAGCGACACTCTTGCAGCAGGCGGAAAAGCAGGCCCCTGTTTTTGCCGTGCAAAATGTTGACGGCGGCCATCGAGATGTCCTACAGGCCTTAGTGCCCTTAAAGGCAGCGGACGGACAGACTAGGGCTTTTATTTTACTGGAGCGCGATTCCTGGCAGCCCGTGAGTGTCTGGCAAGCTTTAAATCGCCAACTCATCTTGAGCTTCCTAGGTGTTTTAGTGCTTGTGGGCCTAGTTTACTATTGGGGCCAGCGGGGCTATCATAAGCACCTAGTGACCTTGCACCAGCACCTTGCTAACTTGCAGGCGGGTGAAGATATGAAGCCAGAATTTTCCAACACCTGGCCAGAATTGACGGAATTAGATGTTCATATCCACCAATTATCGGGACAATTACGAATTCAGAGGCAGATTGCTGATGCTGAAGGCCAGCGTTTACATGTCATGCTTAATCACTTGGTGGAAGGGGTAATGCTAGTTAATAGTGAGCGGCAAATTGAATTGAGTAATCAGGCGCTCTTAAATATTCTGGGCTTGGATATTTTGACCTATCGCGTTAATGTTGAGGCCTTAAAGCAGCCCCACCTGGCAAGCTTAATTGACCAATGCCTGCAAAATCAAGAAAGCCACCAGGAAGAGTGGCATTTGGACTTGGGTGAGCCTAAAATTATACAAGTCCAGATTGAATATTTGCCAGCCCGCCTCCTGGCCGATCGTTTGCAAGGGCAAGCTCTGGTCTTACTTTACGACGTGACGGCGATCCAACATTTGGAGAAGGTGCGTCAGGATTTCGTAGCCAATGCGTCCCATGAATTAAAAACACCCATTACCGTCATCCAAGGCTTTGCGGATACCCTCCGCGATGGAGGCTACCAGGAAGCGGAATTAACTCAGGAAATTTCGGGTATTATCAGTTCCGAATCTCATCGCTTAACTCATCTTCTGGAAGACATTCTTTCGCTGTCCCAGTTGGATAGCAAAAGCATCACATTGAAACAAGAAGAGATCCGGGTGCGGCCGGTTTGCGAATGGGTATTAAGCCAATACCAAAAAGCTGCGGAGGAGAAAGCGATCAATTTAGTTTTTGCTTTACCGGAAACCGATGATTTCGTTATTCGGGCCGTGCCAGGCCGTTTGGAGCAAATTTTGAGCAATCTAGTTTCTAACGCTTTGAAATATACCCCTAGAGGGGGAAAGGTGACGTTAGGCTATACTGTGCTTCCCGCACAGCACACCCTCCATTTGCAAGTGAAGGATACTGGGGTGGGCATTCCGAGTGAGGATTTGCCGCGTATTTTTGAGCGTTTTTATCGAGTCAGTAAGGATCGCAGTACGGATAGTGGGGGGACAGGCCTAGGTCTCGCTATTGTTAAAAATATTGTCCAGCAGATGGACGGGCGTTTGGATGTCGATAGTCGTTTTGGACACGGAAGTACTTTCCATGTTTACCTTCCCTTTAAATAAATAGGCACCTAGCCGTGTAAAGTTGGGTTAGTGATACCGCTAACCCTGATAAATCAAGCACGAGCTAGGTGCTTTTTACATTCCCTTTACATTGCTTTAACAATAAGGGGAAACTTTACAATCTTTCAGGCTTTAAATTAATAGTCTTTGCCTATGATATGGGTAGCACCAGGAAAGAGTGCCAATATGGCAAGATGGAAAGGATGAGTCTGATGCAAATCAATTGGAAAAAAATCGCACTTATTTTAGGAGCAAGCTTTAGCTTAGCCGCCTGCGGCAGTCAAGGTGGGGGCCAATCGGCCAGTTCTGGAGAGGCCGCTAAGCCTGAAGAACCTAAGCAAGAAGAAAGCCAAGCTAGCGGTGATAAAGCCGGCGCCGATGAATTAATCCAAGTTATCAGCCGGGAAGAGGGTTCCGGGACTCGGGACGCCTTCACCGAAATTACTAAAGTCAAAGACGGCGACACCGATAGCACGGTTGATACGGCTGATATCCAAAACAGTACGGATGCGGTCATGACCACTGTTGCTGGGGACCCACAAGCCGTTGGTTATATTTCTTTGGGTTCCTTAAACGATACGGTTAAGGCCGTTAAAGTTGATGGCGTTGAAGCGACAGAAGAAAACATTACCAATGACAGCTACAAATTAGCTCGTCCCTTCAATATTGTTCACAAGGGCGATTTAGAGGGAGCGGTAGCCGACTTCCGTGATTTCATCTTCTCCAAAGAAGGCCAAGACATTGTTGCCAAAGAAGGCTATGTCGCTGTTGACCAAGACGCCAAGCCATTTGAAGGGGACAAGGAAGCTTCCGGGCAAATTCAAATTGCTGGTTCGACTTCGGTTGGGCCTTTGATGGAAAAACTGAAGGAAGCATACGAAGAAGTGAACCCTGAAGTGCAAATTACCATTACCGAAAACGGCTCGGGTGCTGGGGTGCAAGCCGCCATTGATGGCACAGCCGACTTGGGCATGGCCTCCCGCGAACTCAAAGACGATGAAAAAGAATTAACTGGCGAAGCCATTGCCCGGGACGGTATTGCAGTTATTGTTAACAAGGATAATGATAAGGAAGAAATTTCCTTAGACGATCTCAAAGCCATCTTTACCGGTGAAAAAACCTCTTGGGGCGAGCTTGGTGAATAAGCTTCCTCAAAACGGAATAGAAAGTTCTCGGGTCGTTAGTAAAAGGTGAGGGAAACATGACCAATGAGTATTTAGAAAAAGGCATGAAAGGAGTTTTCTTCTTTTGTGCCGCTGTATCAGTGATTGCATTAGGGGCCATTTGCTACTTCATTTTCTCACGGAGCTGGCCTTTCCTACAAGAGTATGGGCTAGGCTCCTTCCTATTCGGTACAAAGTGGGCTGCCACTAATGGAGTTTTCGGGCTCGCACCGATGCTAGTGGGGAGCTTTTATGTCACCTTGCTTGCCCTACTTCTCGGTGCCCCTACAGGAATTTTTACTGCCGTCTTTCTCGTGTTTTACTGTCCAAAACGACTCTATACCTTTCTTAAACCTGCCATCAATTTGATGGCAGGCATTCCTTCGATTATCTACGGTTACTTTGGTTTAGTCGTTTTAGTGCCACTTATTCGCGATTTTGGTCGGCAAACCTTACGGATTCCTACGAGTGGGATGAGTGTGCTAACGGCAAGTTTAGTCTTAGGAATGATGATACTCCCGACGATTGTTACCATGTCAGAGTCAGCTTTAAGGGCAGTGCCAAAACCCTATTATGAAGGAGCTGTTGCCTTGGGAGCGACCCATGATGAAGCCGCTTATCGCATTGTGCTACCCGCTGCCCATTCGGGCGTGTTTTCTTCAATTATTCTCGGCCTAGGCCGGGCAGTTGGGGAGACGATGGCTGTGATTATGGTCGCGGGGAATGCCGCTATTTTCCCAAAAAATCTGCTTAGTGGGACCCGGACATTAACGTCTAACATTATGCTTGAGATGGCTTATGCGGCTGGCAAACACCGCGATGCCTTGATTGCAACGGGAGCAACCTTATTCGTGATCATTCTTGTTTTAAATGCGGTCTTAGTTTTTGTTAAGGGACGAGGTGAGCGGGTATGAGTCGTTCCAAAATTCTCCGTTTCTGTACTTATATCTTTGCCAGCATTAGCTTTGCCTTCTTAGCTTGGCTGGTGCTCTACATTTTATTCTATGGAACACCTTACCTTTCCTGGAAGTTGTTCGAGCTGCCTTATTCGAGTCAAAATGTGTCCATGATGCCTGCCATCATCACGACTGTCGAATTGGTGGCCTTGACCTTACTCATTGCTGTTCCTTTGGGCGTGTTCGCAGGCTTCTACCTGGTTGAATACGCGGGCAAGAATAATCGCTGGGTGAAAATTTTCCGCCTGGCGACATCAACTTTAGCTGGGGTGCCGTCGATTGTTTTTGGCTTATTTGGGATGCTGGCCTTTGTCATTACGGCCCATATGCAATATTCCTTATTGGCAGGTGTTTTGACCTTAACGATTATGATTTTGCCCTTGATTATTCGAAATACTGAAGAAGCTCTAATTGCGGTGGATCCGCGCTTGCGACAGGCAAGTTTTGGCTTAGGAGCTGGAAAATTACGAACGATTTTCCGCGTAATCCTGCCCGTGGCTATGCCCGGTATTCTTTCCGGTATTATTCTAGGGATTGGACGAATTGTCGGGGAGACTGCAGCACTAATGTATACCTTAGGGACAGCCCCCTCAATACCTAAGCACGTACTCAGTCAAGGACGGTCTTTGGCCTTGCACATGTACATTCTATCCACTGAAGGCTTACACCGTAATGAAGCGATGGCCACTGGCGTCATCTTACTGATTGTGATTTTAATCGTCAATGCAGTATCGTCATGGTTAGCCAACAAAATGCGCACAATAGGAGGAAATTAAATGTTAGCCCAAGAAGTTGTCATGGAAGCTGAAGATGTTTCACTATATTATGGAGATTTCCAAGCTCTAGAACATATTGATATGAAAATTTTCAAAAATAAAATTACCGCCCTCATTGGCCCCTCCGGTTCAGGGAAATCGACCTTCTTAAAAACATTAAACCGGATGAATGACTTGGTCGAAGACTGCCGCATCACAGGGAAAATTTACTTCCAAGATCGGGATACCTACGATAATGAGCAAACCGATATCAATAAATTACGCCGGGAAGTGGGCATGGTCTTCCAACAGCCCAATCCTTTCCCCATGAGCATTTATGACAATATTGCTTTTGGACCGCGTACCCATGGCCATCCTAGTAAGGATGAATTAACGGAATTAGTAGAAACCTCGCTTAAAAAAGTAGGTATTTGGGACGAAGTGAAGGATAAATTAAAATCCAATGCGATTGCCCTCTCTGGCGGCCAGCAGCAAAGGGTCTGTATTGCCCGCGCATTAGCGGTGAAACCTGATGTGCTCCTCATGGACGAGCCTACTTCAGCCCTAGACCCTATTTCGACGGCTAAAATTGAAACACTGGTTCGTGAATTAGCTGAAAATTATACGATTGTTATCGTGACCCATAATATGCAGCAAGCGGCTCGCTTATCCGACTACACGGCTTTTTTCTATGCGGATCCTGCAAAAAAGACGGGCAGTTCAGAAGTTATTGAATTTGATCATACGAAAACACTCTTCACCAATCCCCATCTCAATCAGACCAAAGCCTATATCGAAGGGCAATTCGGTTAAAACTTTCGGTCCCCAAACTCCCCACCGCAAAAAACGGTGGGGTTTTTTATTGGCTTTCTTTTAGCAGCTGGAGCAGACTTTGGTATAATGGAACAGAAGTTCGTTAGGAAGCGAGCCGTTGAAAAGCTAGTGGCTGGGCAAGTTCTTAGGCACTTGCTTTGTTAGCACGCTACTTTTAAGTTATGATAAACATCTTAATCGATAGAAAAAATTGAAATTAGAATGGGGAGTGGCAGTATGCTCCGAGAAATCAAAGTGCATGGGGCACGTTCTCATAATTTAAAAAATATTGATGTAACAATTCCAAGAGACGAATTTGTGGTGATTACCGGCCTGTCCGGCTCGGGGAAGAGTTCCTTGGCCTTTGACACCTTGTATGCGGAAGGCCAGCGGCGTTATATGGAAAGCTTGTCCGCTTTCGCCCGGCAGTTTTTAGGCAATACCAAAAAGGCCGATGTGGATAGTATTGAAGGCTTGAGCCCGGCCATTTCTATTGATCAAAAGACGACAAATCGAAACCCACGCTCGACCGTTGGCACGATTACGGAAATTAACGACTATCTCCGCCTGCTCTATGCCCGGGTCGGGACACCGATTTGCCCGAATGATGGCACCAAAATTCAAAGCCAGTCGATTGACCAAATGCTCGACCGCTTGGAAGCCTTGCCGGAGCGGACGAAATGCCAACTTCTTGCTCCGGTCGTTTACGGCAAAAAAGGCCAGCACAAGCGCATGCTCCAAAGCATTCAAAAGCAAGGCTTTGTACGGGTGATCATTGATGGGGAGATGTACGATATTGATGATCTGCCTGAATTAGAAAAAAATAAAAAGCATGATATTAATATTGTCGTGGACCGCTTGGTGATTAAGCCGGGCATTCGGGCACGCATGGCTGATTCCTTGGAGACGGCCCTAAAATTGACGGATGGCTATGCCCTCTGTGATGTTATTGGGGGTGAGGAAATTCTCTTCTCCGAGCATTATGCCTGCCCGCTTTGTGGTTTTACGGTTGGGGAAATTGAACCGCGTTTGTTCTCCTTTAACGCTCCCTTTGGCCGTTGCCCAGAATGTGACGGTTTGGGACGGAAGTTAGAGGTGGACGTGGATCTGGTCGTCCCTGATAAAAATAAAAGTCTCAGAGCAGGGGCCTTGGCACCTTGGGATTCCAATTGGAGCGCTTATTATCCTACTCTGTTGAAGCAGGCAGCTCAGGCCTTCGAGGTACCGATGGATCAGCCTTTCAAAGACTTAACAGCCGACCAACAGCACTTAATACTTTATGGCTCAGAGGGTCAGAAATTTCACTTCCATTATGAGAATGAATTTGGCAAGGTGCAAGATCGCATGCTGGCCTTTGAGGGCGTGATTCCTAATGTGACCCGCCGCTATCAAAAATCAACCAGCAATATGGTGCGGGAACGCATGCGGGAATATATGACCGAATTGCCTTGTGAGGCCTGCCATGGGAAACGTTTGAACCCTCAAGCCTTAGCCGTAAAAATAGCCGGCCATGACATTGCGGAAATGACGCAAAAACCTATCCAAAACACTTTGAAATTTATTGATAACTTAGACTTATCTGAGCAGGATACGGAGATTGCAAAACCCATTCTCGAAGAATTACATGCCCGGCTTGGCTTTTTGGAAGAAGTGGGCTTGGATTACCTGACCCTCGAACGCTCGGCGGGCACCCTTTCCGGCGGTGAAGCCCAGCGGATTCGCTTGGCTACGCAAATTGGTTCGAATTTATCCGGCATTATGTATGTCCTCGATGAGCCTTCGATCGGCTTGCACCAGCGGGACAATGCGCGCTTGTTAAGATCCTTAGAGCGCATGCGTGACTTAGGAAATACCTTGATTGTGGTCGAGCACGATGAGGAAACGATGTGGACAGCTGATCATTTGATTGATATGGGCCCAGGAGCGGGTGACCACGGTGGCGAAATTATTGCCAGTGGCACGCCCAATGAAGTGGCGCAAAATCCTAAATCCTTAACCGGCCAATACTTATCCGGTAAAAAATCGATCTCGATTCCCAAAAAACGACGGACGGCGGAAACCGATTGGTTGCATGTTAAGGGGGCGCGTGAAAACAATCTGAAAAATATTGCTGTTGATATTCCGCTCGGACGCTTGGTCCTGGTGACGGGCGTATCAGGATCGGGCAAGAGCTCCTTGGTGAATGAAATTGTGAAGAAAACACTGGCCCGCGATTTAAATGGGGCCCGGGAACATCCGGGAAAAGTTGCCGAAGTGACGGGTCATGAGCACTTGGATAAAATTATTGATATTGATCAAAGCCCGATTGGCCGCACGCCCCGCAGTAATCCGGCGACGTATACCAGTGTCTTCAATGATATTCGCGAACTTTTTGCCATGACGAATGAGGCCAAATTACGCGGCTATGAAAAAGGCCGCTTCAGCTTCAACGTGAAGGGCGGCCGCTGTGAGGCCTGCAAGGGGGATGGCATTATTAAGGTAGAGATGCACTTCCTGCCGGACGTGTATGTGCCTTGTGAAGTGTGCCACGGGACCCGCTATAATCAAGAAACCTTAGAAGTCACTTATAAGGGCAAAAATATTGCGGAAGTCTTGGATATGCGTATTGAAGAAGCGCTGGACTTCTTCGATGCTGTGCCTAAAATTAAGCGAAAGTTGCAAACTATCGTGGATGTGGGCCTAGGCTACGTGACGCTGGGCCAATCAGCGCCTAGCTTGTCCGGTGGCGAAGCCCAGCGAATGAAATTGGCCTCAGAACTACAACGTGTGGCCACCGGCAATACGATCTATATCCTTGATGAACCGACCACCGGCTTGCATTCGGAAGACATTAAACGCCTGTTAAAAGTATTAAATCGCCTCGTGGAGAGTGGTAATACGGTCGTGGTGATTGAACACAATCTGGATGTCATTAAAACAGCCGACTATATTATTGACCTGGGACCAGAAGGCGGGGATGGCGGTGGTGAAGTGGTTGCTACGGGCACGCCTGAAGAAGTCGCCCAAGTCAAGGGCAGCCACACCGGCCGTTACCTGCGCGCGCTATTAGCAGAGCAATAGGAGGTGGCTTGTGAAGATCATTCATACGGCAGATTGGCATATTGGAAAAATTTTAAATGAACGGTCCTTGCTAGAAGAGCAAGGGCCGATGTTGCATGCTTGGGTCGATGAAGTGAAAAAAATAGCCCCTGATGCCATTATTATGGCGGGCGACCTCTATGATCGCAGCCTGCCAAGCCAGGAGGCAGTGCATTTAGTCCATCAAATTTTAAAACGCTTGGCCTTAGAAGTTGCCTGCCCGACTTTGATGATCAGTGGCAATCATGATAGTGGCCAGCGCTTGGCTTACTTGCAGGAATTACTGGCACATTTTGACTTATATATTGAAGGCCTGCCCAGGCAGCAAGTGAAGCGAGTGACGGTTAAAGAAGCCGATATTTACCTCTTCCCCTATACGGATTATGGGCCCTTAAAGGCCCTCTACCCCGAAGAAGATATCCACTCCTTGCCGGCCGGGGTGGCCGCCCAGCTGGCGACGTGCCGGGAGCTTTGGCGGCCTGAACGTTTAAATTTGGCCGTTTTCCATGGCTATGTGACCCGGCATGATCTCTTAGCTCAGGAAGCAGGGGAGGATTTAGTTTATTCTGAGCAGGCTCGTCCCCTAACGATTGGCACCCAGCCCTATATTCCGAGTGCTTATTTTGCTGATTTTTCTTATGTGGCGCTGGGCCACTTGCACCAATGCCAGCAAGTTGGCCATGCCCCCATGTACTATAGCGGCTCGCCTTTCTCTTATTCCAAGGCCGAAGCCGGCCAAAGGAAAGTCTACTTGGAGGTCGACTTAGAGCACGACGGAGTCACCGTGAAAAAACATCCTTTTCCTGCCAAGCGCACGGTGAAAATCGCACGCGGTAGCTTTAAGGAATTGCTGGCCCAAGGGAGTGACGACTACGTGTATTTGGAATTGACGGACGAAAAGCCTGTGCACGAAGCCATGGCCCGTCTGCTTGTGGCTTATCCTAGGGCTTTGAGTTTAAGCTATGTGCAATTGGCTAGGGAGCGTGAACAGGTGGCCCTGCACTCGAAAGAATGCTTAGCCAAGCTCTCCCAGGAAAGCCTATTCCAGCGCTTCTACCAGGAAATGACGGCGCAAGAACTGACGGCCTACCAAGAAAAATTAGTGCGTCAAGCTTTCCAAGCCGCTCGAGAGGAGGCAAAATAATGCGTCCCCTTCATTTAACCTTGCAGGCTTTTGGACCTTTCAAAGAGGAATGCCACTTAGATTTCTCACCTTTTCAAGAAGCGGGGCTTTTTCTATTAACCGGACCGACGGGAGCGGGGAAAACGAGCTTATTTGATGCCATGGTTTTTGCCTTGTACGGCAAAACAAGTGGCCAAGCCCGCCAGGAAAGTGAAGTGAAGTCACAGTTTGCTTTGGCCATGACGCGCTGCTTTGTGGAATTAACCTTCCAAATCGCAGCCGAAGAATGGACCATTCGCCGTGAACCCAAGCAGTGGGCTGCCAGCCAGGATGGCAGCCGCTTGATTCAGCGGCCCGCCCAGGTGTATTTGACGAATGGCCAGGAAACCTATCAAAAAATTACGGAAGCCAATGCAAAAATTGAAGCCTTGGTCGGCTTGGATGCCCGCCAATTTTGCCAAATTGTGATGCTGCCCCAAGGCGAATTCAAACGCTTATTAGAGGCTTCCAGTAAGGAAAAAGAAGGCATTTTCCGGCAAATCTTCCACACGGAAAATTTAAAGGCCTTCCAAGAGCATCTGCAAGCCAAGCAAAGTAGCTTAAAGAAGGCTTTAGATCAGACTTTCCATCAGTTAAAACATGATGAAGAGCGCCTCGCCGCTTATTTTCCTACCGATGCGCTTGAAAAGGACTTACCCCTTTTAAAACAGGGGGAACGCCATCTCGCTATAAAAAGGGCGGCTGTGGAAAAGCTCAGCCAGCAGGAGAAAGCTTTAACGAAAGACTTGCAAGGCCATGAACAGGCCGAACGCCTCTTGTCCCAGTTGGACCAGGCCAAGCAGGAATGGCAGCAGTACCAACGGCAGGACCATGATACCAAGGATCTGCGCGCGGAGGTAGAAGCCTTTCAGGCCAGTCGGACGGTGCAAAATCAACTCGACCAAGAGGCCACACTCACCCAAAAAATCGCCAAGCAGCAGGCAGCCTTGAAACAGGGGGAATTAGAGCAGGCCCGTTGGCAAAAGGAAGAGGCCCAATTTAAGGCCGCGCTCTCCACTTGGCAGCCGCAAATTGAAGCCTTGCCCAAAAAACGCCAGGAGCAGGAAAACTTAGGGCGGGCTTTAGAACAAGTGGAAAATTACCTTGCTGATCAAAAAAGCTGCCAGACCTGGCAGGACAAAGCCCAGAAAAAAGGGGAAGAGCTTGCCGCCGCTAAAAAGCAAGCTGACCAGTTGAGTCAAAACCTCACCGCCCTAAAGGGAAAATTAGCTCAATTACCCGAAGAGCGGGAGTTACAAGCAAAAATTCAAGCGGCCAAAGAAATTTACCGGGAGCAGCAAGCGGCAGCCCAACGTTTTAATGAGCAGTATGACAACTATCAGGCCTTAAATGAAGATAAAAAGGCCGTAGAAGAGCAGTTAGCGCAGGCTTTAGCAGCTTGGGAGACTTTGGAGGAACGTTACCGTGAAGCTAGTCAGCTCTACCGGAAAAATATGGCCTATCAATTGGCGCTAGACCTCAAGGAGGCAGAGCCTTGCCCGGTCTGTGGCAGTCGAACGCATCCCGCCAAAGCCCAAGCCCAAGAGGAAGAACTGAGCCAGGAAGCCTTGGAAGCTTTAGCCCAGCAAGTTGAAGCGGCCCGGGTAAAATTATTTACGGCCCAGCAGGAAGGGGAAAGCCTGGCCGCAGACCTAGCCCGCCTAGAGGAGATTTTTGCGGTAGAAGAAGCGGCCCCTACTTGGGCAGAGGCGGCCCAATATTACCGGCAGGAAGAAGCTGCTGGGGCCGCCCAAGTTGACCATTGGCAAGAAAAAGCTGCCGCCTGCCAACAGCAAGCCAAGCTTTGGCAGGAAGAAATGGAAAAGCAAGCAAAAAGTTTACAGCAGGTCGAAATTTCCCAAGCTCGTTTAAAAGAAGCCCACCGGCATGATAAAGCCGAAGCCCAGCGCCTAGAAGAAAGCTTGGCAGAAAGAGCCCAATCCTTGGCTCATAGGGATGCCGCGGCTCTCAAAAAGCAACGCGAAGACTTAAAAGTGAGCATTCAAAAGCTAGAGCAAAAAGCTGCCGACTTACAGGCCACAAAACAAAAATTAGGCGAAGAAAAGGCGCGGCTGGAGGAGAACCATAAGCACTTGGAGCGGCAAGTGGAAGAATTAGAGGCAGAAGAAGAAGAGCTAGTTCTCCACGTTCAAGCCGAGCTCAGCCGCCTAAACTTGTCTAAAGCAGACGTACAAGCCCTGAGCGAGAAGGAAAAAACTCTTGAGGAAGCCGCGGGAAAATTGAGGCAATTAGATCAAAATCTTTACGCGGCTAAGCAAAAGCTCTCGGAATTCACCGCTGCCAAATTGGATCAAGCCCTCACGGCAGACCGTGAAACCTATGCTAAGGAGGCAGAAAACACGCGGGAAAAATTGGCAGCCGTTCGCGAGCAGCGTGAAGGGGAAAAAGCTTGCACCGTCAATCTCAAAGCCCGCCTGACGGACTATGCCTCCAGCCTAAAAGCGTATGAACAAGACGGTCAGCATTATGGCGAACTTGAATTACTCGCGCAAGTGGCCAATGGCAATCGCCGCGAACTCACCCGCCTATCCTTTGAACGTTATGTACTAGGCTATTATTTTGAAGACGTCGTTAATCGGGCGAACACCCGCCTGGCGGTGATGACGGACGGCCGCTACCAATTCCAACGTGATCTGCGCCAAGAAGGGGCTAGTGCTCAAGGCCTCGACTTATCGGTGATGGATTACTATACGGGCCATAGCCGGCATGTCCGTACGCTCTCTGGTGGCGAGAGTTTTAAGGCTTCGTTGGCCCTAGCTTTAGGGCTCAGTGATGTCATTCAAGAAGAAGCTGGTGGGGTCAATATTGAGACCCTCTTCATCGATGAAGGTTTTGGGAGCTTAGACCAGGAATCCCTAGAACAAGCCCTCAAAGTCCTCCTCGACTTGCAAGCTCGCAGTGGGCGCCTGATCGGCTTGATTTCCCACGTTGACCAATTAAAACAGGCCTTACCCCTCCATCTCACCGTCTTGCCTGGCCCTGATGGCTCACGCTTGGCGCCGCTTTCCTCCTAACAAGGAAAGATACATCCTAAGGCCTATGACAAATGCCGGTTAAAGCTTGATAATAGAGTCATAAGGAGGCGATGGTCGTGGCATTTGAGAAATCACGCATCATGGAATTGGTAGAACAAGGTTTACTCACCACTGAAGAAGCACTCGTCTTACTCGAAAATCAAAGCAAAAAAGCCGGCGCAGAGGAAGCCGCTGGCAGCCAGCTATCAGATGAAGACGCTGATGTTTTAGCTGACTTTTTCACGGAACAAGGTGATCAAAAAGCAGCCTTAGAAATCAAGCAAAAACACTATGAAGCCGAGCAAAAAGCCATTCAGGAAAAATTAGGCAAGCTGCAGCTAGAGATGGATGAGACCATTCTAACGGAAGGCAAAGATAGTGAGGTTTTTGCGAAGCTCACCGAAAAACAGGAAGCTCTTCAAGAACGCTACCGGGAATTGGCCACGGAATTAGCCTTACTCAAGCAGGCAGCGGCCCAGCCGCGCGGCGCAGTCGAAAACTCCGCTAGCAATAAAGCGATGGCGAAGGAAATCGGCCGTCTTGCCATTCAATTGGTACGAGAGAAATTAAAGCAGGAGCCCGACCCAGCGAGAGTGAAGCAGCTTGAAAGCCAAATTGCTGAGTTAAAGGATAAAATTCACAAGGAGAATGCAGTTGAAGGAGACGATGACCGAGTCATTATTGATCTGGATGATGATGAGGCAGAGGATTTAGAAAACGAGGAAGCCACGGGGAATATTTTTTCGGAAATGTTCGCTGACTTTGACGGCGAGGAATGGCGCAATGATCGCGTTGGCTGGCAAGAGGCCATCAAGATTACCGGGCAGAAAATTAAAAATATGCTCAAAGGCACCATCCAGGTGAAAACTGATAAAAATGGCCTGCACGTTAATTTAGTGGATCAAAATTTTGCCGAAACTTACCGCTATCCAGATACGGATATTTCTGTTGTGAGGTTAAAATTAAATCGCGGCGATGTGCGCGTCAGCACTTGGGATCGGCCAGATATCGAACTGAATCTAAGCGGCCAAGTCTACGGGCGCTATCAAAATCGCAATGCCAGGGAGACGCTTGAGAAGCGTAGTGTGCTTCTTGCCGATGAGGAGAGCTTGCGTTTTGAAGCCAAGAGTCATTTCATCTATTGTGATATAGAGCTAAAAGTTCCTGAAAATACTTTGGATTACTTAAGCATCGAAACGCAATTAGGTGATTTGGAAGTTCAAGGCGTCACTTTCCAAGATGCCTATGTCAAAACCATGACCGGGGATATCAACCTCGAACAGGTGAGCGGCCAGAACTTGGAAATGCAAACGAAGACTGGGGATATTCGCCTTACTCATGGCGACTTGAAAGAACTCTCGATAAACAGCATGACGGGCGATATTAAATTGCTGCAGTCCCAAGCTGAAACCTTGCATAGTCAATTGACAACAGGCGATTTTCGATGGGTAGGGACAGTGAAAAATATTACCGTCACCGGCCAGCATGGTGATATTTTTGCTACCATCCGGAATGCCGATGTGCGCGAGGCAAATTTCCAATCTCGGCTGGGAGATGTTAAAATTAATGTACCGAGCGATACTGCGGTGGCTGGCCTTGCTACTACTCATACGGGGGAAATTTTGTTCCGCCATCCGAAATTAGCAATCACCAGCTATCCGACGAGTCAAGGCAAACATGTCAAGCAATTTTCTTGCGGTTTAGAACGAGATAAGCTTGATTTAAATATTGAAACCAGCCATGGTGACATTTGGTTCAAGGCAGATGCCTAGAAATGGAGGAGATTCGATGGCTAAAAAATTAACACGTTCCACCACCGATTCACGGATGGGTGGCGTCTTGGGAGGTTTGGGTAATTACTTCAATGTTTCGTCGACCCTACTGCGAATTATCTTTCTGATAATATTCTTTTATAATCCTTTGGTTTTTGTGATCTACCTCATTTTAATGGGGATTTTGCCTACAGATCGCGATGTTAGAGAAGAGGAATTTCAGAAAAAATATCGTCCTCATCCCAAGGGGCACGGCCACATTCGAGAAGCCGAAAAGGTAGAGGATGATGATCATGATTGGATGGACTTTTAATGGTTCGTTGGTTGGTTAACACCATTTTACAAGCGATAGGTCTCTTATTAATTGCCCATGTCCTAGAGCCTAACTTCTATATCGCCAGCCCTTGGGTAGCCTTACTCGCTGCTGTCGTTATTCGCTTCGTGTTTCGCTTCATCCGGCCCATTCTGTCCCTGATTACTTTGCCCTTACAAATCATAACGCTCGGCCTCTTCCGCTTATTGCTTAACGGCCTACTGTTTTACTTTGCCAGTAGCCTACTTGGCCCTAAATTTTTCCTGGCCAGTTTTGGCACTGCCGTGATTGCTTCAATGCTCTACAGTATTTACCAGTGGTTCTCCGAGCGATTAACCGGGGACATCGGCCTATATCGCGAAGATCATTACTATTAAATTTAAAAGCCAAGCCTGCCTTGGCTTTTTTGCTATTACAGAGAAAAGCACCCAACAAACCCCACAAGTCAAAACATTGAGTCCTCAAAAACCCTATGGTAAAATATTGTCAAAGGTAGTGAAATTTGATCAGCAGTCAAAATCACTGGAAACAAATACTGTAGAGACGGCGTAGCTCGGTCTCAAACGTAGTTAGGCTCAGACCTAGAAGGAGGCGTGCGTTATGCACTAAAGCCAGAACCGCACTGAAAGTGCGAACCTGCCTTTATGACATAACGTCCTCCTTCTTGGACGGTCTTCACACCCTTATTTTGTTGAAGTGGAAGTCCAGACTGCCTGGCCGAACTAGACTTAAAAGTCGCCCGTTACTAGGACATATCACCAAAGCCGAACTAACGGAAGCGTAGGAACCGGTGGTGAGTTCAACTCCAAGCCCTCAGTAAAAAACGAAGATTTCAGATTAAACAAAGCAGAAAGGGGTGTTTCAATGGATCATTTATTTGAGCAACCGGCCTACTATACGAAAAAAGTAGCGGGCTTTACCATACCGTTCTCCTTAGTTTGGACCTTTGGACTCATTAGGAGCTTATTATTGTGGGAAGGGCGTCCTCTGACATTTATCATCGCGCTGGTGCTGCTGATTTTTGTGGGCTTTGCCGTTAATTTAGCGCTAGCCCATCGGCACTTGAAGCACCCCAAGCAGCAAATTTGGTTAAAGCCCTATATTTACTTAGAGACAACCATGAATTACTTAGCACTCGTTTTGACGAGTCTCCTGATGCAAATTGGGGATATTAGCTTATTATGGTCGCCCATTTTTTCCTTACCGATGATTTTACTTATTGGCTTATTTATTCTCATGCTGACTTGGTTTACCAAGCAGCAGATGCCAGAACGCGCGAAAATCGCACTGACGCAATTTGTGTTTACCTATTCGCTAATTCTGCTTGGCTTATTCCTCCTCTTGGGCTTGGTGCATTTTCTGCCCCCCGGCTGGCGGATAGCTGTGGTTATTTTATACTTGGTCATCGCCTTATTTGCGGTGACTCGTTTCTACAAGAAACGCCTGCCTAAGAATATGGCGGGTGATGAATTTTAGATGTTAGAAGGGAGGTTCCAATGGCTGTTTCCTTGCAAGAATTAGTAGAAGCCCTAGATTTAGAGGTGCTTTCTGGGGAGGAATACCTTGATCGGAAAGTCCATGTGGCTGATATTTCCCGGCCGGGCTTGGAATTGACGGGTTACTTCAATTACTATCCGGAAGAGCGGATTCAATTATTTGGCCGGAATGAATATTCCTACATGAGAAAAATGACGAGTGAGGAGCGCCTCCTTATTATGCGGCGTCTCGCCCGCAAGGAGACGCCTGCTTTCGTTTTTGCGCGCGGCTTAGAGCCGGAATATGAAGTCCTCGAGGCAGCCAATGAGAACCACTTACCCGTTTTAGGCCGCGATGCGCCGACTACCCGTCTCTCCAGTAGTTTAACGACTTATTTGCAGGAGCGCTTGGCTGAGAGAATTTCCCGCCATGGTGTTTTTGTCGATGTTTATGGGATGGGCGTGATGATCATGGGCCAAAGTGGCGTAGGCAAGTCCGAAGCCGCCTTGGAATTGATTAAAAATGGCCACCGTCTAGTCGCTGATGACCGCGTGGAATTCCACCAAAGAGACGATTATACCATCATGGGTGAGGCGCCTAAAATTCTTGAAAATATGATTGAAATTCGTGGCCTGGGTATTATTAACATTATGACCCTATATGGGGCTGGAGCTGTCCGCCAATCTCAGCAATTAAATATGATTATTGAGGTGAAAATTTGGCGCGAGGGTGACCAGTATGACCGTTTAGGCATTGATCCGGTGATGGTGGACATGTTTGATGTGCCCATCCCTAAAATTACGGTGCCTGTCCAAGTGGGCCGGAATATTTCAAGCATTGTTGAAGTGGCCGCTATGAATTTGCGGGCCAATGGCATGGGTTATAATTCGGCCACTGAATTTGAAGAACGTCTAACGAATCTCATTGAAGCCAATCGAAGGGAGAGTGTTTAATGTTAGGTCCGCTACTTAAAATTGACCCTGTGGCCTTCCACCTATTTGGCTGGCCCGTGCGCTGGTATGGGCTCATTATCGCGACGGGGATTGTTTTAGCCATCAGTTTAGCCCAGTGGGAATTTAAGCAAAGAGGTTTTGATGAAGACTTTCTCTCGGATGCTATTCTCTGGGTTTTACCCCTCGGTTTTTTAGGGGCTCGGCTTTACTATGTGCTTTTTAATTTACCTTATTACTTGGCCCATCCCGGAGAAATTATCATGATTTGGCATGGCGGCCTGGCCCTGTATGGCGGGGTCATTGCTGGGGCTTTGACCTTGTATTTTTATTGTCAAAAGCACTTCATGAATCCCTTTTTTATGATGGACTTACTCTCCCCCTACCTTTTAATGACGCAGGCGATTGGCCGTTGGGGGAATTTTATGAACCAGGAAGCCCACGGCGGTCCTGTGAGCCAAGCTTTCTTGACAGAGCAATTGCACTTACCGCATTTTATCGTCGAGGGCATGCATATCGATGGCCAGTACTACCAGCCCACCTTCCTCTATGAATCGCTTTGGAATATTGTGGGAGCAGCACTCATTTATCTGCTATCCAGACGAGACCATTCGAATTTGAAGCTGGGTGAAACGACACTCTTGTATTTTATTTGGTATGGGGTAGGGCGTTTCTTCATTGAAGGCTTGCGGACTGATAGTTTAATGTTTTTCTCCTGGCGCATTTCGCAAATCTTGTCCTTTATTCTTGTCATTTTAGCAGTCGGTTTATGGTGGTGGGGACGCCGGACGGACCCTCTGCGGCCCACGTACCGCGAGTACCCAGTTCCCCAACATTTGAAAGGATAGATATCATGGAGCAACAACGTATTGCGGTTCTCGGGGCAGGTTCCTGGGGCACTGGCTTGGCAAGTGTGTTAAGTGACAATGGCCATGACGTTTGCATGTGGACCATTGAAGCCGAACTGGCCGAGCAAATGAATGTCCAGCGGGAAAATAAGCGCTACTTGCCTGGCTTAAAGCTCAAAGATAATATTTCAGTGACGACCGATTTAAATGCTGCTCTCCTTCGGGCAGAGGTTATTTTGTTTGTCGTTCCAACAAAGGCCATTCGGGAAGTCGCCCTAAAAGTGAAGGACATTTTGGCTCAAGAAAAGCTAGCTCCCCCACTTATTGTCCATGCCAGCAAAGGCTTGGAGCAGGGTAGCCATGAGCGAATCAGTCAAATTTTAAAGGAAGTACTGCCAGCGGATAGCTACACGGGTCTGGCAATTTTATCAGGCCCCAGCCATGCGGAAGAAGTCGCCAAAAAAGATATTACCACCATCACCGCGGCCAGCGAGGATTTAGCGGTGGCCGAAACCATTCAAGACCTTTTCCTTAATGACTATTTCCGGGTCTACACGAATACGGATGTAGTCGGCGTCGAACTTGGTGGCGCCTTGAAAAATATTATTGCCCTAGCTGCTGGGGGAGTGGATGGCTTGGATTTTGGTGATAATACGAAAGCTGCCCTCATTACCCGTGGCCTTGCTGAAATCACCCGCTTTGGTTTGAGTCAGGGGGCCGATCCCTTGACTTTTAGTGGCCTTAGCGGCGTGGGTGATTTGATTGTGACGTGCAATAGCCAACACTCTAGAAATTGGCGGGCCGGCTATCAGCTAGCTCAAGGGAAAAAAGCGGCTGAAATTGAAGCAGAAATGGGCATGGTGGTGGAAGGTATTCCAACCACGAAGGCGGTTTTTGAATTGGCCCAGGACTTGGGTATTGATATGCCCATCACGCAAATGCTTTACCAAATTGTTTATGAGGGTGCAGAAGTGGATGCTTCCCTTAAAACTCTCATGCAAAGGCGGGGGAAAAGTGAAGTTCAGCTGCGCCAAGCCCTAGATCAATACTTGAAGAATCGTGAATAGGAGAGTGAAGGATGTCTCAAGAGAAAACTAATTTTGATGTGATTGTCATCGGCTGTGGCCCAGCCGGCATGACGGCGGCTTTGTATACATCGCGCTCTAACTTGGATACTTTGATTCTCGAACGCGGTGTGCCGGGCGGGGAATTACTCAGCACGGCAGATATTGAAAACTATCCCGGCTTTTCTAAAATTACCGGTCCTGACCTTGCTGATAACATGTATGAGAGTGCCATGCAATTTGGCGCTGAATATGCTTATGGGACCGTGAAGCAAATTACTCCTCAAGACGGCCAGCATGTCGTGGAAACCGATAATGGCACGTATACAGCCAAAGCTGTCATTCTAGCGACTGGTGCCACGCAAAAACACCTGAACGTGCCCGGAGAAGAAGAATATGCCGGCCGCGGCGTAAGTTACTGTGCCGTTTGTGATGGAGCCTTTTTCAAGGGCAAGAAATTAAAAGTCATCGGTGGGGGTGACTCTGCCGTAGAAGAGGGGACATATTTGACCCAATTCGCTGAAGAAGTTGCCATTATCCACCGGCGGGATACCTTGCGTGCCCAGGAGATCCTCCAGGAACGTGCCCGCGCCAACGACAAGGTGAGCTTCTTGTGGAATCGTAATGTGAAGGAAATTCTTGGCGATGACCAGCAGGTGACAGGGGTTTTAACCGTGGATAAGGCGGGCCAAGAGGAAACCTTCCCGGCAGACGGTGTCTTCATTTACATCGGCCTAAGTCCTAATACCCAGGGCTTAGAAGACTTAGGCATTACGGATGATGAAGGCTGGCTCATCACAAATGAACTCATGCAAACGACTGTGCCTGGTATTTTTGCCTGTGGTGACGTGCGGCAAAAACGCCTGCGCCAAATTTCTACGGCGGTCGGCGACGGAAGCTTGGCGGGGCAAATGGCCTACCAGTACCTCAATCAATAAAAAAGATCCGGAGCTTATCTATCGGCTCCGGACTTTTACTTAGTTTGAGATGGGGCTTGCTTCCGTGGGAGAATAAGATGTCCCGTTGGCTGAGGTAAAGGCTTGTCCAGCCGCACTCACATAAAGCTTGTCGACTTGGTAATAATGGGCAATAGTTTTGAGTAGAGCTTCTAGGCCCCCTGCATTTTTGAGCTCTTTAACCGCTTCGGAAAAATCGACAGCGACTTCCCGGCTTTGGCCGTCTTGATCGCGGTGGCTGTAGAGGCTTAGAATGTCTAAGCTAGCGGGCAAGGTCCCGGCCTCTTGGTAGGGTTTGAGCAGGCGTTTTTTCAAGGGATCATTCGTGGTGATAGAGATTTGGTCGGTAGCCGGCGTGCCTACTTCTTCTACGGGATAGAAGGTGAGTGTTTCTGTGAAATGATTGTTTTCTGCGGACAATTCAGTGGTAATTTCTAGGGGGTCGCCCTCGCCTTGAGCAAGTTTTTCAACTTTTTTAACTAAGCCAGCCTGAGGAGCGTAATACTCTAAAGTACTTTGGCCCTCAAGATGCTCTTCAACGACTAAAACGTTCGTGAATACTCCAGCGGGCGTATCGATACTGGCATCAAGACTTTTAATTTCGCGCTCTCCCGCCGGTACGGCCCATTTATGCCCCACTTGAAGCGGAGCTTGAAGTAAAATTTTTTGCTTTTCCTCATCCTTAAGGCGGTCTAAGTAATCTTCATGGACATAAAATTCAGGCATTTGAGCGCGTAGGCTAACCTCTTTTGGACTTATCGCATACAGTTTCAAGAGTGAGGTTCCGCCGTTATTCTCGCGAGTTTGCCGTAAATTGTCGCTAGTAAAATCAATCGTTTCCGTAAAAGAACTAAATTCCATGCCGTCACTGGTGTAAACGCGCTGGCCTTGGGCTTGGGGAGGGAAATAATCAACTAAAGTCTTTTCCGCGGACTTGGTGGAACTGGTTTCCTTTTCTTCTTTAGTTTGCGCTGGTGTTTCTTCCTTTACTTGACTGGTTTTTTCGGCTTTGGGAGCTGCCTCTTGGCTACTAGCCGCTTTTTGTGGTGAAGCTGGCTTTTGAGTGGTAGGATCTTCGGGTGCTCCCTGGCAACCACCGAGTAATGCTAACGTTACGGCTAATACAGCTATTTTTTTCATGATAACCCTCCTTAACTTTGGATTTTTATTATAACGAAAATCGAACCATAGCGAAAGCTATACCGACTTAGTGTAAAATTATGTTCGGTAAGACTTGAAAAATAAAAAAGGACATCTATCTTTAAGTTGAACAATAAAAAGAAAGAAGATGTCCTCATGAATGATATTATCACAGATATTCTAAAAACGGAAAATTGCTCATCTTTAGGTGGCTTTGAAGATCTTGTTTATCCGATATAAAGAATTTTTGCTGTGAATGTCTTGCAGCGGTTTTCACTCAACTTAATCATCAGTTCATTCAAAAGTACCAAGCCGAAGGCTGGAAAATTGCTCGCTATGAACCACGAACACTATTTTTTATTTTTGGTGCCGTCACTTTTAGACGTTGTCGGATGAAAAAAGAATGTCACTCTAGCTTTCTTCCCCTAGATTTGTGTTTAGGCCTAGAAGCAAGAAGTCATCTTTCTTCTCAAGTCAAAGAAAAAATTGCCCAGCTTTGTACGAAGCAAACTTTTCGTGCGACTGCAGAAGCCTTCAATGCATTAATGCCTTTTAGTATTTCGCATCAGACCGCACATCATATTGTTCAAGAAATTGGGCAAAAAATTTTAGACTTTGAGAATAAAAAGTAGAAGAGGAGAAGTTGGGTTACTCCCAAAAGCGGTCCATTCCTTTTCTATACATTGAAAGGGATGGGGTTTTAATCACTAAAAAGAAGAAAAAAGGGAACAGGACAAAACATCTTCAACTGCATCGTGTGACCCTCTATGAGGGTGTCGATCGATCCACTTCGCGGCATCAACTCATTCAAGCTCATTATTTTTCTTCTCTTCAATCAAGTTCAGCCCTTCGGGAAAAAGTTAGCCGATTTCTTAATGACCACTATGATTTAAGTCAAACGGTTGTGATCTCTAACTCAGACGGTGGCAGTGGCTATGCTGAGGAAGATTTTAACGAGATGATTGGGGTATGCCTTCGGCATGAACATTTCTGCGATAAATTTCATGTCATTCAAAAAATCAGAGCACGTCTATTTTTTGATCATAAAATGCGTCAACTCGTCATTAAAAAAGTAAGGGCTTATGATTTCGAAGGAGTTCAAGTTACTTTGGAGACCTGTGAAAGTCGCTGGCACCATCATCAGGAGTTTTTGGCTGAAATTGAAGCTCTAAGGGCTTATCTTCAAAGGAATTGGTTACTCATTAAACCAGCAGAGCAGCGAGGCTTACCAAACCATTTTTCCGGTGGCGTTTGTGAAGCAGGCCATCGGCTTTATACTTATCGCATGAAAAAGCAAGGACGAAATTGGACCCGTCAAGGCGCAGCAGCAATGGCTGCCATTATCACCGCTCAATCTAATCATTGTTTTGAAGAAGCTGTTCGATCAGATATTGAAGCTAATACAAGCCCATTTATACCCGAATATCCAGGGCTTGTTAGGGCAATACTATGTCACAGGCCGCAACAAAGTTCTTGTGGTGCCCATCAGGGCACGATTCCAAGTGAAGTGTCAAGCAGTATGGTCGGGAAATTATACCATACATTTTGTTAGCTGCTTCGCCAAAAGACACGGAGTGCGTGCTAAAGACCTGCGTTAGCAGTGTTAGCAGGCCGTCCGTATATCTGGCTCTCGGAGTGCCGATAGGGTGAGCGTAGCGAGGCCTATCCAACGACATAGAGCCAGAATAGGACGGTCAGGCGTAAGCTTCTATGAAGCGTAAGCCGGTGCCACTGCTTTTCAACGCAGCGTCCTTTAGCACAAAAACGAAGTGACTTTTGAATAATTAGATACGAGATAGAGTTCTTTATGATTGACCGAGCATTGCTTGACACTAACCTATACCGATGGAAAAAGACAGGCGGGGTAAATTTTGGTACAATAAAAATACGAGTCACCTGCGGGTGGGCTTGGCTTGAACAGGAGGAGATTAGATGGATAAGGAGCAGTTAGCAGCAGCAAAAGCACATTTGAAGCACTGGCAAGCAGCGGATATAGAGCCGGCCTTGGCCGAAGAATTAGCCCTCATAAGCAAAAGTCCAGAGTCTTATTATGAGGCTTTTTTCCAGCCCATTAAATTTGGGACTGCCGGCATGCGGGGAGAATTGGGCGTTGGGCCTAATCGTCTGAACACTTATACGGTCCGCCAGGTCACGTTGGCCTTAGCGCAATTGCTGGAAGCAGAAGGCGAAGCAGCGAAGGCTGCGGGGGTGGTCTTGGCCTATGACAATCGCCATGGAAGCACTCGTTTTGCCCGCGAGGCTGCCACCTTGTTGAGTAGCCAAGGCATTAAAACCTACCTGTTCACCGAACCGCGGCCCACACCTGAATTATCCTTTGCGGTGCGGGAATTAGGGACCTTTGCGGGTATTATGCTCACCGCCAGCCACAATCCTAAAAATTACAATGGCTATAAATTATACGGGGCGGATGGGGCGCAAATGGTGCCGAAGCATGTGGATCGCTTGCTGGCTTACCGTAAGCATCTGGATCCCTTAGCTATTGCCTTGCCAGCTTGGTCCGAAGTTCAGGTGGAAGAATTACCTCCTGCTTGGGACAAGCATTACTTAAAAGCCATTGCCCCCACGAACATTCAACCTGAACTTTTGCGGGAGGCCTCGTCCTTAAAAATTGTCTATACAGCCTTAGAAGGGACAGGCCAGGCGCTAATGACCCAAGCTTTTGCGCAGGCAGGTTATTCCCATTTGACGACAGTTTTAGAGCAAGCCCAGCCGAATGCGGATTTCGCCCATACGGCCAGCCCGAACCCTGAGGAAGCCCAGGCTTTTTCCCTAGCAAAAGTCTACGGGGAACGTGAGCAGGCGGATTTGCTTTTGGCGAGTGACCCAGATGCGGATCGCCTAGGGGCCATGGTGCCTGATGATACGGGGACTTACCAAGTGCTAACGGGCAATCAAATCGCCAGCTTACTCTTGGCTTATTGCGTAGAGGCCGCTCCCGTAAAAACTGGGCAAGTGGGCGTGCTGATGAAATCCATTGTGTCCGGTGAGCTGCCGGCTGTGATCGCTAAGAAGAAGGGCCTGAAGGTGCTTGAAACCTTGACCGGCTTTAAATGGCTGGCTGAGCAAATTGCCCTGCTGGAAGGCCAGGATCACGATCAGCTAACCCTAGCTTTTGAGGAAAGTTATGGCTTTTTACGTTTGCCCGTTGTGCGGGACAAGGATGCGATCCAAGCCGCCTTACTCCTGAGTGAAGTCGCGGCTTACCATAAAAAACACGGCCGCTCCCTCTGGCAGGCACTCACTGACCTTTTCGAAACGTATGGCTATCATTTGGAGAAAACTTTGGCCATTAAAAAACCTGGTGAGCATGGGCATGCTGAGATTAAAACGCTGCTCGCTAACTTGCGCGCCCAACCGAAAAAAACGATCGCGGGGACTTCCGTTTTAGCTTGTGAAGATTACGAGCGTGGTAAGGTGCAATGGGTCGAAGGTGGGGAGCAGACTTTATCCTTACCGCAGTCGAATGTGTTGAAATATCGTTTGGCGGATGAGACCTGGTTGGCTTTACGGCCGAGCGGTACGGAACCGAAACTAAAAATTTACCTCGGCGTTAAAAGCAAGAGTCGAGCAGAAGCCAAGGCTCGCCTCGCTCATTATGAGGCTGAGGTCAATTCGTGGTTAACCTAGGAAAGGAGGGCGAGTGATGTCAGCGCCCTTAGAATTAGTGATTATTACCGGCATGAGTGGGGCGGGGAAAACGGTGGCCTTGCAGAGTTTTGAAGATATGGGCTACTATTGCGTGGATAATTTACCACCGTCCCTGATTCCTACCTTTTGGGATTTACTGCAAAAGCAAGACGCCATTCAAAAAGTTTGCCTGGTGATTGACTTGCGGTCCCGGCAATTTTTTAAGGAATTGCAAGACACTTTTACGACTTTACAGAGTAAGCAGCATATTAAATTAACGCTCATCTATCTCGATGCCAGTGATCAAGCGGTGGTGAGCCGATATAAGGAAACCCGGCGCAACCATCCCTTGCAGCAGGCCGGGGGGACTATTTTGTCGGGAATTGAGAAGGAACGCACCCAGCTTGAGCCGGTAAGGGCCCAAGCCAACCTCATTATTGATACCACTTCCCTCAGGCCAAGGGAATTGCGCGATATGCTGATACGCGAATACCAGTCGGCTGAGCACCATATTTTTATGGTGGAGATGATTTCCTTTGGCTTTAAATATGGCTTGCCCATTGACGCCGATATTGTGATGGATGTGCGCTTCTTGCCCAATCCCCATTACGTCGATGACTTGCGCCCATTAACGGGTTTGGATGTGTCGGTCTATAATTATGTGATGGCCCAGCACGACACGGAAGTTTTCTACCAGAAACTGATTGACCTCTTGGACTTTACCCTGCCTCGCTATGAACGGGAAGGCAAGGCGAGTTTGAGTATTGCGATTGGTTGCACCGGCGGCCAGCATCGTTCCGTAGCCCTGACCGAACGCGTGGGCCAGCATATTGAGGAGGCGGGCTACCAAACGCATACGTCGCACCGAGATATTAATAAGCGGCGAAAGGCGGTGACGCGCTCATGACCCTGGGTAAAATTAGCCCCAAGGAGCACCCGCGTTTGACGGTGCTAGGTGGGGGGACAGGTCTGCCGGTTTTGCTTGCAGGCTTAAAGCGGGCGGCTTTTTCCGTCAGTGCGATTGTGACGGTTGCCGATGATGGGGGCAGTAGCGGCAGTATTCGCTCTTCCATCAAAACGATTCCCCCTGGGGATATCAGAAATTGCCTAGTCGCGCTCTCGGCCCTGCCTCCCATTTACAAGGATATTTTCCAATATCGCTTTGCCTTAACGGACCAGGAATTTTCCGGGCACACTGTGGGCAATCTCCTGATTGCAGCTGTTTCCGAGATGCAGGGCGATGTTTACCAGGCTTTGACTATGCTAGGCGAATTGATGAAGGTTCAAGGCACGGTCTTGCCAGCTTCTGAGCAAGCCTTATGCTTGCGAGCTCGTTTTCAAGATGGCGTTGAGGTGGAAGGGGAGACGGCCATTGTTGCCCGCCGCCAGCCGATTGAGCGCGTGAGTGTTTTTGCTCGTGATGCAGCGGGAAGGACGATGGAGCCGCAGGCTGGGCGAGGCGTGGTGGAAGCTATTATGAACAGTGATATGATTATTTTAGGACCTGGTTCCCTCTACACCTCGATCTTGCCTAACATTTGCATTCCTGAAATTCGCCAAGCTCTATTAAAGACAAAAGCGCCCCTCGTGTACCTAGTTAATATCATGACGCAATTAGGAGAGACCGAGCAATTTAGTGACGCTGACCATGTGCGTGTGATTCACCAGCATTTAGGGAAAAAAGCCTTAAACGCGGTCTTACTGAATAATAAAGTCGTGCCTAAAGCTTACATTCACCGTCCGGATAGTCCGGATTACCTGGTGCAGGTGAGCCATGACGCTAAGGGGCTCGCAGAAGAATGTGACCAGATTTTTCAAACCGATTTACTGGACTTAAAGCCCCAAGGTGTCTATCATGACCAGCAGAAGTTGGTGCGGGCGCTATTAAATTATTACGAAGAATTATGTTAGGGGTGAGGCAATGAGTTCCTTTGCGGCGACTGTTAAAAATGAATTAACCCGAAAAAAAGGGACAAAGGCTGAAGCCAAAGCAGAGTTAGAAGCCTTAGTCCGCATGAATGGCAGTCTAAGCTTGGTGAACCAGGGCTTTGTTTTGCAGATTCAAACGGAGAATGCAGCCATAGCGCGGCGGATTTTTTCCCTGCTTAAAAGCTTGTATCACGTGCAGGCAGAGATTGTTGTCCAGCGGAAAATGAAATTGAAGAAAAATAATGTCTATATTGTCCGTGTTCGCCACCATGTGGATTACATCTTAGATGACTTAGCAATTCTTAAAGACGGGCAAATCGGTGCCCAAGTCAGGGCGGAAACCTGGGCCAGCAAGGCGACCATCAGTGCCTATTTGCGGGGAGCCTTCCTCGCGGCCGGCTCGGTCAATAACCCTGAAACCAGTAGCTATCATCTAGAGATCTACTCCTGGCAAGCCCTCCACCAAGAGGAAATTATGGACATGTGTAATGAATACGGCCTAAATGCGCGGGGGATCAACCGGCGAGGAGGTTATATTACCTACCTCAAAGAAGCGAATAAAATTTCTGACTTCCTCGTTTTGATTGGGGCCATGAAGGCCATTATGCGTTTTGAAGATATTCGGGTCGTGCGCGACATGCGGAATGCTGTTAATCGCCTGGTGAATTGTGAAAATGCTAATCTCAATAAAACTGTCGATGCGGCTGGCCGCCAACTGGCGATGATTCGCTATATCCATGACCGTGTCGGTCTAGAAGCCTTACCTGAACGTTTACAGGATGTCGCTTGGACACGTTTAAAATACCCTGATGTAAGCATGAAGGAATTGGGCCAGCATGTGCCGAATGGTCCTATCTCCAAATCGGGGGTCAACCACCGCCTGCGGAAGATAAAAAAATTTGCGGAAGACCTCGAAAAAGATCCCTTCAAAGGGCGTTAAAAAAGTGAAGCGACGTCAAAAATGACCCGCTTCACTTTATTTTTAAGCTAAGACAGTCACCGGGATTTCCTCATTAGCGGCCGATCCTTGCTTTTTACGCAGGAAGGTGACGTCATGGACAACAATTTCAATCACATGATGAGTCACTTGCTGCTTATCCTCATAAGTCCGGCTCTGCAGGCGGCCCACAAGCCCTACTTCATCGCCTTTTTGCAAGTAAGTGTGCATTAGTTCTGCCGTCTGCTGCCAGGCCACAATAGGAATAAAATCTGCTTCACGCTCCTTTCCCTTATAGCGGTTGGGGATGGCGATGGCATTATTTAAGACCTTCGTCTCCCCATTGATTGCCGTTAATTCCACCTCGCGGGCCAAGCGCCCAATGCATTGAACTTGATTCATATCATCTACCTCCTTAACTTGTCATACACCAGCCCAGGTGATTTTCACTTCCAGCAGGAAAAATATTTTTTTAAAATTGGATTCAGCACCCGTAAGGAGGGAAAAAGCTTTCTCATACCCTTTAAGGCTACGCATGTTATAATAATAAGAAAGATAAGGGGAGGGCTTAGCATGCATTTATTGATGATTGAAGACGACGCCAGTATTACCGAAATGATGACGATGTTTTTTGAGCAGAAACAGGACTGGACAACAGAGGCTATTGCCGATGGGGAGGAAGGCTGGCAATACTTTCTCGCCCATGAAAATAATATTGAGATGATTATTTTAGACTTAAATTTACCGTCTAAGGATGGGCAAAGCATTTGCCGGGATATTCGCAAGCGCAATAAGCACGTGCCGATTATTATGTTAACGGCCCGGGATAGTGAGAGTGATCAGGTATTAGGCCTGAACTTGGGCGCAGATGATTATGTGACCAAGCCTTTCAGCCCGCTGGCCTTAGTGGCCCGCATTGAGGCCCTTTACCGGCGCTACCGCCTAGAAAAAGAAGCTGCTTTGGAAGAGGCACCTGTTGAGGAGAGCAGTGAAGAGGCCATGATTGAAACCGAGGAAGTGGCCATTAATACACGGACTAGAGAAGTACGCTATTACGGGCAAGCGGTCGATAGCTTAACACCAAAAGAATTTGATATTCTGGCCTTACTCGCCAAGCATCCCAAGCAAGTTTTTACGCGGGAGAATTTAATTGACAGCCTATGGTCAGAGCCTTTTTATGGGGATGAACGCACGATTGATGCTCATATTAAAAAATTACGCCACAAATTGGAGTCTTACGGGCCGCAGGTCATTCAAACGGTTTGGGGTGTGGGCTACAAGTACGATGAGGAGGCCTAGATTTTGCGTTATTTCTACCAATTGCTGATCGCATTTATTGTTACGATTCTTTTTACTGTTTCAGCTTTGGGTTATTCCTTACTGGTTTATTCCGACCGACAGGTAGCCCAGCAGGTAGAAGCCCGCTTGGACCAGACAGCGAGTTATTTGAATCAGCAGGGCGTGGATCCCGACTTACTGGCCCGCGTGAGTCCCTTATTGGCGAGTACCGGAACAAAGGTATATTTATATGATGAGCAGGGGAAATTACGCTATCCCAACCGCCCAGAATTGGATGTTTTACAACAATTTATTCCTGCCGAAGAAATCACTTGGGTGGAAAATGGCCATGAGTTAGGGCTTAGACCGTATGGGATGAATTTTACGAGTACCGCAAAGGCGGATAGCCTAGCCAAATTAATCCCCATAAAAAATAAGGGCCAAGCAGCCGGCTTTCTGGTCATCGGTTCGCAAACGAACCTGACGAGCAGTATGCTGGCCGCTTCCAAGCACGATCTTCTCCTTTCCCTAGGCTTGGTGGTTTTGATTACCATTGGCCTAGCGACAGGTTTTTCTTATTTCTTGAATTACCGCTTGAATCGCTTGCGGCAGGCCACTCAAAAAATTGCCCAAGGGGATTACGGCGTAGAAATTCATATGCGCGGCCAGGATGAGTTGAATGAATTGGCGCATGATTTTAACAACATGTCCCAAGCCCTCGTGGTTGCTGATAAGGAAGTTCAGCGCCAAGAAAAGTTGCGCCAGCAATTTCTGTTAGATATTGCCCATGAGATGCGTACGCCATTAACGACAATGAATGGTCTCTTAGAGGGCTTGCGCTACCATGTGATTCCTGATGAACGGCGGGGTCGATGTTTGGATATTTTGCATAGCGAAACGCAGCGGCTGACCCGCATGGTTGAGCAGAGTATGGATATTGAAAAAATCCGTGCTAATGAAATTTACTTGCATAAAATAGAACTCAAACTCGCTCCCTTCTTAGAGGGAATTGCCGAGCAATTACAAGGTCGGGCCGCTGAGAAGGACAATAAGCTGGAGGTGAGCTGCCCGGAGCATTTAACCTTATGGGCTGACCGCGACCGCCTGCGGCAAATCATTGTCAATATCACTAACAATGCAATTCAGTTTACCGAGCACGGGCAAATTCACTTGCGTGCCCAAGCCGTCGACGAAGCTGTGCAAGTTGAAATTTCTGATACGGGCATTGGCATGTCGGAGGAGCAATTGGAAAATATTTGGGAACGTTTCTACAAAGTCGATGAATCCAGACGTTCGACCCATTATGGGGAGTCCGGCTTGGGGCTCGCCATTGTCAAGCAATTGGTTCAAGCCCATGCTGCCCAAATTGAAGTTCACAGTGAATTGGGAGCGGGGAGTTCTTTTGTTTTGACTTTCCCCAAAAAGCCCCAAGACAGTAAGGAGGAAGAAGCATGAAACATTGCCAAGTAACGGCCCCAGCTGCCCAAAAGCTTAAGGCCGGGCGGCGGCTTTTAGAAGCCCAGGACTTTAAAATGCCTCTTCCCTCGGATGGCCAGTGTGTGGCACTTTATAGGAAGCAGGATTTTTTGGGCCAAGCCCTCCTCGCCCGGCATAAGCAAGGTTTAGGCTGGCTGTATACAGAGCAAACTGTGCCTTTGGATCAGGCCTATTTCAATAAAAGCCTCCACCAAGCTGTTAGCTTTCGGCAAAAGCTTTTTGCGGATCCCTTGACGAATGCCTTTAGGCTCTATAATGGGGATGGCGATGGCTTAGGGGGCTTTACGATTGATCGCTATGGCTCCTATGCGGTGATCCAATGGTATTCCCAAGTGCTCTATAATTATCGCGCGCAAATTATCAGCGCCTTAAAAACCGCTTGGCCAGCTTGCCAAGGGGTGATTGGTAAGAATCGCTTTCAAACAGGAAGCCGTTCCCTGCCTGTCAGTGAATTACTCGCTGGTGAGGAGCCGCCGGAGGCTTTTACGATTTTAGAAAATGGCGTCACTTATGTTGTGCGCTTGAATGAGCATTGGATGACGGGGATTTTCCTCGACCAACGCTCGGTGCGCCAATATGTGCAGACAGAATTAGCACCAGGCCGGCGAGTATGCAATACTTTTAGTTATACCGGCGCTTTTTCGGTAGCTGCTGCTATGGGTGGGGCGTTAGCCACGGTGAGTGTGGATGTGGCCAATCGGACGCAGGCCCTAACAGAAGAGCAATTCCAAGCAAATGGCCTAAGTTTAGAGCCGCATGTCATTCGGGTGATGGATACTTTTTCCTATTTTCGCTGGGCCAAACGCCATGATAAACATTTTGATCTGGTGATTATGGATCCCCCAAGTTTTGCCCGCCATAAGAAAGGGATTTTCAAGGCGACTCAAGATTATCGGGCCCTAGCCCAGGAGGCGTGTGCTATCCTAGCTAAGCAGGGCTATTTATTAGCGAGTACGAACGCTGCCCAATATGACCGGGCGCGCTTCAAGGCGGATATCGAGGGTGCCATGCAGGCCAGCGGACGTTCCTACCGTTTAGCTCAGGAATTTTCCTTGCCGGCCGATTTCCCAACGCCAGCCGCTTCGCCAGAGAGTGACTATTTAAAAGTATTTATCTATCAAGTGGCTTGAACCAATGAAAGGAGTATGACTGCGTGAAAGCAAGATGGAAGGATTCCTGGCGGGAGATGCTTCGTACCTTTTCCCGTTTCCTAGCTCTTTTTGGTATTATTTTTCTAGGGACGGGTTTTTTTGTGGGAATTCGGGGCGCCAGTCCAGATATGAAGGACACGGCTGCTGCCTATTTTAAGGCCCATCATTTGGAAGATATCGGCATCCAGTCGAGTTGGGGCTTAGACGATGAGGACCTAAAGGCTGCCCAAAAGGTAGCGGATATTGATATTGATCCCTATCGTACGGTGGATTTAGAGGGCGAATCGCATGATATGCTGGTGCGTTTTTACCCTAATTTCAACCAAAGTGCCAAGAGCAATCATTTTGATGTGGTTCAAGGGCGGTTACCCAAAGCCAAGGATGAGGTGGCCGTGGATGCCGGCTTACTGGACAGGCATCTGCCGGCCGATATTCTAAAGCAAACCCTGCGTTTTAAGCAAGATAATACGGATGAAGAAGCCCCCCACCTGACCCAAACAGAATTTAAGGTCGTTGGTGTCGTCAATTCGCCCATGATGATCGACCGCACCCAGCGGGGGGCCACGAATGTTGGTAAAGGGAGTTTGGATGGCTTTCTCGTGGTGGACCCTGACGTTTTGGCCGGCGAACGTTATACAGGTTTTGCCGTCCACGTGCCAAAAGCTGATGACTATAAAGCATATAGTAAGCCTTACGAGCAGGCTGTTGATGAGAAAGTGAAGGCATTAAAAACCGCCCTCGCTGACCGTCCCCAAGCCGTTTATACTGATATTAAAAACGAAATGACGGATAAAATTGAAGAAGGGGACAAAAAGCTCCAAGACGCCAAAAATAAACTCAAAAAAGAAGAGAAAAAATTAAAAGACGCCAGAGAGGCCTGGCAAGAGGGCCAAGACCAATTAACCGTCCAAAAGGAACAAGTTGCGAGTCAATTGCCGCCAGGCGTCACCCTCGAGGAGGCTGGGCTTAGCGCTCAATTTGCCCCCATGGAAGCCGAGCTTAAGGCCAAGGATAAAAAATTGACTAAGGGTGAAAAGGAATTTAAAGCCGAAAAGAAAAAGGCTGACCAGAAAATTAAGGACCAGGAAGAGCAATTAGCCGAGGCCAAGGAAGAGCGAGATGACTTGAAGGCACCGACTTATAAGATTGAAGATCGTGAGCATTTCCCTAGCTACGGAGAATTTGAGGATAATGCTGATCGAATTCAAGGCATCGGGAACGTCTTCCCCTTAGTTTTCTTCCTGGTCGCCGCTTTGGTAAGTTTTACGACGATGACGCGAATGGTGGAAGAGCACCGCGAGCAGATCGGTACCTACAAGGCCTTAGGCTACGGGGCCAAGCAAATTGCGCAAAAATTCTTGCTCTATGCCCTGATGGCTTGCTTACTGGGGAGTTTTACTGGTATTTTATTTGGGAATTACTTCTTCCCTTGGATCATTATTACTGCCTATAAAATGCTCTACACCATTGGCGAGACCCAGTATGGCTTCCATGGTTTTGACATTGCCTTAGCCACGGGCATTGCCCTACTCACTACGGTAGGCCCAGCCCTATTGATGACTTGGCAGAGCTTAAGGGAAGCGGCCGCTAAATTAATGCGGCCCAAACCTCCTAAGAAAGGCCAGCACATTGCCCTTGAACATTGGCGTTGGTTCTGGCAGAAACTAAGCTTTAAGCAAAAAATCACCATGCGCAATTTGTTTCGCTATAAAGGCCGGAACAGCATGACGGTCATTGGGATTATGGGTTGTACGGCCCTGATGCTGACTGGCTTTGGCATTAATGACTCTATTTCTGGCTTGGCTGACGTGCAATTCCAGGACTTAGACCACCGCGATGCCATCGTGCAATACCAACCGCAAATTAAGGAAAAAGCTCGAGAAGATCTGACGAAGAAATTGGCCGACCAGCCTGAAATTGAGGAAGCCGTCAGTACTTATTCCAAGCAATATGAAACCACGGCCGCCAATGTCAACCGCCAGCAAGTCAGTCTAACCGTCGCTTGCAGTCCAGGCATTAATCACTTGCTGGCCATGAAGGATTTAGAGAGCGGCCAACCGAAGGACTTGGGGGAGGAAGATGTTTTCATCAATCAAAAATTAGCGACCCTCTTAAATATCCAAGCGGGTGATGACTTAGAATTAGAAGATGAAGACGGTGAAACCTTAAAAGTTAAGGTGACCGGAGTCTTTGAAAATTACTTGCTCCATTATGTGGTCATGAAGGAAAAGCATTATGAAGAGCTCACCGGTGAAAAGGTCGAACCGAATACTAGTCAAATTCGCTTGACAGCAGCCGGCCAAAAGAAGCGTGACAGCTTGCTTGAAGACCTGCTTGGCCTTGATGAAGTGGCGGGCGTGATGGATTTGAAGTCCCTCAACCGGCAATTCGATGATACGATTGAGACCTTAAATATTGTCGTTTGGGCCCTAATTATTGCCGCAGCTGCCTTGGCCTTCATTGTTTTGTACTGCTTAACCGATATCAATGTGTCCGAACGGATTCGCGAGCTCTCAACCATCAAAGTACTGGGCGCCTTCCCGCTTGAAGTGACTCTCTACATTTTCCGGGAGACGATCTTGCTGACTTTGATCGGTATCGGTTTTGGCTTTGCCTTTGGCTTAGGCTTGACCGCTTATATTCTAAAAACAGTTGAAATTGATATGATGGTTTTCCCACTGGCCATTCACGGCATTAGCTATGCCTATGCGGCGGGGCTAACCCTTCTGTTTACCTTACTGGTATTAACCATCATGCACTTTAAGCTCAAGCAAGTCGACATGGTCGAAGCCCTCAAAGGTGTTGAATAAAATCATTCGGAAGGCGGAGGTCAAAAGCCTCCGCTTTTGGCATGATAGAAGAAAGGAGGGAGAATGATGGCCAGAAAGAAAAGACGGCGCCGGCCAGGACGCTGCCGGCGTCTACGTTTATTCGCATTAATCATTTTAGTGGCCATTGTCTTCGGGCATGTGCTCCAAGATATTGGTGAGCATTGGTTTAAAGCCGACCAGAAGCTTTCGGTTGGCTTAGATCAGAAGGCTGCTTTCATTAAAAAAATCGCCCCCTATGCCCAGGAGAGTGCCCAAAAAAGCCATGTTTTCCCTAGCGTGGTCATTGCACAAGCCTGTCTAGAATCAAGCTTTGGTCAGAGCCAATTAGCTCAGGACTATGGCAATCTTTTTGGTATTAAAGCCGCAAAAACAGGCTCAAGCCAAGCCTTGCCGACCCAGGAATTCCTTAACGGGGAGTGGGAAACAAAAACAGAGCATTTTGCGACGTATCCGTCCTGGCGGGCGGCTGTTTTTGCCCATGGCGACCTGATGCAAAATGGGACGGCTTGGAACAAAGACCTTTACCAGCCGGTGGTCCAGGCCCAAAGTCCCACGGAAGCTACGCAGGCCCTCCAGAATGCGGGCTATGCGACAGATCCTCATTATGCGGAAAAATTAAATGAGCTGATCGTGACTTACCAGCTGACCCAATACGATCAATGAAAACCCTTTTAAAAATTTAGGAACTTCTTTGCATTTTCCCTTTCATGTGGTATGATAAGAATGAATTCGGCTACATTGCGGCCATGGAAGGGGTCAGTCATATGACAAAGGCACAAAGTTATAAGGATAAGGCCTATCATTATCTCAAAGAGCGGATCGATAATAACATCTTACTTCCAAACACTCACTTGAAGGAAATTGATATTGCCGAGCGTTTAGGGATGAGTCGCACACCAGTCCGCAAAGCAATGGCTCAACTGGAAGAAGAAGGCTACGTCCGCATTGAACCTTACAAAGGCGCGAAGGTGACCAAAAGCGCCCTGAATTCCACAGCAATTGTGGAGCGCCTGCAATTTATTGAATTAATGGCGATTCATCTTTTTCAGCATATGCAGGGGAAGGACATTCTCGTTGATGAGAAGCAGATGAATTACTATACTAGTCGGATTGCCAAGCATTTGGAGAATAAGGATTTTGAAGCTTACTTCCAAACAGAATTCAACTTCTTCCATTTTATTGTGTCCTACCACAGTAACAGTTACTTCCGCCAAGTCACCTTAAATACCATTCAAACCTTGCATGATTTGTACTATAATTTTGCTAAGCGGCATACCGAGGATTTGAATTCGGAGGTCCGGGCGATTCGGGAGTTTTACCCTAAATTTAGCCAGGCCGTGATTGCGGGAGATTATCCTAATGCCAGAAAGCAAGTGCGGATTTGGATGAATCATTTGATCCTCGAACAAATTAATTAACTTAGGAAAGTCGGCCCCTCGCTGGCTTTTTTATTTTGCTTAAATTCCTCCGGCTCTCGCCTGAATTCTTTAAATTGGGGCGGGTCCATGCTAAACTTAATAGGCAATGAGAAGGGAGAGACATATGGATCGCAAAGCCTTACTTGATGGATTAAACGAGAAGCAAAGAGAAGCGGTGCAATGCACAGAGGGACCGCTTTTAATTATGGCTGGAGCTGGCAGTGGGAAAACGCGGGTCTTAACCCACCGCATGGCCTACCTCCTCTATGAAAAGGATGTGGCCCCCTATCACCTCTTGGCCATTACGTTCACCAATAAAGCCGCGCGGGAAATGCAGGAACGGGTGGTTGATTTGGTGGGCCCAGAAGCTCGGCAAATGTGGGTTTCCACCTTCCACTCGATGGCGGCCCGGATTTTACGTCGCGAGGCGGAGGCTTTAGGTCTCAGTTCGCAATTTACAATTGCCGGCACGAGCGAGCAAAAAACCTTAATGAAGCAAGTTTTAAAGGACCTGAATTTGGACCGGGATAAATTTAAGCCCAATTTTATGCTTAGTCAAATTTCGGCCGCTAAAAATCTCTTGCAAAGCCCCGATGACTATCAAAAAACACATCAGGGCTATATTGAAGACGTGGTCGGCCAGGTTTATGCCAAGTACCAAGCGGAATTACTCCAGGCCCAGGCCTTGGATTTTGATGATTTGATTATGTATACGGTGCGTTTATTTAAGGAGCACCCTGATATTCTTAAGGCCTACCAGCGGCGTTTCCACTATATTCACGTGGACGAGTACCAGGATACCAATGAGGCCCAGTATGCTTTGGTGAAGCTTTTGTCGGCTTACTTTGGGAATGTTTGCGTGGTGGGTGATGCCGACCAAAGTATCTATGGCTGGCGGGGCGCTAATATGGAAAATATTTTAAATTTTGAGGAAGATTACCCTAAAGCCAAAGTCATTCTCCTCGAGCAAAATTACCGCTCAACCCAAACCATTTTAAAAGCCGCGAATGGCGTGATTGAAAATAATGTGAACCGGAAGGCGAAGAAACTCTGGACGGAAAATCCCGCGGGTGAAAAAATTACCTACTACCGGGCGCAAAATGAACGCGACGAGGGCCGTTACGTGCTCAGTAAAATAAAAGAACACCACGAAGAGGGGCGTTCTTACCGAGAGATGGCTATTTTATATCGGACCAATGCCCAATCGCGGACGCTCGAGGAAGCTTTGGTAGAAGCGACGATCCCTTACCGGATTGTTGGCGGCTTGAAGTTCTACGACCGGAAGGAAATTAAGGATGTCCTCGCCTACTTAACCCTGCTGGTGAATCCCGAGGATAATTTATCCTTTGTGCGGGTGATTAATACGCCCAAGCGGGGGGTGGGCCCTGGGACTTTAGAAAAATTAGAGAAATTTGCGAATGAGCGTGGCTTAGCCCTTTTAGAGGCCGCGGCCCTAGTGGAAGAGTCAAATATACGCGGCAAGGGGAAGAAAAGCTTATTGAAATTTGCCCAAATGCTCCAAAAACTCCAAAAGGAACGGCAAAAGCTTTCCATTACTGAACTGACCAAGGCCATTTTAGAGCAGTCAGGCTACCGGGCCGCTTTAAAGGCGGAACATAATCTGGAAGCTGAGGCGCGCTTAGAAAATATTGATGAATTGCTCTCCGTGACAGCGGAATTTGACCAGCGTTATGAAGCAGGGGAGAGTGTGGAGCAATTAGAGGCCAAGCTTGATGAAGCCTTCTTAGCCGAACGTGACTTCACGGTGGAGCCCGTGCCCTTGCCTGAAGCGCAAGCCACCACCGATTCTGTTCCCCCTACGGCCCAGGAGCAGCAGCATCTTTTGGCGCTGACGCCCCAGTTTGAAACGGCGGAGGGAGCAAGCTTGGCTGACCCCTTGCTTAATTTCCTGACCGAATTGTCCCTCGTTTCCGAACGCAATGACGAGCAGGTGAATGGCGAGGGTGAAGTGACCTTGATGACTTTGCACAGCGCGAAAGGCTTGGAATTTCCGATTGTCTTTTTGGTCGGCATGGAGCAGGGGATTTTCCCCCTCTCCCGGGCCTTGGATGAACCGGACGAGCATGAGGAAGAGCGGCGCTTGGCTTATGTGGGTATCACGCGGGCGGAGGAAAAATTATATTTAACCAATGCCTATTCCCGCCTACTATATGGCCGGCCGCAAAGCAATATGCCCTCTGAATTTATTGAGGAAATTGACGATGACCTGATCAAAACAGAAGGCCGTGCTGGGGGCTTGCGCGCTCCTTATGGGGAGACGACCTATGACCGGGAAGGCTATACTACGAAAGGCTTCTACCAGAGGAAACATGCGGAAGCCAAGCGTTCGGTCTTTAGTGCTCCCTATGAAGGACCTGCCAAAACCCAGTCTAGCCCTAGCGCCAATTGGCAAGTGGGTGATAAGGCCCGCCATCCCGCCTGGGGCACGGGCATGGTTGTCCAAGTGAAGGGTGAGGGCCAAGAGCAAGAAGTGGACATTGCCTTCCCCAAGCAAGGGCTCAAGCGCCTGCTCACAGCTTTTGCACCGATTGAAAAAATATAAGGAGGCGGACCTAGTGGACCAAGAAAAAGCACGCCAGCAGATGGCGGCCTTAACCGAAAAATTGAACAGCTATGCGCACGCTTATTATGTTTTAGATCAGCCGATCGCAACCGATGCGGAATATGATGAAGCTTATCAGCAATTACTGGCTCTAGAGAAGGAGTATCCTGAATTTCGCCTGGCCGAATCGCCCACGCAAAGAGTTGGCGGCGTGGCTGATGAGCGCTTTGAAAAAATTCAACATGATGAGACCCTGCTCTCCTTAGATGATGTCTTTAGCCAAGAAGAGGTGGAGGCTTTTATCCGGCGAACGAAGGAGAGCTTAGGCGCAGACACGACTTATGTTTGTGAATTAAAAATTGATGGCCTGTCCGTTTCCTTACGCTATGATGGTGGGCGGCTAACGTATGGGGCGACTCGAGGCGATGGGCAGGTCGGTGAGGATATCACGGCTAATATTAAAACCATCCCCAGCATTCCCCTGAAACTAAGTGAGCCTTTAGATGTGACCGTGCGCGGTGAAGTTTACATGCCCAAAGCAGCTTTCGAGGCTTTGAATGAAGAGCGGGAAGCTGAGGGCCAGCCGACCTTTGCGAATCCGAGAAATTCAGCGGCGGGCAGTGTGCGGCAACTGGACAGCCGCATTACGGCTAAGCGCCAGCTTAATGTTTTCCTCTATGCCTCCCACTTTGAGGGGGAACCGGCTGTTAATACCCAGGCCGAACTCCTCAAGGCTCTGCCACAATGGGGTTTGCGGGTGAATCCGAACTATGCCCTTTGCCAAAACAGTGAGGAAATTTGGCAGTATATTGAAGCCATGGCTGAGAAACGCCACGCCTTACCTTATGATATTGATGGGGTGGTCATTAAGGTCAATGACTTCAAGGAGCAAGCCCAATTGGGGAACACAGTGCGCGCTCCTCGCTGGGCGACAGCCTATAAATTTCCGGCGGAACAAGCCCAAACCACCTTGCACGATATTGAATGGACGGTAGGGCGTACCGGAGTCGTGACCCCAACTGCGGTGATGGAGCCGGTCTTACTGGCAGGCTCAGTGGTGCAGCGGGCTAGCTTGCACAATGCTGATTATATTGAAGAGAAGGATTTGCGCTTAGGCGATGAAGTCCTCATTCATAAGGCTGGCGATATCATCCCTGAAGTGATTAAAGTTCTCACCGACCATCGTGGTGATCAGGCAAAACCTTATGAAATCCCGACCCACTGCCCAGCTTGCGACAGTGAATTGATCCACTTGGAAGATGAAGTGGCCCTACGCTGCATTAATTTAGCCTGCCCCGCCCAAGCCAAGGAAAAACTTTATCATTTTGTTTCACGGCCCGCGATGGATATCGTCGGCCTCGGCCCTAAAATGCTTGAGAAATGCTATGAGGCGGACCTCGTCCAAGACCCTAGCGACCTTTATCATTTGACCGAGGAGGACTTGCTCACCCTTTCAGGCGTGAAGGAGAAAACAGCAAGTAATATTTTAACCGCTATTACCGACAGCAAGGGGCAATCTTTAGAACGCCTGCTTTTCGGCTTAGGCATTCGCCACATTGGCCAGAAAGCCTGCCGGGATCTCGCTAGAGAATTTGGCGACTTGAAGCATCTCATTGAAGCCAAAGAAGAAGATATTGCGGCGGTCCCTGGCTTTGGAGCAATTATGGCCCAAAGTGTGGCCGAAGCCTTCGGGAATGAAGATATTCTAGCCCTCTTGGAACGCCTGGAAAAGGCGGGCGTCAACATGACATACGAAGGCGAGAGCCGAGCAGAGCTTGCCGCCAAGGACACTTTTTGGCAAGGGAAAACGGTCGTTTTGACCGGTAAATTAGAACACTATACTCGCCAAGAAGCCAAGGCTGCCATCGAAGCGGAAGGCGGTAAGGTCACTGGTTCCGTGTCAAAAAATACGGATGTGGTTGTGGCAGGAGCAGACGCAGGCAGTAAATTAAGCCGGGCACAGCAATTAGAGATTACCATTTTTAATGAGCAGGAGATGCGGGAGAAATTGCCATCTTAAGCGGCCAAAAATTATGTTAGAATAAAAGGGTAAGCATTGTGAAAGTAAGGAGCTAAACGTGTGAAATTGAAGCAGACGAAACGGGCCTTAGTGGCTTTTTTGAGCCTGGTAGTCCTGGCCTCTTGCCAAAGCGTCCCCCAAGTGGATAAGGGAGAGGGCGAAACAGAAGAAGCCGACTTAAAACAGGATACCGGCCAAAGGCTCAGCAAAAGCTATTATTCCGCCCTTATTACCGATGGCCAATATGCCATGAACCCCAGCCGTGGTGTCGTTTCCGGGCAAAGTTCGGAAGCCAATTTGCGGCAATTTGAGAAGGGGCTTTATGAATTGGCCCAAGAGCAATTCTCAACGGATGATTACTTGATCCAAGAAGGGCAATTAATTGACCAGAAATTAGCAGCGAATTGGCTCGCCCCCAAAGGGAAAGATTTTCCCGAGGGCTTAAATCCCAAGGAAGCAACCGCCAAGACACGGTCTAATTTCAAACCCAAAATTTTAAATTCTTTATTGGAATATGATTTTTTGACTCAAGATGAAGATGGCAAACATCATTTGGCGGGGGTGACGATTGGCTTAGCCCTAAATTCCAGTGAACAATTTACGAATGGTGAAGAAGAGGAAACGGTAGAGATTGACCAAGATACAGCCCTGGCAGAGGGCAAGAAAATGGCTCAGGAAATTGTGCGCCGCTTGCGGAAAAAGCATGATGCTTATAAGAAAATCCCCATTCAGGTGGCCCTTTTCTATAGTGCACCAGTCTCTGACTTAGCTGGTGGAAGTTTTAAGGCTGAGGCGGTCTCTGTTGCTGGTTCTTCCTTTAGTGATTGGCAATCCATTAATGTTCAGCACAAAACGTTGGGACTTGGTGATGATACGACTGCCGAGGATAATGTTGGCTTTCAACGCTTCCGTGAGGAAGTCGATAACTTCTTCCCACAATTGAGTGGGATTGAGGGGGTGGGCACCTATCAAAATGGACAATTAGTGGCTTTGGATATTCAAATCAACAGTCAATTCGATGGTTATTCTGAAATTATTGCCCTCGTGCAACATGCAAGCAAGCAGGCCAATACCATTTTCCGCAATAATCATGGAGAAGTGACCATGCGCTTGGTGGGACCCGGGGGCACGCGTGCCATTATGAAACGGCCAGCTGGCGAAACAAATTTCACCTACCAGATATTAAATTAGCCTTCATGGAGGCTAGGAAGGCTCGTTGTCGCCTTACTTTGACTTATGCTAAGATATAGACAATAAAGCTAGGAGGATGATGGATGGAAGTGACGAAAGAATTAGTCCACCACGTGGCTAATTTATGTAAATTATCATTTACAGACGAAGAAATACCAGCGATTACCCAAAAATTTGAGAGTATCATTCAAATGATGAATGATATGGATGAGGTGGACACGTCCGATGTGACGCCAATGACTTGGGGAACGGCAAATCATAATGTGATGCGTCCTGATGAAGTCGCCTGGCAAATGGATCGTGAAGAATTACTGGCCAACACGAAGACCAAACGTGATGGCTTCATTGAAGTACCAACTGTAATCGATGAAAGTGAGGACAATGCTTAATGGCGGAAGAATTTAAAGAAACCATCCAAGGCCTGCATGAGCAATTACTCGCTGGCGATTTAACAGCCGTGGAATTGGTCGAACGTACTTTAGAACGGATTAAAGCCCAGCAAGAACGCCTGAATACCTTCATTACATTAAATGAAGAAGAGGCCTTAAAAGAAGCCAAAGCGAGCGATGAAAAAGGCTACAGTGCCGACCGTCCCCTCCAAGGGATTCCTTTGGGGATTAAGGATAACATCATGACCAAGGGCCTAAAAACCACAGCGGCCTCTAAAATGCTGGCAGATTTCTTACCGGTCTACAATGCTTCTGTGATTGAAAAATTACAAGAGGCCGGGGCTATTATTATTGGTAAATTAAATATGGATGAATTTGCCATGGGGGGGTCTAACGAAACGTCTTTCTTTGGCCCCGTGAAAAACCCTTGGGATACAGAGCGGGTTCCGGGCGGCTCCTCCGGTGGGTCAGCCGCTGCTGTGGCTAGCGGTGAAGTAGTCGCTAGTCTAGGTAGTGATACGGGCGGGTCGATCCGCCAACCGGCGGCCTTTACCGGCACGGTTGGGATGAAACCAACATACGGTCGGGTTTCCCGCTTTGGCTTAATTGCCTTTGGGAGCTCCTTGGATCAAATTGGGCCCATGACGCGCAATGTTTACGATAATGCGCTCCTCCTGCAGACTTTAGCCGGTGCGGACGACCGCGACAGTACAACCAGCACAGAAGCGGTTCCAACTTATACGGATAAAATCAAAGACGGCATCAAAGGCCTTAAAGTTGCTGTGCCTAAGGAATTCTTCGGCCCAGGCATCAGTTGGGAAGTGAAGGACCAAGTGGAACAAGCCGTGAAGAAGTTTGCCGACTTGGGGGCCAGCGTTCATGAAGTGAGCCTGCCTCACCTTGAGCACGGGATCTCCGCCTATTACATCATTTCGTCATCCGAAGCGTCCTCCAACTTGCAACGCTTTGACGGGGTGCGCTATGGCTACCGCGCTGAGGATGTGCATGATATTGACGATCTCTACACCAAAACGCGGAGCGAAGGTTTCGGGACTGAAGTTAAAATGCGGATTATGCTGGGAACTTTCTCCCTGTCCTCGGGGCACTATGATGCTTACTTCAAAAAAGCTCGGCAAATTCGCCAACTGCTGAAGGAAGACTTTGCCCGTGTATTTGAAGACTATGACATCATTGTCGGTCCAGTAGCAACCAGCTGCGCCTATAAATTAGGTGAACGTGTGGAAGATCCGGTCGAGATGTATACGGCTGACCTGCTCACTGTGCCCGTTAACTTGGCTGGCTTACCTGCTTTGGCAATTCCAGCTGGCTTTAGTGAAGGTGGCTTACCGATTGGCATGCAGTTAATTGGGAACTACTTTACTGAAGATACCTTATATCGGGCTGCTTATGCCTTTGAGCAAGCGACCGACTATCACGAAAAACATCCAGAATAGGGGGGAAGCAGCGTGAATTATGAAACCGTCATTGGACTTGAAGTCCATGTGGAATTAAAAACAAATACGAAAGTGTTCTCCCCAGCACCAAGCCGTTTTGGGGCAGAACCTAATACCAATACTAACCCCATTGACTGGGGCTATCCCGGAGTCTTACCGGTCGTGAATGAAGAAGCCATTCACTACGGCTTAAAAGCAGCCTTGGCCTTGAATTGCGAGGTCAATCGGGAGCAATACTTTGACCGGAAGAACTACTTCTATCCGGACAATCCTAAGGCTTATCAAATTTCCCAATTAGATCAACCGCTCGGTGAGAATGGCTACATCGATGTGGAAATTGAGGGCGTAAATAAACGCATTGGCATTGAACGCATTCACCTGGAAGAAGATGCGGGGAAATCGATCCACGGCGGCCAAGGAACCTTGGTGGACTTGAATCGGCAAGGCACCCCACTCGTGGAAATTGTCTCCAAAGCCGACATGCGCTCACCCGAAGAAGCCTATGCTTACTTGGAACGGATCCGGGAAATTATGCTCTACATTGGGGTTTCTGATGTGAAGCTTGAGGAAGGGTCCATGCGTTGTGACGCTAATATTTCCTTGCGCCCTTATGGCCAGGATGCCTTTGGAACAAAAACAGAGATTAAAAATCTGAACTCCTTGAGCAATGTGCGTCGTGGTTTAGCTTATGAGGAAAAACGCCAAGCCCAAGTCTTAAATGCCGGCGGTGAAGTCGTGCAATCGACTTTGCGCTACGATGATGCTCAAAGAAAAACCATTCTCATGCGCGTGAAGGAAGGAGAAGCGGACTATCGTTACTTCCCTGAGCCAGATATTCCTCCGTTTTCAGTTACTGAAGATGTGTTGAAGGGTCTGGCCCAAGAAATGCCTGAAATGCCAAATGAACGTCGGCAACGTTACGTTGAAGACTTCGACTTGCCAGAATACGATGCAATGGTTCTAACACAAACGAAGGAAATGTCCGATTTCTTCGACCAAACGACTCAAGCTGGTGCTGATCCTAAGCAAGCGTCAAACTGGCTGATGGGTGAAATTTCTGCCTACATGAATGAGACCGAACAAGGCTTAAGCGATTTGAAATTGACACCAGAAAACTTAGCTGAAATGATCCAACTCATTGCTGATGGAACCATTTCCTCTAAACTTGGGAAAAAAGTCTTCAAAGGTTTAGCTGAAGAAGGCGGCAGTGCCAAGGACTATGTGGAAAAACATGGTATGGTGCAAATTTCTGATGAAGCGACCCTCTTACCCATGCTTGAGGAAATTATTGAAGCCAATCCGCAATCTCTTGAAGACTATAAGGCTGGGAAAAAGAAGGCGATGGGCTATTTAGTGGGCCAAGTGATGAAGCAAACACGTGGGAAAGCGAACCCGCAAGTCGTCAATAAGCTCTTGAAACAAGAACTCGACAAGCATGTTTAAAACCGTAAAGCGCCATTTTGGCGCTTTTTTTGTTTATTATTGGAAATTGCCTGTATGTTTTGTTTCATTATCATATTAGTATGTTATAATATATAATATCAAATAAATTTAGGAGGTCATTGTTCCTATGCAAAAACGTTTTAATCGTTCGATGCTAGTTGGCGACGACCACGAAGCTGGCTACAACCTCTCTTGGGGTGCCATTTTCGCTGGAGTTGTTACCTTCTTTGCACTCCTCTTTACTTTATCCTTAATTGGTGACGCCATCGGTTTTGGTATGCTCTCACCAACGTCATCGGATCCGATGGCTGGGGTCGGTACCGGCGTGATCATTTGGACGGTCATTTCCTTGATCCTCTCCTTCTTCGGAGCAGGCTTCGTTTCAGGAATTACCGCTCGTCGCGTGGGCCTTGTTCATGGTTTCTTAACCTGGGCCTTAAGCTTGATGCTGACAGTGATTTTATTGGTCAGTGTGCTCTCCCAAGCCTTGTCCGCCGTGGGCAGCTTATTTGGTAATATTGCCCAAGGTGCGGGCCAAGTCACCAGTGAAGTTGCTAGCTCTGCTAGCGACGCTGTGACGGAAAGCTTCGATAAAGTTGTTGGCCAAATTGATGTGGACCAACAAGATATCGATGAATTCAATGGTAATGTTGAGCAAATCTTGCGAGACACCGACGTTAAGGAATTGCAACCAGACTACCTTCGCCAGCAATTAAACGAAGCGAGCGAAGAAATTGGCCAAGCAGCAAAGAATGTTGTCACTGAACCTGAATCAGCTGACAAGACTTTAGATACCTTAATGAAAAATCTTGACCAACGTGTGGAAGGCATTGCCGAAAACGTTGACCAAGATGCTGTAACGAATGCTATTTACCAAAATAGTAATCTTAACCAACAAGAAGCTCAAGAAGCCACCCAAAATATTGTGGAAGGCTACGAAAAAGCCGCTAAGAGCACACGCGAGCAATTGCAAAAAGCAACGGCTGAGCTGGATCAAGCCCGTGTGGACTTAGAACAAGATGTAAAACAACTTCGCCAAGGTGCAGATAAAGCTAGCACCACTGCAATGAGCACCTCAATCTGGGCCTTTGTGGGTGTGGTTATCGGTGCCGTTCTTGCTGTCTTCGGTGGCATCTTAGGGACACGTTTTGTGACTGAAGAAATTACCGAAACGCGCAGCTAAAATTTAGGCTAAAGAAAAAAACCTCATGCCGCGTCGCATGAGGTTTTTCTAATGGGAAAAATTAGATATCGTTATGATCGGGATCCGCCTTATCGACGAGGTAGCTGAGGTCATCTAGTTTCGCCATATCGGCTTTCTCTAAGGTAAAATCAAAGACATCTAAATTGCTCTCAATATTGGCTGGAGTTTTAGACCTAGGCAGGGGAATATAGCCATGTTGCAAGGACCAGCGCAAGGCAATCTGTGCGACGGTGTGACCATATTTTTCGGCCAGTTCAAGCAGTGTTTCATCTTCAAAGATTTTCCCTGAGCCAAGCGGACTATAGCCTTCCAGCTGCAGGTCTTCTTGCCGGCAAAATTGAACCAATTCGGCTTGCGGGAGACCAGGAGCTAATTTAATTTGGTTCACGGTGGGTAAAATTTCAACGTGCGGCAGCAAGGCCTTTAAATGATGCTCTTCGAAGTTTGAAACACCTAGCGCCCGCGCCCGGTCTTCCTGGTAAGTTTTTTCAAAAGCCGCCCAGAGATCCAGGTTTCTCTTTTCATAGCCTGGCTCTTGGCGGAAGGCTACAGGGTTCGGCCAGTGAATCAGCAAAAGATCCACGTAATTAAGCCCCAATTTATCGAGCGATTCCTGAATGGAATGCAAGGCCTCTTCCTTAGTTCCAATATTGTTCCAAACTTTCGTGGTGACAAAAATCTCTTCGCGGTCGAGGCCACTGTCCCGGATGGCTCGGCCCACACTGGCTTCGTTGCCGTAATATTGGGCAGTATCAATATGCCGGTAGCCGGCTTTCAGGGCAGTTGTCACGGCTTCATAGCACTCGTCACCATCTGCAAGCTTCCAAGTCCCAAAACCCAATACCGGAATTTCCACCCCATTATTTAATTTATAGGCATTCATTTTCATAACCTCCTTTGCTTTTCTTAATCTTAGTAAAGAAAACGGTCTTAAGCAAAGAAAAGCGCTTATTTCTAAAAGTTAATTTGACCTTTACTGACCAAGATGCTATAATGAATGTAGTGGGGCAAAGGCCTCCAGAAAGAAAAGGTGATTAATATGAAAAAGTATCATGTGAGTGCTGATGTCAACAGTAAGAAATATGGGAAAGGTCAATTAATCGCTGAACTCAATGAAGCTGAATTTATTGAATATGCGAATCTGCCTGATGAAGATAAATTGGCTTTCCTCAAGGACAAAGGAGCTTATTTCCAAGTGGATATGGCTGACTTAGCGGCTGATGAAGTAGCTAATTTTCAAATTAAGCCGGCAGAAAAGAGTCAGGCCCCACGGGAAAATACAGTTGAGCCCCAAGTGCAACGTAAAATGCGCATGAATATTAATGGCCAAGATACCGGTTGGGTGGATGTGACAGAAGAAAATCAAGCCCAGTATGATGAATTGATGGACCATTTCAATCACATGCATAAGGAATTTAACCAACGATTTGGGGACTTCTTCCAAGATTTCCGACCTGGTCGTTTCCTCGACCATTGGCCAAAAGCTTTTACGCCCGGCCTAGAAGAGCCAAAAGATAAGGAAGACGAAAAGAAAGATCAAGATTAATAATTTTATTAAGAGGGGTAGGCGAACTGCTCCTCTTTTCTTATGGCTGTATTGCTCTCGCTTTGCCCTGTTGCAAGCCTTTGTTATAATGGATTTGTGTGAAAAATAAAGCAGATAGAAAGGATCGAATTATGGCTAAAGTTGAAAGTTTTGAACTCGATCATGATGCCGTTAAAGCCCCCTATGTCCGGATTGCTGGCCGAGAAGAGGGTCCGAAAGGCGATAAAATTACAAAATTTGATGTCCGTTTGGCCCAGCCCAATGTTTCCGCAGTGGATACGGCAGCCTTACATACGTTAGAGCATTTATCCGCGGCTTACATTAGGGATTACATGGACCATGTTATTGACATTTCGCCCATGGGCTGCCGGACTGGCTTCTATGTCAGTGTCTGGGGTGAGCCATCTGCTGAAGATATGGCCAAGGCCTACACCAAAGTTCTACATGATGTTGTGAAGGCTGAATGGAAGGATGTGCAAGGGACCGAACGAAAGAGCTGCGGTAACTACAAGGATCATTCGCTGTTTGGTGCGCAAGAATGGGCTAAAATTGTTCTTGATCAAGGTTTTTCCAAAGACCCTTTCAAGCGGGAAGTAGTTGACGTGACGGAATAAAGCTTTCCCCAGGTCAGCCTGGGGTTTTTATTTTGCCTGAAAGGAGGCGGCTGATGACGGCACCGGTTGTCAAAAACGAATATTTAGAAGTAACTATTGAAGATTTAACTTATGCAGGCATGGGGGTGGCAAAAATTCAGGGCTATCCGCTCTTTATCGCTCAGGCCTTGCCTGGGGAGGCCTGCCAGATTAAGGTTGTCAAAGTCTTAAAAAATTATGGCTTTGCGATACTCATAAAACGCTATACGGACAGCCCAGAACGGGCTGATGTATTACCCGCCCGGGATAATATGCTGAAAACAGGCACCTTGCCCCTGGCACATTTAAAATACTCTGCCCAGCTCTCCTTTAAAGCTAAGCAGGTTAAAAATTGCCTGCACAAAGAAGGCTTGAGTGAGCAGATTCAGGTTTTGGAGTCTTTGGGGATGGCTGACCCCTGGCATTACCGCAATAAAGCGCAGGTACCAATCGCCGGATCGAAGGGAAATTTGTACACGGGCTTCTACCGGCAAAATAGCCATGATATCCTATCGGTAAGCAATTATTACATTCAATTGCCGCAGATTGATGAAACCCTTGAGAAGGCGATAGAAATCCTCCGCCAATTTCCTATTGACGCCTATGACGAAAGCCGCCATCAAGGCCTCCTGCGGCACCTGGTCGTACGAGTAGGCTATTATACGCAGGAAATGCAGCTGATCCTTGTGATTAATGGAGAAAATTTACCCCAAGAAAAGCAAATTGTGGAAAAATTGAAAGCCGCACTTCCTCATTTGGTTTCCTTAGTGCTAAATGTCAATCAACGGAAGGATAATGTGATTTTAGGTGACCGTGAGCGGGTACTGAGCGGCCAAGCCTACTACCATGATCAATTATTCAATCAACGCTTTGCGATTTCAGCGCACAGTTTCTTTCAGGTGAATACTTTACAAGCGGAAGTCTTGTATGAGCAGGTGAGGAAGCGGGCCGCTTTAACGGGACAGGAAATCGTTCTAGATGCCTATTGTGGTCTGGGAACGATTGGGGCCAGCCTCGCTCCCAAAGCTCAGCAGGTTTATGGGGTGGAAGTCGTTCCAGAAGCGATCGCGTTAGCAAAGGAAAATGCTAAGGCGAATGGCTTAGATAATATGACCTTTGTTGCCAAAGATGCCAGCCAGCAATTAGCGACTTGGCAGGCGGAGGGCGTGCATTTCGATGTGGCCGTAGTCGATCCCCCGCGGAAAGGCTTGGCGGAAAGTTTTATCCAAAGTCTCTGTGAATTGGCACCCGCTAAAATCATCTATGTCAGTTGCAATCCCGCGACGCTTGCTCGTGATTTAAAGGCTCTGCTGGCTAATGGCTATGAGGCTGGAGACTTGCAGCCGGTCGACATGTTTCCGCAAACCACGCATGTGGAAGCTATAGCATTGATACAAAAGATGTAAACTTAGAAATCCTGCATTTCAAGCAGTTTTATAAGCATTTTGTCTTCGATAAAGATGAAGAAGGATACGTCAAAAAGACTCAAAAAAACTACATGGATGTAAGAGTTGTTTTGCAACTGGTATGAGGAAACACAAAAAATATATTTAACTCATTTTGTACTTTCTATAAGAGTAGCGTAAAAGGCTGCTCTTTTTTTGTTAAAGGGAGCAAGGATTCGTTACATCCTTTTCAAAATATGAAACATTCACAAGCCAACTTTACATATTCGCTTTTAAAACATATAATAAAAGCGTAAACGAGAGGAGGCGGACTATGAATACACTTAAAGAATTTATCCAAGAAAATTTAGTAATAACCAACAAAGAAGCAGAAGAACTTGGATATACTAGGCATAATTTATCAGAATTAACAAAAATCGGACAATTAGAAAGATTAAGACCAGGACTGTATCAATTAAAAGGAAAGGTAATAGACGATTTTGTTTTAATATCATCCAATAGCAATCGAATTATATTTTCTCATCAAACAGCCCTATACCTCCACGACCTATCAGATAGGACACCAAATGTATTTCATATATCTGTACCCCAAGGCTACAATGCCAGCCATATCAAAAAGAGGTACGAAGATCTACAAGTTCACTATGTAAAAAAAGACCTATACGAAATTGGAAAGACAGAAATAAAATCACCACAAGGCAACCTTATTCCAGTTTACGATATAGATCGAACAATTTGCGATATCATAATCGAAAGAGAAAAAATAGATAAACAGATTTTTACAGAAGCCTTAAAAAGATACTTTAAATCAACAAATAAAAATCTAAGACGACTCATAAAATACAGTAGACTATTTAAAATAGAAGATGAAATTAGAAAATACATGGAGGTATTATCGTGATTAATATCGAGAGTATAAAGGGAAAGATAAGGAGCTTGGCAGAGAAGAAAAATCTAAAGTCGTAAGAAGTTCTTCAAATATATTTTTTCGAAAGATTTTTAGAAAGGCTATCTAAATCAAAGTACAAAAATAATTTTGTAATAAAGGGAGGATTCTTAATATCTTCCTTAATTGGTATTGAAAATAGAACAACTATGGACATGGACACAACCATAAAAGGCATAGCCCTAAAAGAAGAGAAAATAAAAGACATTGTAGAAGAAATTATAAATATCAATGTAGAAGATGGAATAAGATTTGAAATAAAAGACATCTCTTATATAAGAGAAGAAGATGAGTACGAAAACTTTAGAATTTCACTAATAGCAAATGTTGGGAAAACTAAAAACCCAATGAAACTAGACTTAACAACAGGAGATGCAATAACACCAAGGGAAATAGAATATACCTATCCCTGTATCTTTAGCAAAGAAAATATAAAAATAATGGCATACCCATTAGAAACAATTCTCGCAGAAAAATATGAAACAATAATCAGAAGAAATATAGCAACGACACGAATGAGAGACTTTTACGACCTATACACCCTCTACAAACTAAAGAAAGATGAGATAAACTATGAAATTTTAAAAGAAGCAGTAGAGAGAACCTTAAACAAAAGAGAAAGCTGGGAGATAATGCAAGACTATGAGGAAATAATCGAGGACATAAAAGAAGATTCATACCTAAGATCCTTGTGGGAAGTATATCTCAGTGAAAATAAGTATATTGGGGATTTGAGCTTTGATAAGGTTGTTGATGTAGTGAGAATCGTTTCGAAAACAACAAGTTGATGTAAGTAGACAAAGGATTTTTAGGAAAATAAATATAAAAGAAAAGTTTGATTTAGAAGGTAAAGAGGAGTATTAAAATGATTTTAAAAAAGATGAAAGTCAAAAACTTTAGATTATTAAAAAATTTTGAGTTAAATTTTAAAGATGAATTGTCGCTAGTTATAGGCAAAAATAATTGTGGAAAAACATCATCTATTATTGTTTTAGATAAAATGCTAAATTCATCTAAATTATTTTGGGAAGATATAAATTTAGAATGCCAGAAAGATCTCTATAAAAAAATAATTGGTTTTGATATAACAAAGCTGGATGAAGTTCAATTATTAGAAACTATTAATATGCAATTATTCATTGAGTATAATGATAATGATTCATATGAGAATATTCAAAAATTCATGATGGACTTAAATCCAGATAATAACATAATAGTTTTAGAATTTATTTCGGTAATAGCTGCAAAAAAAATCATAGAATTAAAAAACATTATTAGTGAAAAAAATATTGAAGATTTTAAATCATTTTCCAAATTTATGAGTAAGAATTTTGCAAACTTCTTTGAAACGAAAAAATATTCAAGAGGGTTTGATGTTGAAGCAAACAAAACAACGCAAGATAGATCAGAAGAAATTGATAATAAAGATATTCAAAAAGTCATTAAAGTGGCAGGAATAAGAGCTGATCGAGCGGTTTCTAATGATGATCGTAATCATGTTTTATCAGGTTTAACTGGTAAATATTTCAGTTCTTATAAAGCTGCAAAAGATGAAAGTGAATCGGTATTTACAAGACTTGAAGAAAAATTGGAGGAAGCCGATAAAGAATTATTTAAGATTTACAATGGAGAAAAAAGTGAAGGTGAAGAACCCATTGATGGTATTTTTAGTGATGTTATAGATGTTATTAAAACTTATGGTGGTGCAGAAAATGGAATTGATATAGCAATAGAGTCATCTATTTCAGAGAAAAATTTATTGTCAGATAATACAAACTTAAGTTATAGACAAGGGGGAGATTATTCGCTTCCAGAAACATATAATGGATTGGGGTATTTGAATTTAATTGGTATTTTATTTGAGATTGAAACCAATATACAGGAATTGTTTGAACAACCAGCAGATATAAATCTCTTATATATTGAAGAACCTGAAGCACATACACACCCTCAGTTACAGTATATATTTATAAGGAATATTAAATCTCATATCAAAGCACATAGAAATAAGTTGTTGAAAGAAAAGAATAAGCAGTTGCAGATTTTAATCACTTCGCATTCATCACATATAGTTTCTGAATGTAACTTTGATGACATTATATATTTGAAGAAAAACGGGAATACGGTCATAGCTAAGAGCTTTAATTCTTTAAAAGAAGAGTATGGTGGAGATGAACAGAAAGGATTTAAGTTTGTAAAACAATATCTGACAATGAATAGAAGTGAACTTTTCTTTGCGGATAAAGCTATTTGTATAGAAGGAGATACCGAACGAATTTTAATGCCAGTGATGATGCATAAAATTGATAATAAAGAAAAGCCAAGAGCAGATATTATACCACTATTATCACAGAATATTTCTATAATAGAAGTTGGAGCGCATTCTCATATATTTATGCCTTTATTTTCCTTTTTAGGAACAAAAGTTTTGTTTGTTACGGATATTGACTCTGTTAAAGCTGAAAAGAAAATAGATAAAAATGGAAAAGAAAGAACTGTATATACGAGTTGTCACCCCGATGAGGGAACACATACAAGTAACGCATCAATAAAAGAATTTTTTAAAGATACTGGAATTGATACATCGAATAATCAATTTAAGGAACTTGTAGGGAAAAATGCTGAGGATAAAATTAAAGATAATATGAGAATGGCCTATCAAATACCAGAATCTTATGGTGAGTATCAAGCGAGTAGTTTTGAAGATGCATTTATAGCACTAAATAAAGACTTTATATTAAAAAACAAAGAAGGATTTCATCAATATGGAGCTTTAAAAGATTTTTCGAATGATGAAATAGAAAATGGTGATTATTATAATTTTGCTTTGAATAATGTGAAAAAGAAATCGGCATTTGCATCAAGCTTATTGTATTTTGATAATGAGAATGGCGAAGAAGATGAAAAATGGGCAGTTCCACATTATATTGAGGAGGGCTTATTATGGATACGCTAACATTGGAAAAAGAAGTATTAGAAGCTCTTCAATGTATAAAAAATGGTGAAAATTTTATTTTAGAAGGTGGAGCAGGTAGTGGAAAAACATACTCCTTAATTTCCTTAATAAATGCACTCACAGAGGAATCACCAGATATAAAGATAGTATGCATTACATATACAAATAATGCAGTTGCCGAAATTTTATCAAGAATAGAAAATGAGAATATTTGGGTTTCAACAATACATGAGTTTATATGGTCTCTTATCAGAAAATATCAGAATGAAATAAAAAATATTTTAGTTGAGCTTATTAACGATGATAATGAAAAGAACTTTAAAAAGCCAAAAGATTTTTCTGAGGATTTAATTTCTAAAGAATATTTCGAAAATCTTTATGTGGATTATGATGAGTATTATTCTGTAACGCCAAATGAAGAAAATAGAGTGAAAATCAGCCATAATCACATTTTGATTGTTGCAGAGAAAATGTTTGAGAAATATAAAAAAATAGCGGACATTTTAAAGGATATTGCAGATTGTATTTTTGTTGATGAATATCAGGATACAAGTCCTTTAGTTGCTGATATTTTACTAAAGCATCTTGAGCAAAGCGATAAGAAAAATGTAATTGGTTTTTTTGGAGATTCAATGCAGTCTATATATGACGACGGAGTTGGTAATTTAAATCAATATAATTTAACTAAAATAGTAAAGACGCAAAACCGAAGAAATCCAAGAGTTGTAATCGAAGTAGCCAATAAGTTTAGAGATGATGATATTGAGCAAAGACCTTCAGAAGATATAAATGCACCTAATATGGAAAATGGTACTATTAGAGAAGGTAGTATTAAATTTTTATATGGAACTGAAATAAATGATTTTATAAGTGTAAAGGGGAAGAATATTTTTGAATCTTGGGATTTTTCTGATGGAAAACAAACAAAAGAGTTAAGGCTAACACATAAATATAATTCTGAAATGACTGGCTTTAAAGACTTATATGATCTATATAATGCTGATTTGATAACTAAGCTTATAAGTGAGATAAAGAAAAAAATTGATAAGGGAAATTTAGACTGTAATAAGACTTTGGGAGAAATAGCGTTAGAGGTAAAACCGACATATAACAAAGTGGAGCTGTTAGATCAAATTAACGGAAATGAAATTTATCAGTCAATATATAGTGTTTTAGAAGATATGTCATGGGAAGAAGCTTACGAAAAATCTAGAATCACTAAGGAATCACTCATGTCATATAAATTAAATGGAATGAGTGGTAGATATGAAGCTAATTCTTATAGAGATAGGATTTTACGCAGATTAGATATATTAGAGGAGATTATTGAATTATATGAGGCTAATAGATTTAATGATTTTCTGAGAATAACAAAATTTTCTATTCATAATAGAAATGATAAGATTTGCCTTAAGCAAGCAATTGATTATCTTGTAAGTGAAGATAATCAAACGATAGAAAATGTATTAAAATTTGCGGAAGTAAAAGGGTTACTCAAAGAAGATGAATTGTTTAGTGATTATATTTCAAATAAAGGGTTTTATTTATGGGAGAGAATAAAAAAGATAACATTTAATCAATATAGAAAAAGCGTTTTATATTTAAAAGAATTTTCACCAATTTGTACTCAACATAGTGTTAAAGGTAGTGAATATGACAATGTATTGCTTGTATTAGAGTCTGATTGGAATAAATATGACTTTAGAACATTATTTGGGAAAGGATCTCCGAACTCTAATGTTCAGAAACGTACAAAAAAATTATTTTATGTATGTATAACAAGAGCAAAAAAGAATTTAATAATATATATGCCTACTGATGATTCTGACATATTAGAAAAAGCTAAAGAGTATTTTGGAGAAGAAAATGTTATAGATCTCTCTTCGATTTAATTGAAAAGTAGGTACTATTTCTACTTATGTTTTATGCTGCTTTTTAATATTATTCTATAGAATGAAAAAAGATAATTACTATTTTTATTTTAAGAATACTCTTGCATGAGGGTATTCTTTTTTTATTGTACACTTAAGTGAGTTGAGCGAACGAAAGAGAGCGAAACAAAAAACCACCTGCTATGCAGGTGGAGGGATTTAGCTTTAGCTTCAAGCACCAAGAAAACCCCCTTAAAGTATAATTGTGATAATCACATGCACAATTAAACAAGGAGGTCAAAACTTGGACAAGAATAGTTTATCACATACCAAGTGGAGATGCAAATACCATATAGTCTTTGCACCAAAATATAGAAGACAAGTAATATATAGACAACTAAGAAAAGATATAGGCAGCATACTTCGAGAATTATGTTCAAGGAAAGGAATAAACATAGTAGAAGCAGAGCTATGTCCAGACCATGTCCACATGCTGGTAGAAATACCACCAAAATATTCAATATCACAAATAATGGGATATTTAAAAGGAAAAAGTTCGCTGATAATATTCGATAGACATGCCAACTTAAAATATAAATACGGAAATAGACACTTTTGGTGTAGAGGATACTATGTGGATACAGTGGGAAGAAATGAAAAGAAAATAAAAGAATATATACAAAATCAATTAAAAGAAGATTATTACGCTGACCAAATAAGTATAAAGGAATACTATGACCCGTTTACGGGAAAGTCAGTAAATAAAAACAAATAAAAAAACTGCTTAAGCAGTAGTTGGGAAAGTGGTGCATGTGACGGAATACTCGGAGCCCCAATAGGGGCGTGCCGGTATTCGCGCCTTATAGGCGCTGTGCAAACTACCAGCTAAGCTGGTAGTTTTGATTGTATTTACTAGAATACTATATTTAAGTTCGGAAAGATATTTTTCAAATCATGTAGATTGATTTGAAAAATAAAAACATGATTATATTCATGAAAAATGCAGTATTTGATGTACCTAGTTTTTATTAAAAATGTAGAATTTCTCAGCTGGTATTTAATGTATTTATAAATTAAATTTTGATTTATATAATAAATTTCATTTTGATTTATTAAGAAGTAGGGAATGGATCTGCCATATTTCTCTTGACAACTTTTCTATCTGTTTATTCATTGATTCGATTTCATTCTTGTAAATAACACCAGTTGTATTAGCGGCTTTTGCAATCTGGTTTATATTATTTGTTGCATTTGAAAGTAGCCATTGGATATCTCTAAATGGTTCTAGGTCTACAATATAAATTTCTTTTTCTAATACGCATTTTCTAAGAAAGTGGGACATAGTTTTGCAATTAGCAAGTTTCATTTTCTTTTCAAAAACTTCCTTTTCTTCATCTGTTAAATATATTTTCAGTTGATTATTTCTTTTTCTATTATCCATAGTATATCTCCTTATCATAAAATATTGGGGTCTTAGGGTTCTCCCTAACAAGGTAAAATTGATAAAAAAAGAAGCAGTCCATAAAGGTTCTGCTTCATCAATTTTTCGTAAGTGGGTACTCACTTACTGTGCTTGCTCATATACTAATAGTATAAGAACAGCTTTAAGCATAGTTCTTAAAAATGAACCTAATCATCTATGATAAAATTATAGATATTAGGGATGAAATGGGATTGTTTTATGTGCTTGCTGGGTTTCCAATTTAGGAATTACTCATTTGATAGACTCCACCCTCATTCCATTGCCTTTCATCTTTTCGGTTGGTTAGGTTCATTTATTGATTACCTGTATAACTCGTGAGCCTGTTGTGGTTTTGGATTAACAGGGCATCCCAAATTATAGGAGGTATATTATGTCAGAAAAAATTGTTGTAGGAATTGATGTGAGTAAAGCTTTCAGTGATATCTGTATTCTATCACCTAATAATGACATCATCAAAAGACTTAAAATTTCTAATGATATTAATGGTATGAAGTCACTCATCTATGTACTTGAAAAGGTAGAAGATAAGTACAAAGACAGAGCAGTAATTATCATGGAAGCTACTGCACACTATCATCAAATTTTAGCTAATTTTTTCCGTAAGCATAATTACGAAGTCATTGTAATTAATCCGATTCAAAGTGGAGCATTGAAAAATATCAATATCCGAAAAATTAAATCAGATAAAACAGATGCATATAATATAGCGTTGCTATATCGTATTAAGAATTACAACGAAACAATTACGCACTCAGATACCGTTAACAGTATCAAAAAGCTTTGTAGACAGCATAAAGAATTGACGGATGAAATTGTGGAACACATCAACCGATTAATCGCTTTTTTAGATATTTCCTTTCCAGATTTCAAGAAAGTATTTGCGGATTTGCAAGGGAAAACACCTTTGTCTTTGCTTGAAAAATATTCTACTATACAAGAAGTATTATCTCCTGAAAATAAGCAAGATATTATTCAACTGATAAAAGAAAATTCACATAAAAGCACCTCCTATGCCGAAGTAAAATATGAAAAACTATTGAAATCTGCTGAAAAATCTATTGAAGTTTGTATAGTAAGCCTTAGTTCAGCAGTACTTATTCAAACAACTGTGAGGGTTATTTTCAGTTTACAGGAAGCTTTGAAAGCAATCGATGATGAAATCAAAAGACTATCTCTTTTAGATGAAAAGTTTCATAAAGAAATAGTGCTTTTACAAAGTATTCCAGGAGTTGGAGAATATACAGCATGTGTTGTTTTATCAGAGCTTGGAGATATATCCAATTTCTCGAAACCGAAAGAATTAGTTGCCTTCTTTGGCTTGGATCCGGGAGTATCCCAAAGCGGAACATACAATAGGAAAAACAATAAAATCTCTAAAAGAGGATCACCTCATGTTCGCTCAATTCTCCATATGCTGGCTAAATCTAATGTGTATCCAAATCGCAACAGAGAGTATTTAAATCCTATTATGCGAGCTTATTTTGAAAAGAAAATAGCTGAAAAACCATACAAAGTTGTAATGTGTGCAATTATGCGAAAGATGGTTCAAATTATTTTTGCTGTTCTCAGAAACCAAAAATCATTTGAATTAAGAACACCCGAAGAACATCAAAAACTAATTCGAGAAAAGAGTAAGTTAGTCGCATAAACTATTAAAAGTGTTGCCTCAAAAAATGAAAGTATATGAGGCTTATTTGCTATGCACATTTTTAAGTTCTGCGACTGAAAAATTTTTTTAAAAAATTTTTAAAATAACTATTGACTTCCTTAGTTGGTCTATTAAAGTTATAAGCGTTAAGCGTTTATTCAATTTTATTGATTATACCGCATTTAAAGAAATTAATAAAGAAGTATAAGCGAAGCTATTGACAATGATTATCAGTGTTGATATAATAATACCGACAATAGTGTCGGTTTGGAGGTTATTTATGAAATGAAAATGGAAGCTGATGAAAGAAAAAAGCAGATTAGACAAGCAGCTATGAAAGTCTTTTTGGATAAGGGATTTAGAAATACAGTTATGAATGACATTATGGAAGCTACTGGGCTTTCTAGAGGTGGTTTGTATCATCATTATGGTTCTACCTATGAAATTTTATACGACATTATGTTAGAAGGAAATAAATACAGAGAGAAGATAATCTATGATGAGATGAATAAAACAAGTCAGGATTTTAGCGAAGTTTTATCTGAGATTATTTTAGAAAAAATGCTATATCAGAGTGACTATGTTTCAATTTATGCAATGTTTTTGCAGGAATTAAATCATGACGATAAGTTAAAAGACTTATATAAGAAACTAAAAAAATCATCATCTGATAGTATTCTAATGTTATTTGATGAAGATGTAAGAGGTGAATTAAGTGAAGCTATCGAATTAATAACTGATTTTATTAACACATTTATTCTAGGTTGTGAAGTTCTAAATGCAAGAGAAAATTTTGTGAAGAACAAACTTGCATTAAAAAAATGATAGAAATTATCTTAGATAATAATGCTAAGTAAATCTTAGGGTTTACTCAGAAAGAAAAAATATATCTTAAATTGGAGGTTTATATGAAATTAAAAGATATCGTACAAGTTACAATTTTTACAGTAGTGGCGTTTATATTAAACATGGCTGTATCAACAGCAACAGGAATGTTAGGAACTTTATCCTTATATATAGCGGCAGGATTTTCTTCCTTTGTAGTAGCTCCGCCATTTATAATTATGGCTAAAAAATTACAAAAAAGAGGAATAGCTTTTATATTTTTCATGTTGCTGGGTGTATTTTATGCATTAAGTGGATATTGGCCAATGCTTATAGTAAATGCCATCGCAGCTATTGTAGCAGAATTAATTATAGGTAACTATAAAAATGATAATAGAGTTGCCTTAGCATTATCTGCTGGAATGTTTGTTATTTCAATGCATGCAATGACATTTGTAAGATTACTTGGACCAGAAAAAATTGTTGAAGTTTTTAGCGTATTTACAAAAGAACAGGCTGCCTTTATGGATGCCTTTTTTACACCAAAGGCAATGCTAATCTCAATAGGCATTAATATCGTTTTGGTATTAATAGCAGGAAGATTTGGATTATATATAAATAATAAGTTTTTTAAAAAGAGTAAAAAATCAGGAATATTGTAATGGAAAACATAAGGAGAGATGACAACTGTCTTGTAAATCCTATAATCTTATTTGTTTTAATTTTAGCGTTTTCGATTATATTATTTATAACAGATGATATTGGCTACTATATTATGATAGGAATATCAATGTTTCTAACCTTAACTTTTTCCTTAAAACAATTTATTAAACAACTAGCAACAGTTCTTATCTTGTTAATTGTTGGCAAAACATTAACTATTATAGACTTAGGAATAGGTGGAAATGCAATTTTAGGTCTTGTAGAAATCGTATTAAAACTCTTTCCGATATTTATTATTGGCGGTATTCTTGTGAATACATCACCACTTAAAATGATGAGTTCACTTAAGTTTTTACACATTCCAAATGTGTTTGCTCTAAGCATAGTGATAGGAATGAAGTTTATATCAGAGATGGGGTTAAGGATTAAAGAAATAAAGAATGGCATGAAGGTAAGGGGGCTAAGATTAAGTCCCCTCCATCCTGTTAGGTCTTTTGAACTTTACTTCATCCCTCTTATCTATAAATGTTTGCAAGTGAGTGAAACTTTGACTTCATCTATTATATCTAAAGGAGCAGAATATAGAGGGGAAAGGACTAATTATCATAAAATAACTTTTAAATTTTTTGATATCGTATTCTTACTTTTAGCTATTTTCTTATTGTGGAGGTCAATATGAATGTAATAGAAGCAGATATTAAAAAATTCTCTTATGACGGAAATGATAAGGTAATTTTAAAAGATATAGAGCTAAATATTAAAGAAGGGGAACTTGTTGTTATAAGTGGTTTATCTGGTTGTGGAAAAACTACGCTAACAAGAATATTAAATGGCTTAATTCCGAATCATTATCAAGGACAATTATATGGACAAGTATCTATTTTAGGAAAAAATATTTCGCAATATAACAATGGAGAATTGGCAAAGTATATAGGAAATGTTTTTCAAAATCCAACAGATCAGTTTTTCGCAAATATTGTTGAGGATGAGCTTGCCTTTGTTGGAGAAAATTTAGGAATGGAGCTTTCAGAATTAAAGAAAAGAGTTGATGACTCTTTGAGTGTGATGGGAATTGAAAATTTAAAATATAGAAATATCAATTCTTTATCAGGTGGACAAAAGCAAAAAGTTGCTATCTCATCTACTCTTGTTTATGATACTAAAATAATTTTCTTTGATGAACCATCATCAAATTTAGACTATAGGGGAATAGTCGAACTTAAGAATATTCTTGAAAAATTAAAATCATTAGGAAAAACGATAATAATATCTGAGCATAGATTGTTCTATTTAAATGATTTATATGATCGTTTTTTGTATATGAAAGATGGTAAAATCGAAAAAGTTTTTAAAAAAGGTGAATTAACAGAAAAGGATTGTAAAAATTACTCTTTAAGAACAATTAACTATAATTTTTTGCTATCTGAAAATATTGATAATTGCAAAAATGTAGTTGAGGATATAAGAGGAGCTGGTATTTCTATTGGTAAAAAAGAATTAATAAAAAATTTAAATATAAGCTTATATGAAAATGAGATAATGGCGATTATAGGTAAAAATGGAGTAGGTAAAACGACTCTTGCAAGATCTTTAGCTGGTTTATTAAACTTTAAAGGCAAGACAAGCTTTGGGAGAAATAAAAAAGAAAGATTAAGAAACTCTTATTATATGATGCAAGATGTAGAATACCAAATATTTTTTGATACGGTGGAAAATGAGCTTTTACAAAAAGATAGAATTAATGACGTTGGATATTTAGATAGACTTAGAAAAGAATTAAAACATATTGACCTTTGGGAAAATAGGTATGATCACCCTCAAAATCTATCTGGTGGGCAAAAACAAAGACTTGCCCTATTGACAGCTTGTTTAAGTGGTAGAAAGTTAATAATTCTTGATGAACCTACGTCAGGTTTAGATTATAAGAGGATGAACGACATTTCTCAAATAATAAAAAGATATTCAAAAACTTATCCCTTTGCAATAATAACTCATGATATAGAACTTATTTTTAAGGTTTGTAACTCTGTGTTAATGCTTGGAAAAAATGGATACAAGAAAGTAAATATCCAGGGACATGAAAAAGAAATTTTGGAATTTATTAAAGATGGACTGATTGTGTAAGGAGTTGATTTTATGAAACAAGATATGAAAGAACAATTATTAACAAAAAGACCTATAGATTTACTTTTTCAATTATCTATCCCTGCTGTAATAGGAATGATAGTAATAGGTCTTTATCCACTAATGGATGGAATTTTTGCAGGAAATATTATAGGACAAACAGCAATGACAGCTTGTGGTGTAGCTATGCCACTTACATTTTTCAATAGTGGTGTATCTACACTTATTGGTGTAGGTTCAGCATCGGTTTTATCAAGAGCTATAGGAAAGGGCGACAAAAAAACAGTTGATAAAATTATGGGGAATTTAATCTTTTGGGTTATTCTATTCTCATCAATTATTACAATAGGCGGAATTTTACTTGCACCACATTTTTTAGATATGGTTGGAGCAAGTGGAGAAATTAAAGAATATGGTATCAGATATTTACGAGTAATTTTTATTGGTTCTTTATTTGTAAACTTTACTCAATCAGCAAACATGGTTATGCGTGGAGAAGGATTAATGAAAAAAGCAATGCTCATTATGGGGCTAGGAGCTTTTTTAAACATAATTCTTGATCCCATTCTAATGAAATTAATGGGAAAATATGCAATAGAAGGGGCTGCACTTGCAACTATTACAGCACAATTTGTTCAAGCAATAATAACACTCCATTACTTCAAATATAAAAGTAAAGCAGTAAAAATAAATAAAATCAAACCTGATCAGGAAATAAAAAAAGAAATGTTTGGCGTAGGGTCATCTGCTATGATGATGCAAATTTTATTTATGATTCAACAAACAATGCTATATAAAATGTCATTTAAATATGGCGGAGATACAAATGCTATCTTAATGGCAGCAACTTTAAGAATATATGCCTTTTCCTTTATTCCACTTTGGGGAATGAGTCAAGGCTTGCAACCTGTTGTTGGTACAAACTTTGGAGCAAAAAGATATGACAGGGTAAAGGAGGCAATGAAGGTATTCTCCATTGGAGGACTTGTTCTTGCAGCCATATTTTGGCTACCAGTCTTATTATTTTCAAAAAGCATCCTTTCCCTATTTGGAGTAGAAGAAAGTATTATAACTCAGGGAGTAGGAAACTTTAGACTATTTTATTCTATATTTATCTTATATGGAGTAATGGTTATGTCTATAACATTCTTCCAAGCAATAGGAAATGCTAAAAAGGCAGGCATAATCGTCATGCTAAGACAATTATTTTTATTCCTCCCTGCCATGATTATTCTACCGATGATATTTGGGGTTAAGGCAGTATGGTTTGCTGAACCTCTTGTAGATTTAATTATGATTTTAACTGGAATAGGAATGATGATTGGAGAACTTAATAGAATGTCATCTCAAGCAAAAAAATAAAGTAGATAGTTAAAAAATACTACCAAAAGGAGGTTTTGAAGTGAATTTAGTAAAAGAATATGTAAATAAAAGAAAAGGCTCATATTTTATATCTATCCTACTTGCCATAGTGGGAGTAGTTGCTGGGCTTTTTTCTTATATATACATGGCAAAAATTATTGTAAATTTGATTAATGGTGCGAATGATATGAGTTTATATACTCCACTATGCAAAAATATTTTAATAACATTTGTTATTAAAGAAGTGGCAGCAGGAATATCAACAAGTATTTCTCATACGGCAACCTTTAATTCATTAGGAGAAATTAGAAATGATATTTCCAGAAAATTATTTAAGATGCCATTGGGAGATGTATTATCAAGATCATCTGGAGAATTAAAAAATATTATAGTTGAGCAAGTAGATTCTATGGAAACTTCTCTTGCCCACCTTGTGCCAGAATTTACTGCAAATTTAGTAGGACCTATTCTATTGTTTATTTACATGTTTACATTAGATTGGCGTTTAACTTTATTATCACTAATTCCATTTGTGGTAGGAATGGCTACCATGATGTCTGTAATGAATGCTCATTATAAAGAAATGTTTGGAAAGTCAGTTGCCATTGGTCAACACATGAATAATTCTATTGTTGAGTATATCAATGGGATTGAGGTAATAAAGACCTTTAATCAAAGCGAATCATCTTATAAAAAATATACTGATTCCGTCTATGACAATGCAAAATTTTATTATTCTTGGATGGACGAGTCTATGAATAAGGTTGCCATAGGTAGGTTACTTTCTCCTATGGGGATACTTACAATCATACCCTTTGGAATTTTATTTTATATCAATGGAAGCCTTGATTTAGGAAATTTAATTACCTTAATCGTCTTATCATTTGCTACAGTTTCTAGTATTTTAAAAATCATGAACTATATGGATGATATGTCAAGAATATCAACTATAACTTCTGAAATAGGAAAGATTTTAGACTCAAGAGAGTTAGAAAATATTGACAAGGGAGAAAAAATAGGATCCTATAATATAGAACTTCAAGACGTAGACTTTTCTTACGATGGAGAAAAGAAAGTCATTGATAATCTTTCTATGGAAATAAAAGAATCTTCTGTTTCAGCCCTCGTTGGACCTTCGGGATCAGGCAAGTCAACAATAGCAAAACTTATTGCTGGATTTTGGAATGTAGATAAGGGATCTATTAAAATCGGTGGAGTAGAAACAAAAGATGTGTCGCTCGAAAATTTGTCTTCACTTATTTCTTTTGTATCCCAAGACAATTTCCTCTTTGATATGACTATAAAGGAAAATATTAGGCTTGGAAATAAGAATGCCTCTGACGAAGAAATTATAGATGTATGTAAAAAATCTGCCTGCCATGATTTTATTATGAATCTATCTAATGGTTATGATACAAGAGTTGGCGAAGGTGGAGGTCATCTATCTGGAGGAGAAAGACAAAGAATATCTATTGCTCGTGCCATGCTAAAAAATGCACCAATCGTAATTTTAGATGAAGCAACTTCTTATATAGATCCTGAAAATGAAGCTCTCATACAAAATGCCTTGGCAAATCTAGTTAAGGGTAAAACTTTAATCATAATCGCTCATAGGTTAAAGACAATTGTTGATGCAGATAGGATATTTGTTATTAAAGATGGTAAATTGGATTCTTATGGAAATCATAAAGAACTATTAAAGTCATCAGAGCTTTATAAGGAAATGGTTGCTGCAAATTTAAGGGGTGATGAAAATGCTTAAGGTGTTTAAAAAGATATGGAATTTTTCTAAGGAAGAACAAGCAAATATTAAAAAATCTATTCTGGCTGGATTCTTTCATGCAGTCTTTAATGCTCTACAATTTGGTGCAATTTACTATATGTTGGTAAATATCTTTGCTAAAACTTTAGACTATGAGGCAATCTTTATTTGCCTTGGAATCTTAATAGTTTCCCTTGTTGGAAAAATCATGACACAAAAATCATCTCAAATGGCACAAACTCACGCGGGATATTTTATGGCTGCCCATAAGAGAATAGAAATAGGCGAGAAGATAAAAAGAGTTCCCATGGGTTTCTTTTCAGACTTTTCACTGGGAAGACTTACAAGTATTGCCACATCTAATCTTTCCCAAGCAGAGCAATGGGTGCCTATGCTACTGGTTCTTGTACTTGGTGGAGTTTTAAATACTTTAGTCTTTGTTCTTGGAACTTTAATTTTTAACGTAAAGGTAGGACTGGTTGCTGTAGCAGGTGTGGTAGTATTTTTCATCGTTACATCAATGATGGAGAAAAAATCATCAGCTAATGCAGACAAAATGACAGTAACACAAACAAGACTTACAAAAGAAGTATTAGCAACTTTACAAGGAATGCAGGTTATAAAATCCTATAATCTTGGTGGAGAAAATAACAGAGCTTTAAGAAAGTCTATAAAAGATACATCCAAAATACTCTTAGACCTGGAGAAATCTGTAGCACCCTACACAGTTATTCAAAGAATTGTAATGGGAATAACAACAGTATTTATGGTCTATGTATCATTAAAATTAAATTTATCTGGTGAACTTCCACTTGCTGAAACAATTCTTATGATTATGGCATCCTTTATTATCTTTGAAGGCTTAATCGGGGCAGGATCAAACATGGCAATCCTAAGAGCTTGCGAAAATGCCATAGATTCTGTAGGTTTTATCGACTCTATGACTGATATGAGAGAAGGAAGTATTACAGAGCCTATAAAAAATCATGATATAGTCTTTAAAAATATTTCTTTTTCTTATGATGACAGACCAATTTTAAAAAATGTATCAGCAGAGATAAAAGAAAATACTATGACTGCTATTGTTGGACCATCTGGATCTGGTAAGACAACATTTTGTAATCTTATTGCAAGATTTTGGGATGTAAAATCTGGCGAAATTTTAATAGGTGGAAAAAATATTAAGGATTATAAGATAGAAAATCTTATGAATTCTATTTCCATGGTATTTCAAGATGTATATCTATTTGAAGATACGATTGAGAACAATATAAAATTTGGAAAACAAAATGCAAGCCATGAAGAAGTAGTTCAAGCTGCAAAAAAAGCAAGATGTCATGAATTTATAGAAGCTTTACCAGAAGGATATGACACTATTATTGGGGAAGGTGGAGCAAGCCTATCTGGTGGAGAAAAACAAAGAATCTCTATAGCCAGAGCCATGCTAAAAGATGCAGACATAATTATTTTTGATGAGGCGACAGCAAATATTGACCCAGAAAATGAAGATAAACTTAAAGAAGCAATAGAAACATTAACAAAAAATAAAACAGTAATTATGATTGCCCACAGACTAAAAACCATTAGAAATGCAGATCAGATTCTAGTCTTAAAAGATGGAGAAATAGTAGAACGTGGAAATCATGAAAAATTGATTGAAAATAATGGACTTTATTCTGACCTTATAAATGCAAAGGCTAAGGCAGAATCATGGAAATTAAATAATTGATAGGAAGAAATATTAAAGTCTTTAAACAGTAAAATTTAGAAAAGAGGATTTATGCCTAATAGCATAAGTCCTCATTTTTTATGTTCAAATTAATCATTAAAACTCAAAGTACTATAAAAAAATAAAAAATCTGGTTACCAAAGAGAGCAAATTTCACTTTATAAAGTGAGGGGTATTTTGTCATCTTTCTATAAAAAACCAAATACTTTGAAGAGTGAATATTCTTGAAAATGCTTAGGTGAGATTAACATGTTTCATATTTAATTCACTTATCAAGGTGAAAAAAATCAACTTACATAGGAGGTAAAATGCAAGCAATAAAGATTTATAGTATGAGAGTTGCTATGTTATGTAGACTTTATGATCTTAAATTAATTAATGATAAGGAATATACAAAAATAAAAAATAGAATAGAAAATGATTATAAGAAGAGAGATAGAAAGTAATTGTTCTTGTGATATAATAACACTGTAGAAAGATACAAAATGGGAAGGAGGTAAAATGAATACTAAAGTAAAAGTAATAAAAGCTTCAAATACAGGAGCAAGAAATAGAAATGCACTACATTTAGATTTAAAACGAGTTGCAGCATATTGTCGAGTAAGTACAGATAGTAAAGACCAACTTGAATCATATAAATCGCAAGTTGATTATTACACAAATCTAATAAAAAATAATAAGAATTGGACTTTGGCTGGTATATATGCAGATGAAGCGACAACAGGAACAACTACTACTAAAAGAGCAGATTTCATGAGACTAATAAGTGATTGCCAAAATGGAGATATAGACATGATAATTACTAAATCTATATCAAGATTTGCCAGAAACACATTAGATACTTTGAAATATGTAAGGCTTTTAAAGGAAAATAACGTTGGTGTAGTATTTGAAGAAGAAAATATAGATACTTTGACAATGGATGGAGAGTTACTATTAACAATATTAAGTTCAGTAGCTCAACAAGAAGTAGAAAATACCTCAGCCCATGTAAAAAAAGGACTGAAAATGAAGATGGAAAAGGGGGAGCTTATTGGTTTTCAAGGTTGCCTTGGATACGACTATGATCCTATAACAAAAAGTATCTCCATAAATGAAGAAGAAGCTAAGATTGTTAGATACATCTTTAAAAGATATCTAGAGGGCAATGGTGGCTCAGTCATTGGCAGGGAATTAGAAGAACAAGGATATCTCACTCCTAGAGGTAAAACGAAATGGTCTGACACTACAGTGTTGGGGATAATTAAAAATGAAAAGTATATTGGTGATATACTAATGGGAAAGACCTTTACAGTTGATCCCATAACAAAAAGAAGACTAGCAAACTTTGGTGAATCTGATAAATATCACATTGAAAATCATCACGAGCCAATTATATCAAGAGAAGATTTTGAAAAGGCACAAGAGATTAGACTCAGGAGAGCACAAAATAGAAACACCATTGCTAACAAGGATAGAAAAAGAGAAAAACTATCAAGACAATACGCTTTTTCAAGTATGCTGGAATGTGGATTTTGTGGAGAAATACTTTCAAGAAGAACTTGGCACACAAGTTCAATTTATAAAAAAATTAACTGGCAATGTGTAAGGTCAACAAAAAAAGGTAAAAAATATTGCCCTCATTCAAAAGGAATACAAGAAGCAGCAATAGAAAAAGCATTTGTTGAAAGCTATAGGCAATTATGCCATGCGGATTCAACAGTAATAGATAACTTTTTAAAAATTGTAGAAGAAGAAATAAATGATAATACTTTAGTCAAAGATTTGAAAAAGTTAGAAAATCAATTAAACAGAATCATTAGTCAAGAAAGAAAGTTAGTTGATCTTCATTTAGAAGATAGTATAGACGAAGAAGTTTATGCTAAAAAGTATAAAAAACTTACAAAACAAAAAGAAGAATTACTTGATGAAAAGAAAACACTGGAACTAACAATAAAAGATGAAAATTCTATTAAAGAAAGACTAAAGCAATTTAAAAAGGTCTTAGAGAATAGAGAAATTATAGAGGAATTTAACAGAACAGTATTTGAAAGCATAGTTGATAAAGTCGTGGTGGGTAGAATTGACAAAGGTGGAACAGTTCATCCATATGACTTAACATTCTATTTCAAAACAGGAATTAAAGATAGTCAAAATTCTAATGATTTCAAAGATAAAAGAAAAAATGCCAAGGACAATGACATTAATAAATTGTGTTCCTACAAGAATGACGAGGATAAAAAATTATGTTCCCAATCAAAAGACAACGCATGTGGAGTGCGTCATCTTGCTGTCACGCTCCGTTAAATAAGAAGGTAAATCGCCAGGGAGAATGAGATTTTTATCAAGCTAAATAATGAGTATTAAACTGTCTGATGGAGAAGGAGGGAGTTATGATGGCTTTAATTGACTTACTTACCGAACTTAAAAGCTATGAATGGATTAATCTGACCCATGATATTACGGAGGGAATGCCTTTATACCAAGCCTTTGAACCTTTAGTTCCCCATGTGGTGACCACGATTAAGGAGACCGGTTCAGATAACCGTACCTATACACTAGCAACTTCCCATGGAACGCATACCGATGCTCCCATGCATTTTATTCCCGGCGGCCGAAGTTTTGACGACATATCGCTCAAGGAACGGGTCTTACCCTTATGTGTAGTTCACATCGAGGACCAAGTGAAAAAAGATCCTGGTTATGCGGTGACAGTCGATGATTTAAAGGCTTGGGAGTCTCAGCACGGCAAATTCCCAGCGGGGTCCTTTGTCGCCCTATCCACGGGCTGGTACCATAAGGCAATTGACCAGGAAACATTTGAAAATCGTAATGCCGAAGGAGTTGAAGTGACGCCAGGTTGGTCCATTCCGGCCTTGGAATTTCTGAGTCGCGAACGGCAGATTCAAGCCATTGGCCACGAAACCTTAAATACCGATTCGGGGGTGGAAGCAGCTGCCTCTAAGGCCGACTTACCCCTGCCTGCCCAACGCTTCTGGCTGGGTGAAAATAAGTACCAGGTCGAAATGCTCAAAAATCTAGACCAATTACCCGCCACGGGGAGTCTCATTTTTGTCACACTTCCCCATGTCAAAGGAGCGCCAGCCTTCCCGTCCGAAGTGTGGGCTATTGTTCCTAAAGAATAGAATATTAAGAAGTAAAAAGCTAGCCAACAGGGGCTAGCTTTTTTATCGGGCTATTTTCCAGGAATATTGAGTCTCATCACATCGACGCTCGGCACCATGACTTGGGCGGCGAGGGCATCACGGAGCAAACGAGAGAGCGGGCCATTTTGGTTATAGGCGTAGCCCCCACCGAGGCGCATGGCGAGGAGGGCGGACTGAATAGCAGAGTCGGAGGCATGTAGGCGGGCGGCTTCTAATTTGGTCACGCCGGCCTCTTCATGCTGTTCCACGGCCGCGAGGGCATCCCGCAGCAAGGCCTCCGAAGTTAATTGATTCTCATAGATATGGGAGAGGTGGATCTTCACCGTTTCCTTGTCGAAGAGGGTGCTATGATCGGGGAATTGCCGATTTTGGGTATGGGCTAAGGCAGCGTCATAAATGGCTTTGGTGAGGCCGGTGTAGACGGCTGCTAAGCCGGCCATAAAGTAGATCCCATTGGAATCCACGGGGTAGGGAAATTCATCATGCTCCCGGTTGCGCATAATCCGATTTTCCTGTGGCACTTCACAATGATCCATCACCATGGGGCAGGAGTAATTGCCGCGCATGCCGAGGCCATTCCATAAATCCCCCTCAAAGCTCAAGCCCTTCGTGTCACGGGGAATCACATAGCGGACCGGTTCTCCCGCTTCATTATCGGGGACGGAAGTGAGATAGTAGCTAGCGTAATCCGCGTTCGTTACCATGCTTTTCCGGCCGGTGATGGTGGTCAGGGCGGCGCTGTCTTCCGTACGGGTTTCACTATTCTTAACATTGACGCCACTTTTTGACTCACTGACGGCAAGGGCGAAGAAGTTTTTATGCGTTAAAATATCTGTGATAATTTTCTCCCTTAGCGCTGGCTGGCCGTATTGCAGGACATAAGTCAGCCCCGCATTATGCATCATATAGCAAAGGCCGACTGTGCCCGCTCCGGTGGCTAACAGCCGGGAAACCTCCGCTGCTTCTGTTAAGCCCATGCCTAAGCCCCCTGCTTCGGCGGGAATAATCAGAGCAAAGAGGCCCAGTTCCCCGATTTGCTTAAAAATATCAGCGGGGAATTTATTTTCTTTGTCAATCCGCTCGGCCTTGGGCTCCACCACTTCTCGGGTGAAGGCCTGTACTTTTTCATATAGGTCTTGTTTTTCCATTCAAACACCTCATTTAAGTCCTTTTTGCTTACTAACTTTATCCTAGCACAGTCTGACCCGTGGACGAAGGGGAAGGCTTGCCTCGTCTTTATGGGAAAGTAACCTTAAAAAACTAACTTAAATGAAAATATTATGAGAATAAGGTTGACAAAGCTCATAGAACGGCGTATACTCATTAAAAATCAATGAAGTGGTGGTGGCTAACAGACATCTTAGCGAGCTGAGTTGAGTGGAAGTCAGCGATGGAAGTTAGCCAACCGCGGGCCATGGAGATGGTATTGTGAATGATGAGCAATACCCGCGCTGCAGCGTTACGCATGAGGTGGGGCAAATGCCCAAGAAGAGTGGTACCGCGGAATGTCGTCTCTTTTCCTGAAAAGGAAAAGGGATTTTTTTATGGAAAGGATGAGGCAGATGATTGAATCGATTAAAAAAGTGGTGTTAGCTTACTCCGGCGGCTTGGATACTTCGGTGATGATTGCGTGGCTTAAGGAAAATTACCATTGTGAAGTGGTTGCGGTAGCGGCCGATGTGGGCCAGGGCGAGGAATTAGAGGGCTTGGAAGAAAAGGCCTTGAATTCCGGTGCCAGCAAGCTCTACATTGAAGATTTACAAGCAGAATTTGTGGAAGACTTCATTTTCCCGACCCTCAAAGCAGGCGCCAAATATGAAAACCAGTATTTACTGGGAACGGCCTTTGCCAGACCGCTGATTGCAAAGCGCATGGTGGAAATTGCCCACCAGGAAGGAGCCGATGCGATTGTGCATGGCTGTACCGGCAAGGGTAATGATCAAGTGCGTTTTGAAACGTCCATTAGACATTTTGATCCGGAGATTAAGATTCTAGCACCCTGGCGGACTTGGGAATTGAAATCCCGCCAAGATGAAGAGGCTTATGCTTTGGCGAGAAATATTCCGATTCACAAAAATCAAGGCTGTGCTTATTCAGAAGACCGTAATTTGTGGCATATTTCCCACGAAGGCTTAGAAATTGAAGATCCGGCCAAGGCGCCCAAGTACGAGCGTTTCTTAACTTTGACGAAAACTTATGAGGCGGCCCCAGATACGCCTGAGGAAATTAGCTTAACTTTTGAAGAAGGAGTGCCCGTCGCTTTGAATGGCAGGAAAATGAGTCCGGTAGCTCTGATTGAGGCCCTTAATGACCTGGGTGGCCAGCATGCGATTGGCATTGATGATATCATTGAAAATCGTATTACGGGGATGAAGGTTAGAGGTATTTATGAAAATCCGGCTGGCAGCATTCTCTACCAAGCCCACAGTATCTTAGAATCCCTAACTCTTGACGGCGATACGCAAAAATACAAGCAAACATTAGCTTTAAAGTATGCTGATCAGGTCTACCAAGGCCTCTGGTATTCGAAATTAAGAACCGCCCTGCAGGCCTTTGTTGAAGAAACCCAAGCCCGTGTTTCTGGTGTGGTTAAGCTGAAATTGTATAAAGGCAATATTATTGCTAATGGGGTTGAGTCGAAATATTCACTCTTTTCACCGGAATTTGCCACGTTTGAAGAGGATGAAGTCTACAATCAGCAAGATTCCGAAGGCTTTGTGAATATTTTCTCCCTCCCGCTTAAGATTGAAGCCCTGCAAAAGAAAGTGGGTGGCTGGTAATGGATCTCTACCACGGACGTTTTAAGGAAGAAGTGGCCGATTTGGCCCAGGCTTTTAATCATTCCCTCCCGATTGATTATAAGCTTTACTCCTATGATATTATGGGCTCCATCGCCCATGCGCAAATGCTTGGTGATTCTGGCATTATTGAAACGGCGGAGGCCGAGGAATTGGTCGCCGGCTTAGAGGCGATTAAGGCAGATATTGAAGCAGGCAAGTTAAGTTTTAATTCGAGTGCAGAAGACATTCATTTGTTTATTGAAGAGGAGTTAACCCAACGTTTAGGTGACGTGGGAAAAAAATTGCACACGGCTCGCTCGCGCAATGATCAAGTGGCTTTGGATTTAAAATTGTATGTAAAAGACAAGCTTGAAGGCCTCATTGCCTTACTTAAAAACTTAGAAACGGCCATTTTTAAATTAGCTGAAGAGCACTTAGAGACGCTGATGCCAGGCTATACGCATCTCCAAATTGCTCAACCGGTCACTTTTGCCCATCATATCATGGCTTATGCACAGATGTTTTTAAGAGACTTAGAAAACTTAAAAGCTTGTCAGGATCATTTAGAGACGTGTCCCTTAGGAGCCGGGGCGTTGGCGACGACAACTTATCCCATTGATCGTTTCCAAACTGCACAAGCTTTGGGCTTTAAACGACCTGCTTGGAACTCCTTAGATGCCGTATCGGACCGTGATTTTATCATTGAAAGCCTCAGTTGTTTAGCAACTTTTTCCTTGCATCTTTCGCGCTTGGCCGAGGAATTAATTATATTTTCTTCGCAAGAATATCAGTTTGTGGAGATTTCTGAAAAATATTCAACCGGCTCGTCAATCATGCCCCAAAAAAAGAATCCGGACATGGCTGAATTAGTTCGCGGTAAGGCGGGGAAAATGATTGCCAATCTGCAGGGCTTCCTTACCACCTTAAAAGGTTTGCCCCTGGCTTATAATAAGGACATGCAAGAAGATAAGACGTATCTGTTCGACAGTGTGGAAACAGCAGAGATGCTGGCTAAAATCATGACAGGCATGCTAGAAACGCTCACGGTGAAGGGGGAGCGTATGGCGGAGATGGCTCATTTAGGCTACATCAATGCGACCGATGCGGCCGATTACCTCGTGAAAAAAGGCCTTCCCTTTAGGCAAGCTTATTATATAATAGGTAAAATTGTGCAAGACGCGATTGCTAAAAAATTACCCCTTTGTGACATTCCTTTAACGGTGTATCAACAATACTCGCCCCTTTTTGAAGAAGATTATTATGAAGCCATCGATCTGGATCATATGCTCGAAGGCCGCCAAGTCTTTGGGGGACCCGCTCCCTCATGCGTGGCCCAGCAAATTGAATTAACCCGAGAAGCTGTGCAAAATATATAAGAAAAACCCGTTGAGCGTGAAAACTCAGCGGGTTTTGCCTTACCTTAGCAGCAGCAACTGCCTCCCTCACATGAGGCGGGACTGTCATCTGGCCTTGGTTCACTGCTGCTACCACAACCAGGAAAAGCGCCAAAATGCGTTGACCGATCCCCTTGAATGCTGAAGAAATTTTTGAAACGGGTATTTTCCAGCATGGCACAAGAGTTGCCACAAACGAGGTGCGGGCGGCCTTTTTCAAAATAGTGGTGGTCGTCTAAGGTAAAGCCCCATTCGTGGTCAGGAATGCCTCCTTGGTAGGTCGCAATTTGCCCGTAATCTTCACAAATATCTTCGATAAGAGTGGGTAATTTAAAGGCCCGTATCGTTCGCGAGCTGAATTTCGCATTGCCCACGAGGGCTTCAATGTCCGGATTTTGAATGGTGGAGACGGTACTGGTGACGTAGCGGAAATCTAACCAGCCCACGCGTTGCATCAGGCGGCGGAAGTCTTCAATGTACATAGCTCCCCCAAGGCACTCTCCCCGTAAAACAGGCTCCGTTCGCAGACTCTCCGGTAAACGGCGGTCGCAGAAAATATCCGCAAAGTAAAGTTCGCCGCCCTCTTTAAGAACACGCCAAGTTTCCCTAAAAACAGGCTCTTTATCGGGGGCTAAGTTAATCACACAATTAGAAACCACGACATCAATGCTGGCATCGGCAATACCTAGCGCTGCTAAATCTTCAATGTAGCCTTTTTTGAAAGTGATGTTGCTTTTTTCATAGCCCCATTTCTTAGCCATTTCCTCTTGGTGTTTTTTTGCAATAGCTAGTTGATCATCATTCATATCGACACCAATGACTTTGCCGTTTTCACCGACCAAACGGGAGAGAATATAACAATCTCGGCCCGTGCCACAGCCCAGATCTAAAACCGTACAACCCTCTAAAGCTTCCGGAATGGGGGAGCCACAGCCATAAAAACGTTCGGTAATCTCGGGGGTAATTTCTCGGGCAATGGCTTTAAATTCTTCGGGCATGCTGGAAGCCGCACAGGTGCAGATATTGGTTTTCATTTTTCCGGCCTGTTCTTTGGTAATATGACTATAATATTCTTTGACACTTTGATGTTGATCCACCTTAATCACTCCTTAACAGCAGCAAGTATTTTTAAAGTTTTGACGAGGTTCAACGATATATCTGAAAACAAGCACCCCCATAGCCGCTCCGATGAGCGGACAGAGGGTATAGACGAACAAATTCGCAAGCGTAAAGTTAGGGGCACGAAAGCCGGCTAAATACCCTACTAGCCGCGGTCCCAGGTCTCTTGCTGGATTTAAGCCAGCATTGGTCATGGGACCAATCGTGCCAATTAAGCCCGCAATGGTCAAACCGATGAAGACTGGGAATAAATCAAAACTGGGGCGGCCAAGGTTACAACCTTCTGTCATTGAAAAAATGACCAGGACTAAAACACTAACTCCCAAAGCTTCTGCAAAGCCGGCAGTCCACAGAGAAACAATACCATTGGGGGTGTTGGGGAAAACTTCCAGCCAGATCGATGAAGCTTGTGTGGCTTCTGCCATACCATTAGCTATTCCAGCGAGCTGTTCCTTGATGGTATCCATAAAGAATAGCCAAAGGGTACCACTGCCTAGGATAGCGCCTACAAATTGACCTGCCACATAAATGGGAAAATTTTTCCAAGCACACCGCCCTGACAGGCACATGGCGAAGGTCACGGCAGGATTAAAATGAGCTGCGGATAGGTTTCGTGTCATGTAGATACCAATCATAATGGCCAACCCCCATATCATCCCAATTTGATAGGGGCCGGTATGGGATTCATACAAGGTGGCAGTAGCAACCGCCCCAATTCCTAAAAAACACATCAGAAAGGTGCCTAGCACCTCACCCAAAAAATCTGACCAGGGATCCGAAGCCACGGAAGGCTCATCGCCGTGGTCGTTTTTTGTTACCATAGGAGCTCCTCCTTATTTTTAGTTACCTTAAGAATATCATACCATTTTAGGAAAGACTAGAATAATTTAGGTTTGCAAAAATCTTTGTCATCTCTAGCAGTTTTTCCTCCTGATATCAGCTCTTTTCGTGAGAGGAGGCTTGCGCATGCTTAAAGAAGATGATAAATTGAGGAAGCATCGTTAAAAATTGGGAGGAAAGAAGCCATGGGCAAGCAGCAGCTATTGTTTATTATCAGTCAGAAATCGGGCGTTCCTAACAATTATAAGAAAATTGAAGCCCTAATTCGGGCGCATTTTAAGCCTGAAGAAGCAACGATTCAAATTACGGAGAAAAAGCATTCCGTTTTTGAATATGCCAAGGCTTGGGCGGAAAAATTTGGCGATCGTGGGACCGTCTACATTTGTGGTGGCGATGGGGCCATTAATGAAGTCGCTAATGCCCTCTACGGCACGCCTACGCGAATGGGGGTCATTCCGGGCGGGACGGCCAATGATTTTGCAAAAACGCTATATGGCAAACAGCCTTTCACCGAAGACATTGTGCAAAAACTCCTCGATCAAGCCCACCAGCCGAAACATCAGGCCATTGACCTCTTGCGTTTGAACCAGGAAAAAGTTGTTGTCAATAGTGTATCATTGGGCTTTGATAATTTAGTGCTGAAGCAAGCTTATGAAAATATTAAAAAATGGCCGCGCATTGGTAGTCGGGCCTACCCCCTCGCCGTGGTGCAGTCTTTATTTAAGGATCGGTCCTATCCGGTGGAGATTACCTTAGAAACGGCAGCCGGAAAAACGCTGACCTACCGAGATGACATGGTGCTTTCGGTTTTCGCCAATGCTGGTTTTTACGGGGGTGGCTTTAATCCGGCACCTCATGCGGTTATTGATGATGGCCAAGGGGATTTCCTCTATGCTAAGGCCATGAATCTTTTTGCTTTTCTCCCCTTAATTCTTCGCTACGAAAAGGGCACCCACCTTAACCACCCCAAAGTGGTCAGCCAGCGCTTTAAAAAAGCTCGTCTCAAAAGTACAACAGGCCAGCCCATTCATGGCAATTGCGACGGGGACCTCTTTCAGGCGATAGAAGTTGAAGTGGAACTCTTGCCCAGCGCCTTGCCATTCTCACGTTTATTCTTATAGGTCTTCTAGCCTTACACGGTCCTTTTTACCGGTAAGGCTTTTTTATTTGCCTAGCCTCGGACATTGAATTAATATCCAGTTTTATAAGGGCTGGACCTTGTTTTCTGACGCTAATCCCTGTTAGGATGAAAGTGTCGGTTGTCAAGTATTTTTGAAAAGGAGACAAGATATGGAAGCCTTAATTACCAGTACAGAGGGCTTGCTTTTTGTGATCTTTGCGATGGTAGCGATATCTTTATTCCTGCAAAGATATAAATTGTTCAAGTCCCTTGGTCCGGTGCTCACGATTGTTGTTTTAGGAATTATTTTATCCAATACCAAAGTTGTGCCGATCGAGCATGATTTCTATAATGCGCTCGGAGCCTACGCCATTTTACCGGCCATTTCTATTATGCTGTTGAATATGGATATTCAGGAATTGAAAAAATTGAAGAAAGGGCCGGTAGTGGCCTTGGCTTCGGCTATTTTTTCGGTCATGCTGGTGGCCACACTTTTAGGTTTATTTTTCGCTCCCCATATTGAAGAAGGCTGGAAGACAGCAGGGATGTTTGTGGGAACCTACACGGGTGGGACGCCCAACTTAACGGCAATTGCGGTAGGCTTAGACACCTCCAGGGAAACACTAGCTGCTGCTAATGCTGCCGACTATGTGATTTCGACCCCACTCATGATATTAATGTTTGCAGCACCTGCCTTAATGAAGGCGTCAAAAAAATGGAATCAATTTTGGCCCTACCAATTTACGGAGGAAGAATTAAGTGTGGGCAGCAAGGAAGATGAATTTGGTGCCAGCAAGGAGTGGTCGATCAAAGACATTGTCATCCTCCTAGCCCTCGGTTTTGGCATTGCCTACCTCTCGGCAACCGTCGCCCAAGCCATCTTCCCCGATGACTTCTGGAAGGCGGGGCGTTTACTGCTCATTACGACCGTGTCCATTGCCCTTGCCCAATGGGAGCCGATTAAGAAATTACGCGGGAATTTAGACCTCGGTCTCTTGATTTCCCTGACCTTCCTAGCGACGATTGGCTTTGCGGTGGACTTACAACAGTTTATCGGCTCAGCCTTATGGATGACCCTCTATGTGTTCTTCATGCTCGTGGGCTGTATCATTGTCCACCTGCTCATTTGCCGTTTGTTCAAAGTGAAGTATGAACTAGTTGTCCTATCCATTGTTGGCTGTATCGTCGACGGACCGACTGCTTCTCTGACGGCAGCAGGTGGCGACTGGCCAGCACTCATTAATGTCGGCTTAATCATGGGCGTGATTGCGGGGGCTTTAGGGAACTACGTGGGTATTTTTGTCGCCTACGCCGTTCGCTTCCTCACGGGAGCTTAGTTAAATTCGCACAACCGACGATAACTGGCTGCAGCTAACAGCCAGTTTTTTTAAAGGTTGCTATGACAAGTTTGCTTTACAAAATGTCAAATAAAGTTTACCATTAAAGAACTATGACGAGGAAGGAAGTGAAGGCTATGGAAAATAAATTAGCCTATTTTCGTCATCGTGAAGCGCTCACGCAGAAGGCTTTAGCTGAGGCGGTAGAGGTTTCCCGGCAGACGATTATTGCCCTGGAACAGGGGCGCTATAATCCGTCACTCATTTTAGCGTTTAAATTGGCACATTATTTTAATGTCGCCATTGAGGATTTATTTTTATATGAGGAGGATAAGGATGGGTAAAAAAATTCAGCATCTGCTGGCTATCGGCGTCGGCTTGATTTTTATTCTTGGTGGAATTTATGGCGTGCATGGTATCGAAAAGCTAAATCCGGCCCTCCAAGTTTTCGCCTACCTTGCCTTAGGTTTGGGCTGCTGTTTGCTTGGCTACGGGGCCAGCCGTTTATCCCAGCGCCGTATATTGGCAGGCAACCCCGAAGTGGAAAAGGAATTTAGGATTAATCAGCAGGATGAACGCAATCAGCAGATTACTTTCCGCGCCAAAGCCAAGGCCTATGATGCCATGTGCTTTGTTTTTGCGGCTCTCCTGATCACATTTCTCATTCTTGGCGTAGCTCGTTTAGTGATCTTTCTATTCATTATTGCCTATGCTTTTGTTCTAGGTTATGGCCTATACCACCGCTTCAAATTACAGCAGAAAATGTAAATTCTTGAAAGGGTAAAAGGGAAGAAGCAGAGCAAAGCACTCCTGCAAGCGATAAAGTGAGAGTGTGATTCAGGACTGTTTATCGTATTGGCCATTAACTCAACCATCCGTTTTTGCGATCTTCTTCTAATGCCTGCGAGGCTTGCGCTTTGTTCCTCGATTTAAAGCACGGTCAGCTTCCTAGTTTAACTCTCCACCAAGCCCCTGCGCTTGCGTTAGTTCGGCTTTGGTCATATGTCCTAGTAACGAGCGACTTTTAAGTCTAGTTCGGCCAGGCAGTCTGGACATCCACTTCAACAAATACTTTGAGACCATGCTATGCTGTCTCTACAGTATTTGCTTCCAGCGATTTTGCCTGCTCTTTGAACTTCGCCTTCTCTTTGTAGTCCGGCTCAGGCGGGCGAGGCTCCACTTCACCAAGTTGTTGGAGACAATGCTACGCCGTCTCTGCACAACTTGGAGTTGAACTCACCACCAGTTCCTACGCTTGCGTTACTCGATAAGGATGAACCTGGCTAAAGCCAGAACCATCTTCATCGAGTCAACTCAGCGGGAACCCTGGTGGCTTCGTATCCTATTAGTTGAACTCACCACCTACCCTAGCGCCTGCGTTACTCAATAGAACGAACCTGACTTTGTCAGAACCGTTCTATTGAGTCAACTCGGCTAGGGTAAGCGGTGGATTCGTATCCTATTTTTTCCAGTGATTCTGACCGCTTCTCCGCCTTCGCTTACTAACATTAACGGGAACTTTACATTATTCTGCTAGGAAGTACGCTATAATGGGGGATACTGAGGAGGTCAATATGGTACATACTTTAATTGACTACCTGAAGCAGGGTTTAAGTCCTGAGTGGGTGGTCTTTCTTATTTCAATGTTACCGGTTTTGGAATTGCGTGGGGGCCTGATTGCGGCAAGTTTACTGGGCTTGCCTTGGGTAAAGGCGACGGTGATTGCGATTATCGGGAATGCTTTGCCGGTGCCTTTTATTGTTTATTTTGTGGAAAGAATCCTAAATATTCTCTGTGAGCGGGGACCCTTCAAGTTGCTGGCACGGAAAATGGTGCAGAAGGGCCGGCAGGGGAGTCAGGCCTTAACGGAAAAGTATCCGAATAGCATTTGGCTGGGCTTAATGCTTTTCGTGGGCATTCCCTTGCCAGGGACGGGGGCTTGGACGGGGGCTTTAGTGGCTGCCTTCCTGCGCCAGAAACCACGCCAATCGATTTTCCCCATCGCCTTGGGTTTAGTGATGGCGACAGTTATCATGCTGGCCATTACGTATTTAGCACCGGCAACTTTTGGTTTGAAGTAGGCAATTTTTCCAATTTTTTAGGAGGTCTCAGATGAAAAACGAAAAAGGAAAATGGCTGTTTCTCATAGGTCTAGTGCTTTTAATCATCGCGTTTTTCCTGCCCACAGAAATTCTGAGTGACTTTACCGAACTGAAGCCCATCGGCCTGGCATCTATTTTTTTCTGCCCCTTGCTGGGAGTTGCTGGCTTAGTTTTCTCGATTCGGGCCCGGCAGAAAACCTTTATCGTTTTAAACAGTCTATTAATCGCGGCTTTTCCGATTTTAATGCTTTTTGCTCAAATTTTTGCGCTCTTCCAGCCTTAATGCTTTAAAATTTTTAGAAAGTGCGTAAAATGTTTTTCGCCTATTTATTTAAAATGAGGCTTCTTGATCTCATGCGCTTTAACTTGATGAAAGTTATTTTCATGAGGGCTTGGCCTTCCAATCACAAGATAAGGCTGTTATAATTCAAACAGACACAACATATAGGGTGCAATGTCCATTGTTCCCTATATTTTTTATGAACGAATTTATTTTGAAGGAGCGATGGCCATGTCTCGAGTGAAAATTTATACGAAAAGCAATTGCCCTTGGTGCGACAAATTGAAAAGTTGGTTGGACGAGGAGAATATTGCCTACCAAGAAATTGATATTGAAGAAAACCGTGAAGCGGTAGAATTTCTCCAAGAGCAGGAACTCTACACAGTGCCCCAAGTTTTCATCGATGGGGTGCACAGGGATCACGAGCCGAGTTACTACATGTTATTAGAATGGCTGAAAAAAGATCCTGCCAAAGCAGTCACCAGCCAGCAAGTTACCAAGCGGAATGGCGAAGACGTGCCCTTTAACGCGGAAAAAATTGCGATTGCAATTGGCAAGGCCAACCATGAAACCGAAGAGATGAAAGAAGCGGAAGTCCAGCAAGTGACGGAAGCTGTGGTCAAAGCGATCGGTAAAAACCCGATTCATGTGGAAGAAATTCAAGACCTCGTCGAAGAGCAACTCATGCTCCAAGGTTTCACGAAAACAGCCAAGGCCTATATTCTTTACCGTGATAAGCAAACACAAATGCGAAAGCGGGATATCTTTAAGCCACGTGATAATTACCGGCCCTTTGAGTACCCGGAGCTCTTCGATTATGGGGAAGCCGTCCAGCACTCCTACTGGCTGCATACCGAATATAACTACGATTCCTCGGTACATGACTTCAAGGTGAACGTGACGGATGCCGAGCGGAACGCCATCAAGAATTGCATGCTGGCGATTTCCCAAGTGGAAGTTACTGTGAAAAATTACTGGGGCGCTTTGGCATGTGCCGGTTTTGGGAATAGTGTTCCGATTGTGAAACCGGAAATTTCCGGGACAGCCGCTATTTTTTGTGAGAGTGAAGTGCGCCACAGTGAAGCTTATTCCAACCTGCTGACCTTGCTCGGCTTATTGGATGAGTTTGAGCATTACAAGGAAATTCCCGCCCTTCATAATCGGGTGGAGTACTTGAAGTCCTATAATCGCTTCGTTTTCACTGGGAATAAACGGGACTACACCTTGTCCATGATTCTCTTCTCGGCCTTTATTGAGCACATTTCCCTCTTCAGTCAATTTCTCATTATGATGGCCTTTAACCGTCATCGCAATCTCTTCAGTGGCTTGTCGAACGCCATTGAAGCCACCTCCAAAGAAGAGCAGTTGCACGGAGAATTTGGCGTAGAGATTGTTAATATTATTCGTGCTGAGCACCCAGAATGGTTCGATGAAGATTTGGCCAACACAGTTTACGCCTTATCTAAGGAATGCTGGTCGGCGGAACAAGAGCTGTTGGACTGGATTTTTGAGGATGGGGAATTAGACTTTCTGCCCAAGCACGATGTCAAAGAATTCGTCAAACACCGCGTCAATAATTCGCTAGAAGCAATTGGCCTAGAGCGTATCTTTGAGGAAGACGAAGAAGCAGTTGAGCGAACGTTATGGTTTGATGAAGAAATTTTAACCACAAAACACACGGACTTTTTTGCTAAACGCTCCGTGAACTATACCAAACGCGCCCAGTCGGTCACAGCAGATGACCTATTCTAATGGGCTCTATACCAATAAAGGAGGTAAAGATGGTAAAACTGAAACACTTAGCTTATGAACCATTTTACTGGCTGACAGAGGATTCACGTACCTTCCTTTCGCGCGGCTACTTGGCAGAGGGCCAAGCCGCTGAGGAACGCTTGCGGGTGATTACGGACCGTGCCGAAGAAATTTTAGGCATCAAGGGCTTTTCGGATAAAATGTATGACTACTTATCCAAGGGCTATTATTCCTTATCGACACCCGTTTGGACAAATTTTGGAACGGATCGGGGCTTTCCAATCTCTTGCTTCGGCTGCACGCCATACGATAATATGGCCAGCATCATCTATACCGCCGGAGAAGTGGGCATGATGTCCAAATATGGCGGCGGCACGTCCGGTTACTTTGGCCACATTCGTCCCCGGGGAGCTAAAATTACGCATAACGGCACTTCCAGCGGGTCCGTACATTTTATGAAATTATTCGAGCAAATGACGGATACGATTAGCCAAGGTAATGCTCGTCGCGGGCGTTTCTCGCCTTACTTACCCATTGATCATCCTGATATTGAAGAATTTCTAGATATCGGCATTGAAGGGAATGATATCCAAGACCTTAACCACGCCGTCACCGTCACGGACCAGTGGATGAAGGAAATGATTAGTGGTGACCGGGCCAAGCGAGCAATTTGGGGCAAGGTCATCCAGCGTCGGATTGAGATGGGCTATCCTTATATTTTCTTCACTGATAATGTCAACAACCAAAAACCCGACTGGTACAAGGACTATCCCATTACCCACTCCAACCTTTGCAGTGAGATCGCTCTGCCGGATAATGAAGATTGGTCCTTTGTCTGTAATTTGTCGTCTATGAATCTGCTTCACTATGAGGAATGGAAGGATACCGACGCCGTAGAAACGATGATTTACTTCCTCGATGCGGTTATGAGCGAGTTTATTGAGAAATTAGAAGGCTTGCGCGATCATCACGACCGAGAATACACGGAGGCCTTTCATTTTATGAAGCGGGCCTATCAATTCGCCCGCGACAATCGTGCTCTTGGCCTGGGTGTCTTAGGCTGGCACTCCCTCTTGCAGGCTAATATGCTGGCCTTTGAATCCGAGGAAGCTAGTTTGCTGAATGAAGAAATTCACCAATGCATTCGAGACCGGGCGGATCAGGCTTCCCGGCAATTGGCCAAAAAGTTTGGCGAGCCTGCTGTGCTCCAAGGTACCGGCCGGCGGAATGCTACGCTCATGGCGGTAGCTCCCACCACGTCTTCTGCCTTCATTATTGGCCAAGTGTCCCAATCCATCGAGCCTCTATTCTCCAATTATTACGTGAAGGATATGTCAAAAATTAAAACGACCATTAAAAATCCTTACCTTGTAGAATTATTGGAAGCAAAAGGCAAAAACACCTCGGAGGTCTGGGACGATATTAAAAAACATGATGGCTCCGTCCAGCAACTCACCTTCCTAAGTGAGCATGAGAAGAAGGTTTTTAAGACTTTCTCAGAAATCAATCAGTATGAAATTATTAATCAAGCCGCGGTACGCCAGCGTTTTATTGATCAAGCGCAGTCTCTCAATGTCATGATTAATCCCGCCCTGACGACGGCGAAGGAAATGAATCAACTCTATATCTATGCTTGGGAACAAGGGCTTAAATCCCTCTATTATCAACATTCAACCAGTGCCGCCCAGGAATTTTACCGTTCCAGCGTGTGCTTGGCTTGTGAAGCTTAGAGAGGCAAAAGCTGTCTGTCAAGAAAAGTCAAAATGACAACTCTTGATGTGGAAGATAACTTTCATGCAAGAGAAGTAGAGGAAAAGCCCTCATTTTAGGGCAGATAAAAGAGTTTAGGGAAGCAGAAAGTAAGATAGAACCTGAAAAAGAAAGTAAAGAACAGAACAGAGAACGTTAAGGGGCTGGGAAATAAGTTGCCCTAAATAATAAAAAATGCATTGAAGTTATCCATATTGAATTCCTTCAGTGCATTTTTTACTTTTAGAGAAATGATTACGAAGGGCCTCTGCTCTTCGCCGGCTTTCAATGGCTAGTTTTGTTAAATTCATGCTCATCAGCATGACTCCGATATCATTATAAACTGCTTGTTTGCCTCTGACGTGCGTCCTGCGCATGCTAAAGACACCTTTCATCTTAAGCCTTTATCTGAAGGTGGAAGTCACGATGAAAGCAATCTTATGAGTTTATGTAAATCTTGTCATGAGAAAATTCATAGAGAAAGAGGAGATAGATAAATAACCACCCTATTTAGCATAGAGTGGTTATTTTACTTGATGGTCAATGATCCAATCAAGAAGCTCATTGTATCCTTCTTTACCAGATGCAATGGCTAGAATTTGTGAGATAAGTTCCTCTTGAGAGTAATCAAGTTCAATTCCGTTAAGTGCAAGAAAAACAAGCATAAGGTGTGTACCTGTCCTTTTGTTACCATCAATAAAGGGATGGTTAGAAATAACACCAAAGCCAAGTCTTGCAGCCTTTTGATAAATGGAAGGAAAGATATACTTTCCATCAAAGCTTTGAAAGGGAGTAGCTAGAGCAGATTCAAGAAGATTAATATCTCTTACTCCATTTAAGCCACCAGTTGCATTGATAAGGTCGGAATGAAGTTTCAATACTTGTTCTTTAGAAAGCGTAATCATTTGGCAAGTTCCTTATAGGCTACTTGATTTTTCTCGATTAGTCTTTTGGAAATGTCATCAACACTTTCGTTTGGTGCAAGTTGCATTTCTTCTGCTGATCCAAATTCAACGATTAAGTATCTCGGAACATTATTTTTAAGAATAATAGCAGAGCCCTGTTTATCAACTAAGCGAGTAACTTTAGAGAAATTTTGGTTTGCTTCTGTGATAGAAACCAGTGAATTAGTATTTATATTCATAAAAACACCTCCTTTGAACATATTATAATATAAAATAGGATAAATTCAACCTATTTTATAAAGGGAATGTCAAATCTCTAAAGGCAGATCCCCCTGAGAACGGCGGCCCCTCTTACGCACAAAAACAAGAAATCAAAGGGGGGATTAAAGAATATCCATCCAATTATTTGGGAAGCCCATAAATTTAAAATTAAAAAATCTTTCATATTTATAAAAAGTATTTTTTAAGTCATTTAAAAGAGAAATCCACTGCTCATTAGAATTTAACATTCTCTTTATTATTAGCAGGATAGGAAATACTTTATTTTGTTTTCCTTTATATTGTTCGTTTTCAGAATAAAGACGAGGATTTTCTTTTAAGGGCAGTTCAACTTGGTCTGTCCTTAAGAGATATGGATTTGCTTTTCATAGGTATGGTAAATGATATGTTCACAGAAAAGAATAACGATGAATACAAATACAAAGAAGTAGCTACGCAAGAAGACTTTGATAAATTTTAGAATCTATTTGAAGAAAATATAGATTGGAGTATATTGACAAAAATAAATTCTAGGAGGAAGAAAATGAAAAGAAAAATAACTTTTTTGTTGATATTCTCAATACTATTATCGACAATAATACCAGCTACAAAATCTTACGCTTCAGAAAATCAAACTAACAAGCTCGAAGAAGTAACTAACAATCAGTCTAATGTACATGTTACTAATGATGGTATATTCATAGATGATAAATTTTATACTCAAGAAGAATTTACTAATTTATTAGATAGTGCTATCTTGTTTCAGAAAACAATACTAATGGAATATCAACTAGAAGTGCTTCTGGAACAGCGGCGTTAGTTGCAGGTACATGGGAGATACCAGGAGTAGGATTAGTTGTTGTTACTGTTGCAGGAGTTATTTTAATAAAAGATGTAGTGATACCTGCTGGTTCATGGACTTATAAAAAAGTAATTAATTGGTTTGAAAATAGAGCATATAATAAAGCTAAAGAAAATGGGTCCAAAACAAATGATCACTCAACTCAAACAGGTGGTAGTCTACCAACAAAAGGTAGACCTAATTCATCGAAAGATAAGAAAAATCCTAAAACTGGTAAGGTAGTTCAAAGAAGGTATTATGATAAAGATGGAAATGCAGATATGGATATTGATTATACTAACCATGGAAATCCAAAACAACATCCTAAAGTTCCGCATAGACATGATTGGAAAAATGGTAAGAGAGGACCAGCGTATTAAAATGGACAATTATAATTTAGAAAGTTTTAAAGAAGACATTAAAGCAAATAGAGAGTTTGAATTTAGTTATCATGATAAAATGTACTCTCTTACTTTTTCAAAGGAGGGGTATATTTTCACTGATATTTGTGGGAAAAAAGATTCGGTATACAATTCATATGCTGATTTACTAAATTATACAAAAATAGAAGGAAAAAAATTGAAGAAATAATAACTGGAAAGCTTTATGATGATTTAAGTATATATTAGAAGGCTTTATTAACTAAAATTATTTTTTAGCATCTATCAAAATGATAGGTGCTTTTTTGATGCCTAAAATCAAGGAGGTGAGATATTGGCAAATAGAATAAAAGGGATAACTGTTGAGATTGGGGTCACACGACGAAATTACAGACGGCTCTAAAAGGTGTAAATATTGAAATAAAAAATACACAGTCTCAGCTTAGAGACGGAAACAAGTTATTAAAACTAGACCCAGGAAATACTGAACTTATTAAACAAAAACATAAACTCCTAGGGCAATCTATTGAAGAGACTAGGAAGAAATTGGAATCTTTAAAAGAAGCGCAAAAACAAGCGCAACAAGCTTTGTCTGAAGGTAAAATCCCACAGGAACAAAGCGAGAAGCTACTTACTCAGAAAATATGAGGCTAAATTATCGCTTCTATTGCTTGAAGAATCTTGACTATTCAGGGCTTTAGAGTGATGTATGTAATGGGAGGTAAATAATGAAAAACATATAAAAACTACAGCCTAAATTACTAAGGGCTAGACAGCGTCAGAAAGTCTGTGCTTATGCCAGAGTGGTTCAAAATCAAGAAACTTACAACAAGAATTATAACCAGTTGATTGACAAATTTGAAGCCAGGAAGGCAGAGTATGAATGGGTGGAAGCCTTAATTAGCGACAAACAAAACCGAGCGAATCATACTGAGCTTTTCGTTCGTACCCTCAAAGAGATGGAGGAGCTCATCACGCCGTTTGATCCGCTTCTTTGGAATCTGTTGCTGGATTATGCAGAGGTAGATGAGGAAGGAGAGATGTCCTTTAAATTTAGAACTGGAGAGTAAACACGAAAGAGCTGATCATCAGGCTCTTTTTTGTTATATTAGTAATAATAGAATTGAAAGAGGGGTAGCAATGAAAGCGGAAATAGAAATCGGGCCTAATGGCGTATATGATCTGGGTGATGTATCAAAGACTAGTCGAGAAAAAGGGAAGAGTATTATTGATTTTCCAGAAGAATATGTCGTTTTAGATTTAGAAACGACCGGGCTTGACCCTAAATATGATTCAATTATAGAAATAGCAGCCGTTCGATATAAAGAGGATAAAAGAGTTGCAGAGTTTAATACGTTGGTTAAACCGAGCAAATATTTTTTATTGGATGAAAATGATGATGATATGGATTTCATTATAAGAGATGGCTATAAGATATCTTACTTGTCAAACTTTATTAAAGAATTAACAGGCATTAGTAACATCGAATTAGATTCCGCTCCTGATGAATCATCCGTTATCACCGATGTCTATGACTTTATCGGAGATTCAGTAGTAGTTGGTCACAAAGTTAATTTTGATATTAATTTCTTATATGATGCGCTATTAAAACACCAAGCAATTTATTTTAAAAATGATTTTATAGACACTTGGCGAATCGCAAGAAAGTTATTAAAAAAATTAGATCACTATCGTTTGTTGGATTTAGCAAATCATTATGATATCGATAATGATCAAGCTCATAGGGCACTGAACGATGTTGAGACTACCAGTCAAGTTTACCTTGCTTTAAAACAAGAAGTCGAAAGTAAGTATGAAAGCCATCAGGAATTCATTAATTTATTCAAAACATCATCCTCAAAGATAAAGGCAAAAGATGTAGTACCCGAATCATTTGATTTTGACGAGGATCATATTTTATTCAACCAAGAATGTGTGATAACGGGTAAATTAGAAAAAATGACTCGAAAAGAAGCCATGCAAATTATCTCGAATATTGGTGGTAAAAATAGAGATAGTGTAACTAAGAAAACCCGCTATTTAATTTTGGGCGATTATTCGGATTGTAGGAATGTAAAAGGTGGAAAAACTGGAAAGCTTAAAAAAGCCGAAGCATATATGCTTACAGGGCAGGAGATTGATATTTTGTCTGAAGAAGCTTTCTATGATTTAATAACTTTTGAAAATTAATGGTGTTTGAACACCCCATAAGCCTGTTTGCACATACGCAGACAGGCTTTTTTCTGTGCCATTAATTTGTATCAAAATAGGTAAGAACATCGATCCACCTTCTAACTTAATTAATCCCTATCTCTCCACTTCCTTTATCGTTTTTCTTTTTAAAAATATCTTTCAACTTTCGCTGTTCCCAAGGAAAAAACACCGTTTTAAACCGATACTAGGGAGCTTAAATTAGCTTTTAAACGTGATGAAAGTATAATGGAGTTAATTGATGCAGCACTTGGCGGTAGAGTAAACTGGAATAGTGAACTCTAATGATCGTTTTCTAGCTCAGCTAGGTAGAAAGAGCAGTGCCATGAAGAAAAGAATTGCTTTATTGGTTTACCCAGAGTTCAGTTTGCAGGAAATTGGGAATACACTGGCCTTGTTTCGCTGGTATTTTTCTTCACCAACGGATGTTATTGCTTCAACTAAGGCTGCTGTAAGGTCAGAAGAGGGCGTTCGTGTTTTGCCGGATAAGACGGTGCTTGAATTTTCAGTGGCTGATTATGATTGCCTGATTTTACCTGGTGTGAGTGATGTGCGACCCTCCTTAAATGACCAGCCATTGCTGGCATTTTTAAGAGGCTTAAAGGCTTACTCCGAATTGGTGATTGGGGCCATTGGTGGGGGACCACTCTTTTTATCGTTGTCGGGCTTACTGAAGGGTAAGAAATTTACGAATGAACTCTATGTGGAAATGAATGAGCGCCTGCCTTTTATTGAGGAGGAAAATATCCAGTATCAGCCGCTCGTGGTGGACGAAAATATCATTACCGCTACTTCAGGAGCCTATGCGGCTTTTCCCATTGCACTGGCGAGGGTGCTGGGCTATGAATGTCCGGAGGAGGCCTACCAACCCCTGCATGGTCAGGCAGTATCAGAAGCAGACCTTAAATTCCACCTCGACGAGGAGGGGGTCAAAATTTTTGAAGAGACGTTTCAGGACTTTCTTTAAGGTGAAAGCTGTAAATTAAAAAGCATCGGCTAGAGCTCGATGCTTTTTTAGACTACTTTTTGGCTAATTTTTCAAAGAGGTAAGGGGTCAAAAAACTCGTGATAATGACGCCTAATGCGAGCTGGCTAATGGCTGGAGCGATAAAGGGCTCAAAACTCGGAATAAAGCTGGCGACAAAGGGTGGGATGGACATGGAGAAGGCTGCAATGGAATGCATGGAGAGGGCCATCCGACCGTGATTTTTATTCCACTTCTTGTCGAAGAAATAAAGAGGGAAAACCATCAGCACATAGAAGAGAGCCGTCACGACTAGTCCAGCTGGTCCCGCATGCAGGGCATCGATCAGATTAATTTTAGCCCCAAAAGTCACCGCTAAAAAAGGAATGAGCAAGCGTGAGAGAGGCGCGTAAGTTTGCCGGGAGCTGGGGAAGAGGCCACCGACGACCATGCCAATAATAAAAGGCAGGAGACTGGCGATTAAGGGCATCAGAATGGGCACGTGCAGGCCATCACTTTGCGTGATATTAATGAGCATTAAGGGGAGGGCTGGTAGCATGAGAAGATTAACCATGGAAAAAGACGACTCTTCGACTTCCGAAATATCCTCCCCCAAAAGGACTAAATACATGCCGGGGTTGCAGCTGAGGAGGGTTGCACAAATGGCCAGGCTGGAAATCCCGAGCCAGCCGTCATTGCCGCCCAATTTTACCCAGATAAAGGTAACAAGGCCCGTCAGTAAAATTTTTAAGATAAGAATAGGCCCGATGGAGCGTGCTACTTTGATGAGGTCTTCGAGAGTCGTTTGCAGGCCAGAAACGAAAAGTAGGATCGCCACGATGAGGAAGGTCGCCTCGGTCGTGAAAAAGCCGGAAAACGGCACGCCTAATTCTAAGACGCTAGGGAAAAAAGTATAGATGAAGGCAACGAGAAACATTGGTATAATAAAGTTACTGCCTGGGAAATGCAGGAGTTGTTTAAGTTTTGACAATGGATTCACCCTTTCAAATTTTGTGTACTGCTGTAGTATACAGAATTTCGATGGAAAACTCCACCAATTAGTTTAGGAGGATCGTATGATCGAAAATATTAGTAAGTATTTAGCGGCCATTTACCGACAAAGCCGGGGGCAAATCGAAAAAACGTCACCAGAGCGCGAGGTAAAAATGCAGCACTCGGACTTACTTTTGTATGTGTATAACAATCCGGGATCCATGCAGAAGCAAATTGCTCATAGTATGGCCATGGATCCCAGTTTACTCAGTAAAGATATGAAGAAATTAGTAGCTAAAAACTTGGTGCATCGCCGCCGTGGTGCGGATCGGCGGGGCTACCAAGTTTACTTAACCGAACATGGTCAGGAAGTAGCGGAAGCCTTGACGGCTGATTTAATCGCTTGGTGGGAGAAATTTTTTGCGAAGCATCCTAATATTGACGCCGAAAATTTTGTCCAAGGGCTGGATGACGTTTACCACGTCTTCCAAGAGGAATTTCCCTTGCAATAGGTGAGGTTGGCTTTCCCAGAGCAGCGCCATTTTTTTAACGTTGATTTGCTTGAAAATTCAAGCAAATTCAAAAGATCATTAATATACCATAGCCCAGCTTGAGGCTTGAAAAATTCACCCACCACAGAATGTTTTCTGGTGGGTGTTTTTTTATGGAGGCGGTTGATCCTGCCTTAATAATATTTACACCTCCTTCACCTGAGTTTAACGCTTGCCGGCGCTGACTCATGCTATCCTAAGTAAGGAAACAAAGTTTGTATAGATAAGGGGGCTCCCATGGTTATTTCCTTACTCATGAGTACGCTGGTGCAATGGTTCTTATTTCTGCTGCTGCCCATGGCCTGTTATGCTATTTTTATGCGGAAACATTATAAGCTCGGGGAGATGTTTGGCTTGCAGAAAGCTTCTTCCCTGCCCCAGCGTGAAATGTGGCTGCTTGTCGGCTTAAATATATTTTTCCTGGTCTACAATGAATGGCGCTTGACCCATTACGGCCTTTACCTGGAGGATATTCGCTACCAAGCTTATCAAAATTTTGGCTGGTCGGGGCGCACCATATTGATTATTCTGGTCTATTCCTTAATTAAAACGAGCTTTTTGGAGGAGCTCGTTTTCCGGGGTTTTATGATCAATGCCTTGCGTTTATTTTTTTCTTTGCGTGTTGCCCTTCACTTGCAAGCTTTTCTCTTCATGTTGGTCCATACGATAGGTTTAGTGATCCTGCAAATTCCGGCGGTCGATGTGTTGATGAGTTCTCTCATCGTGTACCTACTCGCTTACTATTTCGGACGCCTCTTCATCAAAAGCGGTTATTCAATTCTTTATACGGCCATTTGGCATGGTGGGCTGAACTTGCTAGCGGCTTTCATTGATATTTTTTGCCATTAATAAATAGCCTGGGGAAACTGAGTCTCAGCAGATAAAAAACAGCAGAAAAATATTTCTGCTGCTACTTGACTAGCGATCGGCCGTTTTGGGTGGTTCGACGGGAAGGTCGTGAGGGGGCCTGGGACTATGCCGGCCGTCACGCGCGTCTTTTTTAGGGGGCGTTACTCTGGGTGAAGATTTTTCCGGTTGCAGGGGGCTGGGCTTTTCCTTCTTAGGGGCGGACTTTTCTTCCGTTTTAGGTTGGGCTTTTCCTTTGGGCGTGGCGGGTGGCTCAGGCTTTTTAGCTTTGCCGTCCTTGGGCCTGGGGGTTGTAGGCATGGTTTTTCCTCCTTTGGGCTTTTTTTCTTTAGTGGGGGGCATTTTTTTCGTCGGGGCACTGGGGGCGACTTCGGCTTCATTTTTGGTTGAATTATTTTGGCAAGCCGCTAAAAATAAGACGAAGGCCACGAGTAGCCACCATTTTACAGCGTGAGTCATGGTAACCTCCTTAGGGCGAGAGCTTTTGCCTTCAGTATAACATAAATTTAAGTAAGGGCTTACGAAAAATGCTTTTAAAAAAGGCCGTGACCAAGCACGGCCTAGTGACTTCTCTAATTATGCAATGACATCGGGGGTTTCGGGGAGGATTTGCCCGCCATCCACGACTAAGCTTTGGCCGGTGATGTATTTGGCTTCTTTTGATGCTAAAAACGCCACGGTAGCGCCAATATCCATCGGCTCACCCAGTGTTTTAGCAGGGATATATTTAGCTCCCTCATTCAAGGTCGGCAGTTCGCGCATGAGCGATTCGGTCGCAATGACGCCCGGTTGCACAGCATTCACGGTAATGTTTTTATCCGCAAATTCTACGGCTGCATTGCGCATAAAGCCGAGGTTGGCCGCTTTGGTAGCCCCATAAGCGGTCCCACCTGGGTAGCCGGTAATAGCGCCCGTGATGGAGGAGGTGATAATAACGCGTCCATATTCTTGTTCGGCCATCACTTCTAAGACCGCCTGGCAAATGTTAAACATGCCTTTGACGTTAATATCGAAAATTTGGTCTAATTGCTCCTCGCTCAGATCTTTGAGTAGGATTTCTGGGTAAATCCCCGTATTGGCAGCGAGAATATCAATTCGCTGGAATTCGTCCTTAATTTTTTGGACGGTTTTTCTGACGCCCGGGCGGTCCGTAATATCACAAGCCATGAAGCTGGCTTTGAATTCATCAGCAGTTTCCTGGCCGACTTCTTCATCAATATCTAAGAGGATCACTTGCGCCTCTTGTTTGGTGAGTGCTTCAACGATCCCTTTGCCGATGCCTTTGGCGCCGCCCATGACGACGGCAACTTGGTCTTTTAGTGAAAACATCATATGCCTCCTTACCAATTATAACTAAGCTACACTTGTATTTTATCATTTGACATAAAAAAGTACCAAGGTTATGCCCTGACAAGTTCGAATAAACATGCTATTCTAAAGTGGAAAAATACATTTTAGGGAGGAAAGGATCATGAAAGAACCTGCAATTGACACGCATGCCCACCTTTGGCCGGATGCCTACCTCGAGCGCTTAGGAGATTTGGGGGCTGACGGCACAGCGATTGCCCAAGGAATGGGGGCGTCTGATAGCGAGGAAGATTTAGAGAAGCGCTTTAAGATGATGGCAGCTGCTGGGGTTGAAACGCAAGTACTCTCCGCCACCCCACAATCTCCTTATTACGGAACCGCTGCGGAGGCTTTGGCCTCGGCCCAGATGATTAATGATACGTATGCGCACTTAATAGAAAAACACCCTGGCAAATTTTTAGCCTATGGGGCGGTGCCTTTGCCCCATGTTAAGGAGGCCATTGGCGAAGCAAAACGCTGCCTTGAGGAGTTAAAGTTTGAAGGCATTGCCGTGAATACCTATATTGGATCGGCCTATCCTTTTGATGATCAATTTTATCCGTTTTGGGAGGCTTTGAATGAGCAGGGGACGATTGTCTATGTGCACCCCACCGGAAACGGAGCCTGCTCGCCGATGGTTAATGACCGGGATTTGGAATGGGTGGTGGGTGCCCCCATTGAAGACATGCTTTGTGTTTTACACTTACTGAAGTCAGATATTCCTTACCGCTTGAAGAATTTAACCTTCCATATTGCCCATTTGGGTGGAGGGCTTGGCTTTCAACTGCAGCGCTTAGAGGATAATTACGAGGATTGGGACGCTTTTCCCGCTTCTCCCACCGAGACGCTCCGGGATCGCTTCTATTTTGATGCTGCCAACTTCCTCGATGAAGCTTTGGCTTTAAGTGTGAAAGTCTTTGGGGCTGATAAGATATTGATGGGAAGCGACTTTCCTTACTTCCAAAATGAAAAATATGTGCGGGCTGCTGATTACATTCGCCAAGCAGATCTTACTGATGAAGAAAAAACAAAAATTCTACAAGACAATGCGAAAGCTCTCTATCGACACTACCAAGATGAAGCGTAAAACAAAAAGGCTGTGTGTGCAGCCTTTTTATTTTTCTTTGGAGGGATAGGGGACATAGCGTTCGCCAAGTACTTTCATTTGCGCCTGGCCATGGGTGAGGTCCTGGATCCAGGCTTTAAAGCGTGGCAGGTCTTCTTCTTGGAGTTGAAGCACGTAAGTGACGGTTTCGGTATAGGTAGGTTCCTGCACGTTAAGCCAGGGGCAGGCCTTTAATTCATGGCTGACGCTGCCTTCAAAGTGATAGGGGATCGTCAGTTCACATGCCTTATTCAAGCGCCATTCCGCCAGGCCCAGCTCGCGGATAGCTTTTTTGCAGGCGCCGCCATAGTACTTCTTTAATCGATTGGCTCCTAGCAAATGGCCGCCGAATTTTCGGCTAACAACGGCGGTGGTGTTGGTCACGCCCGCTTGTTTGAGGGCAGCTAGGATGGGCTGGCCGGCTGTTCCGTTGGGCTCACCATTATCTCGAGCACGTTGTTCTTCACCACTCATGCCGACAATATAAGCAGAGGCATTGGTGTAGCCTTTATGTTCTTTTTTCATTTGGCGGATAAAGGCATCCGCTTCCTTAACAGTGGGGGTCATGGCTAAATGGCAGCAGAAAATGGACTTATCGACCTCGGTCACACTACTGGTACCGGGGAAAATACTTAAAAAAGGCTTGGACATGCTACTCCTCCTTACCTCCTTATTATAGCAAAAAGAAAAAGCACTCTGGGGGCTGACGCTCAGAGTGCTTGATTTAACATCGGCAAACTATACCCCTCGTTCAGCGAGGAGAACTTCAATTTCATCTTCATTAATACCGACCATCGCTTCGCCGAGGTTAGCGGAAACTTTGGCGAGGACGTCTGGCTCTTGGTAATGGGCGACGGCTTGAACGATGGCATCGGCGCGTTTTTCTGGTTCCTTGGATTTGAAGACGCCCGACCCTACAAAGACCCCCTCAGCGCCTAATTGCATCATCATCGCGGCATCGGCTGGGGTGGCGACCCCACCAGCGGAGAAGTTGAGAACCGGCAATTTTCCATGGTCATGAACGTATTTCACGAGTTCATAGGGCACTTGCATATCCTTAGCTTCCACATAGAGTTCGTCTTCGCGCGCATTGGCCAAGCGCCTGATATCGGCTTGAATGGCCCGCATGTGGGTGACCGCTTGGACCACATCGCCGGTGCCGGCTTCGCCCTTCGTCCGAATCATTTTGGCCCCTTCTTGAATGCGACGGAGAGCTTCACCTAAGTTTCTGGCACCGCAAACGAAAGGTGTTTTAAAGTCTTGTTTATTGATGTGGTAAACATGGTCAGCGGGGGAGAGGACTTCGGACTCATCAATATAGTCAACGCCAATGCTTTCAAGAATTTGCGCTTCCACGAAATGTCCAATTCGAGCCTTGGCCATAACAGGGATATCGATCGCTTCAATAATAGCCTGAATCATCGCCGGGTCGCTCATCCGGCTCACGCCACCCGCAACACGGATATCAGCTGGCACACGTTCCAAAGCCATGACCGCCACTGCCCCTGCATTTTCGGCAATTTTAGCTTGCTCGGGATTGGTGACATCCATAATGACCCCATGTTTTAACTGCTCGTGAATTTCTTCAATCGTTTTCAATTTTTGTCCTCCTAGTTGTTTTTCATTGTACTTTTACTATAACGAGTTTTTGCACCTTTTAAAAGACTCAAAAAGAAATTATTTGAAGGGTCCAGATATGGTATGATGGTGGGGAGGTGAAGGTATGCTAACCATTCATTTTACTGAGGGAAAGCCCCTCTACGAGCAGATCGTGGATCATATTATTCAAGAAATTGCGTCGGAAAATTTAGCGAGTCGGGAGCGCTTGCCCTCGCGCCGGCAATTGGCCGAGCATTTGAGTGTAAGCTTAAATACGGTAATTAAAGCCTACCAGCAATTGCTGGATGAGGGTTATATTGTCTCTCGGGAGCGGTCGGGTTATTATGTGGATCAATTAGAAGCAGAAATGCTGCGCCAGGAAAAACCTCAAAGGGAAAGGGCTGTGATACCGCTGCCGCCTGTTACAGCTTACCGTTATGATTTTTCGCCTTTTGCCAAGCGGCCGCAAGTCATGAAGGAGAGTCTTTTACGGCCAAGTATGGGGGAAGCTTTGCCCCAAGCGTTAGCCGTTGGTCGGGTGCCGAGTGGAGGATATGGCCCTTTGCGCGCAGCCATTGCCCAAGACGTCTGGCGTTACCGCGGCCTGTCTTGTGAACCGGGCCAAGTGATCATTACCAATGGCTACCAAAGTAGCTTGCAGGCCTTATTTTCCTTACTGGATACCCCTGAGATGGCTCTTGAGGAGCCAGGCTATCCGCGCACCAGACAAGTGCTACGTGATTTGCATATTCCTTTCCAGTCTATTCCATTGGATCGCTATGGTTTTTCAGTACGGGCTTTGGAAGAAACCCAGGCGAATGGTGTATTAACGATGCCCAATCTGCAATTTCCCAGTACACAAATTATGGGAGTGCGCCGCCGCCAGCGCCTGCTGAACTGGGCTTATGAAAGGCCGGAGCGTTTTATTATTGAAGATGATTATAATAGTGAATTTCGCTTTACGGGTCGGCCCATTCCCCCGCTAATGGCTTTAGACCAGGAAGAACGCGTGATTTTACTGGGCTCTTATACGCAATCGCTCGCTCCTTTACTTAAAATTTCCTATATGGTTTTACCTAAGCCCTTGGCCAAATGCTTCAAAAAGGACGGCCATGTGATGGGCCAGGCGTCCGTTTTTGACCAGTGCTGGTTGGCTACCTTGCTTCGGTCTGGCCGTTTTTCCCAACATCTGCAACGCTTAAGGACGCATTACCGGCAAGTGGGTCAAGCCCTCACGAAGGTGATCAAAAATTCGGCCTTGCCTGTGGAGATTTTTGGAGAAGGGCGGGGCCTGTATTTTATTTTAAATGTCCACCTCCCTAACGTCACGGTTGCAGCTGTTTTGCAGCAAGCTAAAAAGCGAGGCCTAAACCTCGCTTGGCTTGGTACTTATCAACAGGACTTGGCCCAGACAGATTTGCGTTTTGTCTTGGGTTTTGCTGGCCTAGGCCGCGAGGAGGTGGGAGCCGCCTGGGCAGAACTCGAGGCGGCCTTCCAGGCTGCGCGCTCCGCTTAGTCTTCTTCCCAACGCTCATTTTCTTGGGGGAGGAGTTTGAAGCCTTGCTGCTCCACGGCCTTAAGGACTTGGGCCCGCATGGGGAGGACATTAGTCAATTGCTTTTGGACGAGGCCGGTGTAAGTGCTCGTTTTTGGATTAACCACCCGGTTTTCATAGTAGTCCTGCATGGTCTGGTCGTATTTAGCGACTTCTGCTTTGAGGTCCTTTGTAGGCGTGACGGTATCCTGATAGAAGCGGACTGTTTTAGGAAGGCGTGGCTTTTTAGCTGAGCGGTCGGTGGGTTCGCCCAGGGCCACTCCTAAAACGGGGAAGGTGAGTTCAGGCAGCTCCAGCACGTCAATAGTTTTGAAGGGATTATTTTGAATGCAACCAAGGAAGACGGCCCCTAGGCCTAAAGCTTCCACAGCGGTCATTAAATTTTGTGCCATCAGGCAGGCATCGGTATAAGCGCGGAAGAAAAAATCCATGCTACGCGCATAGCCACCGGCAAAACCTTGGTCTTGGGCGAGCTGGTAGAGCCGGCGCGTATCTACGAGAAAAACATACAATTCTGGCACCTTGGCAATATAAGCTTGCTGGCCAATTTCAGCCAATTGTTTTTTCTTCTCGGCTGTGGTCACGTGCAGGACGGATGAAGACTGCAAGCCGTGACTGGTTGCAGTTTGCTGCATGACGTCTACCAGGCTTTGGCGGGTGGCTTCTGCTAAGGGTTCGTCTTTGAAGTGGCGGATACTGCGGTGAGCAATTTGGTGTTTTAGCGTGTAATTCATAAGAGCCTCCTAAAATTTATTTTAATACTCATCCTCAGGATAACGCGGCCTAAGTTTTGGCCGAAGAAAAAGCATCGCGCTAAGTTTCTGGCAATGCTTTTTGGTGTAATTTAATGGTAGGTTTTGAGGAATTGCTGGATGGCTTGCTGGCTTTTCTGGCCCGCTTTCTGATTGGCTTTGGTTTCGCCACCGGTACTTAGGCGCATATTGGATAGGTTCAAGAAGCCATCTCCAGAAAAAACATGGCCGGCGTGCGGGTAAATTTCAAGTTGAATTTGCTTAGGAGCTTGCTCTTTTAAAATTTTTCCCATCCCGGCACTGTCCCAAACCTGGTCGTCCTCTCCAGCGAGAAGGAGGAAATGAGCTTTGGAATTTTCGACGGGAATGCGTTTTTTGGCCGCCTGGTCATCTTGCTCGACGGCGGATTGATAGGTATTGCGGTAGGTCACAATATTTTTGGTGAGGCTAGGCCAGAGGATGCCTTTCACGAGCGCACCTAAGGAACTTCTCCGAAAATCAATAAAGGGTAAGTCTTGGCCTTGCCAGGTCCAAGAAGAGCCCACGGTTTCATTATCTAAGCCGGCATAATTATAAGCCGAGGGGGCCAGGGCGATAACATTCGTGATTTCTGGGTACTTGGTCGCTAAGTTTAAGGCGTACTCCGCTCCTTTCGAGGCGCCCACTACTGTGATAGGTTCCTTCTCATCGTGAGTTTTTCGGATGTAAGTTAAAACATCAGAAAACTGTTCGAGCGGTACTCTAACGAGGCTAGTGGGCTGTTCTGGCATGCCATACATGAAAACCGCTAATGTTTCGTAGCCCGCTTCAGCTAAGGCGCGGGCGGTGTCGAAATTGGGCCCTCCATCAGAACCGCCATAGCAAACAATGACGCCCTGATATTTTGTTTTTTCCGGTTGGAAATGAAAACCTTGCAGGGTTTTTTCGTGGACTTCCGTAACGCTTAGGCCCGGGATCGTCGTGGGGTAAAGGGACCAATCTGTCGGCTTTTGATAGTATTTGGCACTGTGGGGTCCAGGCTCACCATACTTTTTGTCATTTAAAGTCCTGAGCAACAAAACCCCAGCTGCTGCTAGGAACAACAAGGATAGGATGATCAAGCTGACACGTTTCAGGGTTTTCATGGGCCACCTCCAACAATTTCACCGGGACATTGACAACTTAATCTTACCATGAGCTCATTTTCCTGAGCAAAAATAATGCTTTTTATTTTATTTTATTTTTTAACCAAAAAAGGGACGAAGTAAACGCTGCTTTTTTGGGGGCTTTCGTGGTAAACTTATGGCGAGGTGGTGAGGGCATGAAGAAGAAAAAAAGATACCCGACAGAGACTTTAACCGTTACCGTTCAAGCCTTAAGTGACCGCGGAGATGGCATAGCGACTTACCGGCATCCGCCAACACGAGGGCCTCTAGGGAAGAAGTTAACCTTGTTTATTCCTAAAACAGTGCCTGGCGATGTCGTTCAGGTTACGGTGCGTGATGCCAAAGGCCGCCGGAAGGCCACAGTTTCCTATGACAAATTGCTGGTAGCTGGTCCTTGGCGGCGCGAGGGGCCCCTACTGCCGGAGAATGAGCGGGGAGGCATGCCTTTAAGCCATATGACTTATGAAGGACAATTGGCTTTTAAAACCAGTCTCATTAAGCAGGCCTTTGACTCACAGGGTGTTGACACTAGCACGATGCGGCCGATAATGGGCATGGCCAAGCCTTATCGCTACCGGAATAATATGGAGCTCACCTTTGGCCAAGGGGGAGAATTAGGCATGCACCGGCAAGGAGACTATCGGACGGTGATTGATCTGGCGGACTCCTGGCTGGCCCCTAAAATTTTAGTGGCCGTTAAACATGTTTTGAGTGAATGGCAAGCGGACTGGCAGCTTCCCGGCTTTGACCGCGTTAAGAAAACAGGCCTTTTGCGGCGGGTGCGCTTGCGCTATAGCCAGAAAAAAGCCGCTCTGCTAGTCGCTCTCTATGCGACAGCGCCTGCTGAGGACTACCCTGAAGCGAGTGCGAGTTTGGCCGAGCGGCTGACCCGTACTTTTCCTGAGTGTCAAGGGGTATTGTGGCTTTGGGACCAAGGCCAAGATGAGCAAGTCAAAGTGGCTCAAGTGCAAGTTTTAGCGGGCCAAGAGACGATTCCTGAAGAACTTGGCGGCTATACCTATCATATTGGCGTGGATACGTTCTTCCAAGTGAATCCTACCCAAGCAGAAAAATTGGTAGCCACTGTCTTGGATTTTGCTGCTGTGCAGCAGGGGGAGCAGGTGGTTGATCTGTTTTGTGGCATTGGGACCTTCAGTCTGCCTTTAGCGGCCCGTGCCAAACATTTAGTGGGTATTGAGTTGGTCGAGGCCTCTATCGTCCAAGCGCGTCGCAACGCTCAAGAAAATGGGCTAAGGAATACCCAATTTATGGCGGCGGATGCTAGGAAAGGCTTCGAAGAATTGAAGGCTGCTGGCTATGAGGCCGATGTTTTACTGTTGAATCCACCACGGGCTGGTGCGGGCGGAAAACTGATGCGAAGCATTGGACGTTTCAAGCCCCAGCGAATTGTTTATGTTTCCTGCAGTCCGAAAAGTTTAGCCATCGATTTACCTTGGCTCGAAGCTTTTGGCTACCAAATTAGGGCTATCCAGCCCATTGATCAATTTCCGCATACCGTTCATGTGGAGAATGTTGTTTTACTAACCCAGCAGTCTGAAGATGTTGATGAATAAAAAAGTGGTAAAAGAAGGCAGCGTGCCACCCAAAAATACAGGCCTAAGGATTATTGCAAAAAAATGAATTCAGGAAAAGAGCAGCTGCTCAATAGTTAAGTTGAGCAGTCCTAAAGACCTACCGAGTGTACTAGCCAGCCTTCATATGAGGGGGCAATTTTATAAGGAGTCAGCAGAATGAATAAAATGCTCAGTATTTTAGAGGAAAGATTTCATTATTACAAAGATCGCCATGCCGAGTTAACATGGGCAGAGGTTGCTTCAGCCCTAGAAAAGGCCCCTAGCGCCCTTGACATATTAGAGCGTATGGAAGAGACAGGTGGGCACCCTGATGTTTTGTGGGCCGATGAGGAAGTGTTTTGGTTTTATGATTGCGTTTTGGAGTGCCCAGCTGAGCGGAAGAGTCTCTGCTATGACGAGGAGGCTTGGGCCAGTCGCAAGAAAAATAAGCCCAGAAGTAGTGTAGCAGCAGAGGTGGCTAAAATAGGCAGCACTTGGCTCACAGAAGAGGATTATTTTACTCTGCAAAATATTCAGCCTTGTGATTTAAAAACCTCCTGCTGGTTAAAAACACCGACTCCTATTCGTCAAAAAGGTGGTGCTATTTTCGGGGATCGCCGTTTTGGGCGGGTATTTGTTTACCATAATGGAGTTGAATCCTACTACCGGACAAGGGGCTTTCGGACTAAACTGGGTGTGCCCCGACCTTCGGAATAATGTTTTGCTGGTTTAAGCTTAAAAATATTGCAGAATTTTTGCCATGTTCCTCCTAAGGTAGACACTCAAAAGAGTGAAATGCCCTAGGGGGAATTTTTTTTGCCTTCAAGGGGTTTAGGCTCCCACCATAAAAACCATGGATAGTAGGACAGTAGATATAGGAAAATTTGTGTCATTGCCTGTCTATTTAACAGCATAGTTCAAAGCTTCATTGAATTCACAGGAAAGGACTCAAGGGTTAGTAAAAACATAAAATATTTGTTTTTGCTTTAATTATAAATAAAGCTAAAAAATTATAAATTTGTGCGAACACCAACAAAACTTTTGAATTATATTCCGTATTTTAAGTATAATTAAAAATATCAATAAAGTAGAGTTAGGCCCGGGAACCCAGTGTTCTCATGGGACTGATTGAGGAGGGTGTTCATATGCCAGCAAAAAATAATTGCCAGAGGAAATTCCGCCAATTGACGGACAGGCAGTGTCATTTTTCCATTCGTAAGCTCAGTGTTGGGGTTGTCTCGCTTGCGATAGGCATGATTTTCTATCTTAGCGGCCCGTCGCATCTTGTTTTAGCTGCTGAGGAGGCCGATCAAGACATCATACCAGCCCAAGTTAACCCTCATGATCAAAACTTGAATAGCGAAGGCGTTAATATCGTCAGTGCAGAAAAAGATATGGAAGATGTATCTCCTAAAGAAAAGCTGTCCCCGGCCTTGGGGCTTGGCTCAGAGGCTATTTCCCCTACTCCCAACAAGGAGGAAAGCTTAACTTTTAAGAAAGACGAAGAAATTAAGGTAGGAACTTCAGAGAATCATAAAGTCGTAACAGATGAAAAAGTGGAAAAGCAACGGTTTTTGAATGTTGCAAGTGGGCGGCAGGCTCGGGCTGCTGCTGAAGAAAAATATTATTACGATGGCGATATTGCCTATGATAAGGATCAAGTTGATGAACAAGGCCGTCACACAATTGCGGTCGGGCTGAGTCCGGAAGGGAAGCAGAATGTGCGCCAAAAAGGTTATGTTTTATCCTTCCCTGAAGGGGTCACTGAAATTCGTTACGAGAAAAACAAAGAGAATATTACTTTTAATGATGCCAATATCCAGAATATTATCTTCCCCAAAACTTTAAGAAAAATTGGTGACGGGGAAAGGCTAGCAAGATATAATGCTGACAGCGTGAGGGAAATTGGGGTGTTCTCAAAAAACTGGATTAAATCCATTTCTTTTCAAGAAGGCCTGGAAGAAATTGGTTTTGGGGCTTTTGAAATGAATGACCTCACGCAGGTGGAAATTCCCGCTACCGTTAAAATCATTAAAGATCGTGCCTTTGCTAAAAATGGCATTAAAGAGCTTATTTTTAAGGGGGATCTGCAGGCCATACAAATCGGTGAAGGCGACAATCGTGATGTTTTTGGTGAGCAAACCTGGGGATCATCAAATAATCGTCGCATGGGTTTTCCTGGTAATGCCAGGATTTACTATAAGGAGCCAGCGAGATTTGAATTTCTTAGCATTAGAGATAAAAATGGCCCCGTTCAACTCAACAATTTCAAAGTCTTAACGCAAGAGATTAATGGTTTATGGCCAGTCACCCCACCAAGTGCTACGCATCCGCAATACCAGCATCAGTTTGAAGAGGATATTGAAAATATTCGTGGTAAGGATAAAGAGGAAGCGCCTAAATTTAAGTTGGAGACCCAGGAAGTAGGGCACTTAGCAGTCAGTGTTCTCGACTATCGTGACAAGCGCAAGAGTCATAATCAGTTTTGGGTTATCGCTAGTTTGCCAGCTTTTGCAGGGGCAGAATCTGAAGCTCATCCCTTTATCTATGGCCGTTTTAACCTGATGTATTATCCTGGTTATACGATTACTTTGATTTCTCGTCCGGGTGAGGAAAATGACGAAAGAGCAGAAGTCAATCTCATGCCTGCTTTTGATAGCTGGTGCTCAAGTTCTTGGAATTATTGCCCCTATTTGCCGAACTTTAAGCCTGAATGGCCGGGCCATGAGTTTTTAGGCTGGTATGATGAGAACGATGAGCGTTGGGATATTGAAAATAATAAGGAAGTCACACGAGATATGGTTCTTAAAGGCAAGTGGCAGGCTAATTCTATTGACATAAAATATGAATTTATGAGTGCAACTGAAAATAAAACTTTGCCAGAAGATGTGCGGCACTTAACGCCGCTGACGGAAAAAGCGATGCCTGGTGAATTGTTCATTCCCAAAAAGCCAGAAAAAGATATTGTTAAGACTACAGATGGTCTCTGGTCATTTTTAGGCTACCAATTAGAAGGTGCTTTTATCCCTGAGGACGGTATTATTCTTAGCGAAAATGAAGATAATATAATTGGTTTGTGGAGCTTCTCTCCTTCCCAAACTTTAATTCATGAAGTTCCACATTTAGTCATCAAAGATATCGCTATCCGTAAAGGGGAGAGCCTGGATTGGCATGATTTAATTGTTGAGGCGACGAGTCCGACCGAGGGCGACCTGAGGAAGCAAGTTAAGCTTATTGCTCAGGGCGGTTTCGATCCCAATATTGCGGGAAGCTATACCCTGATCTTCGAAGTGGAGGATCACCTCGGCGCCAAAGTCACGCGAATGGGGACGGTGACGGTTCATGAGACGCTCAGCCCACTTAATGAAGCGCCCCAGCTCATTGTTTCGGATCAAGTGATCATGAAGGGAGAGGCTCTCGATCTCATGAGTCTCATTGAAAAAGCCGAGGATAAGGAAGATGGTGATTTGCGTTCCCAGGTTAAAATTCTAGATCGAGGTGGCTTTGATCCGAACGTAGCAGGAACTTATCAAATCACCTTCCAGCTCACCGACAGTCAAGGTGCCTGCGTCACTAAGCAAGCTCAAGTTCAGGTGAAAGAAGCCAATGAGCCATCAGGTGGGAAGGACAAACCCAACTCCGAGATCAAGTCAGACTCGAATTTAGTAGTCCCTCACCACCCTTCAAGCAAGCCGACAGAAAAATTGCCGGCTAAGGCTTTAGTGACGAGTCTGCCTCAAACTAGCATGAAGGAAAATCTGCCTGCTGTCAGTTTAGGTTTAGCTTTTCTTAGCCTGGGCTTGTGCTTTTGCATTGAGAATAAGAGGAGTAAAAAGATAAAGCAAAGAGAATCCTAGCTCAAACTTTATTATAATCCGGCTTCTATAGTTTAAGGATGCCGATCTTATGAAAGTTTAATTCATAAGATCGGCTTTTTAATGCAGAAATTTCCATTTTTATCTTCCTAGTGCAATTTGTGGAGACTAAGCTTAGCCTCACTACTAAATTTGCTAGCCTTTCAGGAAAAGGGCAGTAGGACAGAGGACTTACCTGTGCGAAAATTTGAAGGCTTTAAATCACTGGCTGACTGGTAAGGGGAGCATATCAGTGCAAATGGAGTTTCTTATGATTTGCTTACCTATAGAACTCTTTATAAAATGAAAGGGAAAAAGAATGCTTAAGGAGGCATAATATGACAATGCGCGAGGCATTTACGCAAAAGCTATTAGCAGCGGGCTTAAAACCTGGCATGCGTATTTTAGATATGGGCTGTGGCCAAGGAGAAGTGAGTGCCTTAGCACTCGATTGTGTGGGAGACAGCGGTGAGGTTTATGGAGTGGACATGAGCGAAGAAGCCATTATAGCGGCTAGGGAAAGCCATTCTGCTCCCAATCTTCATTTTCTTGTGGCCGATTTAAATAGCGCCTTACCGGTTGCTGGGAAGTTTGATGCCTTGATTGGCCGACGGGTACTCATGTATTTGCCAGACCCTTTGGCGACCTTGCAGCATGTCAAAAAGTATTTAAAAACAGATGGTCTCTTTCTTTTTCAAGAGAGTGATGCAACGCTGGCTTTAGCACAAGAAGCCGCCCTGCCTAAAATGCAAGCGGCCCAAGAAGCAGTCTGGCAAACCGTGGCTCATGAAGGTGGCGATATTCATATGGGCATGCATCTTCATGGCTTGCTGAGCCAGTTGGGGGCAGAGGTAAAATGGCTCCATTCAGAAAATGATCTACAAAGCAAGGCAACTGGCACTGATTTGCCTTGGCTATTGGAAGTGATGGCGGAACGATTAGCGGCGGTCGCGGATTTACGGGACTTAACGCCGCAAGCCCTGGAAGAAGAACTCGCTGGGTCAACGGGGTCATTTGTTCGTGATACGCATGTCGGCATCGTAGCGCAAAGCAAGGATTGATGCCATCCCTGGTAGGCATAGGAATAGTGATATTGAGTTCATATTTAGTTTCTGTTGAAGCAAATCATCTTAATATTGAGGTCATTTATATTAGAGCGTCTATTTGACCAATGATACTCATCAGGTTAAGAATTCTTGGGTGATGTTTTTATGAGCCTGACAAGGGGACGGTCGCTGTTGGGGGCTAAGATATTAAAACCTTGCAGGAAGCAGACCATTGCCAGCAAATTAGCTATGCCATTTAAGATTCAGCCATCCTCTTTGGCTTAGTGTAAAATTATGCTCGGTAAGACTTGAAAAATAAAAAAAGGACATCTATCTTTAAGTTGATCAAAAAAAAGAAAGAAGATGTCCTCATGAATGATATTATCACAGATATTCTAAAAAAGACGGAAAATTGCTCATCTTTAGGTGACTTTGAAGATCTTGTTTATCCGATATTAAGCAATTTTTGCTGTGAATGTCTTGCAGCGGTTTTCACTCAACTTGATCAGCAATTAATTCAAAGATACCAAGTCGAAGGTTGGAAAATTGCTCGCTATGAACCACGCACACTATGTTTTATGTTTGGAGCCGTCACTTTCAGACGCTGTCGGATGAAAAAAGAAGGTCACTCTAGCTTTCTTCCCCTAGATTTGTGTTTAGGACTAGAAGCAAGAAGTCATCTTTCTTCTCAGGTCAAAGAAAAAATTGCCCAGCTTTGTACGAAGCAAACTTTTCGTGCGACTGCAGAAGCCTTCAATGCTTTAATGCCTTTTAGTATTTCGCATCAGACCGCACATCATATTGTTCAAGAAATTGGGCAGAAAATTTTAAGCTTTGAGAATAAAAAAGCAGAAGAGAAGGAACTGGCTTACTCTCAAAAACGATCCGTTCCCTTTCTGTACATTGAAGGGGATGGGGTTTTAATCACTAAAAAGAAGAAAAAAGGGAGAAGAACAAAACATCTTCAACTACACCGTGTGACTCTCTATGAAGGCGTCGATCGATCCACTTCGCGGCATCAACTTATTCAAGCTCATTATTTTTCTTCTGTTCAATCTAGTGCAGCCCTTCGAGAAAAAGTTAGCCGATTTCTTAAATCCTACTATGATTTACATCAAACGATTGTGATTTCTAATTCGGATGGTGGCAGTGGTTATACGGAGGAAGATTTTAACGAGATGATTGGGGTATGCCTTCGGCATGAACATTTCTGCGATAAATTTCATGTCATTCAAAAAATCAGAACGCGCCTATTTTTTGATCATAAAATACGTCAATTGGTCATTAAAAAAGTGAAGGCTTATGATTTCGAAGGGGTTCAAGTTACTTTGGAGACCTGTGAAAGTCGCTGGCACCATCATCAGGAGTTTTTGGCTGAAATTGAAGCTCTAAGAGCTTATCTTCAAAGGAATTGGTTACTCATTAAACCAGCAGAGCAGCGAGGCTTACCAAACCATTTTTCCGGTGGCGTTTGTGAAGCAGGCCATCGGCTTTATACTTATCGTATGAAAAAGCAAGGACGAAATTGGACCCATCAAGGCGCAGCAGCGATGGCTGCTATGATCACCGCTCAATCTAATCATTGTTTTGAAGAAGCTGTTCGATCAGATATTGAAGCTAATACAAGCCCATTTATACCCGAATATCCAGGGATTGTTAGGGCAATACTATGTCACAGGCCGCAACAAAGTTCTTGTGGTGCCCATCAGGGCACGATTCCAAGTGAAGTGTCAAGCAGTATGGTCGGGAAATTATACCATACATTTTGTTAGCTGCTTCGCCAAAAGACACGGAGTGCGTGCTAAAGACCTGCGTTAGCAGTGTTAGCAGGCCGTCCGTATATCTGGCTCTCGGAGTGCCGATAGGGTGAGCGTAGCGAGGCCTATCCAACGACATAGAGCCAGAATAGGACGGTCAGGCGTAAGCTTCTATGAAGCGTAAGCCGGTGCCACTGCTTTTCAACGCAGCTTCCTTTAGCACAAAAACGAAGTGACTTTTGAATAATTAGATACGAGATAGAGTTCTTTATGATTGACCGAACATTGCTTGACACTAACCCTCTTTGGCTTTTTGGTATTCCACGGATGGGGCATGCTATAATGAGAATGCTTATCAATAAAAGATTAGAAAGTGGGGATGCCATGAATACGATAGATATTACCATGCCGGTAGCCCAATTGGTTAAGGAACACCCCGATTTACTGCCGATTTTAATCGATTTGGGTTTTAAACCTTTGGCTAAGCCTGCTATGAGAAATACGGTAGGCCAGGTGACCAGCTTAAAAACAGGCTCACGCCTCACCGGCATTCCGCTGGAAAAAAATTATTCAGGAATTGAAGTGGAATGGCTATGACGTGGTAGAAGGTGATCGTCATGACGAATGATCAACGTGCTGGACGTGTTCAAGTTCTAAAGGAAATTCTCCTGGCCCTGCATGAAGGGGCGACACCCGCAAGCGTTCAGGAGGAATTTAACACGCATTTCGCCGGAGTTAGTGCCATTGAAATTGCCATGATGGAGCAGGAACTCATTTTTAACGATGATAATCCCATTACTTTTGAGGATGTTTTAAAGTTATGTAATGTGCATGCCAATCTCTTCAAAGGCCATGTCAAGGAGGGAGAAGTGGCGGATGCGGACCAGCCCAACCACCCCGTCCAAGTTTTTAAGGCAGAGAATATGGCCCTGCAAGCTGCTTTGAAACGGGTTGAAAATATTATTGCTGCCCTAGCTGACGAGCTCCTAGCGGAAGAGCCTGGGGTTTTGCGTGGCTTAAAAAATCAATTAGCCTTGCTTGGGCAATTTGAGCGCCACTACCAAAGGAAGGAGCGTTTATTTTTCCCCTTTATGGAACGAAAGGGCTATGATGCCCCTCCCAAGGTGATGTGGGCTAAGGACGATGAAATTCGCGGCCTCTTTAAGGCGGTTAATAATGCGGTAGCAGTCTTGCCAGATGGAGATCTTGCCCTAGTGGAAGAGCAGTTTTTGGCTTTTGGCGATGAATTTAAGGAAATGATTTTTAAGGAAGAGGGTATTCTCTTAAATATTTTACTCGAAGCTTTGACCGCTGAGGATTGGGGGCAGATTAGCCTGGAATCGCCGGCTTACGGCTACGCGATTATTAATGCTCCCGAAATATGGCAGCCCGAAGCTCAGAAGGAAGCAGAAGCAGCACCCAAGCCTCTAACCCCAGCAGCGGCGGCCCAGCCTTCCGCTGTAGCGTTTGAAAAAGCTGTAAAGGCCCGTAACAGTTATCAGTTAGACCTTCCGGAGGGGACCTTGGTATTGACCCAAACGGACACGCAAATTGGAGAAGCTTGGGACTGGGGGACCCCGTTGGAAGAGCCTTTCACCCACGGGCAGCTCTCTCTAGCAGAAGTAGAATGGGTGCTCGATTACCTGCCCTTTGAATTGCGTATCTTCGACGCTCAGGGTATGTTCCAGTATCATAATGCTGCTGCTCGCCAAAGCGGCTCCGCCTTAGTTGCTGCCGAAGAATTAACCCGCGATTGGACGACTGTTTTCAACTCCAACACCAGAGAATGGCTTAAAAAAGTGCAGGAAACACTAGCTGGCCAGGCTAATGAAGAAGTCAGCAGCCAGCCCTTCATTCGCCGGCATGCCGACGCTTTGGAGCAAGTCCTTCCGCTACCTTCAGGGGGCTTCATGCATTTAGTTGAATCTACGACCGCCCTTGAGACCATTGATCGTCCGCTAAATCGGGAATTATCAGCCCCTGCACCGGTGGAAATTAAAACAGAGCGCCTTGAGCCAAAAGCAGAGCAAGGGCAATTGGCTAGCGAAAAAGTGTCTCTTGGGGGCCAGGAATTTTTATTAACCTGGGAGTCGCGTGCGACTCACCTGCCCCAAGCCGAGCAGTTGATCACTTTCCAGGGGGGTGAACTCTCCTTAAGCTTGGTGAATGAAGTTTTAAATACTTTGCCAATGGAACTAACAGTCGTGAATGAGAAGGCACGTTTTATGTATTATAATGAACATGTGGATGCTTCTCGTATGGTGTTTAAGCGCACGCCTGCTCAATTGGGCCGGCATTTGGAGTTTTGCCACCCACCGAAAGTATGGGAAAAAGTCTCTCAGTTAATTGAACAATTAGAAAATAAAGTCAAGCCTTTGGAAAGCATGTGGTTCACGAACCACGCAGGTCAAGTCATTTGGATTCAATATATTGCCCTCTGGTCGGCTGACGAAAAATACCAAGGGATTCTAGAAATTGTGCGCGATGTCACTGATTTTATAGCAGCAGATAAGCATTAAATTAGTAAAAATAGCCTCGGGAAATATTTCCGGAGGCTTTTTGTTTAGGTCAGGAAAAACAATTTAAAGATTTAAGCTTTTGTAAGGGCTTTGCTTTGAAATATGACAAGAAATTAGTTAAGATAAGTGGAAGTTTCAATGAAAGGGGGCACAAAAACTACCATAATCCTGACCGGCTGAGACGCTAGAAGATGGGAGTGAAGGAAGACAATGATGGGAATCCAAGTTAATGAAGAGCAGGGGACTTTTCATTTATACAATGAAGAAATCAGTTATGTCATGGCGCTCGCCTATGATCGCTATCTTATGCATTACTATTGGGGGCCGCGTTTGCGACAAGTGCATCAGGGCTATGACTATCCCAAGCGGAGCACTAATTTTGCGGCCAACCCGGCACATTTAGACCTCAAAGATCGATCTTTTTCCTTAAGTACCGCCCCGCAGGAATACCCGGCCTTTGAGACGGGTGACCACCGGGAAGCGGCCTATCGTTACCAGGATGAAGCTGGCCGCTGGGCGAATCAAATGCTTTACGCAGGCTATGAAATTATGGAGGGAAAGCCTAAACTGGAAGGGCTGCCCCATACCTATGCCGAAAAAGGGGAGGCCCAAACCTTAATCATTAAAGTTTACGATGATAAGACGGGCTTGGCAGCGGACTTATACTATACCATTTTTAACACTCTGCCAATTATTGCGCGCAGTGTCAAATTTCATAATGAAGGAGAGGAGACACTGGTTCTAGAGCGTGTTTTCAGTGCGTCGCTGGATTTTCCGGATGACGAGTATGATTTACTGCAATTACCGGGCGCCTGGGCCAGGGAAAGGCAATGGACACGCTCTGCCTTGACACGCGGGATTCATACCCTCGATAGCAAGCGGGGCACCTTGGGACATAATTGCCAGCCTTTCTTTGCCTTATTGCGGCCGGAAACAACAGAATTTCAAGGGGAAGCCTATGCGGCTCATTTGCTTTATGGGGGTGAATTTGCCGCTCATATCGAGGTGGACACCTTTATGCAGACCAGGGCGCAAATCGGTATCAGTCCCACGCATTTTTCCTGGCGCTTGCCAAAGGGTGGGACCTTCCAGACGCCCGAATGCATTCTCAATTACTCGAAACAAGGCCTAAATCATCTATCTCATGGCTTTCATGATCTGTATAACGAGCACTTGCTGCGCGGCCCATACAAACATAAAAGCCGTCCGATTTTACTTAATAATTGGGAGGGAACCTCAGCAGATTTTAGTGAAGAGAAAATTGAGCAGTTGATGCGTGATGCAAAAGGCTTGAACATGGAGCTCTTTGTTTTAGATGACGGCTGGTTTGGCCAGCGTGATGATGATTACCGGTCTCTAGGAGATTGGTTTGTGAATCAAGAGAAGCTCCCCCAAGGTTTAGAGCATCTCAGTGCTTATGCTAAGGCGCAGGGCTTAGGTTTTGGCTTGTGGTTTGAGCCGGAAATGATTTCTGAGGATAGTGACCTCTACCGCAAGCACCCCGATTGGGTCTTACATACCCCTGGCCGGCCGGCTTCCCGGGGCCGTTCGCAATATGTTTTGGATTTGAGTCGGCCTGAGGTACGTGAAAATATTACCCAGCAATTGCGGCTGATCCTTGACCACGTGCCCATTGACTACGTGAAATGGGACTATAACCGCAATATGACGGAAATTGGCTCGGGAGATCCGCTGATCCCCACCGGTGAAGTGGCTCACCGCTTTATGTTAGGGCTTTATGAATTGCTAGAGGAATTAGTCAGCGCCTATCCTAATATCCTTTGGGAGAGTTGCTCGGGCGGAGGCGGTCGTTTTGACGCCAGTTTCCTTTATTATATGCCGCAAACTTGGACGAGTGATAATTCGGATGCCGTTGCGCGCTTGGGCATTCAATACGGCTCATCCTTGTGCCTGCCCATCAGTGCGATGACGGCCCATGTCTCAGCAAGTCCCAATTACTTAACTAGGCGCTTTACGCCTTTGGCCATGCGCGGGGCAGTCGCCATGGCCGCTAATCTGGGCTATGAATTGGATACGGAGCATTTAAGTCCGGCGGAGCGGGCGGAAATTCAACGGCAAATTGCCTTCTATGAGGAGCATCGAGAGCTGGTGCAGTTTGGCCGCTTCTATCGTTTATTAAATCCCTATGAAGAAGGCCAAGAGGCGGCTTGGCTTTTTGTGGACAAGGAGCAAGAAGAAGCGCTGGCCTTCTATTATCAAATTTTAGATACGGGCAATAAACCCTTGCGGCGCTTACGTTTAGCTGGTCTCGATCCCAAGAAGGACTATCAAGTTAATGGGGAAAAACTTTATGGCGGTGACGAATTAATGGCACGCGGCTTATACGTGAACCAAGACTTACGAGGGGATTTCCAATTTGTCTGCCTCACCCTGAAGGCGGTGAAGACTTAAGTTTTTTAGGCTGATTTGGTGAAGCATGAAGCCCGGAAAAAAGAAGACTATCAATGAGTAAGCTTTTATGCTTATAATAGATGTAAGGTAAAGCAGGTTGAAGTAGAGATAAAGGAGCGTTAAATATGGAAAAATTACGCGTCGGTGTGATCGGCTACGGCTTGCGTGGCCATCTCGCCAAGCATTGGCATCAGCCGGAAGAGGGCGGGCGTTCCGTCATTACGGCCTTTTCGGAATTGGATGAGGCTTTGATTGAGAAATTTAAGGCTGAGATTACAGCTGATTGCTTTATTACGAAGGATTACCACGAGTTACTGGCCCGAGAAGATGTGGATGCGGTGGCTATTCTAACGGAAGACTGGAAGCATCACCAGCATGCCTTGGATGCCTTTAAGGCGGGCAAGCATGTTTTCCTGGAAAAACCGATGGCCATTAGTATTGAAGATTGCGATGATATTATTAAAACCTGGCAGGCGACGAATTTGAAGCTCATGATTGGCTTCAATATGCGTTACATGCCGATGTTTCAGACGATGAAACAGTATATTGACCAAGGCGCCATTGGTGAAGTGAAGGCCATTTGGTGCCGGCATTTTGTCGGACGTGGGGGCCGCTATTACTACCAAGACTGGCACCGAAACTCTAAGTACACGAATTCCCTCCTCCTCCAAAAAGGCTCGCATGATATTGACGTCATTCATATGCTGGGGAATAGCTATACGAAGAAAGTTTCTGCCTTTGGGAGCTTGGACTTCTACAATGACCGCAAGAATTTTGAAGCAGATGGCCTGAAAGACGAGTGGGATATTCCGATTGATGTGGAAGACAATAACGTTTTGATTATGGAATTGGAAAATGGCATCAAGGCCTCTTATTTGCAGTGTCACTTCACGCCGGACTACCACCGCAATTATGTGGTGATTGGAACTAAGGGCCGCATGGAAAACAGCATGCCGGATAATACCATCACCATTAAGTCCCGTAACACCGCCGCCCTCCATGACCAAAGTGATGTAGTCATTCAAATGAAGCCGACAGTAGGCGGCCACTCGGGTGGGGACGTTCGAATTGCAAGTTCCTTTGTTAATTATATTTTAGACGGGAAATTGCCTGATGTGACCCCACATGATGGTCGCATGAGTGTGGCCGTGGGCTGCCAGGCAACGGATATCCTCCGTGCTGGCGGTGGGGTGGCCGAGATTCCGAAGGCAGCTTATGATTTAAATGATCTGAAGCGTTAATAGCGATTTGAGGAAGGCTTAGAGGGCCTTCCTTTTTTCTAGCCATTTAGCCCATAAAAAAAGAGCCAGCGGCAAGCTAGCTCAAGGATCGGAACGACAGGACTTGAACCTGCGACCCCTTGCACCCCATGCAAGTGCGCTACCAAGCTGCGCCACGTTCCGCTAGAACTTATTGTAACCTATTTGGACTAAAAAAACAAATGAATTTTTAAAAGAAATAAAAAGCCATCCCTGAAGAGATGGCTGCATCAATTACACCATAGTGGACAGGACATGGACCTTAGAGATAATGCCTTCGAGATTTTTATCAGGTCCTAAGACGGCAATCGGGAAACGCGCGGCGGTTGCTTGGCCCATGACATCACTTAAGAGGGCATCCGGCTCAGTGGTATCCACATCGGTAATGAGAATGTCGGCTAAGTCCCATTTTTCCTGGCGGGCCTTCAGGGCATCATCAATTGTGACGACACCTTGGAAAATCATGTGCCGGTCCACCACATAAGCCGAGGAGACGCCATTATTTTTCATGGCTTTAATGGCAATATTCGGGCTGTCGGAGAGGCGGACGAGGGAGTTCGGCGTGACCATGACGCTTCCAACTGAGTAAACTTCGGTCATATCGGCACTGTCAATGAACTGCTGGACGTAGTCATTTTCAGGATGCTCACTCATGTCTTCCGGACTGGCAATTTGGATAATTTCCCCGTCCCGCATGATGGCAATGCGGTCGCCCAGTTTAAAAGCTTCGTTAATATCATGGGTAATAAAGACTAAGGTCTGCTCCAACTTTTGCTGGATGGTGAGTAATTCAAATTGCATATCCTTCCGCACCAGCGGGTCTAAGGCGGAAAAAGGCTCATCCATGAGTAAAACTTCAGGGTCATTAGCCAGCCCACGGGCAATACCTACCCGCTGCTTCATCCCGCCAGAGAGGGCGGTAATATTTTCATATTCATGGCCACCGAGGCCTACCATTTCAAGCATTGCCTCTGCTTTTTCCTGCCGCTCCTTTTTGGGCAGACCCTTAATTTCTAGGCCATATTCAACGTTACCAAGCACATCGCGATGGGACATGAGACCAAAATGCTGGAAGACCATGGCCATTTTTTCCCGGCGGAACTGGCGTAATTCCTCCCGATTAAACTGACTAATATCCTGACCATTGTAGAGAACTTGGCCAGCGGTCGGGCGGTTCAGGCCATTGAGGCAGCGGACTAAGGTTGATTTTCCCGAGCCAGAAAGGCCGATGATAACGAAAATTTCGCCCAGCTGAATATCGAAGTTAGCCTTGTAGAGGGCCACAGTGGACTTTGTTTTTTCGTAAATTTCCGCGCGGCTTTTGCCAGCGGCCTTCATTTTTAAGGCTTCCTTTTCTTCAGGGCCAAAAACGAGGGAGAGATCTTTCACTTGAATTAAAGGCTTATTTTCCATTCTCATTCACCTCACTGCGATTGATAAAGCCTTGCGTTAGACGGTCAATAATGACAGCAACAATAACGACAGCAATGCCGGAGATGAGGCCCCGGCCGATTTCAATTTTATTGACCCCATTGAGCACTTCCATTCCCAGACCGCGCACCCCAATCATGGAAGTTGTCACGACCATGGAGATGGCCATCATTAGGGTTTGATTAATCCCCGTCATAATGGTAGGCAGGGCTTGCGGAATTTTAACTTTGGTGAGGGCTTGGAGCCAGGTGGATCCAAAGGCTTGGGCCGCTTCGACCACTTCCGCATCAATTTGCTGAATGCCCAGACTGGTCAGCCGAATCATGGGGACCACGGCATAAATCGTTGTCGCAATGACGCCAGGAGCTTTCCCCAGGCCGAAGAAGAGCAGGGCGGGGATCAAGTAAACAAAGACTGGCATCGTCTGCATGGTATCCAAAATAGGCTTGAAAATTTTATTCATTAAGGGACTGGCTGCCAAGAGAACGCCCAGCGGGAAGCCGACTAATAGAGAGATCAGGACGGAGGCAACAATAATTGCCAACGTCTCGTTCATCATCTCCCAATAGCCGACCGTGCCAATTAAGAAGAGCAGGCCGCTATAGAGTAAGCCGATTGGCCAGCTGCCAAGCAATTTCCAGCCGCCTATAAAGACGAGCAGGAGCAAGACAAACCAGGGGATCATTTTGAGTAAACCTTCGATCCCAGTGACCAGAGCAGTGAGCCCTTTTGTAATGGCGCTGAAGAAGCGGTCGTGTTTGATACTGAAAGCACGCACGGCATCATCGATTTTGCTAAATTTAATGGGGAGTTGGAAGGGAAATTCAAAAATAGATTTCCGTAAATTCCCTTGACCACTCGCCAGCGCTTGACTTAAGGTTTGGGCTTGTTCTTCAGTCAGCCAGCTTTTGACCACATCTTCATGTTCTTTAAGGAACCATTCCGCCGTTTCATCATAGGAAGCATCGTGCTCTTCCATATAGCCGAGCGCTTCTGAAGTCAGCTCGCTGGAGGTTTCGTAGTTTTCTAAAAACTGGATAAAGTCTTGATTCCCTTTATCCTGGGCAAAATCGTTGCTCGTACTGACGGTGACCCGCATTGAGGGAAACTCTGTTTTACCCGCCTTAAAATCTTCCTCATTCGTGTAGGGCTTGTCCTTGAGGAGAACCATATCGTAATTCCCCAAAAGCGAGGTCGGACTCCAGTAATAAGCAGCGACCGGCTCGCCTTGATCGTAGGCGTTCATAATTGCTGTCTGCAAGGCCGTGTCTGAGCCGGGCCGGAAGTAGAGGAATTCCTCATCTAAATCATAGTGTTCGAATTTATTATGCAGTGCTTCATCGACCGCCCAGCCTGGAATAGAACCATAGAGGCGGCCCATATTTTTTTGTTCAGCGTCAGGAAACAGTTCGGGATATTTCTTTAAATCCCAAATATATTCCAGGTCAGGAGCCAGCGCTTCAATGCCCCGCTCCTCATCTCCTTCGATCACGTAGCGCGGGACGTAAATCCCTTGCTTATTATCGTCATAGTTGACGCTAAGTTCTTGTAATTTACCTTGTTCGATATCCGTGGCATAAGTGGGAATATTATCAGTCCACTCCTCCATATGCACATCAACTTCACCTAGCAATAGGCCTTCGTGCATGACGGCTGTGGAGCCGGGGTTTCCTCCCAGTCATAGCCAAAGACCTCCTTGGCAATACGACCCGCAATCGCATTATGCAATTTATTACTCTCCCAGCCAGCGTCCGCAAAAGTAATGCTCTGCTGCTTACCTTCGACCAGCGCCGGTTGAAAGAAAGAAAAGAGTAATATGCCGAGGCTTAAGAAAGACCAAATTTTTTTCTTCATCGTAGCACACCTTTCTAAAAACTTTGCTGCCCTTAAAAAATACTTGTAGCTGTTTTGGGCTAAATCGATAACAATAAAGCCAAAATGCCATAAAAGCGTCAATTACGAGGGTAACATAGAAGGCTGCAGACAGCAAAATACTTCCGCCTTAAAGAGAGCCCTTGGTGAGTGCGAATTTGACCTGGTTATTAGAGGGTAATGTTAGTGAACTAACGATCAAATCCCTTAGTTTTCGCTATACTAAAGAAAACATATGGAAATCGCTAACAATAAAGGAGGGCAGGCATTTAGCAATGAGCGAAAACTTGGTGTCTTATGAGGAGTGATATCATGATGGGAAAAAAGGAAAAATTTCAAGGTTGGAAAATGCTGGTGGCGGGGACCTTGCTGATGGGCTTGATGATGCCTTTATCGACAACTTTAGCTAATACATTTCTATTAGCTGTCACTGCTGACCTTGGGCTTTCACGGACCGTCTTTACCTTAAACAGTGCGATTTTAGCGGGCATGGGGATGTTGGTTTCGCCTTTTGTGTCGAAAGTCCTTAATGCTAAGACTTTTCGCTGGTTTTTAGGCTTAGGCACAGGGATTTACGGCTTAGGTTTTTTACTTTATGGCTTGGCTCAGTCGGGTCTTTTTATGAATATCGTGTCAATTTTTATGGGGGCGGGGCTCCATGTAGCGACTATCGTGCCCTTAATGGTCATGGCCCACCACTGGTTTATTGAGAAGCGCGGCTTGGCCATGTCCATTATTATGGCGGGCATTGGCCTGGGGGCTTTTGTTTGGAGTCCTATTATCGGCTTTCTACTGGAGAATTTTGGCTGGCGGCCGGCTTATTTTCTGATTGGTTTGACTATTTTAATCGTCTGCTTGCCCTTGGCGATATTTGTGTTGCGCCTAACCCCTAAAGAATTAGGCCAGCAGCCGCTCGGCAGCGAGGCGGGGGAGCTAGCGGAGGCCGACGACGAACCAAAAGGCGATCGTCCTGCAAAACAGCCGCAATTTTTACGGCAGCCGGCTTTCTGGTTCTTATTATTGGGGGCCATCTGCATTGCCTTTGCGAACTCGGGTGGCTTAGGGCATTTCCCCCCGGCTCTCGCGGAAGATTTTTCCCCCGCGCAAGTTTCGCTGACTATTTCCCTTTATTCGGTGGTGGGCATGGTTGCCAAAGTGGCCCTGGGCTGGGTGAGTGATCGTTATGGCGCCTTTATTTCTTATACCTTGACCCTCATTGGTATTTCCCTGGCCTTTATTTTGATGATGTTTATCACCGTGCCTGGCGTTCCTTATCTTTTTATTCTGGCTTTTGGCTTGGGCCTACCGTCATCCACAGTGCATCCGCCAATTGTAACGGGGCAAATTTATGAGGGCTCTGCCTATACCAGTGCGTACGGTTATGTGAATAGTGCCATTCAAGCTGGCATGACGACCGGTTCCTTGGCCGTGGCCGCTCTATATGATGTGAGTGGGACTTATGACTTGACCTGGCTTGTTTTAGGAGCCTTGTGTGCTTTGACTTGGCTTTCTTGGTTAACTGCCATAAAATTAGGGCAAAGCAAGAAGCTGAGAGCTTCTTAAAGAAGGAGGAGCGTTTATTTTTACAGAAGTAGAAAAAATACAGCTGCTGGCTGACCTCATTGCCGTACCATCAGTGGGAGACCAGGAGCGAGAAGTCGCCTTGCGCATACAAAAATTTCTCCAAGCCTATGGAATATCCAGTGAGCTGGTGCCGATTAGCCCCACGCGCGCTAATTTAGTGGTGGAAATTGGGGGTGAGGGGCCGGTGCATGTATGGTCAGGGCACCTGGACGTGGTCGCTTCTGGGCCAGCAGGGAACTGGCAGACGCCACCCTTTGAATTAACAGAGCAAAATGGCCGTCTTTATGGCCGAGGGGTTGCGGATATGAAGGGGAGCGTTGCCGCCATGGTGCTCGCCCTCGTCCAACTCAAAGAAGAGGGGGCCTTGAGTCATAGTCGCCTGCGCTTACTATTAACAGCCGACGAAGAGACCGGCCAAGCCGGGGCTAAAGCCTTGTATGACCAAGGTTATATGAAAGAAGCAGCTTCCTTATTCATTACAGAGCCTGTGACGGGTGGGGTGATATACTCCCATAAAGGTTCCGTGAATTTTAAGCTCACTTCTCGGGGAAAAATGGTGCACTCTTCCATTCCGGAGGAGGGTTATAATGCCATTGAGCCCTTGGCCTGGGCTGTGGGGCAGCTCAAGGCATATGCTGAAAGCCTGCCCCTCCAACTGCCAGAAGCTGGCCGACCTGTCCTCAATTGCACGGTCTTTAAAGCGGGTGAGCAGATCAATTCCCTGCCCGATTTGGCAGAGGCTTATTTCAATGGGCGCACGGTGACCCAGGCGGATCATGAGGCCATGCTGGCAAAGGCAGAGAAGCTTGTGCATGAGGCCAATGAAGACGGGGCTCAGCTTGAATTGACCGTCTTAGGAGAGGTGTCACCGGTCGTGACGACGGGGGCTTCTTCTTTAGTGGCCTTGACGGAGAAATTAGCTAAGCAATATCTAGGTCGCGATATTTCAGCCTTGTGGTCACCGGGAGCTTGTGATGCGGCTAGCTTGCTACCGGGTAAGCCGGCCGATTTTCCCTTTGCCGTCTATGGTTTTGCGGACGGGAATATGGCCCACCGGGTGGATGAATATTGTGTGAAGGCAGACTACTTAAAATACCCAGAATTCCTGGTGGCTTTAATGAAGGGCCTACAGGAAGAAGACTTGGCCAAGCCTGTGGAGGTGTAGTGAAATGACTCAGGAAGATCATTGGCTGACCTATGCGATTGAACTCCAGGCCCTAGCGCAAAGTGGCCTGGCCTATACGAAAAATCCCTTTGAACGGGAGCGTTATGAACGCATTCGAGAAATTGCCGCCGAAATGGTTAGTCGTTATGGAGAGATTTCCCTAGATAAAGTGGAGAAACTCTTCTGCAATGAGACAGGCTACCAAACCCCCAAATTAGACACGCGGGCGGCTATTTTTAAGGACGGTAAAATTTTACTGGTTCAGGAAAATTCTGGCCTCTGGTCCTTGCCGGGGGGCTGGCTGGATGTGGACCTGTCTGTTAGGGAAAATACCATTAAGGAAGTGAAGGAAGAAGCCGGTCTGGATGTCACTTGTGAGTACCTCATTGCCCTCCATGACCGTAACAAGAGAAATCAGCCTCCTTATGTCTACGGGATCTGCAAGGTTTTTGTGGCCTGCCAAGCCCTGGGGGGCAGTTTCCAGGAAAATTCTGAAACCCAAGCAGCGGCTTACTTTGCCTGCGAGGATTTGCCAGAATTGGATCCGGCTAAAAATACCAAAGAGCAAGTCGCCATGTGCTTTGAGGCAAATGCAGCAGAAACTTGGGAACCTATTTTTGATTAGGTAGAGGAGTTAAGGATTTAAAAATGCTGATGAAGCCATTTGGTGACAGGAAAGGCGGACAAGAATGAAGAAAATTATCATGTTTGATATTCGTGAGGAAGAGCGGACGCTAGTGGCTCGCTGGGCCGAAGAGCAGGGCGTTCAGGTCGAGGCCCGGGTGGAAAGCTTGACGCCAGATAATGTGGGGAGAGTGCAGGGCTATGATGGCTTATCCCTTCAAGCCGCTAAGCCTTTGGCGGCGGAACTTTACCCCCAATTGGAGGCTTACGGCATCAAGCAAATTGCCCAGCGCAGTGTGGGTTTTGAGCAGTATGATTTAGACTTGGCCAAGAAACATGGCCTCATCATCTCAAATGTCCCCGCCTATTCGCCAGCTTCCATCGCAGAATTTGCGGTGACGACAGCTCTCGTTTTAATTCGGCGCCTGCCGGCTCTGGAAGCGCAAATGGCCGCCCAGGACTTCCGTCGCCTGCCTGCGGTTCGGGGCCGAGTTTTGGGAGAAATGACGGTGGGCATTGTGGGCACCGGGCGGATTGGCCTAGCCGCTGCCCGCCTCTTTAGGGGCTTTGGCTGTCAGGTTTTAGGCTATGATCAATATCCTAGTGAGGAAGCGAAGGGCACGTTAACTTATGTGGCTTCCTTAGAAGACTTAGTTAGCCAAGCTGATGTCATCTCCCTCCACATGCCACTGACGGCGGAAAATGCCGGGCAATTTTCAACCGAAATGTTCAAGCACTTTAAAGCCGGGAGCTACCTTGTCAATACGGCGCGCGGTCAAATCGTGGATACCAAGGCCTTGTTAGCGGCTCTAGATGCAGGCCAGCTGGCAGGGGCGGCCTTGGACACTTATGAGGAAGAGGCAAAATTTGTGGGCCAGCGCTTCTCGGGGGAAAGCTTGGAGTCAGGAGAATTTAAAACCCTGCTTGAGCATCCTAAAATTTACTTCACCCCTCATATTGCCTATTACACCGATACCGCCGTTAAAAATATTGTTGAAGAAAGTTTAGACGCCGTGCTAGCGGTATTAGAAACGGGTGATACGGAATTGCGGGTGAATTAATCTCTTTTTAGCCACCTTCATTGGGAGGTGGCTTTTTGCTGGCTAGCTTTTCTTTAGAAAGTCAATTTTTCTATGTTAGAATATAATTGTTAAAAATAAACGGAGAAAGCAATGGTGAAATTTGACAAAATTGCCAAATAAATAAAATTATTTTAGAAAGGAATGGGGTTTTTGCCAAAAGAAAAACAAAATACCTGCTTTAAGGTAGAAAAATTATCATACGAAGCGGATGGGAAAACCATCCTCCAGGACCTCGATTTCCAAATTTTTGCGGGAGAACGCGTCAATTTACGGGGGGCTTCTGGTAGTGGCAAGAGCACGCTCCTACAGCTCTTAGCCCTCTTGTTGAAGCCTAGTTCAGGGCATATTGAATATCAGGGAAAAGACTTGGAGTCTTGGCCCTATACCACTTACCGGCAAGCTGTCTCCTATTGCCACCAAACGCCTCGGCTCTTTGGGGAGAGTATTTTTGACAATCTGGCTTTTCCCAGTCAGATTCGCCAGAAAAAATTTGACGCTGACCGGGCACGCGCTTTGCTGGCTGATGTCCGTTTAGAGCAGTTTGACTTGAGGCAAGGCATTGATCGCTTATCAGGTGGTGAACGCCAGCGCTTAGCCTTGATCCGCCATCTGATGTTTCCACCGGAAGTTTTACTCTTAGATGAAGTTACGACTGGCTTGGATGCAAAAACGGCAGCGATCATTTGGACCTGGTTGTTTAAGGTTGCCGAGGAGGAAAATTTGACCTTAATTTGGGTGAGCCACGATGAAACGGAGCAAAGGCGTGCGGATCGCTTCCTAACGATTCAAAATGGGCATATGGAGGTGGCCACTCATGCTTAGTGAAGGTTTGATGATGAGTCCTTTATCACTGGTTTTATCCTTTGGCCTGATTATTATTGCGTTAGTGCTTGGCTACAAGGAAAAGCTTGCTTTGAACAAGGAAATGCTGGTTTCCGTTTTGCGCATGGTGGTCCAGCTTTTTGTGGCCGGCTTTGTCCTCACTTATATTTTCAAGTGGGACCGCTGGTGGGTGACCATTTTTGCTATTTTATTTATTAGCTTAAACGCTGCATATGCGGCGAGCAAGCGGGGGAAAAATTTTCACCAGCCGCTTAAAATTGCTGTTTTAGCGACCTTGGCGAGTACTTTGGTGGCCTTGGGAATTTTGGTTTTGTCGGGAGCAATTAAATTTACGCCGGCACAAATCATTCCGATTACCGGCATGGTGGCGGGGAATTCTATGAAAATTATTGGGCTCACCTTCCGAAATATTCAAACGCTTTTCCGTGATCAACGGCAATTGGTTGAGGAAAAATTAGCCCTAGGAGCGACCATGAAGCAAGCCTCGCAAAGTATCATTAAGGAGAGTATCCAAGCCTCCATCCAACCCACCATTGATTCGGTGAAAACGGTGGGCCTGGTCCTCTTGCCTGGCATGATGACGGGGATGATGCTGGCGGGTTCCATGCCGATTAATGCGATTCTCTATCAAATTGTGGCCTACTTTATGCTGATGGCCACAGCCACCATTACCGCCATTATTGTCGCCTACCTGGCTTACCAAGACCTCTTCGATTCCCAAGGACGCTTGGTTCGAGCCGAAAGGAATGCGGAATAAATTTAGTTTGCTCATCTGCTTATAACTCGCTGTCACAATGAAAAAGGTAAGCGAGCATTTCAGAGAATACTGGAAACATTGTTAGCATGGAATAAAAGGACTCTAACGCGCTTTTTGGCCTTGAAAATTAGGCATAAGAAAACCCCAAAGGTTTATTCTCTTCCCTTTGGGGTCTTTTTTAGCCATTAAGCTCTTCTAAGAGTCTATCTTCCGCAACCACGACCAGGCGATCATCACGCTCCAGTAATTCATGCGGATCAGGGTTCACCACGGTTTTCCGATTTCTTTTTTTCACGGCCACGACGTTAATATTGTGCTTGGCCCGCAAATTAAGCTCGTCCAAGCTCTTATTGATCCAGGCTTCTTTAAGATCCAATTCAGCTATGGAATAACGGTCGGAAAAATGGATATAGGAAATGATGTCCGTTTGCTTAATACTGGAAGCGAGAGTGACAGCGGAGTCGCGTTCTGGGTAAATGAGTTTGTTGGCCCCTAAACGCTCCAAAATTTTAGCTTGCTTGCTGGAACCGACTTTGGCGACAATTTTTTTGACACCGGCCTCGGTACAAGCCAGCGTTGCGAGAATGGAAGCATCAATTGCTTCACCAATTGCAACCACGGCTAAGTCGAAATTGCTGAGGCCCAGTTCAGAGAGGGCCTTGTCATCGGCGATATCCAATTGGACCGCGGCATCCACGTAATTGCTGACGGCTTCAACGCGCTCCATATGGCGGTCAACGACGAGCACTTCATGGCGGCTCTTAGCCAGACCACGGCAGAGGGCACTGCCGAAGCGCCCCGCACCGAAAATGATGATTGACTGTTTTTGCATGGTAACCTCCTAGCCAATAAATAGGGTAGCTTTTGCGTATTTCATATGTTTGTTTTGCTGGTGATTTAAGGCGTAAGCTAAAGTTAAAGGCCCAATCCGGCCAATATACATGGTCAAACACAAGAGAAATTTAGAAACAGCGGTTAAGCCTGGGGTAATGCCTAGCGTATTGCCGACTGTCGCAAAGGCCGAGACGGTCTCAAATAGAATCGGCAGGAAGGAAAACTTTTCGATGGTCGTTAGAATAAAGGTCACCACTAAAACGAGGCTTAAGGATAGAACCATTAAGGCATAGGCTTTCGCAATGGTTTCCCGGGGCACGCGCCGCTTGTAGAAGACGGTCTCCTTATTTCCCCGAATGGTATGATAGGTGGAAGCCAGTAAAACCCCAAACGTGGTGGTCTTCAAACCACCGCCGGTCGAACCCGGCGAGGCGCCGATGAACATGAGCATCAAGAACCAAAAGGCCGAGGTCTCACGAATTTTAGTGAAATCTAAGGTATAGAAACCGGCCGTTCGGGCAATAACACTCTGGAAGAGGGCTTGCAAGCCTTGGGTCCCTAAGCTTTCCTGGCCCATCGTGAGCGGATTACTACGCTCTAGCAGCCAGAAGATGAAGGCCCCACCAAAAAGCAAGAGGGCCGTGATCATTAAGACCAGTTTCGTTTGCGAGGAAAGGCGCCGCCGCCTCCGCCAGTAGAGAATTTCTTGGTTCACCAAAAAACCCAAGCCCCCAATGACCACGAGGGCCATAATGGCAAAATTCACGATCAGATTGCTGCGGAAGGGATAGAGGGAGTCGCCGACTAAATCAAAGCCCGCATTACAAAAGGCGGAAATGGCGTGGAAAATGCTGAACCATAAGCCGCGTCGCACTCCATAATAGGGAATAAATTGCGTGGCCAAAAGCAAGGCCCCCAGTCCTTCTGTGGCGAAGGTAAAGCCCAAAATATATTTTAAAATACGGACAATGCCTTGCAGGCGGTCATAGCCGTGCTCGCCACTTAAAATCTGCCGATCCCTTAGGCCGATACGTTTCCGGACTAAAAGGGCAAAAAGCGTCCCAAAAGTCATGAGCCCTAAGCCGCCCACTTGGATTAAGGCAATGATGACAATTTGCCCTAGGGTATTCCAATGTGCTGAAGTGGTCACCACCGTCAGCCCGGTCACACAGGAAGCTGATGTAGCGGTGAAGAGGGCATCGATAAAAGGGGTGCCCGCCCCGCTTTGGGTCATGATCGGTAAGGTTAAAAGTCCCGCTCCTAAAAGAATATAAAGGGCGAAACCGAGAACCACCCGCATTTCAATACTGAATTTATTTTTGGTCAAAACCTCACAACCTTTCCCATAATTTCCTGCGAAAAATTTTTAAAGTGTTTGGAATATGATTGATCTTAGTCCAAAGCGCACTTTAATACAAGCTTCTTTTTATTATTAATTTTTTGTTCGAGGCGCTCGTGGGCTGCTTCTGCTTGGCTAAGTGGCAAGACCTCGATGTTATCGTTTAAGAGTAAGCCTTGGGCGAAGAGCTTATTGATGACCTGGCTGGCAGCTTGGAGATCTAGGGCACTCGCTTGGCTGATGACAAAGCCTAGAATTTGGGCGGATTGCGTGTAAAGACTCCACAAATTCAAGTCTTCGACAGGTGGTGGGGTGATCATGAGTATTTTACCGCCTTGCTTAAGGGCGGCGATTTGCTCTTTTAGGGGGACTTGGCCCGAGGTATCCACCACAATATCGAAGCGGTGGCTGAGGGCCTCCTGCTGGTCTTCATGGTAATCATAGACCGCCTTAGCGCCTAAAGCGCGCACTTCCTTTAAAGCTTTGGGAGCGGCTGTTGCGGTGACGTCAAGCCCCATTTGCTGGCCGATTGCCACTAATTTACTACCCACATGGCCATTTCCGCCACAGACGAGTAAGCTTTGGCCGAGCTTAGCTTGGGCGACTTTTGTTAAGAGGATGGCTGCTGTTGCTGCAGAGTGGACACTAGCGATTGCCTTTAAGGGTGAGGTGCCCTGAGGAAGGGGATAGACTCTATTCACTGGCGCCGCAAAGTATTCAGCGGCCACGCCTTGGCGACCGTCATGGCCCATGGAATTTGTCCAAACCCAATCCCCAATGTCAAAGGCCGTCACCCAGTCACCTTTCTCCACGACCTGCCCGACGGCATCGCGCCCGATAATGAAAGGCTGGGGCAAGAGCGTCTTGTACTGGCCAGAACGGACGAAGGTATCCACATAATTGACCGCCGAATAGTGATTTTTAACGAGAACCTCATCCAGGCCGGGCTTAGGCTTGCCCAAGTCTCCGTAATGAATGCTAGCGGGACTTCCGGTTTTTTCGATATAAGCAGCTTTCATTTTTTCGCATCCTTTCATTAGTTTTCATTGGTACTTGTATTGTACGCCAGCCCTTTTGCCTTAGCAATAGCTAGGGGTTTTAAATGCTTGCTGAAGAAGCTTCTATTAGGCCGCGCTTATTTTAAAAATGGGGGTTTTATGATAGCATAGGGCTAGTTATATGGAGGTGGCCAAAAGGATGCGCATCAACTGTGAAGCAGAGCACTATGATATTGATATCGTTAAGCAGGAGCCGGAATTACTCAGAGAAACATTGCTCCCCTGGCAGGATAAGCAAATTGCTGTGATTTGGGATGAGCAGGTTCATGAACTTTATGCCAAAGATCTAGCTCCCGTTTTCAAAGACTTTCGTGTCCATACCGAAAGTTTTACCCCGGGAGAAGCCAGCAAAAGCTTAGCGACCTATGAACGGCTGACGCGTTATCTCTTGGAAAAAAACTTTACCCGTGGTGACCTGCTGGTGGCCATTGGTGGTGGCGTGGCGACTGATTTAGTGGGCTTTGTCGCGGCGACTTTTCTGCGGGGCATCCCTTTTATCGCGGTTCCAACGACCCTGTTAGCGATGGTTGATGCTTCCGTGGGGGGAAAGACCGGACTTAATTTTGGCCATTTCAAGAATCAAATTGGTAGTTTCTATTTTCCCCAGCATGTGCATATTGAAAGCAAATTCATACAGACTTTAGAGCCACGCCAGCTGCATAGTGGCCTGGCAGAAGTGATTAAATATGCCTTCTTAAGTGATGCTAATTTGTATCAAATGCTGCAGGCGAAAGACCAGCTAGCCTTTGAAACGGTGATTGAACGTTCGGTGAAGATTAAGCTGGACTATGTTCAAGAAGACCCGAAGGATTTGGGCAAGCGCCAGTGTTTGAACTTGGGGCATACGGTTGGCCATGCGATTGAAGCCTTATCGGACTATACTTTGCTGCATGGCGAGGCGGTGGCTTTGGGTTTAGTGCATATGTGTCGGGCCAGCGAACGCCAGGGGCTAGCGGTGCCGGGTTTAACGGCCGAGTTAATAGCCTTATTAAAAGCCTATGACCTGCCCACGACTCACGAGTATGCCGCGGCGGATCTCTTAGCGGCTATTCAACATGACAAGAAAAAATCTGGCCAGAACATGCATATTATTATTCCCAAAACCTGGGGCGAAGTCGAGAGAAAATTGGTTTCGCCTAAAGAATTAGCTGCTTTTCTAGAATTGGGGCAAGAGCATGCGTAGGCGGATCATGAATCAAGCTTTAGGGGGAACAATCCGAGCACGCAGTTCCAAATCCCTAGCCCACCGCGCGATTTTCTGTGCCCTTTTGGCTCCCGGAAGCTCTAGGATCGTCTTAAAGGACTTATCCCAAGATATTGAGCGTTCCCTGGCGGTAGCCCGGGCCTTGCAGGTCGATATTAAGCAAACTGGTGATACCTATCAATTCACGCCTCCAGCCCAGTTTCCTACTGAAGTGGAAATTAATGTGGGTGAAAGTGGCACTACCCTACGCTTTTTACTGCCGGTTTTAGCAGTGCTTGGGGTGCGGGCTAAGATCATTCGGGAAGGCAGCCTGATCCAGCGGCCCAATACCCCTTATTTTTCCTTTTTTAAAGCCTATGGTGTCCGTCTAAGAGAAGAGGGCGCTGCCTTATTCTTAGCAGGACGCCTGCCCGCTTTTCGGGTGACTTTGCCCGGTAATTTAAGCTCGCAGTTTATTTCTGGCTGCCTCTTGGCGGCAGGCTACTTAGAGGAGCCCTCTGAAATCAAAGTCCAAGGGGAACTTGAATCCAAAGCCTATGTCCACTTAACGATAGAGGTGATGCGTGCTTTTGGTGTGCACGTAGAAGCCGGTGCTCGTACTTACCACTGCCAAGGTCCCTATGAAGCCGCCAGTTACCAAGTGGAAGGGGACTGGAGCAATGGCCTTTTCTTCTTGGCGGCGGGGGTGCGGGTGACGGATTTAACCTTAGACTCCAGGCAAGCTTGCCGCTTGGCTTTAGGCACTTTGAACCAATTGGGCTATGAAGTCGTGACGGATGAATTAGGCCTAACCCTAAAACCCCGACACACGCCCGCTTCAAGCCGCTCCATTGATGCCCGGCAAATGCCCGATGCTATTCCGATTTTAGCCGTTCTGGCTGCCCGAACGCCTGGCCGCACGCAGGTCATTCATGGTGAACGTTTGCGTTTAAAGGAGAGCGATCGTCTGCAAAGTACGGCGGCCCTCTTGCGGGCTTTGGGCGTGCCGGTGGTGGAAACCACTGCGGGCCTAGATTTTAGGGGCGTTAGCCGCTTCCAGCCAACACAAGTGCGTGCCTTTAATGATCATCGGCTAGCCATGGCGGCTGCCATCGCAGCGACTTGGGCAGCGGGGCCTATCGAACTTTGTGAAAGTGAAAGTGTGCAAAAATCCTATCCGGAATTTTTCCATGATTTTAATAGCTTGGGAGGTAAGAGTGATGTCCTTTAGTTTTGGTCAGCAATTTAAGGTCACCTTATTTGGCCAGTCACATGCTCCTGCGATTGGTGTGGTGATCGATGGCCTGCCGGCAGGTTATAAAATTAATCATGAAGCCATCCAAACCGCCTTGAAACGCCGGCGGCCGGGCCAAAGTTTTTACTCCAGTCCCCGCCGCGAAGCGGATGACTACGAAGTATTAAGCGGGGAGGTTGCTGGCTACACGTGTGGTGCCCCTTTAAGCTTTCTTATTCGAAATCGCGACTCGAGAAGCAAGGACTATGAAGAACTGGCCCTGAAGCCACGACCTTCGCATGCCGATTACCCGGCCCAGGTGAAGTATGGAGGCTTCCATGACATCCGCGGTGGCGGGCAATTTTCTGGCCGCCTGACGGCTCCCTTAGTTTTAGCGGGTGCCTTGGCTGCTGATATTCTAAAGCAGCGGGGTATTCAAACGTATGGCCGCATTAAGCAAATTGCCGGGGTGATTGATGACTATGCCAGCAGGGGGTCGGCTTGGGAAGCAGATTTACAGGCCATTGCCGGCCAAGCTTTCCCGGTGTTGAATGACGAAGTCAAAGAAGAGATGCTGCTGGCAATTCGAAAAGCGCGCGGTGAGCATGACTCGGTGGGCGGCCTGGTGGAATTAGCGACCTTTGGCCTGCCAGTGGGTGTCGGCGAGCCTTTCTTCCGCTCGGTCGAATCCGTCTTAGCCCAGGCTTATTTTTCCGTGCCTGGCATGCGGGGGGTTGAATTTGGCACTGGCTTTGCGGCTGCCCAAATGCGTGGCAGTGAGCACAATGACCCCTACCGCTATGAAGGCGGGCAGGTGACAACGATGAGTAATCACCACGGGGGGGTTATTGGCGGCTTGACGACCGGCCAGCCTCTTGTTGCCCGGGTGGCCGTTAAGCCAACGAGTTCCATTGGCCAAAGCCAGGATACCGTTGATTTAAAAGCCCAGAAAAATACGACCTTAAGTATTCATGGCCGCCACGATCCAGCTATTGTTCCCCGTGCACTCGTTGTTTTAGAGATGATGACTTCGATCGCTTTACTAGACCTCATGCTAGAAGGAGGTTTTATTTCCCTTGGCGCATTTGACAAATAAAAAGACAAAGGCTGCCTTTGGCTTACTGGGTGAGCACTTAAAGCATAGCCAGTCGCCGTGGATACACCAGCAGTTCAACCGCTATGCCTATGAACTTTGGGAATTACCGCCCCATGACTTACCAGCTTTTTTCAAGGCGAAGGCCTTCCAAGGTTTAAATGTTACAATTCCCTATAAAATCACGGTCATGGACTACCTGGATGACTTAACGCCAGAGGCTCAGAAAATTGGTTCGGTCAATACGATTGTGAACCGCGCTGGCCGGCTCCTTGGCGCTAATACCGATTACCTCGGCTTCCATTACTTACTTAAACAAGAAGGGCTAAGCGTCACTGACCGCCATGTGCTAGTTTTGGGTAGTGGGGGGGCGAGCCAGATGGTTCAGACCTACTGCCAGGAGGAAGGGGCGGCTTCCGTCACTGTGATCAGCCGGCAGGGGCCCAATCACTACGATAATTTGTATGCTCACCCCCAAACACAAATGCTAGTCAATGCCACGCCGGTGGGCATGTATCCCAACAATACAGCCTGTAAGGTGGCACTCGATTACTTTCCTCAGTTGGAAGCCGTGGTGGATTTAATTTATAATCCCTTAAGGACGCGCTTGTTAGCGCGGGCTAGGGAACGTGATATCCATGCGGTGAATGGTTTAGGCATGCTAGTAGCCCAAGCCTTTGCGGCCATGGAATTATTTATGAACGAGAAAGGCGAGCCCCAAGAACTCGACAGGATTACCCAGCGTTTAGAGCGCCGGATGCAGAATTTGGTTCTGATTGGCATGCCTGGGGCAGGAAAGACCAGTATGGGCCAGCGTCTAGCCCAAAAGTTGCAGCGGCCTTTTGTGGATTTGGATGCCCAATTGGTTGAACGCTTGGGGCAGAGTATTCCGGATGTTTTTGCCAAGCATGGGGAGGCTTATTTCCGGCAGGTTGAGGCCCAGTTGACCCAAGAGTTTGCCAAGGAAACCGGCCTGGTCATGGCAACGGGTGGGGGAACGCCCCTGCGCCCTTCGAATCGCTTGGCCTTACAGCAGAATGGTTTTATTTTTTACTTGGATCGGCCGGTGGAGGAATTAGCGACAGCGGCACGCCCTCTATCAAAAGATTTACCCGCCCTTAAAACCATGTATCAAAACCGGCATCAGCTCTACCAAGGCTTAGCTGACCGGCGACTCCCAGTAGTTGAGGGTGAGGAAGTCATGTGGGAACGGCTCTGGAAGGCGGTGCAGAATGAGAATTTTAGTGCTTAATGGACCTAATATCAACTTACTAGGAATCCGGGAGCCGGATATTTATGGCCAGGAAACTTATGAGACTTTGTTGGAAAATTTGCAGGAACTTGCGCAAATTGAAGGCATTGAAATCGACCATTTCCAGTCCAATCATGAGGGGGCCTTGGTGGACCGTATTCAGGAAAGCTTGGGCACTTATGATGGCCTAGTCATTAATCCTGCGGCCTATACACATACGAGCATAGCGATCTTGGATGCCCTCCAGGCCGTGGGGCTGCCAACGATTGAGGTCCATCTCTCGGACATTAACCAGAGGGAAGCCTTCCGCCAGCATAGCTACGTATCCCGTTATGCTAAGGCAACCATTGTTGGCCAAGGCCTGGCGGGCTATCGCTTGGCCATTCAAAATTTAAAAGCAATTATAAAGGAGCAGACATGCGAGCATTAATCATTGATAATTATGATTCTTATACGTATAACCTCTACCAACTCATCGGGAAAGTGAGTGGCGAAGCCCCCTTGGTGATTAAAAATGATGAATTGTCCTACGAAGAGGCGGAGGCTTTGGCTTTTGATTTTGTCGTACTCTCCCCCGGCCCTGGCCGTCCCGATCGCAAGGAAGACTTCGGCCTATGCCAGGACTTCATTGAAAAATCGACCAAGCCAATTTTAGGCATTTGCCTCGGCCAGCAAGGCCTCTACCAGTATTATGGTGGCCAATTGGCGAAGGGTGAAAAACCCATGCATGGGAAAATTAGCCAACTTCACCATGAAGGTCAAAATTTATTCCAAGGCCTGCCAAAAACTTTTAAGGTGACCCGCTACCATTCCCTGGTCTGCCAGGAACCCGTGCCTGACGCCTTAACTGTTGACGCACGGACGGACGATGGGGTGATTATGGCGATCGCCCACAAAACTAAGCCTCAATATGCCGTCCAATTTCATCCCGAAGCGGTCGCTAGTGAATATGGCGAGGCCTTAGTCGAAAACTTCCTGCAGTTGGCCGGGGAGAGCCAAGCAGGCCTGCCGTTTAAAGTCGAAAAAGAAAAGGCAGAGCTCAGTAGTGAGGAAATCTTTACACGACTTGAAGCTAGTGGCCAGCAAGTGCTCTGGCTGGATAGTAGCAAGGTGGATCAAGGCCTGGCTCGTTTCACCATCTTTGGCCTGCCAAGCCCTAAGCACAGCCACCGCCTAACTTATGATGTCAACCAGCATGTGGTGACTAAAACAGGAGCGGATGGGCAAGTCGAAACCCATGCCACCGATGTTTTTTCCTATTTGAAAGCCCACCGGCCCAAGTGGCGGGTCCAAGACGAATTGCCTTGTGACTTCCAGCTGGGCTATATTGGCTACTTAGGCTATGAATTGAAGCAGGATACCGAAAAGGTTAAGAACCGCTTCCAAGCTAAGCAACCGGATGCCTACTTTGTGTACTGTGATCAGGCTATAATTTTAGATCACGAAACGGAGACGCTATATTTCCTCGCAGAAGCAGGGCGGGAAGACTTCTTCCCTTGGGTAGAGGAAGTGCTGGCTAAGGAGGCTCACAGGGAAAAACCGGCTCCCCAAGCTTTACCAAAACTTCAGTTTGTGCAGGGCCGTGAAACCTATCAAAAGCATATTGCAGAGATCCAAGAACTCCTACGCCAGGGAGAAAGTTATGAGGTCTGCTTAACGAATCGCTTAGATATTCTTGGCCATTTGGAACCGACCCCTTATTACCTGGCCTTGAGGTCAGCGAGTCCTGGTCCTTACAGTGCCTACCTCCCTTTGGACGGTTTTTCAGTGGCCTGCTCATCGATGGAGCGTTTTATTAAGGTAGACCGCAATCGCTGTGTTACGGCTAAGCCAATTAAGGGGACCATTCGCCGCGGTGTAGATCCCAAAGAAGATGCAGAACTCATTGAGGCATTGCGTTTTGAAGAAAAAACGCAGGCTGAGAATCTAATGATTGTGGATCTTTTGCGTAATGATTTAGGTAAGGTTTGTGAATTAGGCTCCGTGCAAGTGCCTAAATTAATGGCGGTGGAGACTTATGATACCTTACACCAGCTTGTGACCACGGTGGCCGGTCAGGTGCGGGCAGATTTAGATGTCTTGGCTGTTTTAGAAGCCACTTTCCCAGGGGGCTCGATGACGGGAGCTCCCAAGAAGCGGACCTTAGAAATTATCGACCAGTTGGAAAGTGTTCCTCGTGGTGTATACTCAGGAGCCATTGGGTTTTTAGCCAACAATGGGGCGATGGATTTTAATATTGTTATTCGGACCGCTATTATTGAAGAGGAGAAGGCAACGCTAGGAGTAGGCGGTGCGATTGTTAACCTCTCCGACCCTGAGGAAGAATTTGAGGAAATTGTCTTAAAAGCAAAGGGGGCGCTCCTTGCCCTCCAGGCTTACTGCCAAAGCCAAGAAAAATTGCAGATAGAGGAGTCATCATGTTAGAAAATAAACAGTGTATTCAGGTGAAAAATGTTAGTATCGGCCAAGGCCGGCCCGTCATGATAGCGGGGCCTTGCTCGATTGAATCGCGCCAGCATATCTTAGACGAGGCAGCGCAACTCAAGCGTTTGGGTGTAGATATTTTGCGGGGTGGCGCCTTTAAGCCGCGGACGAGTCCGGACGCCTTCCAAGGCTTAGGAGTAGAGGGCCTTAAGTACCTGCGTGAAGCGGGCGACCGTTATGACTTACCCATTATTACTGAAGTGATGAGTGAGGAAATGGTTGATGTAGTAGCGTCCTATGCGGATATTCTCCAAATCGGTTCCCGAAACATGTACAACTACGCCCTCTTGAAAAAGGTCGGCCAAACCGATAAGCCCATCATGCTAAAACGCGGCCTGCAAGCCACCTTGTATGAATGGGAAATGGCCGCAAAATACATTGAAAAAGAAGGCAACAAGCAAATTATTTTCTGCGAGCGCGGCCTACGAAGTTTTGAATCAGAAACTCGTAATATGCTGGATTTAGCGGGAGCCACCCTCTTGCGCCAGCGTACCCCGCATCCTGTCATCATTGATCCTTCCCATGGGACCGGCCGGCGTTCCTTAATTTTGCCGATGACTAAAGCCAGTTTGGCCTTGGACATGGATGGGGTCATGATTGAAGTGCATGAAAATCCAGATGAAGCTTTGAGCGATGGGGCGCAAACCTTAGACTATGAAGCCTTTGCGGGCGTCATGAAGGAGTGGACCAAGGCATGCAAGTAGCATTTGATGATGGCTTTACTTTTGGGCGGGGGGTTTTTGAAACCATTAAGGTCGTCAATAAAAGACCTCTCTTTCTAAAAGCCCACCTCGACCGCTTAGACCGCGGCCTGGCTTTTTTTGGCCTACCGCGGCAATCATACCAGGAGCAAATAGAAGAATTTATTGCCCGAGATGAAGAGACGCATTATGGCTTAAAATTAATTGTCACGGCGGACAATGTGTGCTTGGTGAAGCGTCCCGATCCCTATCGTGACGGAGAGGAAGGCTTTACCTTAGGCTTAAGTACGGTTAGGCGGAATGCAACTTCCCCGCTCACTTACCACAAAACTCTTTGCTACTACGATAATATTTACGCCCACCAAGAGGCCCAAAAGGCGGGCTTTCGGAGCGCCTTCTTTTTAAATGAGGCGGGGGAATTAACGGAGACCGCCTTTGGTAATTTATTCTTAGTCTGTGATGGGGAGATCAAGACCCCCACGGTAAGCGCGGGGCTTTTGGCGGGCACCATGCGGTCTTATTTGTGCGCGCAGTATCCCATTACAGAAGCTCACTTAACCTTAGACGACGCTAAGGAAGCTGAGGAAGTTTTTATTTCCAACGCCTTAATGGGGGTGCAGCCTGTCACCCAATTAGGGGACTTGGCATATACCATTGGCCCACGTTACCAGCAATTAAAAAAAGCCTTGGCCCCCTTAGGTTTTTAGCCAAGGCCGGCAGACTGCTTAGAGGGTCTGCCTTTTATTTTTTTGCAATTGGTAGAAGGTGTAGGCCGCTAAGGCGAATGTCAATAGTTCCGCCAAGGGCGCAGCGTAAAAGAAAGCCCTCTGGCCCAAAAAGCTTAGGATCAACCACAAGGCGAGGAGGAGGAAAACCGAGCCCCGGCCTAAATTAATTAAAATACCATAGATGGGCCGTTTCACGGCTGAAGCAATGGCCGCAATGAAGACATTATAGCCGGATAGGAGAAAAGTCAGGGCATAGTGGCGAAGCATGGGCGTTGCAGCTTCGACCTGACGAGCTTCCTTTAAAAAGAGGCTTAGAATGGTGTGGCCGCCGAAAAAAGTAAAGCCATAAGCCAAAAGAGATAGGCCAAAAATCGTGACAAAGCCATAGCGTCGTAATTGCTGCTGGGCGCTTTGGTCTTTTCGGCCGTAGTAATAGGAGAGAAGGGGGGCAGTGCCGTGGCAGACCCCCTGGTAGGTACAAGAAACAAAGAGGGCAATGTAATTCATCACTGCATAAGGAGCAATGTAAGCCTCACCGAGGTAGCGGAGAATAAAGGTATTAAAAATAAATAAAATAGAAGCCGCATTAAATTCGGAGATAAATTCACCTAAACCAATGTAAATCATTTCAGCGAGGTGCCGTGTGGCCTTACGCCAGGAAATATTTGTTTTGACGAAGCTTAAGGGACCGATTTTCCGTTGAAAATGTAAGATATAAATGAAGGTTGATAGGAATTGAGCCAGGCCTGTTGCTAAGGCTGCCCCGGTCACAGACCAGTGGCAATGGGCAATGAAAATGTAATCGAGGAGAACATTGGTTAAGCAAGAAGTGGTCGCCCCAATGACAGCAACGCGCGGAAAGCCATCGATTTTAACGAGCACTTCAAAACTATAGGAAATAATGAAAAAAGGACTAAAGAGTAAAATGATGCGCAGGTAAGCTTGGGAGAGCTCAAAAAATTCGCCTTGCGCCCCTAAAACAAAGAGTAGAGGTTTCATAAAAAGAAAGCCTAAAAGCATAATGGCTAGGGCAAAGCCTGTGACAAAGCGCATGATGAACGTAAAAAGCTGGCGAGCCTCTGCTAATTTTCCCTGGCCCAGGTCAATGCCAATTAAGGTTTGAGCACCAATAGAAAATAAGATGGCCAAGGCGAAGAGCACGTTAACGAAGGGGATGACCAAACTGACGGATGAAAACTCGGCTACCCCAGCAAAGCGGGCCACAAAAAAACCATCAACAATACTATAGATGGAAAACACCCATAAAGAAATGGTCGAGGGAAGAATATAATTAATAAAACGTTGCTTTAAACTTTTTTGCCTTGGCATAAATAAGCCCCTTTCTGATCACTCTTTAGTATAGCGCACCGGGCAGCTAGCCGGCTAGTCGCTGGGCTTATTTTTTGCTTTGCTCGTTTTTTGATATAAAAACCGCATGCTCATTTAAGCATACGGTTACTGCTTATATTTCTTCAACTTGGATTTGGTCATAGAGTTCCGTAAAGTGGTCAGGGTTGATATGACCTGTTTTTGCCTCGCGCGCATTGAGCATGCCCGTAGTCATACCTGTTTTGAGCACATCTTCGATATTTTTATTTTGGCCCAGTGCATAAGCTAGACCAGCCAAAGTGGCATCCCCCGAACCGACAGGATTCACAACTTCAATTTCAGGAATGTGTACGCGGTAGAAAGCTTCTTGGTATTTCGCAAAGGCTCCCGCTGCGCCCAAGCTCACCACGATAAGCTCAATCCCTCTAAACAGAGGGTGCTGCAGGGCCGTTTTTAAGGCGTCGGCGCTATGGGCGGAAATTTTCTGTTGGAGGAGCTGACTCAATTCATGTTCATTGGGCTTAATGCCATAAGGCTTGGCCTCTCCTCTAAGGGCTTCGGCCAAACTACTACCCGAGCAGTCTAATAAAGTTGGGACATTTTGCTTGGCACTTTCAGCTAGTAATTTCGCATAAAAATTGGTCGGTAAACCTTGGGCGAGACTACCTGAAATTGTGGCAAAATCCACGTCTTCTAATAAATCTTGATAGGTTTTAAGGAAAGCACAAGCCTCGGCCGTTGAGATGTGCGGGCCTGCTTCAAGAATTTCAGTTTGCTGGCCACCATCATGTAGAATAGCGATACAGTCTCTCGTTTCTCCCGCACACGTTGAAAAATGATGAGCTAAGTTGCGTCTATCTAATTCCTGGCGAATGAATTCCCCATGCTGGCCCCCTACAATGCCCGTCGCCATGACAGGTGCCTTGAGATCATGGAGGACGCGCGCTACGTTGAGGCCTTTTCCGCCTGGTGTTTTAGAAACGTCCTGGACGCGATTGATGGTATTTATTTTTAAATGCTCCAACGGGTAGGAAATATCAATCGAAGGATTCATGGTTACGGTCAGAAACATATTTAGCCGCCTTTCTAAGCTGTTCCACTTAACTATAGCTTAAGCCTGGTTCATTTTTCAAGAACCTTGCGCCCCTTCACCTGGCAAGCGTATAATAGCTCTAGAAAGGGAGGCTCTATGAGTTTAGAAGTTAGTTTTAAGGAAGCATGCAATTTTAAAACGCCCTTATTTATTGATGTCCGAAGTCCGGGCGAATTTGCGGAGTACACGATCCCTGGCGCTATAAATATGCCCATTTTAAATAATAAGGAGCGTGAGCAGGTGGGAAGGACCTATGTCCAAACCAATCATGACCGGGCAAAATTGCTAGGGGTGCAGTTTGCTAGTGAGCGCTTGCCTAGCCAAGTGGAAAAGTACATGTACCTAGCTAAACACCACCAAGTGATCTTGTTTTGTGCTCGCGGTGGTTATCGGTCCAGTATCCTCTTCGAATTGCTGAATGCCCTGCACGTCCATGTTTTTAAGCTACAAGGTGGCTATAAGGCTTTCCGAAAATTGGTCAACCAGGAGCTTCCTAGTTTGGTGCAGGCCTTGACATGGATTAATTTAAACGGCATGACGGGGGTAGGAAAGACTGAAATCCTATCCTGCCTAAAAGCCCAGGGTAGTCAAATTGTTGATTTGGAAGAGCTGGCTAATCATCGGGGTTCTAATTTAGGGCAGGTTGGCTTAGGAAGCCAGCCGAGTCAAAAGCAGTTTGAGGCAGATTTGTATCAAGTACTCCTAGGGCTTGACCCAGCTCGGCCGGTCTATATTGAAGCAGAGAGTCATCGCATTGGCGAGCGACAGGTGCCCCATGAGTTGTTTTTAGCCTACCAAAATAGTGACCAGCAAGTGCTGGTGACGAGCCCTTTATCGGTGCGGGTGGCGCGCATTGAAAATATTTATGCCCCCCAACGTAGTCAAAGAGAACAAGAAGAATTAAAGGCAGGCTTAGCTCACTTAGCCCATTTCCTAAAACCAGCCACTTATGCCCATTTTCTGGTGGAATTAGAAGCGGGAAATTATGGAAAACTGATTGAGGAATTAATTACCCATTATTATGATCCGCACTATAAATTAAAGGCGGGTCCTTATGCCTTAACCATTGATAATACTGACGCCAAGGAAAGTGCGAAAACACTGCAGGCCTACTTTGAAAACTAGGCCTAGCGTTTCTTATTAGGCATTGTAAACGCTTATTAATGTTGCTATAATTAATTTAAGATGAAAAAAGGAGCGAAGAATATGGTGAAAGAAGCATTAGCCAAGGATGATTTATTCCAAGCTGTTAACGGGGAATGGTTGAAGGAAGCAATCATCCCTAATGACCAACCCACTACAGGCGGTTTTATGGATCTGGTGGTGAACGTAGAGCAAACTCTGATGGCAGATTTAGATGAAATGTTGGCAGGCAATATTCCCCTAGAAACTGCTGAGCAAGAAGAATTGGTGGCTTATTACCGCCTTGCCCAAGATACCAAAGAGCGTGATCGACTGGGTATTGAGCCTTTACTGGGAGAGCTAGCTAAGGTTCAGGCGATCGAAAATATGGCCGACTTAAAAGCCTTACTTGCCGCTTGGGCGCAAAAAAGCTATCCTGGCCTGCTGAATTTTACGGTTTCTCCACGCCTGGATGATGTTCTAAACAATGCCTTATGGCTAAGGCCAGCACGGACGATTTTACCGGACACCACGTCCTATGAAGATGAGAAAAGCCGAGAGCCATTGTTGACCATATTTGCCAATATGGTCAAAGGCCTTTGCCAAGCTGTCCCAGAATTGGAGGAGCGGGCGGAGAAAATTGCCCAAAACGTTCTCGCTTTTGACCGTCGTTTAGTGCCCCATTTGCTAAGTAATGAGGAATTAGCCGATTACACGAAGCACTACCACCATTATTCTCGGGAGAGTTTGGCGCAGGCCAGCGAACACTTATCGCTAACCGATTTAGTCGATGAGGTGGTTGAAGGCAAGGTTGATGAAGTCATTGTGACCCAACCTAAGTTCATGGAAGCCCTAAATACCTTAGTCACCCCTGGCCATTTAGCAGAAATTAAGGATTGGTTAATCGGTCGTCTTTTAGTGAGTGAAGCGCCTTTCCTATCTGAATCTTTAAGGCAAACTGGCAGCCAATTTCAAATGGCTTTAATGGGCTTACCTGAGCCTCTCAAGGCAGAGCGGCAAATTTACTACTTGGCTAAGGAACCTTTTGACCAGGTTTTGGGTCAATATTATGCCAAAAAATATTTTGGTGCTGAAGCTAATGCTAATATTAATGCCCTCGTGCAAGAAATATTAGCGACCTTCAAAAAACGCTTAGCTCAAAACACTTGGCTGTCCAAGGCCACCATTGAAAAAGCCCAGAAGAAATTAGCCACCATGCGGACCTTTGTAGGCTATCCAGAAAAATTACCAGCCGATTATGCCTTACGCACCGTGGATAGGGCTTTGGGTTTTTATGGGAACACCTTACGACTGCGTCAAATCATTAATCGCTATGAATTTGACCAGTGGAATCAGGCAGCAGATCGGGAGCGGTGGGAAATGAGTGCCGACACGGTAAATGCTTATTTCAGCCCTGAAGGCAATTTAATTTGCTTCCCGGCTGCGATTCTTCAAGCGCCTTTCTATGATTTAAAGCAAAGCCGTAGTGAAAACCTCGGCGGCATTGGTGCGGTTATGGCCCATGAAATTACCCATGCATTTGATAACAATGGGGCGAAGTTTGATGAATTAGGGAATTTAAATAATTGGTGGGAGGAAGCTGACTACGAGGCCTTTGAAGTTTTGACGAAGCGGATGATTCACCGCTGGGATGGCTATCCCTATGCGGGTGGCCAGGTCAATGGCACCCTGACAGTTTCAGAAAATATTGCTGATGAAGGCGGTTTGGCTGGAGCACTAGCAGCTTTGAAGCAAGATGAGGATGCCGACCTAAAAGCCTTCTTCTATAATTTTGCTCGCATCTGGCGTTTTAAAGCCCGGCCAGATTACGAAGCCCTTCTACTAAAAGTTGATGTACATAGTCCTCCGCCATTGCGTGCTAACTTGACTCCGCAAAACTTGGATGAATTCCATGACACCTTTAAAACTGAGTCTGGCGACGGCATGTGGCTAGCGCCTGCGGATCGGGTTAAAATCTGGTAGCGGGAAAATAAGGCAAGCCCTCAAGAAATATTTTGGGGGCTTTTTGCTCTAGCACATGTTACGAAGCGGTAAAGTCTCACGAATAACTCCCCCAACCTGGCTTGCAAAAGGCTGCCTCTCTTGCTATAGCATTCCCCGAACTTTACTTTGCATATTACTATTTTAATAAAATTATTACATAATTATGACAAAGACTGTGTTATAGTGAAATTTGTAAAGGAAATGAAGGGGTGACACCATGTGTGGTTTTACCGGCTTTTTGACGGGCAAGACGCTGGTCAGAAATGATAGAAAACAAATTATTCAAAACATGAATGAAAGAATTCGCCATCGCGGGCCTGATCGTGGAGGCTATTTTTATGGCGAAAAAACTTGCCTAGGCTTTCGACGCTTGTCAATCATGGATTTAACGACAGCGGGAGATCAGCCCCTCTATAGTGAAGATGGTCGCTATGTTTTTGTCTTCAATGGTGAAATTTATAATTACCTAGAACTCAAACAAGAATTGGAAAGTCAAGGCTATCACTTCTGTTCACAAACGGATAGCGAAGTTATCGTGCGCGGTTTTGAAGCTTATGGCGAGGGAATTTTTTCACGTTTACGAGGAATGTTTGCGGTGGCTATTTGGGATCAAGAAGAGGAGCGACTTTTCTTAGCCCGTGACCCTTTTGGCATTAAGCCCCTGTATTATACCAGTCACACGCAGGATGGTAGTCTGTTGTTTGCTTCTGAAATCAAGAGCTTCTTTGCTTTTCCTGCTTTTGTAAAGGAATTTAATCAGGCGGCTCTTAAGCCATTTTTGAGTTTTGAATATAACCCTCTTGCCGAAAATTTCTTCGCTGGCGTATATGTGGTCAAGCCTGGTCATTTTATGGTCTTTGAAGGTGCCCATTGCCAGCGAGAGGAAGCCTATTTTTCGCCTGTTCGGGCTGGCTCACCTATTCCCCAAATGGAATTGGAAGCTTACGCCGATGAATGCTTAAGTAAGCTGCAAGAAAGTGTGCAGAAGCATGCGGAAGCTGATGTGGAGATCGGGAGTTTTCTATCGGGAGGCGTCGACTCGAGTTTAATTACGGCTCTCTTGCAGCCTAAGCGGACTTATTCGATCGGTTTTTCGCGCTACGAAGGAAAATTTAATGAGACCGACAAGGCTGACGCACTGGCCAAGCATTTCGGGCTTCATAATGAACGCCTGTTTATTACTGCCCAAGATGCTTTTGCTCATCTCGATCATATTCTCTACCATTTGGATGAATTGAATACTAATCCATCGATTATTCCTCTGTATTTCTTGGCAGAGCTGGCTAGTCGTGAAGTAAAAGTAGTCCTCTCTGGGGAGGGGGCTGATGAACTGTTTGCTGGCTACGATTGGTATCGGCCTAGTAAATTAGCGCATACCTACCAACATTTGCCCCAAGCCATGCGACAGAGTCTCGCCCGTCATCTGGTGCGGGGTTCAGGACAATCGGCTTGGCAGAAATTTTTACAAAGAAATGCATTACCGATTGAAGAGCGTTTTATCGGGCATGCCCTTATATACAGCAGCAGAGAAGCTGAACGGCTATTGAAGCCCCCTTATCGAGCCTCGCCTTCTTTAGCGGCTCTCACCTTACCTGTTTTTTCTGCCTTTAATGCTGAGGGAGAACTAGGGAAAATGCAGGGCTTGGATCAATTTTTCTGGCTGCCAAAGGATATTCTTGTCAAGGCTGATCGCATGAGTATGGCTCACGGCTTAGAGGTACGAGTACCTTTCTTAGATCGGGAAGTTTTTAAATTTGCCCAAAGTATTCCAGATGAGTATCAAATTAATTATACGGAAACAAAACGGGTTCTCCGCCGTGCGGCTTTGAAAATATTGCCTAAGGAATGGGCAGAACGTCCTAAAGTGGGTTTCCCCGTTCCAATCCGTTACTGGTTAAGAGAAGAACCTTTTTATTCTCATGTGAAGAAGATATTTTCAGACCCGCTGGCAGCTCAGTTTTTTGACCAGAAATACTTGCTCCAACTGCTAGAAATGCATCGCTCTGGAGCTAATCTAGGGCGCAGAATTTGGACTGTTTACCTATTTTTACGCTGGTATGAACAACATTTTATCCAAGACCAGAGTGCTTGCCAAAGCCTAGTTTAAGAAGAACCCCTAGCTTATTGGGCTAGGGGTTTTTTCGTGTGAATCTTATTTTTCCTGGTGGAAGAAGTCATCAATTTTTGCGATATCTCCTTCGTTAATCATGAGCAGTAAATCGTCTCCAGCTTTAAGGGTTGTTCCTGCCCTGGGTAAGATGTTTTGATGCTCGCGACGAATGCTAATGATTATACATTGGCTGGGGAATGGAATGTCTTTTAAGGCTGCATTCAGATAGGTAAAATTACCTGGAACCAACAAACGTTCTAATTGTGGCTCGTCATGCAGCGTCACTTTTTTGGGAAGAGGTTGGAGGAGGCGGTGGTATAAGCTTTCATAAATAGGCAGTGTACCGAGGATTTCGGCTACGACATAGGCCACCATAGCGGTTGTAGTCATGGCGATAAAGGAGTGCACCGAGCCGCTCATCTCACTGATTAAAAGAATTGAGAGGAGGGGGGCGCGAACTACGGCACTCAAAACCGCAGCCATGCCTAAGTATAGAAAGTTATGCGTATAGGCCGCATCGATGCCAAAACTATGTAAAACAATGGCACCTAAGAGGGCGCCTAAAACGAGGGTGGGGAGAAAGATTCCTCCTTGCGCTCCACTCCCATAGGCGAGCCAAAGGAAGACCAGGCGTAATAGTAAGGCAAAAAGCAAGTAATACAGGGGACGGCCTGCTTCTGAGAGGCTTTCAATTAAATGATGACCGCCACCTAGCATGGTGGTGGAGTAGTAACCGATGGGCAGCATGGCCAACATCAAAATTAAAAAGATCCAAAAACGGCTAATAGGTAGGGCTTTCAGCCAGTCGGTGATTTTACCTAAGCCTGTATTAAATACAGACCCTAGGATGCCGCCTAAGGCTCCTAGTAAAACTGCAAAGCCAAGCAAATTTAGGGGCAGGCGGTCTCAATGGGAAAGGAAAAGGCTGGTTCATTTCCCAAAATTTTAAAGGAAATAAAATTGGCAGCCAAGGAAGAAAAAACACAGGGGAGGAGTAAATAGGGGGAGAAGGACTTATGCATCTCCTCCATGGCAAATAAAACCCCGGACATAGGGGCATTGAAGGCGGCGGCGAGCCCCGCTGAGGCGCCTGCTGAAAGTAGGTGCTTGGTTTCTAGTGGACTGCGTCGGGTGAGACGAGCATATATTTTTGTGATCATCCCCCCTAATTGAATGGAAGGACCTTCCCGTCCAAGAAATTGTCCAGAAATATTTGCTAATAAGCCCCCGAGGAACTTTGAGCAAATGGTTGGGATAGGGGCAGGGTCAATGTTATGATTGAGCTCAGCGCGGATTTGTGGAATCCCACTGCCGTTACTATAGGGCGCCCAGCGGAGCAAGCGATCCATGAACCAGGCGGCAGGAATAAAGAGCAAAATAAAAATCAGCAAATGGAAGCCAGAGAATTCTGAAAAAAGATAATTTCGAAACTGATCCACTTGACTGAGAGTAAAGCGATAAGCAACAGCTAACAGGCCGGCGAGCAAGCCGACGACTAAGCCGTCTCTAATAAGTAGTAATTTATAGCGTCTTGTTTCTAAATCGTGTCGGTCTAAATTTTCTTCTGTCATTGAAGCCACTCCTTCTTTATTCCATTTTACACTTGATCTTAAAGAAACGAAAGCTGACCTACTAGACGTAAACCAGCGAGGTGAATATTGTGTTTAAAAAATTATCAGATATCGATGACTTAAAACCAGTGGAGAGGATGCTTGAAGCGAGTTCTTGGGGTGCTAGCCAGGCATTATTGAAGATGCTGAGACATGGAGAGGTTAAAGCCGATACGGACCGGGAAGTTTACTTTTTGTATGACCATGGGGAGATCTTAGGCCATGCTTGCCTCGTTGCTAGGGATTACCTCGAGCGGCCGCAATATGGTCCTTGGCTTTCCATGCTCTATATCAAACCCGAGCGGCGAGGGGAAGGTTGGTCACGGCAATTTGTTGCCTTTTTGGAAGAGGAGTTATGGCAAAAGGGCTATAAGAAAGCCTATATTGCCACCCAGCATCAGGGCCTCTATGAGCGTTTTGGCTATCAGCTTTTAGAAGAAGCAAAGGATGGCATTCATGAAATCGACTACGTTTACAAGAAATTTTTAAGCTAATAATGAGCAGCAAAAAACCCTCTGTGTGAAGAGGGCTTTCTTGGTAGCTTTATTCGGCAATCTTAGGTGCTTCGCCTAACTCGGCTTGTTGCATCCAGATATATTGTTCGATGGTGCCTTTAGCATCGATACACATGTCTTCCGTCACATTGTCCTCATCTTCTTGGGCAGCTTTGATCGCTGCACCGTAGCCTTTAGCTAGGGCTCTAAAAACCTCAACAAGCCGGCGGCGATGGTCGGCAATGCTTTTCTCGTAATCGCCTTGAATGCTTTTGATCGCTGAGTTTTCAACAAATTGCTCGAGTGTAGAGTAGGGGGCACCATCAATGGTAATGAGACGTTCGGCAACTTCGTCTAGCTGATCTTCTACGGTGTCGCGGTAAGTATCCATCAGTTCATGGGTAGAGACAAAGTTTTCTCCACGCATGTACCAGTGAATTTGATGAATGGCTGCGGAAGCCTGTGATAAGTCAGCCACTAATTGATTAAGGGCTTTTTTTGTCTTGTCAAAAGTCAAGAATATCCTTCCTTTCTGTCACACCATATGATACTTACATTCTATCAGTTGCTTTTGAGGAGGGCAATTAATATGCTTACATCGGTTTATTTTTGCCTTTTTAAGGGGCGCAGTAGACGCAAGCCATTTAGAATAACTAATAGCGTACTGCCTTCATGCACGAGCACGCCTAAGGTAATGCCTGCCCAGCCGGTGAAGACACTGATCACTAAAAGTACGACAACAAGAAGGGCAATAGCGATGTTTTCCCAGATTACCCGAAGCATTTTCTGACTGAGGGCGTGGGCATTTACCAGATTGGTTAACTGATTATTCACCAGAGCCAAGTCTGCCATCTCCAAAGCCACATCCGTGCCTTCGCCCATGGCAATGCCGACATCAGCTTGGACGAGGGCCGGGGCGTCATTAATCCCGTCCCCGACCATAACAGCTGTCCCATATTCTTCCTTTAAGGCCTTGATGCGCTCTGCTTTTTCCTCAGGGAGAATATTGGCATAGACTTGCTTAAGCCCCAGTTTCTTACCAATCGCTTCACCCGCTAATTCTCCGTCACCGGTTAGCATGACCGTTTCCAAGCCTTTTTCTTCAAAATATTTTAACATCGCTGGGGCTTCATCCCTCTCCACGTCCATTAAGGCTAAGGCGGCAACAACGGTGTCATCTACAGAGAAAAAAACTACGGTCTGACCAGAATTGGCCCATTCTTCATGCTTTTCCTGGATGCTGGCTGGAATATCGGCAAAGAAATCAGGCTTGCCGATACGGTAGTAATGCTTGCCATCTTCAGCCGTTAAGCCTTTGCCCGTGATATTTTTAACTTGTAAAGTAAACTCAGGCTCCAGGCTCAAATAAGTGGTAATGGCTGTCGCCAAAGGATGATTGGCTTCGGCTTCCATAGCGGCAATAATGTGTTGATGCTTTGCTTCTTTTTCGGCTTGGTCAAAATAACTGGCGGTCACTTTGGGCTGGCCTTTGGTTAAGGTACCTGTTTTGTCAAAGGCAATGACCTTAGCATCGGCGAGTTGTGAGAGAAAAGTACTTCCCTTGGAGAGCACGCCGTGGTGGGCTAAATTGGAAGTGGCAGATAAGCTAGCCGAGACGGTAGCCGCTGCGAGGGCGCAGGGAGAGGCTGCCACAAGGAGGCCCAGTCCTCTTTGGAGACTGACCGTTCGTGACCAGCCGAAGAAATGTGGGGCCAAGATAAAGAGTAGTAAACTAGCAACTAGGACAATATTCACATAATAGGGTTCGTAACGCTCAATGAGGGTGGCCGTTTTGGTTTGATGTTCCTTGTTTTGGGACACTAGGCGCACAATTTGGGAGAAGACGGTGTCTTTTCTTTCTGTGGAGATTTCAACAACAATAGTTTCTTGCTGGTTGATCGCTCCCCCGTAAACGGTATCCCCTTCGCCTTTTTCCTGTGGCATACTTTCTCCGGTAATGGCCGCTTCATCTAAAGTGGTATATCCGGTTATAATTTTTCCGTCTCCGGGTACTTGGTCACCTTGGCGAACTTGCACGTGGTCGCCTTTTTTGAGTTCATCTGCAGAAATTTCTATAGCTTCCCCCGCTTCATTTAAGCGCCGCGCTTGGGTGGGTTTTAAGGCCAATAATTTTTTGAGATCGCGCTGGCTGCGGCCTTCTGCGGCATGTTCCAGGAAGTGGGCCCCGGCAAAAATTAGAATCAGCAAGGCGCCTTCGAAAAAATTCCCCAAAAAAGCAGAACCGATAGCTGCCAGGCCCATTAAAATATGGGCGTTGGGAGAGAAGTGCCGACGTTCCTTGGTTTTTTGGATGGTATCTTGGATTCCTTCCAGCAAAATAATATCATAGCCCGCCAAGAGCATGACGAGGCTATAGGTCAGATTTTGCCAGTATGGCCAAGGCCTTAAGGTAAGGAAGGCCAGAGCCGCCAAAACTAAAGCCGCAAAGTATAAATATTTGGACGTGTCATGATGGTCGTGATTCTCGCCATGACCATGTTGCTGATGGGCGTGAGACATGGGTAACATCCTTTCTGATGAAAATCGTAATGGTCATGATTTACATATGAACAAATTATCATATGACCTTGTGTTCATTATAACAAAGTCCACCAGGTAAACAAGGTCTAAGCTTTAAATTTAGGTAAAGAATGCCCAGTCTGCGTTGAGTTGGAAACTGTGCTAAAATAATAATAAGAAATAAATTTAAAAGAGCAGCAAAGGAGAGGTCGTGTGGCAGAGAAAAAGCAAGCAACACCTATGATGCAGCAATATCAACAATTGAAAGATCGCTATGCAGATGCTTTCCTGTTTTTTCGTCTGGGCGACTTCTATGAATTATTTAATGACGATGCCCTGAAAGCCGCACGTTTATTAGAGATTACCTTGACGAGTCGAAATAAGAATGCAGATGAACCTATCCCTATGTGTGGTGTGCCTTATCATTCGGCTGATAATTACATCCGGACCTTGATTAGTATGGGCTATAAGGTCGCAATTGCGGAACAATTAGAAGATCCCAAACTTACTAAGGGCATGGTCAAGCGCGATGTTGTGCGGGTTTTAACGCCTGGAACTTATATTGAGGAAGGTAAGGCAAAGGAAAATAATTACCTATCGGCTTTATATCATGATGAAAAGCTTGGCTATGCTCTGGCTTATGCAGATTTAGGGACAGGTGAATTCAAGGTCACTCATGTTAAGGAGCGGACTGATTTATTAACAGAGTTTTCTCAATTGCAGAGTCTAGAATTAGTTTTTTTGGGAGAAGATAATGTCGAAGCTGATCTTCTCGAAGACTTAGAAGCCTTACACCGTTTCACTCCATCTAAGCTGCCCCATTTGTCGAAGTCTTTGGCGGCAAGCCCGCTTCTCGAAGAATTAAAAATCAAAGCCGAACAGCTGGCGGGTCAATTGCTGCTAACTTATGTAGAGGCAACCCAATTTGAGCAATTGGATCACTTGCAGGCTGCTGAGCATTATGATGTGGACCATTATTTACATTTGGATCATTATGCCAAGCGCAATCTTGAACTGACTAGCTCCATTCGCACACGGGATCGTGATCATAGTCTTTTTGCCTTCCTAGATCATTGCCAAACTACCATGGGCAGTCGGCTTCTCAAGCAATGGATGAATCGGCCGCTATTAAATCCGGAGGAGATCACTCAACGGCAAGATGCTGTCGCAGCTTTTATTGACCATTATTTTAATCGCTTGGAAACCCAAGAACTTTTGAAAGGTGTTTATGATTTAGAACGCTTAGTGGCGCGTGTGGCAATGGGCCAGGCCAATCCCCGGCAGTTGTTACAACTCAAAATGACGTTGGAGCGTATTCCGGCACTCCGAGCTCAAGTGGCTGACATGCAGCAGGAAGAAGGCATTCCCCTCTTTGAAGAGAGTTTAAAAGCCATGCAGGCCTTGCCAGATTTAGTTAAACTTTTGGACCAGGCCCTAGCTCCTGATGCGGGGGCAACTTTTAATGAAGGAGAAATTATTCGAACAGGTTTTAACGAACGCTTGGATACTTACCGGGATACCATGCGCCATGGCCAGGAATGGTTACTGGACCTCCAGCAAAAAGAACGCCAGGAAACCGGCATTAAATCCCTAAAAATTGGCTATAATAAAGTATTCGGCTATTACATAGAAGTGACGAAGGCTAACTTGCATTTGCTGCCCGAAGGCCGCTATGAGCGCAAGCAAACCTTAACGAATGCGGAACGCTATATTACGCCCGCCTTAAAGAAGATGGAGCAAAAAATTAATGAGGCTGAAGCCCAGGCAGAAAGCCTAGAGTACGAACTCTTTGTGGAAGTCCGCGAAGAAGTGAAGACCTATCAAGCAGCCCTGCAAGCCTTAGCCCACACTTTGGCGGCTTTGGATGTCCTCCAAGCCTTTGCGCAAATTAGTGAGGACCAAGGCTTCACCCGCCCCAAGCTTACGTTCAACGGGCGGGAGCTGCATTTGAAAAATAGTCGCCATCCGGTCGTGGAAGGGGTCGTGGGTCGGGAAAATTTTGTTCCTAATTCGATTGACATGACCAAAACAGAGCAAATTCTGCTCATTACCGGCCCCAATATGTCGGGGAAATCTACCTTTATGCGGCAGCTAGGTTTAATTGTGATCCTCGCGCAAATGGGTTGCTTTGTACCGGCCGAAACAGCTAGCTTACCCATTTTTGACCGGATTTTTACGCGAATTGGGGCTTCCGATGACTTATCCGCTGGGCAAAGTACATTTATGGTGGAAATGATTGAAGCCAATCAGGCGATTCAACATGCCACCGATCAAAGCTTGCTTTTATTCGATGAATTAGGGCGGGGCACGTCGACTTTTGACGGCATTGCCTTAGCCCAGGCGATTATTGAGTACCTCCATGCCCACTCCCAGGCCAAGGTTTTGTTTAGTACGCACTATCATGAACTGACGCATTTAGAGCAGGAACTTGACGGCTTGAAAAATATTCATGTTGGTGTCCGAGAAGAGGCCGGTGAGGTGACCTTCCTGCACAAAATTTACCCCGGAGCAGCGGACCGCAGTTATGGGATCCATGTGGGGAAATTAGCTGGCCTGCCAGCAGATCTACTGCATAATGCGGAAGGCATTTTAGAACACTTAGGCCAAAAAGAAGCGGCCAAGGTTAGCTCGGCCCAGCAGCTGGCCTTGTTTGACACGGAGCTAGCTCCCGTGGTGGCTGAGGAAAAAATGCTCGTCCAAGAGCCTTGGCGGTCACGTATTCATGACTTAACCTTAGAACAACTGACACCTTTAGAGGCTTTGAATATACTTGCTTCTTGGCAAAAGGAAATTGATGAGGAGGAATAAGATGGCGATTATGCGCCTGCCCGAACAGGTGGCTAACCAAATTGCGGCTGGTGAAGTCGTGGAGCGGCCCGCTTCGGTTGTCAAGGAACTTGTGGAAAATGCCATGGATGCCCAAGCGAAAAATATTGATATTCATATTGAAGAAGCGGGCATGAAACGCATTCAAGTGATCGATGATGGTCGGGGACTGGCTCCCGAGGAAATGGAATTAGCCTTAGAGCGCCACGCCACCAGCAAAATCTACACCAGCCAAGATTTATTTCGCATTCACTCCCTCGGCTTTCGGGGCGAGGCTTTGCCGAGTATTGCCTCAGTCTCCGAATTTTCCCTCGCCAGTTCCAATGGCCAAGAAGGCCGCTACTTAGCCTTTCAGGGCGGTAAGAAAATCGCGGATGAGGCCAGTCATTTGCGGCAGGGGACTGAAGTGGTGGTGGAAAATTTATTCTTCAATACCCCAGCACGCTTAAAATATGTGCGCTCTTTACGGACAGAATTGGCTCATATCACGAATATTATCAATCGCCATGCCTTGGCCCGGCCGGATATTCGCTTTAGTTATTACCATGACGGGAAACTGATGCTGGAAACGAATGGCAAGGGCCGCTTGCAGGAAGTGATGGCGGCGATTTATGGCTTTCAGGAAGCGAAGGTTTTAGAGCCTTTTGCCGTGGAAAATTTGGATTTTCAAGTGGAAGGCCTACTCAGTCCTCCCCGCTTAACCCGGGCCAGCAAAAATTATATTTCTTTATTTGTGAATTCGCGCTTTATTCGCAATTATGCCTTAACGAATGCCTTAATTCGGGGCTATGGTAAAATGTTAATGATTGGCCGCTATCCCATCGCTGCCATAAAAATTACTTGTGATGCACAACTCTTGGATGTAAACGTCCATCCGACTAAAATGGAAGTTAGGATCAGTAAGGAAGCGGAGCTTTGCCAATTACTGGAAGCAGGGGTTCGGGAACTCTTCCTTAAGCAGGAGCGGATTCCGGAAGCGATGAGCCCTTATGACTATACGGCTTCTCAAGTTGCGGGCCGTTCTCTAAAGCAGGAACAGTACACGGAACAAGAGGCCCTGCCCTTAGAGCGTTTGCGGGTGGAGAAAAAGGAAGGCCAGAAAAGTCAGGCCCAAGCGCCTACGAATTGGGTCGACCAGGACATGGTAGAAGAAAGCAGGGCGGCAGGAATTGAACCTACCGCCCCCGCCAGTGATGATATTGAATTACCCAAGGCGGAAAGGCATCATAAGCATAAGCCGGCTGCGGTCTGGTCGGATGTTCAGCGTTTAGCCCGCATTGATGAAAAAGCGAAGGCAGAAGAACGTCCCTTCCCGGCGCTCGATTACATTGGCCAAGCTCATGGAACTTACCTCCTAGCAACGGATCCGAGTGGCTTATACCTGCTGGACCAGCACGCCGTTCAAGAGCGCATTAAGTATGAATATTTTAGAGAGCAACTGGGCCAGCCGGAGGAGAGTGTGCAGGAATTACTTATGCCGCTAGTTTTTAACTTCTCTGCAGATGAAGCCCTAGCCGTCGAAGCACTGCTGCCAAGGCTTCGAGAAATGCATATCTATCTCGAAGCTTTTGGGCCGACCAGTTTTCAGTTAACGGCCCATCCCACCTGGATCCATGATGATCAAATTGAAGAGACGGTGGATGAACTGATTGCTTTAGCCTTAGCGGATCCTAAGGCAGGCGTTCGGGAATTTCGGGAAGCCACGGCGATCATGATGAGCTGTAAATTGTCGATTAAGGCTAATCACTATCTCGCTGACGAAGAAGCCTGCCAATTATTAGAGGATTTAAGCCAGTGCGAGAATCCTTTTAATTGTTCCCATGGCCGGCCGACAATGATTCACTTTAAGACTTATGATATTGAGCGGCTCTTCAAACGGATTCAAGACCCTAAAACTGACGTTTAATTTAAGGAGGATACCATGACAGAAAAATTTGACAAGGAAAAACGCCTTAAGGAACTGGACCCAGAAGCCTATCATGTCACCCAGGAAGCAGGGACGGAGCGTGCTTTCACAGGAAAGTATGATGACTTCTATGAAAAGGGCATCTATGTCGATATTGTGGACGGCACGCCTTTGTTTGCCTCGACCACTAAATTTAATGCGGGCTGTGGCTGGCCTTCCTTCTCCAAGCCCATCACCAACGAAGAACTTAAGGAAGTCGAAGACCGCAAATATGGCCTTATTCGTACCGAAGTGCGGAGCCGAGGCGCTGATTCCCATTTAGGCCATGTCTTTCCCGATGGCCCTAAGGAAACGGGAGGCTTGCGCTACTGCATTAATTCGGCGGCCTTGGATTTTGTCCCTTATGAGGAAATGGACGAGCGGGGCTACGGCGAATTCAAAGCCCTACTCGATGAATAACGATGTATTCTTATATTAAAGGTCAACTCACCGTCATTAGCCCAGCAGCGGTGACGATTGAAGCAGGAGGGGTCGGCTACCATATTTTGGTGGCCAACCCTTATCGTTTTAGTGAGCAGATGAATAAGGAACTGACGATCTGGCTCGAGCAAGTGGTAACCCAAGATGCGATCCGCCTGTATGGCTTTTACTCGGAGGAAGAGAAGCTTTTATTCCAAAAATTAAATCAGGTTTCGGGTATTGGCCCCAAGAGCGCCCTATCCATTCTTTCCTTAGGCGATAGTGCAGGCTTAATTCGGGCCATTGAAGCTGAAGATATTAAATTCCTAAGGACCTTCCCCGGTGTCGGTAAAAAAACAGCCCAGCAAATTATTTTGGATCTCAAAGGCAAACTTGCCGACCTCAAAACCGAAGTGGAAGAGGAGAAAGCAGAGCCGGCTGATCAAACCCAGCATGAGCAAATGCTGGAGGAATTATCGCTGGCCCTGGAAACTTTGGGCTATTCTAAGCGAACCATTGACCGGGCCATTAAAGTTAGTGACCTCGATGAGGTGACCGATACAGCGGCTGCGATCCGTATCGCCCTAAAAGCTTTAACCAACCTGTAACCATAATTGGAAGAAAGGAGGGATAGTATGGCCAAGCCTAATGAAGAATCAGCTCTCGATCCCTTAGCGGCTGAGGAAGAAAAATATGAAGAGGAGAGCTTGCGCCCCCAACGTTTAGCGAGCTATATTGGCCAGGAAGCTATGAAGCAGGAGCTTTTAGTCTATATTACCGCCAGTCGGGCCCGGGATGAAGCTTTGGATCATGTTCTCCTCTACGGGCCACCAGGCTTAGGGAAAACGACCCTGGCCCATGTGCTCGCCAATGAGATGGGGGTGGGAGTACAAACCACGAGTGGTCCAGCCATTGAAAAAACGGGTGATTTACTCATTCTTTTGAATGAATTGGCACCAGGAGATGTTTTATTTATTGATGAAATCCATCGGCTGCCCCGGGTCGTGGAGGAGATGCTCTACGGGGCCATGGAAGACTTTCAGGTTGATATTGTGCTGGGGCAAAATGAGGAAGCCCGTCCCGTACAATTTACCTTGCCCCCTTTCACCTTAATTGGCGCAACCACGCGGGCGGGGGTTTTATCGGCCCCCCTGCGAGACCGTTTTGGCATTGTGAAAGCCCTCCGCTACTACGAGCATGATGAACTGCAAAAGATTGTCTGGCGGACTGCTAACGTGCTAAATACGAGAATCGAGTCTTCGGCAAGCTTAGAAATTGCCCGCCGCTCGCGGGGCACCCCTCGGATCGCCAATCGTCTCTTTAAACGGGTACGCGATTTCGCCCAAGTCTATGAGCCAGAAGGAGTCATTACTCTCGCCATCACCCAACGTGCCCTTAGCGTGTTGGGGGTGGATCATTTAGGTCTGGATGAATTGGACCGGAAGATTTTACGGACCATGATTGAGTTTTATGGCGGCGGACCTGTTGGCTTGGGGACTATTGCTGCGAATATTTCGGAAGACAAAACAACCATTGAAGATATGTATGAGCCCTATCTCATTCAACAAGGCTTATTGCAGCGAACACCGCGCGGGCGGGTCGTTAGCCAGCGGGCCTATGAGCATTTGGGCCTTAAAATGAAGGAGGACTGAAATGGCCTTAAAGACCAGTGACTATGATTATGCTTTACCCGAGGAGCTGATTGCTCAAACGCCGACGAAGGATCGCCTGGCTTGCCGGCTGCTGGCGCTTAATGCTAGGACGGGAGCCTACCAAGACGATATTTTTGCCCATTTGGATACTTATTTAGAGGCTGGGGATGTTCTCGTTCTAAACGATACTCGGGTTTTGCCGGCGCGCTTATACGGAGTGAAGGAGGAAACGGGCGGGCATTGTGAAGTTCTCCTCCTAAAGCCTGTGCCAGGTGCCGAAACGCGCTATGAAACACTGGTCAAGCCAGGCCGACGTATTCACGAAGGCCAACGTCTTTCCTTTGGGGAGGGGCGTTTAATTGGAACCGTGGAAAAGGAATTAGCACATGGTGGCCGTATTATTCGCTTCGACTATGATGGTATTTTTATGGAAATTTTAGAAGCATTGGGTGAGATGCCCTTGCCCCCTTATATTAAGGAAAAGCTAGCGGATTCCGAGCGCTATCAAACGGTCTATGCACGGGAAAATGGCTCTGCAGCTGCGCCCACTGCCGGCCTTCATTTTACCGATGAGTACTTAGAAAAATTACAGCAAAAGGGCATTAAAATTGCCATGCTCACCCTGCATGTCGGCTTGGGAACTTTTCGCCCGGTCTCCGCTGAGGATTTAACGGACCATCAAATGCATGCTGAGTATTATCATATTGAAGAAGAGGCCTGTCGCTTAATTAATGAAGCCAAGGCCAATGGCCACCGGGTCGTGGCTTGTGGCACCACGGTGGTCCGGACTTTGGAGACGATTGGCCAAAATATGACTGCAGCGGGGCAGGTGGAGCCCGAACGCGGCTGGACCGATATTTTTATCTATCCTGGTTTCACGTTTAAGGTGGTTGATGCGATAATTACTAACTTTCACTTACCCCAATCGACGCTAGTCATGTTGGTTTCAGCTTTTGCCGGCCGAGAAAATATTTTACGGGCCTACCAGCATGCGGTAGAAGAGCAGTATCGTTTCTTTAGCTTTGGTGATGCCATGTTCATGTATCGGGCTTAAAACGTATTTAACAGCTTAATTTTTTAGAGTGAGGCTTTGCTATGTTTCTTCCCCTACAAGTTCAATCAGCTTATTCTCTTTTGGAGACCCCCATGGCCCTACCTGCTTATGTGAAAAAGGCGAAATTATTGGGGTATACAGCGATCGGCTTGGCCGATGTCAATGTGCTGTACGGGGCTTTAGAGTTTCACCGGGCCTGCCGGGCAGAGGGCTTGCAGGCTTTTTTTGGCTTGACCTTGCGTTTACCGAGTTTGGTGGCCGGCCAGGCTTATGATGAATTGCTTCTCTATGCAAAAAATCAAGCCGGCTATAAGGCCTTACTGCTTCTGAGTTCGCTCGTGAAGCTTCAAGAGGAGGTGGACAGAGAAGAAATTTTAGAGACCCTGTTTGCAGAAGCTAGGAACTTGCTGGTCATTTTACCGATGGAGCGCGGCACACATATGGCTTACTTGAAGGAACGAAACGCTGAGGGAGCTCTCCATTGGCTGGCACACTTTAAGAAGCAGTTTGCTAAGCCCATATACCTCGGGGTAACTTCGGCCCCCTATTGGTCTTATTATTGGAAGGATATTGAGCGCTTAGGGAAAACCTTGGATCTCCCCCGTATTCCTCTACCAAGTATCCAATATTTAGAGCCGGGAGAAGCTTTTACCCAGCGTGTTCTAGAGGCTATTCAAACTCGGGAAATTTTAAGAGAACCAGCAACAGAAGCAAAATTGCCAGGCCAGGCTTATTTACGTTCCCCCGCTTATTATGAGGAAAGCTTTGCCGCTTTACCGGTGACTTTGACTTGGCCTTTTGAAAACTGGCAAAAGCAATATCAAGTCGTATTAAAGGAACACCAAGAATTGCTGCCCGGCTACCCAGTCCCTCATGAAGAGAGTGCCGCAGACTATCTAACAAATTTAGCTAAAGAAGGCTTAGCTGAAAGGGGCTTGGCCAATGAGAAAGCCTATAATGAACGATTGACCTATGAATTAAAGGTTATTATTCAAATGGGTTTTGCGGATTACTTCCTTTTGGTTTGGGACGTGATGCGTTATGCGCGTGAAGCAGGCATTATGACGGGTCCAGGCCGGGGTTCGGCAGCGGGGTCTTTAGTGGCTTATGCCTTGCAGATTACCCAGATCGATCCGGTTCACTATGGCCTGCTTTTCGAGCGTTTCTTAAATCCAGAGCGGCAAAATATGCCTGATATTGATCTGGATTTTCCTGATAATCGGCGTAATGATATTTTAAATTATGTCTATCAAAAATATGGGGCTCGCCATGTGGCCCAAATCGCAACCTTTGGAACTTTTGCGGCACGGATGGCCTTGCGTGATGTGGGGAGTGTCCTTGGCCAGACTCAACGCCAGCTTAAGGCTTGGTCAAATACAGTTGGTTTGAATCAGACACTGACTGAAGTTTGGGAAACCTCCGGCAAGCTTCAAAGCTATGTCCATGAAAATAAACTGGGCCGGCTTTGGTTAAAAACGGCTGAGGCAATTGAAGGTTTGCCCCGCCATGTTTCGACCCATGCGGCTGGCGTGATCATTGCTGATCAAGATTTGCTGCAATTTCTCCCCCTGCAAAAGAGTAGCCATGGGCCGATTCCTTTGTCGCAATTTACGATGGGGGATGTGGAGGCTCTAGGACTGTTGAAGGTCGACTTCCTAAGCTTAAGCAATTTAACCATTCTAGCCCGGGCGCAAGCAGCGGTTGATCACTTAGAAAAACGACATGTGTCCATCACTCGGGGGGACGCTGCTACTTTTAAAATTTTCCAAGCAGCGGATACTTTAGGGGTCTTTCAATTCGAATCAGCTGGCATTCGGCAAGTCCTTGAGCAGGTGGCGCCTAAAAATTTAGAAGAATTAGCGGCGGTTAATGCTTTGTACCGGCCGGGACCGATGAAGCAAATTCCGCATTATGTGAACCGTAAATTCCAGCGCGAGCCCATTACCTACCCCCATGCGGATTTGCAGCCCATCCTTGAAGAAACTTATGGCATTATGGTCTACCAAGAACAGGTCATGCGGGTGGCCCAACGCTTTGCTGGTTTTACCTTGGGCGAGGCCGATATTTTACGCCGGGCCATTAGTAAGAAACAGCAGGACCTGCTCCAGCGTATGCGCGAGAAATTTTACCAAGGGGCAAAGGACCGCGGCTATTCTAAAGCCAGTGCCGAGGAAATCTTCCGCTATATTGAAGCCTTTGCTGACTATGGCTTTAACAAATCGCACGCCTTTGCCTATGCAGCGCTAGCTTATGACCTTGCCTGGTATAAGGCCCATTATCCTGCTGCCTTTTACTTGGCTAACCTCAGGCAGGTGAAGCTCTACGATAAAAAGGGTCAAGAATTACTGAGTGAAGCGCGCCAGCGGCAGGTGGAAGTTTTGCCACCGGATATTAATACGTCCTACCAAAACATGCATTTGGTTGGGCCTCAGACGATTCGCCTGGGCTTAAGTGATATTAAGGGGCTGCCCCAATTTGTGTTTGCCGATATTTTACATGCCCGCGAGCAAATTGGGCGCTTTAAGGATATTTATGCCTTAATTCAACAGCTTGGTTCCAAAAGCCAACGCCAGGAAATTCTGGAAGCCCTGGCTTGGAGTGGTGCCTTAGATACCTTGGGAGAAACTCGGCGTACCTTGATTGAAGAAGCGATCCCTAAATATTTAGCCCATGTGTCTTTATTTGGCCAGGAGACCAATGCCCAAACAAAACTCGCCCTGTCTGGGCTCGACGAGCAGGCCGAGCTTTTTCAACCGGTGATTATAGAAAAGCCCGAATATGATGATCAAAAATTACTGGCTGGCGAAATGGAAACTTTGGGCCAGGGCCTAACGGTCACCCTCTATAAGGATTACCAGCCTTATTATGAGACGGGGCAACTGACACCCAGCACCGGCATTAAGGCCAAGAAAACTTATGCCCTCCTTGGAAAAATCATCGAAGTGAAGACGATTCTAACCAAGAGAAATCAAGACATGGCTTTTATTGTTTTGCAGGACCAATACGGCCAGCTGGATGTGACGGTTTTTCCCGAAATCTTTATTCGCTATAGCTATTTGCTTCGGGAAGGGGAGCAGGTCTTTGTCCGCGGGCAAAGCCAATGGCGGGATGGCCGCTGGCAATTGATCGCTAAGGTGATCGTGCCTTTAAATGAGCAGGTGCGGGAAAACTTAGAAAAAACAAGGTCCAAAAAAGCTACTAAGCCTCAGGCCATTTACATTCAAGTGAAAAATAAAAATTTTGCCGCCCAACAGTGGCCGGCCCTCAAAAAACTTTGCCAGCGAGCGCCTGGTTCAGTCCGTCTGTATTTTTCTTTTCGGGAAGAAGAGGCCTTAATGCCTCTACCTCAGGCTTATCAGCTCGCCTGGTCCGACCAGGTGGGGCAAAGCTTGCGGGAACTTTTTGGCGAAAAGAATGTCATCTACCAAAAAGACTAGGAAAGTAATAAATTTAGCATTCCTCGTTACGGGCATGTTAAAATAAGGAAAAGGACGGAGGAATAAACATGCAAAGGCTCGGCGTATTGACCAGTGGTGGTGATGCTCCTGGTATGAATGCCGCTATTCGTGCCATCGTGCGGAAGGCAATTTATGATCATTATGATATTTACGGCATTCGTTATGGCTTTAAAGGTCTAGCAGAAGGGGAACTTGGGCAGATGACTATTGATGATGTGGGGGATTTGCTGGCCAAAGGGGGCACGGTACTGGGGACCATGCGCTATCCAGAATTTAAAGATGTAGCCGGTCAGAAATTAGCCCTAGAAAATCTGCAAAGAAGTCAATTGGATGCCCTAATTGTGATTGGGGGCAATGGGTCCTTAAAAGGAGCTCACGCCTTAGCTGCCTGGGATTTTCCAACCGTTGCTATTCCAGCGACCATTGATAATGATGTGCCAGGGACGGATATTGCGATTGGCTTTGACACAGCGGTGAACACGGCGATAGCCGCCTTGGATAAGATTCGCGATACTGCTTCGAGCCACGAACGAACTTTCATTGTTGAAGTTATGGGACGGCATGCTGGAGACATTGCGCTTTGGACGGGGATTGGTTCAGGTGCAGAACAGGTGATTATTCCTGAGCAGGCTTTTAATATGGAAGAAGTGGTCCAAGAGATTCATTCGGGTCGCTCTCGTGGGAAGAAGCACATTATTATTATTTTAGCTGAAGGGGTAATGGCGGCTCATGAATTTAAAGCCCAATTAGAAGCCTATGGTAACTTCCATACCCGTGTTTCGGTTCTTGGCCACACGCAAAGGGGCGGTTCGCCTTCAGCCAGGGATCGGGTGTTGGCGAGTGTCTTTGGCTATAAGGCGGTGGAACTTTTGTCCCAGGGGAAGAGCAATGTCTGCCTGGGCCTTCGTCAAGGTGAAGTCGTCTACCAGCCTTTAACTGAAGCCTTAGCCCAAGCAGAGCGTGAACCTTGGATAAATTTGTACGACATTAATAACGAGATTTCCTTTTAGGGGGGAGAATATGGATAAGAAGACAAAAATCGTTTGTACGATTGGCCCAGCGTCTGAAGAAGTCAGTACTTTGGTGCAAATGGCGGAGGCCGGAATGAATATCGCCCGCTTGAATTTTTCCCATGGGACTCATGAGGAGCATCTCGAGCGTTTTAAACGCATTCGCCAAGCCGAAGAAAAAACAGGCCAGCGCCTAGGGATTTTGGCGGATACGAAAGGCCCAGAAATTCGGACGCATTACATGAAAGACCATCAGCCCGTCTACTTAGAGAAGGGGCAGACGGTAAGAATTTACATGGAAGAGCGGGCCGGCACTGCAGAAGGTTTTTCCGTCACCTACGCTAATCTCGTCCATGATGTGGAGATTGGCGGCCATATTCTCATTGACGATGGCTTAGTTGATTTAAAAGTCAAGGACATTAAGCCGAAAGCAGGTGAAATTATTACCGTTGCCGAAAATAGTGGCGTGATTGCTGACCAGAAGGGGATTAATGTCCCTGGCGTCATTATTAATCTCCCCTCGGTGACGGAACAAGATAAGAAAGATATCTGCTTTGCCCTAGAAAATGGCGTGGATTACATTGCAGCTTCCTTTGTCCGCAAGCCTGAAGATGTTTTGGCCATCCGGGAAATTTTGGAAGAAGCAGGGCATATGGATGTCCAAATTATTCCCAAAATTGAAAATCAAGAAGGTTTGGACAATCTCAAGGACATTATGGATGTTTCGGACGGCTTATTAGTGGCACGCGGCGATTTGGGGGTAGAGATCCCCACGGAAATGGTGCCCATTATGCAGAAGAAGATGATCCAGTGTTGCAATCAGTGCGGCAAGCCCGTGATCACAGCCACGCAAATGCTGGATTCCATGCAAAGGAACCCACGGCCAACGCGGGCGGAAGCTTCGGACGTGGCCAATGCTATTTATGATGGCACGGATGCCATTATGCTCTCCGGAGAAACGGCGGCTGGCCCTTATCCTGTTGAGGCCGTCCAAACCATGAATCGCTTAGCAGTAGCGACCGAAAAGCAAATTGCCCTCAGCCAAAACTCGCTGATCCCCGAGTACTTGAAACTGAATATGCGGCCGAGTGATATTTCGGAAGCCATTAGCCAATCCGTGGCCTATACGGCGCGCAATTTGCATATTCGCACGATTGTGGCCGTTACGGAATCAGGCTTTACGGCTCGTATGATTGCCAAATATCGGCCGAATGCCGTGATTTTAGCCCTTACCTTTTCCAAAAGTCAGGCGCGTAAAATTATGCTGTCGCGCGGCGTAGAACCCCAAGTGATTAAACGGCCCAAAACGACTGATGATCTCATGCTGGTGGCGGCTGATTTGACCCGGCGCTTGGGTTATAACACGCCTGGCGATAGAATTTTGGTGACCGCTGGGGTGCCGGTGGGGGAACGTGGCACCACTAATATGATGAAAATTCAGCAAATTGGTGAAACCTTAGCGCGCGGCCAAGGGATCGGCGTGGGCTTAGCGATTGGCCATGTGGTCAAGGCCCACTCGCCCGAGGAGGCCTTAGCGAAGGTTGACGAGCAAAGTATTCTTGTTTTAGAATATTCCGATGGCCGTTACACAGAAGCCATGGAGCAGGCCTTAGGCGTTATTGTGGCCGACGGAGGGATTACGAGCCATGCCGCAATTGTCGGGGTAAATAGCAGCCTGCCGGTCATTGTCGGTGCGGACCATATTATGGAAAAAGTGAATGATGGTGAGTTGATCACCTTAGATTGTGCGCGTGGAGCCGTGTATGAGGGCTCGAGCTTGTAGTGGATTCTGGAAGTAGAATTGAGGATAGGAAATGAAAGAAGCCCAAGATATTGGACATGTGATTAATGCTTTTGTGACGGAAAGCCATGAGCAGGGGACTTATGCCCAAAAAAATGGGGTAACTTATCGCCTCCTCCCCCAGCCCAAAGACCTCGTTTTGGGTGAGGTTGTACAGGGCTTTGCCTATGAAAATCGCCAGGGCCAACGCATTTTAGAAAGCCAATTACCGGCCGCACGCCTACACCGCTATGCTTTTTGTGAAGTGGTGGAAGTGCGCCGTGATTTAGGCGTTTTTGTTGATATTGGCCTAGCTGAAAAGGAAATTGCGGTGTCTTATGACGATTTACCGAGCGAAACCTCCTTATGGCCTAAGGTTGGTGACCGCCTGTTAGTTAAATTGATGAAGGATAATAAAGACCGCCTTTGGGCCAGTTTAGCTAGCGATGATATTTTCATGCAAATCGGTAAGACTTTGCCACCACATCGACGTTTATTCCAAAATCAAGAGAAGAAAGCTTTAGTTTATCGCCCTAAATTGGTGGGCTCTTATGTTTTGACAGAGGATTTCTATTTAGGTTTTATTCATCATGAGGAGTTTTCTATCGAGCCACGCCTTGGCGAAGAGGTGACTGGTCGGGTGATTGGTGTGGGTGAATTTGGGGCTTTAAACCTGTCCCTCTTGCCCATGGCTCATGAAGTTTTAGATGATGATGCGCGGATGATTCTAGAAATCTTAAAACGTGAGCCAGGACAGCGCTTGCCTTTCCATGACAAAAGCCCGGCGGAAGAGATTCGTCAATTCTTCGGCATTAGTAAGGCACAATTTAAGCGGGCGATCGGACGTTTATACAAAGCAAAGAAAATCGTCATCCAAGCCGATGGTATTGAGTTAGTTAAGTAAAGAATAAAGAGGGGTCAATGTGCAAGAAGAAGAGCTGCAAGCAAAAATAAAAGAGGCAGGTTTTAAGCTGACACCACAGCGACAAACCACGATTCAAGTTTTAGAAGCCCATCAAGGGGAGGCTTTAAGTGCCGAAGAGATTTATATTCTAGCCCGGAAAAAGAATGCTTCTATTGGGCTAGCGACGGTTTATCGCTTTTTAGAAATTCTCACCGAGCACCAGCTGCTAGTGAAAGGCCTGCATCCCTCGGGCATGGCCCAGTATCGCCTGCGTGATACGGCTAGCACCCGTCCGCCCGTGCGTTTTATTTGCCGCTCTTGCGGGAAGATTTTGACCTTCCCCGCTGAATACTTAGATAACACTTTGGCCATGGTCAGCCAGCAGAGCCAAGCCCAAGTGGAAGATTATGTGGCGGTTTTACACGGCCTCTGCCAGGAATGCCAGGAGAAGGGTGACTCAGACCTTGACTGAAGCTTGGTTCAAGGAAGCGATGGAAGAATTTTTGCTACGCCTGCGGCTTGAGCAAGGTTTAGCAGAGAATACGATAAAAAGTTATCGATTTGATTTGGAACGCTTGGGGCGTTTTTTAGAGGCCGAAAAAGTTGAGAGCCTGGCAGCTATTGACCAAGAACTCTTGTTGAAGCAGCGGGAGGCCTTAATTGCTAAGGGCTTAAAGCGTACAACCCTAGCGCGCTACCTGTCGACTTTGCGAAAATTTTTCGCAGACTTACATCAGGAGGGGAAAGTTGCCGTGAATCCAACTGATGCCATGCGTCTACCCAAGCAGGAGAAACGCTTACCGCGAGCGCTAACCTTAGAAGAGGTCGAAGCGCTGATCCAAACGCCTGATACGACTAAGCCGGCCGGTATACGGGACCGGGCCATGTTAGAAGTGCTCTATGCTTCGGGCATACGTATTAGTGAGCTCTTAGGCATGGCTTTAAATGATATTCATGCTGATTTGGGCTTTATGAAAATTTTTGGTAAGGGCCAAAAGGAGCGGATCATTCCCCTGGGAGACTATGCTTGGGAATGGCTGGAGCGTTATTTAGCAGAGGGGCGTCCCCATTTTACAGCGGGCAAAAAAGCGACCAGTCAAGTTTTCTTAAACCAACGCGGCCGGCCGTTAAGCCGCCAGGGGGCATGGAAAATTATTAAGCAATATGCCCAGTTAGCAGGCCTTAAAACCCCGATGAGCCCCCATACGTTACGGCATAGCTTTGCCACGCATATGCTGGAAAATGGAGCGGATTTGCGGGTTGTTCAGGAGCTTTTAGGCCACGCCGATATCAGCACCACGCAAATTTACACGCATGTTAATCGCCAGCATATCCGGAAGCTTTACCAAAAAACTTTCCCAAGGGCTTAACAGGGCAAAGAAAAACCTTCCGAGCAGTGCTTGTGATGACTGCTGGGAAGGTTTTTCAATTTATTCACCATTAATTTTAAGTTCATCGATATCAATTTTAGAAGCCACCGATTCAAAAACTTTGCTGGTTTTAAAGGTTAAGGTTTTTTCTTCATCGGGGGCAATTTTATCAATTTTAGCCGTGTCTTCATCTAATTTCTTTTCCTCAGCGTCTTGGAAGGTCAAGGTTAAGGCGAAATTTTCCAAGGTCGCTCCCGTGGTGTTTTTTAAGTCACCAGCAATGGTATACTGGCCATTATTAGCGTTTGAGGCTTGCTCGACCACCGTGAATTCTATCTTATTTAAATCCTCTTCAAATTTTTTCAGTATTTGCTGGCGTTCCTCCAGCTTTTTCTGGTCCTTTGCCAACTGTTTTTCATCGAGGGCCAAGTCATCCGTCGCACCTTCGGGTAAAACATAGCGCTCATCTTGGCTAAGTGCGTCCAGATGTTTCACTCTTGACTTATAATGCTTTAAATATTCATTCATATCGTCATAGGTGAGTTCTTTTTTGTCTAGGCTTTTAATCATGCCTTCTAAAGCATTTAAATAGCCATGAACTTCCTCGCCCAATTTTTTATCCTTAAAGGTTTTATCCTGATAAGCTTTCATATGGTCAAATTCCAATTGGGAAATTTCCTTAAAAGCTTTCGGAACATTTTTTTCGTCTTTTAATTTAACCATCTTGTCGCTGCGGTCTTGCCAGGTTTGGAAAAGGTCGGAGAAAAATTCATCGTCCACTTGCTTAGCCGAAGCACAACCGGTGGCGAATATCAAGAGCGTTGTCATTAAGATGAGTAGTTTTTTAAGCATGTTTCACCCTCCATTTAGGCGTATTATAGCATAAAGTTATAGGCAGCTGAAGGCTTTCATGTTCAAGTTCGTTAAGGTTTGGTAAACTAGGGGTGAGGAGGATGGTCATGAAGCAGATTGAAGCTTTAAAAAAAGCCCTAGAAAAAAGTCAACGTATTGTATTTTTTGGTGGTGCGGGTGTTTCAACAGAGAGTGGAATTCCTGATTTTCGTTCCGGTGAAGGCTTGTATGTCAAGGGCCGGCATGATGAAGTGCGGCCTGAGGAATGTATTTCCCACCATTTCTTCGTCGAGGAGCCGGCCTATTTCTTCAACTATTACTTCAAAAATTTGGTTTACCCCGATGCAGAACCAAATATCACCCACCGTTACTTGCATGAATTGGAAGAAGCGGGTAAAGATGTGACAGTTGTCACGCAAAATATTGACGGTCTCCATCAAAAAGCGGGGAGCTCCCAAGTTATTGAATTGCATGGGACCACGCTTGATTATTATTGTATTACTTGCGGGAAAAGGTATACTCTTGTGGACTTACAATTGGATGAGCAGGGGATTCCACGTTGTGAATATGATCAAGGTATCGTCCGTCCAGATATTGTTCTCTACGAAGAAGCCTTGGATTCTGAAGCCATTGCGGGAGCCATTCAAGCCATTGCCGCCGCCGACTTATTGATCGTGGCTGGCACCTCGCTAGTGGTCTATCCTGCAGCGGGCTTGGTGCAATACTTCCAAGGTGAGCAATTAGTGGTCATTAATAAAACGCCTTTAGCCCTACAGGCACCAGCGGGAAGTTTAATTTTTCAAGAAAGCTTAGGTCATGTTTTTAAAGCTTTAAAGGAGAAATAGAAATAATGAAAGATGTAACGAATTCAGCACGCCCCAAAAATAAGAAAAAATATCGGGTGGGGGGCTATGCCCTCCTGGCTTTCTTAGCTTTTCTTTACTATTATTTTATGCTGCCCCCGCTGCACTATGCCGCTTGGGAATTTTGGCTTTTCCTAGGCTTGCTTACTTTAGGTGTTTTAGTGGTTGAAGGTCTATCATTGGAAGCCAAGGAAAACTCAGACAATAAAGCTTTGCGCTTGTTTCCGAAGTTTTCTGTGAGCCGAAAGTTTCGGCTTTTGCTGGGCTTTTGGGCGCTCGTGGCAGTATTTTGGCTAGGGAGTTATGTGATCTTTTCTCCTGTCTTTATGGCGAAAAATTACAGTCAATTGCTGACGGTTGCCGAGAAGGATTTCAAAAAAGATTTTCCCGAAACCGATATTAAGCAAATTCCCCTCCTAGACCGTGATAGTGCCGAACGGCTAGGAAATCGCCATCTGGGGGCCTTGTCGGCTTTGGTTTCCCAGTTTGGCGTGGCTGCAGACTATACGCAAATTAATATTAAAAGTCATCCCTATCGGGTCAGTCCGCTCAACTATGCAGGCTTCTTCCGCTGGCTTAATCATTTTAAAACAGGCTTGCCTTATTACATGCAGGTAGACATGGTGACGGGTGATGCGGAATTAATCAAGCCTCAAGCCCCCATCAAATATAGCCGAGCCGATAAATTTTTCCGGCAAATTGATCGTTACTTGCGCTTCCGATATCCTTTTCGAATTTTTGGGGAGCCCACTTTTGAAGTGGATGACCAAGGCCAGCCTTACTACGTGGCCACCACTTACGAACGTTATTTTGTAACGCGCGAACCTAAACCCAGCCGGGTGATCTTAGTGAATGCCTCGACGGGGGAGTGCCAGGACTATGAGATGGACCAAGTACCTAGCTGGGTAGACCGTGTGCAGAGTTCGGACTTAATTTTGCACCAATTGACCTTAAACGGCCATTACCAAAATGGTTTTTGGAATTCTCTTTTTAGTAAAGTGGGTGTGACTGAGCCTACGGAAGGCTATAATTACTTGCCCATCGATGATGATATTTACCTCTATACGGGGCTGACTTCGGTGACTTCTGACGCTTCTAATATTGGCTTTGTTCTCGTGAATATGCGTACTCGGGAAGCTCGCCGCTATCCCTTAACTGCTGCTGCTGAATTTTCGGCGATGGAATCTGCGGAAGGGAGCGTGCAAGAGAAGGGCTATCATGCCACCTTCCCGCTCTTAATTAATGTTAAGGGCCGGCCTTTGTATATTTTATCCTTAAAAGATGGGGCAGGCTTGATTAAGCAATATGCCTTGGTGGATGTTTTAAATTACCAGCAAGTGATGACCAGCCCCAGTATTAAGCAATTAATGGCTGACTACTTAGCCAAGCAAGATCTTGAATTAGCAGAAGGAGAAGAGGACAGTCCGCTGGAAGAAATTAGCGGGCAAATTGACCAAATTAAAGCTACGGTCGTGGATGGCAATAGTGTTTTCTACTTGCGACTCGGGGGTAAAATTTACCGGGCTCCCTTGGCCATCAGTGATCAATTACCCTTCGTAGAAGCGGGTGACCGCGTTAAAATGGGGGTGCAAGCGAACGGCCAAGTCCGGGAATTCGCCCTTGAAGAACGTCCCTAGCTTGCTTGCGCCAGCTTGGCTAACATGGTAAGATGACTTAAAAATGCTTTAGAGAAATGAAGGGGGATTTATGCTCTCACCATATGTCGCTAATTTAGAAAAAGTCGCTATGGGCCTTTTGAGTTTTATTAAGGACTTTAAGGCTTTTCCAGAATTGGAAGCTGAAATGGCGCGAATTAAGGCCCAGGAGCGCTCCTTATATCTCTATCGGCCGGAAAATGAGGATAATTATATTGGTTTAATTGGTTTTGATCAAGATCAAGATAGAAAGACGCTCATCTTACGCTACATTGCGATTCAACCGTCCTACCGGGGGGAAGGTTTGACGGTCACGATGATTCAAGAATTAAGTGAGCAATTCCCCGCCTATAATCTATCCGGCTCCGTAGATATGGCTTGCTTCCTCAAAAAATGGGGGCAAACGAAGGATGCCAAACGCTGGAAAGCCATGAATAGTGAGGAATTATAAGGCGATGAAGGAAGCTATTAAAAAGCCGGAACAAGAGGAACTTACCATTGATCTAGCGGCCTTTTCGGGGCCGCTCGATTTATTACTGCACTTAATTAAAGATTTTAAAGTGGATATTTTTGATATTCCTGTTCAGTTGATTACCGAAAAATTTTTGCAAGTGCTGGAAGATTCGGCCGCTCGTGATTTGGAAATCTACAGTGATTACTTGGTCATGGCGGCTACCCTTATTGAAATGAAAACGAAATACCTGCTCCCCAAACCGCCTGCCCAGGAAAAGGCGGAAGACCCCAGAAAGCCCTTGGTCAATCGCTTATTTCTTTACGAACAATACCAAGCTTTAGGTGCGACTTTAGAAGAGAAGCACGAAAAGCGCCAGCGCTTTTACAGTAAACCGATGGCCAATCTAGAAAACTACCAGGAAGAAGTGCCTTTGCCGGCCGATGCCTTTGATATCAATGATTTATATCGGGCCTTTCGGCGGACTCTGAAGCGCTTCGCTGCTAGCCAGGCCCAGCCATTGAAAATAACTTATGACCCTTTTAGTGTTCAAGAGGCCACCCTAAGCCTTAGGCATTACTTGCAGCAGGCGCCGGGCCCCGCTTCTTTTTTGCATTTTTTACAAGCCCAGCCGCTTAATCGCGACCGTTTCGTGCTCTTGTTTTTTGCTATTTTAGAACTCGTGAGGGCGGGGGAATTGCGAATTCAGCAATTTGCGCGCGCAGACATTATTTTAGAATACCAGGGGGAAGCCAAATGAAGGCCTTGAGTCAATTAGAAAGCTTGCTTTTTGTGGCCGGAGAGCAGGGCTTGCGTTTAGAAGAAATCATGAGCTTACTGGGAGTTTATGAGAGTCGGGCCCAATACCTGCTAGCCTTATTGAAGGATAAATATGCGAGCGATGAGAATTCCGGCCTCTGCCTGGTGAAGCAGGGGGAACATTATTTGCTTTTAACGAAGGCAGAAAATGAATGCCTCGTGAGAGCTTACGCCCAGTCGCCCTTCTCCAGCCAACTCTCCAAGGCGGCTTTAGAAACCTTGGCGATTATTGCCTATGAACAGCCTATCACGCGGCTGAAAATTGAGGACATTCGGGGGGTGCAAACGCAAGGTTTATTGCAAAAACTACAACTCCATGATTTAATTGAAGAGGTGGGACGCGAGGAATCACCCGGACGCCCCATCCTATACGGGGTGACGGCTTATTTCTATAATTATTTTGGTCTCGCTTCCTTGGAAGAATTGCCAGAGATTAAGCGGGAGGAATTGGGCATAGACACCTCTCCCAAAGAGAAAAGGTGAGTGAACTTGGAAAGATTGCAAAAAGTGCTTGCCCACGCTGGAGTAGCTTCACGCCGGCAGGCAGAAAAAATGATAGCTGCTGGGCGAGTGCGCGTTAATGGGGAGTTGATCACGGAGCAGGGCGTTAAGGTCGGACCTAAGGATGCGGTGGAAGTCGATGGCCAGCCGATTTACAAGGAGGCCCCGCAGTACTTCTTATTCAATAAGCCGACGGGCGTCATCTCTGCGGTTCGCGATGACCGCAATCGACCGGTTGTTTGCGATTATTTTCCGGAAGTAGAAGAGAGAATTTACCCAGTGGGACGTCTCGACTATAACACGAGTGGTGCCTTAATCATGACGAATGATGGTGAATTTGCCCACTTGCTCATGCATCCCAAGTTTTCAATTCCTAAAACTTATATGGTGAAGGTTAATGGCTTAGTGTCTGACAGCGATATTAAAAAGCTGGCGCGGGGCGTGCCGGTTTTAGGCCAGAAAACGGCTCCAGCTAAGGCAAAATTAGTGAAGCAGGATGCCGGCAAAGGAATTTCGGTAGTGGCCCTGACCTTATTTGAAGGGCGCAATCGGCAAGTGCGGCGTATGATTGAAGCGATTGGGTATCAGGTTAATAAATTAAGACGGTGCCAGTATGGCCATTTGACCGTTGACAATATGCCCCTAGGAAGTTACCGGGTATTAACAAAAGGGGAAGTGAAGTGCTTAAAAGAGATGGCTTTGGAGGAGGATAAAAAATGAAGAAAGATGTAAAGAAATTTGTGCTTACCGCGATTATGGGCGCCTTGGCTTTTATTTTAATGTGGTTTGCCTTTCCCGTTATTATCGCCTTGCCCTTCTTAAAGGTTGACTTTTCGGATATTCCCTTATTATTTGCGACCTTTCTTTATGGGCCTTTGAGTGGCTTTGGTGCGATGGTGATTCGTTCCATTCTCCACTACATTCAAACGGGGGGAGACTTGGGCTATCCAATTGGGGATATTGCCAGTGTCTTGGCTTCTTCGGCTTGGATTTTACCAGTCTACTATCTCTCCAAACGCCATCTACCAACAGGGAGCCGGGGCCAAAAACGGAGCCGCCTCCGCTTCTGGTTTGCCCTCATTAATATTTATGGCCTTGGCATTATTTCCATGACCTTCGTCATGTCCGTTTTAAATTATTTTATTATCACGCCTTTTTATGTCAAAGTGATGAATTTTCCTATCGAAGATATGGGTGGCTATGTGCTTTTCGGTATCATTCCCTTCAACCTCATTAAAGGCTTGTTAATTAGTGTGGTTGCCCACTTCTTCCTGGCGCGTTTTCTTCCGGTCGCCCGGCGAGAATTGCAGTAAGATATTAAAATGGTGAATTTTATTCACCATTTTTTTCTTTCAGACGCTGAATGGCCCCTGTTGGGCAATGGGTCAGGGCCGCCTTAAAAGCGGGGAGGTCTTCTTCGCTAATGGTCATTTCCGTACTCTGTTGGTCATTTTTAAAATGAGCAATCCCCTCCTCGTCATAGGCAAATAACTCGGGCGCCTTAATTTGACAGAGGCCACAGGCAATACAACGTTCGCAAATAATTTTTCCTTTCATTTACTCACCTCGAAGGAGTCACCATGTTTTTTTCTTATTTTCTTGAAGCCACTAAGCATTTGCCTGCTTCCTCGACTTATCAAGTTTTAGTGGGCAAGCGGACAGCGACCACGCTATTTTTTTCCTTTCAACATGGTCTTGATCCTTTTTTTAACAGTTTACCAAACTTGAAAAAATCTGACTACCAGCGTGTGCGAGAAAATAGCCAAACGAGCGGTCCCCCCCAAGAAGCCCTGTGGACTTTGGCCAAAGGGCGGGTGGGCTACCTGCCTATTAAGCACCGGCAAGTGCGGGAAAATGCCTTATTATCTTGGCTGCAGGCCCTCTCTTATTTAGCTCATGGGCAACATCAAGTGGCCCCCTTGTACCAGCATGAGCCTAGCTTGCAGTGGGTGCGTTGGTTCCTGCAGGCTTACCGCTCAGAATTGTCCTATGCTTCGATTTACCAAGAGTGGCTCGGCTTGCTGGCCAGCTTACCTAAACCTCTAGATGCTTGGCTGATGGCCTTGTTTTTTGGCTATGAATTGCCGCCTATGCTTTTAGCTGATTGGCCACCAGGGGTTCATTGGCCAAGGGCAGAGCGGCAGTTTCTACGGGAGGCTGCTTTAGATTATTGCTATCAGTACTTTATCTGGGGAACTTCGGCTACGCTGACTGGCGAATTTTTAAGGGCGGTAGCGGAAGGAAATCCCGTCTGGAATGCTTCAGCGACAGTCACTTACCAGGGCATTTTAGCTGGCTTAACCTTGCCGGCTATTGCCCAGGCCCGCAAGCTCAAAGAAAGTACGATTGCGGATCATTTTATCGAAATTGCCTTGCGGGCACCGCGCTTATTCCTACCTATTTTTAAGGAAAGAATAAACGAAGCACCTAAACGAGCCCCTAAGGACTATGCCACCTTCACCGCTCACTATCCCGAAGAGCCTTACTGGTTATTTCGCTACTGGCATATTTTAAAAATTTACGAAGAGCGAGGTGAAGCTTTTGACTTGGAATAAAATCTTGGAAAAATTTCTAGGCGTGGCAACTTTTAAACCCGGCCAGAAAGAGGCCCTTCTCGCCCTGGAAAAGGGAGAGGATACCTTAGCTTTACTGCCCACGGGCGGGGGGAAATCTCTAATCTACCAGCTTTTCCAATACGGAAGGGCGGGCACCACGGTGATCGTTTCCCCTTTACTGGCTTTAATTGAAGACCAGCTTTACCAATTGCAGAAACTGGGCCTTAAACGGGTCCTAGCTTTAACCAGCCAATACCGACCGGCGGAGCGCGAGCCTTTTTTGGAGCATTTAGGCCAATATCAATTTATTCTCTTATCGCCCGAAATGTTGATGCAGCCAGAAGTCCTGCGTGCGCTTCAAAAAATTCCCCTCCGCTTATTCGTTGTCGATGAAGCCCATTGTATTTCCCAATGGGGCTTAAACTTTCGCCCAGAGTATTTAAGATTGCAGGAGGCTTTAGCCAATTTAAATTGGCCGCTTATCCTGGCTGTCAGTGCCACCGCTAATGAGCGCGTGATGGCTGATGTCAACCGGCATTTGTTTCCGCCTGGACGCAAGCGCACCGTCATTCAAGTTCCCCTGGATCGGCCCAAGCTCTTTTACGATCGAAAAATCGTCCCTGCAGCTGAGAAAGCGGCCTATCTGAAAGCTTATCTGGAGCATTTACCCAAGCCTGGTATTGTGTATGTCCACCAGAAGGAAGAATTGGCGGCCTTAGTGGCTTGGTTAAAAGCCGAAACCTCCCTAAGAGTGACAGGCTACCATGGGGATTTAAGCTCGGCAGAACGCCTCGCCGTTCAGGAGCAATTCCAAGCCGGATATTTAGATGTTATTCTAGCGACATCAGCTTTTGGCATGGGCATTAATCAAGGGAATGTTCGCTTTGTTTTGCACTACCATGCCCCAAAAACGCTAGCGGAATATAGTCAAGAAACGGGCCGGGCGGGCCGGGATGGGCAGTTCGCTTATTGCTTACTGCTATTAGATGAAGACGAGGAAGGGCGCTTATCCTACTTTAAGCACGCGAGTTTATTGACTTTGGCTGAGTTCACTTCCTATTTAGAGACCTTGGTGTCCTATCCACTCGGAAAACAGCAGCTATTTTTACAAGACTTGCCTGCTGACGTGAACCACACCCTTAGTTATTATTTAAAGGCCTATTCAACTAACACGGAGCGCCAGGCTGCCTACCAGCATTTCATAGCCCAAGAACAGGGGGCGATTGGCGAAATGCAAGCTTACTTACAGGACGAAAAATGCTTAAGAAAAACTTTACTTGCGCATTTTGGCCAAGAGCCTCCTGAGGAACGAGGACTTTGCTGTTGCTATTGCTCGCCTGATTTTTCTAAAAGCTCAACCTGGCAAAGCTACCTGACCCAGCCGAGTTTAAAGAGAAGCTGGCAAAATTCGGCTATCTATCGCTTGCAGCAGCTGCTCGGACAAAAATAGTTTTTAAGGACGGAAACGTTTTATAGTTGGAAAGACAAGTCATGACAAAAACCCTTTAACATGATACAATCAGCTTATATGCAATGAGAGGAAGGAAGCAAAGCCATGAATTTTCGGGATAAATTTAATGACGTTAAAAATCGCTTGCAAGGAAATGCTGACGACCGCCACCAAGACGAAGAGACTATTAAGGACCAGGGCGAGAAATATGATGAATATGAGGAAGCTTCGGCCTGGGAAGAAGTGGACGCCAAGGAACGAGAGCAGGAAGCGGAGGCTGAGGGAGAAGCTTATGGCGAGTATGAGAATCTCAATAATCGCAAGTACTCCCGCTCCTCGAGAAATCACCAGAGTGAGCCCGCCTCACCCATTACGAAAGCTCTCATTTTCCTTCTATTATTGATTATTATTATTCCTTTGGCTATAACGGTTTATAGCATGAGCCGGAATAAAGTACCGGAACCTGAATCAGCCGACCAAGTCATGGTATCGAAAACCCAAAATATCAGCGCTAAAAAGGCTGAGGAAGAGAGCCGGGAAAAGGAATTAGCCAAAAAAGAAAGTGAAGAAAGCAAGAAGGAAGCTGAAGAAAGTAAACGGGAAGCCTCGCGTGAAAGTGCCAAACGTGCTAGCGAGTCAGCAGCTGAGTCAGCTAAATTAGCCGACCAACGCCAGAAAGCCGCCGATCAAGCGGAACGCGAATCCCTGCAGCAAAATCAAGGTAATACCAGCCAGCCAGCTGAAGGCGCCCAAGGGACCTATACTGTTCAGGCGGGCGATAGCCTATACCGCATTGCCTTAAATCACGGCATGAGTTTGGATCAACTGCTCCAACTTAATGGCCTATCAGCAGGCTCTTACATTGCGCCTGGCATGGTCTTACGGGTGCAGTAAGCGAGGCGAGCAATTTGGCAAAACAATGGAAAATCGCTATTGATGGTCCGGCTTCCTCAGGAAAAAGCACGATCGCCCGCGAGCTCAGTGACCGCTTAAAAATAACCTACTTGGACACAGGTGCAATGTACCGGGCAGTGACTTGGCAATTATTGGCTGAGGGCGTTCCCTTAACTTCCACCCCAGTTTTAAAGCAGGCCCTGGAAAACTTAAGCCTCACACTGGAGTCCACCGCCAAAGGCCAGCGCATTGCGGTCAATGGCTTGGATGTGACCGATAAGATTCGCCAGCAGGCGGTGACGGAAAAGGTTTCCCAAGTGGCCAGCTTAAAAGAAGTGCGAACCTATTTGGTCCACTTGCAGCAAGCTTTTGCTAGGAAGGACCAAGGTATCGTGATGGATGGCCGAGATATTGGTACCGTAGTGATGCCGCATGCGGACTTAAAGATCTATTTGAGTGCGAGCGCAAAGGAGCGGGCCCGTCGCCGTTATGAAGAAGACCTTGAAAAGGGACGGCAGCCGAGTTCTTACGAGGAAGTACTCGCAGCCTTAAAAGCACGTGATCACTTTGATCAAACGCGCAAGGAATCACCTTTGAAACAAGCCGAGGATGCCTTTCTCATCGATAGTACGGGCCTCACAATTCCTGAGGTGGTCCAAGATATTATTGACTTACTCCCCAAGGAAAAATAATCGCCCCTTTATTTCAATTAAAACGCCGATAGGGCTTGTCAGAGTGGGGCTTGCATGGTAAAATAATTGATGTATCATTGACTCAATGTCGATGGCTAGCACAATAGGAGAGGATTTTGTAACATATGACCAATGAATTTGAAGACAAGCAACACGAAGAAGTAGAAGAAATGACATCAATGGAAGACATCCTAGATCAAACGATGGATGTTAAAATTGGTGACACTGTCAATGGTGAAGTTTTAACTATTGATGAAAACAATCAGCTCATTGTCGGCATTGAAGGTGCTGGCGTGGAAGGCGTTGTGCCATTTAGAGAAATCTCTTCTTCACCCATTGAAAACATTGAAGATGTTGTCAATGTTGGTGACGTACTTGAGTTAGTCGTCGTCAAAGAAATTAAAGAGAAAGAAAATGGTTCTTTCTTGCTTTCCCGTAAACGCGTTGAAGCGAAGAAAATCTGGGAAGAGCTTAAAGAAAAAGCCGAAAATGATGAGACCATCGTCGTGCCTGTTAAAAAAGTCGTTAAAGGCGGCTTAGTGGTTGATGCTGGCGTGCGCGGCTTTATTCCTGCTTCCATGGTGGAAGATCACTTCGTTAAAGACTTTAGCCCTTACAAGGGTAAAGAACTGGAAGTTCGTATTGTGGAAATTGTTCCAGAAGAAAATCGTTTGATTCTTTCCCACAAGGAAATTGCAGCAGAAAAAGCTGCTAAGGAACGTGCCGAAAAACTTGCCCAATTTGAAGAAGGGGAAGTTGTTACTGGTAAAGTTGCCCGCTTAACCAATTTCGGTGCCTTCATTGATCTTGGTGGTATTGATGGCCTTGTTCACATTTCTGAAATTGCTCACCACCACGTTAACCACCCATCGGATGAGTTAACACCCGGAGAAGAAATCGAAGTTAAGATTCTAAGCATTGATGAAGAACGCCACCGCATTTCTCTATCCATCAAGGACTTGCTTGAAGGCCCATGGGAAAATATCGAAGAAAAAGCTCCTAAAGGTGCTGTTCTTGAAGGTATTGTGCGTCGCTTAGTAGACTTTGGGGCCTTTGTTGAAGTGTTCCCTGGCGTTGAGGGCTTGGTACACATCTCTCAAATTTCCCACGAACATGTGAAAACACCTGCCGACAAATTAACGGAAGGCGAAACGGTAGAAGTTAAGGTTCTCGATGTTAATCCAGAAGCCAACCGTTTATCCTTAAGCATCAAAGCTTTAGAAGAAGCACCAGAACGTCCTGCTCGTGATGAAGACAATCACGGTGGCAAGGGCGGCGGCCGTAAGAGTGCTCCACGTCGTCAAAACCGTGGCAAAGCAAAACGCCAACATGAAGCGGAAGAAGATACCAGCTTCACATTTGGTGACTTGCTGGGTGAACAATTAAAGGATTTAGACTTAGATAATTAATCAGGCTGATTGTCAGGACTATTTGACTGCAGTTGAGGGATAGGCTAGGGCGTGCTCTAGCCTATTTTTTATGATTGATCGTGAGTGAGGAGGGTTAGTATGGCTGCTTTTACCGTGGCAATTGTGGGCCGGCCCAATGTAGGAAAGTCCACTATTTTTAATCGTTTAGCTGGCGAACGGATCAGTATCGTGGAGGACCAGCCGGGCGTTACCCGGGACCGGATTTATACGCAGATTTCTTGGCTCGGCAAGCAATTTAATTTAATAGATACCGGTGGGATCACATTTTCTGATGCCCCTTTTCAAGAGCAAATCCATATGCAAGCTGAAATTGCGATGGATGAAGCTGATGCCATTGTCATGCTTGTGAATGGCCAAGAAGGTGTGACGAAAATGGACCAGCAACTGGCTGGACTCTTGCATCACAGTAAGAAGCCGGTCGTTTTAGCCGTCAATAAAATTGATAATGTGGAACAGCGGGCAGAAATTTATGATTTCTATCGGCTGGGTTTGGGCGATCCCTTACCCCTTTCTGGGGCCCACAGTTTGGGCTTGGGGGAATTATTAGAAGCTATTTTTAAGGCCTTGCCAAAGGGTAATGAGGAGATGCCGGAGGAAGAAACGATATCCTTTGCCTTTATCGGCCGGCCCAATACGGGTAAATCTTCCCTAGTGAATGCCTTGCTAAATGAGGAGCGAGCGATTGTGAGTGACGTGGCGGGCACGACGCGGGATGCCACTCATACCGAGTTTACGGTGGGGGAGCAAAAATTCCGCATGGTTGATACGGCCGGCTTGCGCCGTAAAGGCCGTATTAAGGAAACAACTGAAAAATACAGTGCCATGCGCGCCCTCTCGGCCATTGACCAAGCCGATATCTGTGTCTTAGTTTTGGATGCCGTGGCGGGTATCAGTGACCAAGATAAAAATGTGGCGGGCTATGCGGTAGAAGCCGGCAAGGCGCTTGTCATTCTCGTCAATAAATGGGATTTGGTGGAGAAAGACCAGCACATGCTCAAACGCTATGAGGAAAGCGTGCGGGCCCATTTCCAATTTGCCACTTATGCACCTATTCTCTTCGTATCCGCCAAAACAAAGTTACGTCTCAGCCAATTACCAGGCTTGCTCATTCAGGTTCAAGAGAATTACCATCGCCGGGTACAGTCTTCAATCCTCAACCAAGTTTTAGCCGATGCCATGGCCATTAACCCCACACCGAGTGATAAAGGCCGTCGCCTGCGGGTTTACTACTTGACGCAAGTGAGTACAGCACCGCCCACTTTTGTGGCTTTTGTGAATGATTTGAAGCTGATGCATTTTACTTACCAGCGCTTTTTGAAAAACCAAATTCGCGAAGCTTTTGAATTCTCTGGGACGCCGATCCATTTGCTGATCCGCGAAAGACATTAGAGAAACTAAAGAATTAAATGCCAAAAAACATTGTCGTGGCGCGCACTATGTGGTATCCTTAAGAAGGATTATCGAAGAGATAACTCCGCCTAATTGAATAGGCTGAGACTTTCCTTTAGGAGGTGAGACTATGGCAAATAAAGCAGACTTAGTCCAAAGCGTAGCAAACTCAGTAGGTAGCTCGAAGAAAAGCGTTGCTCCTGTTGTGGATGCCGTTTTCGAAGCAATTCGTGATTATTTATCTGAAGAAGAAAAAGTTCAAATCATTGGCTTTGGGAATTTCGAAGTACGTGAGCGTAAAGCACGCAAAGGTCGTAACCCACAAACGGGTGAAGAAATTCAAATTGCAGCAAGCAAAGTACCTGCTTTCAAACCAGGTAAGGGCTTGAAGGACGCAGTTAAAAAACAATAATAAATGAAAAAGCCAGCCTCCGTGTTGGCTTTTTCTATTCATTGGGCTGGAGGTTTTATGGAACAAGCTTTAGACCATTTGTGCCAAGTCATTCGGCAAAATGAGACGAAAAAAATAGAGGAAGCCTTACAGGTTTTACAGGAAAACTTAGCTGAGACCGGCCAGGATGCGGATTGGTTGGAGGCCATTTGGACCTTGCGCCAATTGGGAGCTTTAGACCAAGCGATTACTCTGCTGAAGGAGAAAGTCAAACTGACGAATGATGATGTTTGGCTTTATTACCTGGTAGAACTGTACCTGGAAAATGGCCAAGCAAAAGCAGCCCTAGATACGGCTAAAGAGCGGCCCCAAAGCGTGCAAACGGCGGAATGGCTACTGTTGGAGATGGAAATTTACCAGCAACTTGGCTTATATGAAGTGAGTTTGGAGAAAGTTAAGGAGGCCCGCGCCTTAGCTCCAGATGAACCCGTTCTGCAATTAGCCGAAGGTGAAGTCTACTTTATTTTGGGTGCTTATCAAGAGGCCCTAGAAGCTTACCAACGCCTACGTCTTAACGAGCTTGATAGCGATACCGTTGCTTTAGTAAAAGAACGACGGACAGCTTGCTATGGCGCACTCGGGCATTGGGAAGAAGCGATCACACAGCTTGAAGAAGAGCCTGTTGAGAAGCGAACTCGTGAGGAAGACATCCAGTTGGCGAAGCATTACTTAGAGCTCCGGCAGAGCCAACGTGCCCAGCAAATTCTAAAACCTTATTATGAAGCTGGCGAGCTAGCCCCCAGTGCCTTGGTGGAGTATGCCAATGCTTGCCTTTTAGAGCGAGCTTATGATTCAGCTTTGCTGGCCCTTCAGGAAGCTTGTCAAAAAGACCCCTACGAAGCGTCTTATCCGCTAGCTTTAGGGCAATTACAGGAAATGCTTGGACAGGAGGAAGCGGCGGAGGAGGCTTTTCGGGAAACTTTAGAGCGCGAGCCGGAGCAAATTGAGGCGCGCGTACGGCTGGTCCACCTGTACCTAAAAGCCGAAGCCTATGACGAAGCCGCGGACGTTTTAATTGACTTAAAAAATCAAGAATCACCCCAAGTGGAGTGGCTGCGTGCCCGCGTGGCGAATGGTTTAGAAGACTTTGCAACGGCCCGGCAGGCTTACCAAAAGGCTTATCCTGACCTTAAGCATGATGAGGCTTTTTTACTATCCTACCTGCAATTTATGCATGAGGATGGCCAGCGAGAGGCAATTCGCCGGGTTTTTGAAGAATTTCCCCGCTTGAAACATGCAGCTAGTTTCCTACCTTATGTTGAAGACCAAACCGATGATGATTTCTTTTATGATTAGAGAGGGTTGTAGCACGTGAACGATGCATTTAAAAAAGCACGTCCGATTTTAGAAAGATTAGAAGCCGCCGGCCATGAAGCTTATTTCGTGGGGGGCAGTATCCGCGATGAAGTTTTGGGCTTGCCCCTTCATGATGTGGACATTGCGACTTCCGCCTATCCTGAAGAAGTTCAAAAGCTTTTTCCCAAGCATTTTGATGTGGGCTTAGAGCATGGAACGGTGATGGTTTGGTATGCAGGGGAAACTTATGAAATTACGACCTTCCGCAGTGAGGACACTTATACGGACTACCGCCGGCCCTCTCATGTGACTTTTATTTCGTCCCTTAAAGAAGATCTTAAGCGGCGGGACTTCACCATGAATGCCTTGGCTATGGACAAAAATGGCAAGTTGATCGATTATTTTAACGGCGTGGATGATATTTACAATGCCTGCATTCGTGCCGTCGGGCTGGCTGATGAACGCTTTGAAGAAGATGCCTTAAGGATGATGCGGGCGGTGCGTTTTAGTGGGCAGCTCAGCTTTGACATTGAGCCGGCAACTTTTGCTGCCCTTAAAAAACACGCCCCTTTGCTGGAAAAAATTGCCATTGAACGGGTGACTCAGGAATTTAATAAGCTATGGCAAGGTTTTCGCTGGCAAAAAGGCCTCTATTATTTATTGAAAGGGGAGCTGGCCCTACATATTCCCCTGCCTTTTGAAATTTTTCAAGGCTTTCCTAAAATGCTGACAGCCATGGGAACCACTTCATTGCCTAAGCCAGATTTTGCTTGGGCGCTAGCAGCTTTCCTAGGGACGGAAAAGCAAGAGGAAGAGTCCATGTTGGCCGCCCTTAAAGCCCTCAACCGCGATTTTAAAATGTCAAAGGCATCTGGCCAAGAGCAAGCCGCTTATGCGACTTGCCTACTCGCCGCGAAAAGGGAAGAGGCTGCTTGGCGGACTCTGCTGTTTACTTACGGCTTTGAGACGGTGCAAACTGTGGTCAATTTTATTGAAAGAGAGGCTAGGGAAGAGGCACCTTGGGCCTTGGCTTCCCCCGCCCTTTCCACGGAAAAACTTCAAGCTCTTAACCAAAGCTTGCCGATTCACAGCCGCCAAGATTTAGCCATTAATGGGCATGACATCATGGCCTATTTTCCGGACTTACCGAAGCAGATGATTGGCCAATACCTTGACCGGGCCCTTGACCGTGTTTTGTACGAGCGGGTCGAAAATGAACGTCAGGCCATTTTAACGTCTCTAGCTGATGGGGAGGAGGCAGGACCATTTTAAGAGATAAATTTGCCGTGGTGGATATCGAAGCGACGGGACCTAAATATCAAGAGGGTGATGCCATGATTCAAATTGGCATTGTTTTAATTGACGGGGATCGTATTACGAAAACGTATGCGACCGATATTCATCCTAGGCAAGCCATCCCCAAGCGAATTGAAGACTTAACGGGCATTACTGATGAGCAAGTCGCCCAAGCCCCACCATTTTCTGAAGTGGCTCTGGAAATTTTAAAACTGCTAAAGGGCCGGACTTTTGTAGCACATAATATCAATTTTGATTATCGGATCTTAAGCTATCATTTACAAAAGCATGGTTTTCCGGCCCTTAACCAGCCAGGTTTGGATACGTTAGAGCTCTTTCGGCTGGCCTTTCCCCAGGCCAAAAGTTATCAACTTAGCCAGCTTGCTGCTCGGGAAGGGGTGACCCTAGACCGGGCCCACCAGGCGTTTGATGACGCTAAGGCTACGGCTGAATTGCTGCTCAGGGCCAAGGCCAAGCTGGAGCAGCTACCGCGGGAATTAAAAACCTTGATGACACCTCTCGCGCCATGCTTACTGCGTGAAACGGGGGCTTACATTTTAGAGTGGGTCGGGAAAAAACCTCAAACTGATGACTACTGCGTCAAGGAAGGCTTTGCCTTACCGAAAAATTTGAGTGTCCAAACTAGCCTGTCCATTTTTAAGCCGGAAGCGGGGGAAAACCTGAAGCTTTGGCCCCAGCAAGTACGAATGCAGGAGCATTGCTATCAATATTTCAATAGTCAGGCGACGACACCGGCCTTCCTAGAAGCGGCCTATGGTTCAGGTAAAACCCTAGCGGCGCTTTCAGCGAGTTTGAAGGTAAAACCGGCCCAGCAATGTTGGCTGGCAACGTCGACGCTTTTATTGCAGCAGCAAGTCTACCAAACCACTGGCCAGCAGCTAGCCAATCTCAGGCAAAGTCCTCTTAGGGTTAGCCTCTTGAAGGGGAAGGAGCATTACCTGTCCTTGAGTGCTTTGCGGGCTTTCTATGACGAAATTAAAAGCCAGCAGGACCTGAAAAAACGCGATGCTTTGCGTTTGCTCGCTATTCTCTGCTGGCTGGCCGAAACGCGAACGGGAGATCTGGCTGAATTAAATCGCTCCCTGCGTGTCAAAACGCTCTTGGCTAAAATTTCAGGCGGGGCCTATTTTACGGCCCAACACCAAAAACGCTGGGGCGCCTATTCCTATTATCATTTGGCCTTACAGCGGACGCAAAAGGCTGATGTGGTGCTCACGAATCATGCCTATTTACTTAAGCATCATGAAGCGATTAGCCGTGAGCCTCGGGTGGAAGCAGGGGCACATTTACTGCTGGACGAGAGCCAGCAGTTTTATCCCATGAGTCGGCTGGCACAAACAAAAAAAACTGATTTCTACCAATTAGAAAATATTTTGGAGCATTTACAAAGGCTACTGAAGGAGCTACCGGAGTGGGTGGGTCAAAAATCTGCCCCTGCCTTCGATTATTTTGCTCTGGTGAGTAGCTTGCAGGAAGCCTGGGAGGCTTATGACCGGACCATTTTCGCCTGGCGGCAGGAATTTCAGCAATTAGCCTACTATAAGAGCTTAGAACCGGATGCTTCTTTGCCCATCAAGACGTGGCCCTTGCCAAGTGTGGTAACGCCCGGGCGAAAACTCTGCCAGGGGCTTGGGCATTTGGAGAGTCGTTTAAGGGAGCTTGTGGCTTTTCAGAACGGGTCCAAGAACACACAGCTAGCTTTATATACGGAAAAAATAAAGCGCTGGGGCCGGACTTTTCAGGCTATGCTAGCTCCCGAAGATGGGCAGTATTATAGCTTTGAACCGGCTTGGGAGCGGGGAGATTTTTATGGTACGCTCTACCAGCAGCCCCTTTTTGCCGGTGAAGAAGCTAACTATTGCCTAAAAAATTGGCCGGGGAAAGTTCTCTTAATGAGTGCTAGTGCACCCGGCCAATGGCTGAAAACTGAACAAGCTGGGCCTAAGATGTGGCTGACTTGGCAGGAATTACCTGCTGAAGCCTTGCCCACGTCGGCCTTACCTAAGGTTTACCAATTGAATGCGGGGACGAGCCTGCATCAATTAAGTGACCTTGAAGCAGGCGCCCGAGCGGCCCAGATTTTAGCAGAAATTTGGCAGAAAAAGCCTGGAAAAATTATGTGCTACGCACCTTCCTATGCTTTACTTAAGGCTTGTGAGGCACGATTGAAGGAAATCTGGGCGAAGGACTTTTGGGCGCGCATCTATAGCCAAAGTCGCTACCAGAATGCCTACCAACTCTATGAGCGTTTTGAAGAGGCCAAGGATGGCTTATTACTGGTGACCGGCCCCTTTGCTGAGGGCCTGCATTTTAAAACTAGGCTTGATTTACTGGTCTTACTGCGTCTGCCTTTTCAGGCTTTGGATCAGCCGCTAGAAATGGCCCGCCAGCAGTATGCCAAAAGCCATCAGGAAAATTACTTCGCTCGTTTTGCCTTGCCAGCCATGCTGACGCGGTTAGGCCAATTAACGGGACGTGCCATGACTTATGGGAAAAAACCTGCTCCAATCCTTTCCTTAGATCGGCGGGTCCTCGAGAGTTCTTATACGGCTGAGATTCGCCGCGTCTTACCGGGCGAACAAGCCGCTTGTCCTGTCAGTATGGCGGAATTACTGCGCTTAATAGAGTAAAATGCTATAATATATAGAAGATTGATGAACGACAGAAAGGAGCTTTTATGAGAGGACGTTGGGCACGGCTCCTATTGCTACTCTTAATTGGCTATGTTTGCTTTACTTCTTTTACTTATTTAAGTTCGCAAGTACCCTTAGTCAAAGCAGAAAATCAAGTGGTAAAAGTAGCCCGCAAAGAAAATTTAAAGCATATCAAAGATTTTTATCTCTTTACTAAAGACGAAACTTGGCTTACCGTCAGGGCGGAGAATGCGGAGGGCCGGGAGGTTTACTTCACTTACCAGCCTGATAAAAAAATCAGCCACCAAGGTTTTGTCGATGAAATGGTGACGGAAGAAAATGCCTTGGCCCTAACACGTTATGAAAAACCAAAAGTTCAGGTGAAGGAAGCCCGTTTAGGCTATGAGGATAAGTATTTTGTCTGGGAAGTCAGCTTCATTGATGAAGATGGCCAGCTAGGTTATCATTATATTAACGCCTATAATGCGGTTTGGTATGAAACCATTGAGCGCTTATAGGGCCGGATAGGGGTGTCATATGATTTCTCAAAGAATTCAAAACTTACAAGAATCAAAAACATTAGCAGCAGCGGCTCGGGCACGGGCCTTAAAAGCCGAAGGAAAGGATATTATTTCCTTAACGCTTGGGGAACCTGATTTTAATACCCCTGAGGCTATTATTGCCTATATGAATGAAGAATTAAAAAAAGGCAAGGGCCAGCACTATGCCCCCGCAGCTGGTGAGATAGAATTACGCCAAGCGATTGCCAAATATTACACGGACTGCCATGGGGTTAAGGCAGCAGCGGATGAAGTTTTCACGGCCAATGGTGTCAAAATGGTCCTCTACTATCTTTTCCAAACCCTATTGGATCCAGGGGATGAGGTTTTAATTCCTAGCCCTTATTGGGTTAGCTATGTCGATCAAGTGAAATTGGCGGGTGGGAAGCCCGTTATTGTGGACACATACCAAACCGCCTCTGGCGAGCTTGACGCTAAAGCTTTGGAAGAAAAGCGGACAGAGAAAACAAAAATACTGGTTTTAAACAGTCCGGCCAATCCGGATGGCCATGTTTTATCCGCCGACCGATTATTAGAGATTGGTCATTTTGCCCAGAAGCATGGCTTACTGATCATCACTGATGAAATTTATAACCGCCTACTTTACCAGGGAGCAAGCTGCCCATCTTTGGCCAGCTTGGATGAGCGTTTCAAAGCTTTTACCATTACAGTTAATGGCGTCTCTAAGGCCTATGCCATGACCGGCTGGCGGCTGGGTTATTGCCTGGCTCCCAAAGAAATTATCCAAGCCCTGACCAAATTAGCGAGTCAAGGCAGTGGTAGTCCATCTGGCCCCGCCCAGTATGCTACAATTGGTGCCTTGACAGGCTCCCAAGCTTGTGTGGAAGCCATGCGCCAGCAATTTGAAGAGCGCCTAAAAAAAGCCCATGCCAAACTCCAAGACCTCCCTGGTTTTTCCTGCGGAGAGTTACCAAAAGGGGCATTCTATCTTTTTCCCCATTGCCAAAAAGCGGCGGAGCTTTTGAAGTATCCGGATGTTGACGCCCTAGCTCAAGCCATTCTTGAAGAGGCGGGGGTTGCCACAGTGGCAGGCAGTTCTTTTGGGCAACCGGAATATTTACGCTTCAGCTGTGCAACAGCCAGCGAAACTTTTGCAGCAGGTATTGAACGCATTCGTCGCTTTATGTCCGCCCGCCGGCAGCAATTAGAGGAAAGTAGCTTGGAAGGTTAATGGAACAATATACTGTTTTACGTAACGATATCTTAAAGAACTACCATCAATTGAGCATCACCAATGATGAGATGCTCTTTTTTATCCATCTGCTGAGCTTCTTACAAAAGGGTGAGGCTTTTCCGTCCTTTGATGATTTGCGTGAGCGCTTGGCCTGTAGCCAGCAGGACCTCTATAATTTGGTTAATGGCTTGGTGGAAAGAAAGCTATTGGCGATTGATCAAGTGGATTTACCTAATGGTAAACTAGGCGAGCAATATAGTTTGGCGCCACTTTTTGCTCAGTTTGAAGCTTTTGAGCAACAAGAACGGGCAGCTGCTAAAAAGGAAAATGAGGCTAGTGAGACCAGGAAACTCTTCCGTATCCTAGAAGAGGAATTTGGACGGGGCCTGTCTCCGATTGAATTTGAAATCATTGGCGATTGGCTCTCTCGCGATCATTATTCCATGACGATGATTCTGGAAGCCTTAAAGGTAGCGGTCATGAATGATGCCAGGAATTTACGTTACATGGATAAAATATTACTCAATTGGCAGCAGCAACCTCAAAATAATGTTGAGCGCCGCGGAAAATTTAAAAACCAAACCCCCAAAAATATTCCTCCAGTTCCCATGGAGAAACTCTTTGGGCATGAAAACGAAAAAGCTTAGGGTTAATATTAGAAATGTAGGAGATTTATGACGGACTATGAAGATCAGTCAGCGGTGCTGCATACGCTTCGTGTCTTATTGAAGAGCCATCAGGCTATTTTAAATGCCTTGAAGCAAGATATGCGCACCTATGGCTTAAGTGAAAATGAGTTTATGGTATTAGAATTTCTCTACCACCGGGGTCCCAAAGCCATTCAATTAATTAAAGGGCATTTGGGTATTCCTGATAGCAGCCTCACTTATGTCATTGATGGCTTAAGTGAAAAGGCCCTTGTCAAAAGAAAACGTTGTGATAAAGACCGCCGGAAGATTTACATTAATCTAGAGTCAGCTGGCAGGCAGTTAATGGATGAAATTTTCCCCAAACACAAGGCCTTTGTTGAAAATTTATTTTCGGTTTTATCGAAAAAAGAATTAATACAAATAGACCAACTCAATAAAAGTTTGGGCTTTCATGCGGAAGCCTTACTGAGAGAAGAGAGGTGATTTCATGGTCAGTCTCGAACGCAAACGCCAGTGGCAAGCAGAGCGTGAGCGCCACAATTACCCCGAAGTCGATATTAAGGAAATCAGTAGCCAAGAATTAATGATTGAGGGGGCCTCTTTCACCCTTTTGGAGGAGAGGGGCGAGGCTTTGGATGTGGAGTCCTTAGCGGCTCGATATTCCCCGGTATTGGAGTCCTATGACTATATTTTAGGCGATTGGAGCCACGAACAATTACGTTTGACTGGTTTCTATGCCGATGAGGTGCCGGGAGTTTTCTTCGATAAGAAAATTAATATGCTAGAAGATTTCCTAGCGGAATATTGCAGTTTCGGTTGTAGGTATTTTCTGCTGGCCCGTGCGCGGACACTGGAAGAAATAGAAAACCGCAATCAAGCGCTCGAGGAAGAGAGCCAAGAGAAGCGGCAAAAACGCCGGCAAAACAAAAAACGGCAGCGTAAAAATCGGCGACTGCGAAAAAAATTTAAACCGAGAGAATTGGCGGGGATTGTGGATACCGTTCCACCGGCTAACGCCAAAGGTAAGCGTCGGACGATTACCAGTGGTCTGAAGGCTCATAAAGATCACTTTAATATTAGAAGGAAGAAGTAAAATGCTCGCTATCTTAACCCTTTTGGTGGTCAGTATAACCTTATTGAGTGGGGCCATTAATATCATTGCTCTCTGCCTACCTTTATACTATGCTTTTGCTTATGGCCTACATCTCCCTGCGGCGGTGAATTTGAGTTTTGGCCAGATGTTAGCGAATTACCATGCAGTTTGGCGCTATGTTTTATTTCCTTGGGAAAAGCACCTAGTCATGCCTAATTTTCCGAGTAGTGCCCAAGGGCTCTTTCACTTTGCTGAAGTTAAGACCTTATTTCATGGCAACCAGCTTTTCTTCTTGCTGGGCTTACTGCTCTCTTATTATCTTTTGAAAAAAAGTCGTCAGCAAGGGCTCTCTTGGCAACTAAGTCGTTATTTTAAAGGGTTAATTCCTCTATCGCTTGCTTTAATTTTCGCCTTACTTTTGTTTTTCGCCCCCATTTTTACTGCTTTTCACGAACTTGTTTTCCGAAATGATGCTTGGCTATTCCGTTTGGATCAAGATCCAGTGATTCAAATCCTACCAGAAAGCTACTTCATGGCTTGCTTTATTGGTGTTTTCATTGTCTTTATTTTAGGGCTTTGGCTACTTTCCTATCAGTTAAAAAGATCATAAAAGCAACTCATTGCTTGAGGAACTTTATATTTTCATTGGCGAGCTTCTGCTCGCTTTTTCTTTTGCTACTTATTAAAAAACTATAAGATGATATCGATGAATCAAAAAAGCTATATTTAGTCAACTCTATTTATAAAAACTTAATAAAAATAATAATTAAAGCCTTGCTTTTTTTTTATTATAGGAGTACCATTAAATTATGAAATTGCTTACGCGATTTCAGTAAAGGGTATGCTAGGGGGATAGCAACAATAGCGATAGGAGGAAAAAGGATGTTAAAGTGTCTAAAGAAAAAGAAAGATTTTCTTATTCATTTTGAAATTAAATTAGGGCGAATGGAACCCATGAGTGGCCATTGCTTGGCTTGGTCAGGCTATGCTTTAGTTTATAAAACGGTTGATGCTGATTCCGATTTGAAGGAACGGCTTAAAAAGGTTAGCTTACTAAGTTACGCTTAGTTTGTTGATATCTTCCTGGTATATTTTAGAGGATGGTGAATAATTTTGGAGGCGGTTAAACATGCCCTATCTTATTTGACGCAACAACGGGATTTTTTCTCGGTTGAAGTTGGCCTGTTTAAGGATGAGCCTTTTAAGCCTTTTATTGAGCTGCTTTTTCTCTGGCATTTACTACCACAGCGTTTTAAGAAAAATAATAAGGCTTTAGAAGAATTAAAAGCTTTTATTGATCAAGAACTCTCTCAACTGGATCTTACACCAATAGCTACTATGCCGGCTGCTCTCTCAGCGCTAGCGATTATCGAGCAATACTATCAAGACCATGGGGAAAGCCATCTCAAGCCACAGCTTTCGTGCTTAGCTCAGAAGCATTACCCTTTGCTTGTGGAAGAGCGAGTTGCATACCGCTTGCTGGATGTCGCTTATTCCTTAGAAGCAGTGGGGGTGACTCACCATTTTGGAAGTTTGACCTCACTATATGAAGAGACGGTTTTGTCTAAAGGCCTGCCTATATTTTACTTTTCCCCTGCTGCCATGTACAGCGTGACCCATACCCTATTTTACTTAACAGATATGGGAAGGAAGCCTAAACTACCCCAGAGTATCCCAGATCTTTGCTTTTTACTCAGAAGCCTGCTTGGCGATCGTTTGCTTGAAAAGGATTTTGATATTTTAAGTGAACTCATCTTGGATATTTACTTTCTGGGTTTGGAGGACAACTTTACAGCTCTATTCGATTTAGCTTTTGCAGAAATGGTTAAATTTCAACAAGAAGACGGCTCTTTTCCTCCACCCTTGCCCTCTAAGGCAAGAGATCCTAAAGGAAGATTTAGAGATCACTATCATACGACACTGGTTTGCTTAGGAGCGTTAGTATGGAAACAAGAATTAAACTTAGAAAACGGATCATAAAGCTCTTGCAGGGCGAGTATTTGGATGAGACCTTGTATCTCGCCATGACGAGTCTGTTTGAAATTCGAAATACTTGCCTCCATGCACTCCACTCACCCCTAGGCCTAGAAAGTCGAACTCTTATCAGTGTTTTGGGGCAATATTTGAACGATGAATTAGTTTTCGAGGATTTATTGCATATCTATCCTCTGCACATTAAGCATCATCTTCACTATGCCTTACTATTCCCTGGAGATTATCGAAAGCGCTGCCTGATTCAAGAGCTTAGTGAACAGCCGCTGATCACTTGCCAAGAATGGCCGCAGGGGGAGTGGGAGATCATTACCGGTTTGTTGGCCTATTTACTCGGTCAAACGGCAACCTATCCAGGTCAGCGGGCTAGTGACCGACTCGAGAATGGGAGCCAAGCAGAGAGGGTGAAAACTTACCTGAAAGATCAGGAAGAGAGTTTGTTAGGAACTTATTCCTATCCTTTTATGGAAGCTATGTTTCGGTTAATGCGAGAGGAGGCGGAGGATGTATCGCCCAGATAAATGGCTAACCTGGCTTGAGAGGCAAATGGCAGAGGAAGTTAATGCTAAATTAATCTTGCAGGCTTTAGAGGGAAACGACTCATTACTTGTAGAGCCGCATGAGGTAGACCAAATTCACCCGAGCATTTTGCTAGGTCTTCTGAAATATTGGTTGCCGGATAAGCTCCTGAGTGAGATCTTGAGGGATGAATTAAGGCAGTTGCCAAAAATAGAAAAGCAAGAGCCTATTTTTATGTATTTTCGTTATTGCCTTGGACTGCTAAAGCCAGCAGAAATTAACGCAGAGCGGACGCACCTACAGAAGATGAGCAGGCAAAGCTTACTTTTGAGGAAAAACGATGAGGACAAATTGTATACTGTCAAACTCTGGTTAGAATTATTGGTGGCAGATAAAGAAATAATTCAGGATACCCTGCCTGCCTTGCTTGTCAATCATCTTAGGCACTATCGTTTGCTGGAGGCTTGCCTCCTCATCGAATCTATGGATCAGTATCGTCGCTGTCTTCCAGATACATTTTGGCAAGAAATTTTAACTTTTTTGAAAAATCAGCAAACTGAAGCTGGTTATTTTGGTTATATGGAGCCCTTCTATATCGAGAAACGTGGGCTGAGGGAATTTTGCTTACTGGGTTTTTATTGCTATCTAGTGATTGAATTGCTTGAGAAACAGTGGAAGCTTAATAATATAGCAGCCGATCAACGAAATTCTTGTAAGTAATACAAAGGAGGAAGCAAATGAAGAAGCAATTTTACTTAATTGTGGGAGCTGTTAGCCTGGTGCTATCAAGCTTGGTGGGGATTATGATACCACTTCAATTGAAACAGATGATTGATGGTTCTGAAAATATGCTGCGTTGGGGAACATTAGGCGTGATCTGTGCCTTGTTTTTGGGACAGGCCGTGCTGATGGCTTTTGGTCAATATTGCATTGCTGTTTATGGGGAGAATCAAGTGAGAGAGCAGCGTATTGCCTTGCATCAGCACTTGCTCGCCTTACCACTTCGTTTCTTTCATGATCAAACGAGTGGTGAATTAGCCTCGCGCCTAGTGAGCGATACATTGAGTATTCGTGAATTTATTGCAGATTCTTTGCCAATGTTGATTAGTGGCGGTGTGACGATTGTGGGTTCTTTTGTCGCCTTAATCTACTTGGACTGGAAATTGACCGTTACACTTTTCGGTGCTTTACCCATTTTGGCGGTGATTTTAGCGCCTATTTCTAATTTTGCCGAAAAATTTTCCAAACGGATGCAAGAGAGTATTAGCCATTTGACGAGCTACTTGACCGAAACCTTTCGCAATGTAGCTTACATTAAGGCAACAGCTACAGAAGAGGAGATGAATCAGCGGACACAAACAGTGGTTGGCGATGCTTTCCATGTGGCCAAAAAAATTAGTCTGGTGGATGCTATCGTATACCCAGTCGGTTTAATGTTTTTATTTGGTGCAGTGGCCGTGGTCTTCGGCTACGGAGGTGCTCGGGTAGCAGCAGGAACTTTGAGTATTGGGACTTTGATGTCTTTTTTAATTTTTCTCTTGCAGCTTTTAAATCCTTTTGGTGCCTTATCGAGTATTTTTGCTAATCTTGGCCGAATGAAAGGAGCGCAAGCCAAACTCAAGGAACTAGAAGCCTTACCTGTGGAAAAAGATACGGGTGGCAAAGCCATTCATGCGGGTGACCTCGCTTTTCATCATGTGAGCTTCGCTTATGATGAGAAACCAATCTTAGAGGATCTCTCAATGGAGTTGCCACGCGGTCAACGCATCGCTATTGTTGGCCCTTCTGGATCAGGAAAAACTACACTCATCAATTTACTGCTTCGCCTCTATCCGGTAACTGATGGGGAGATTTGCTTAGATGGCGTGTCGATTGAGCAATTCAATTTGCGCAAATGGCGGCAGGCTATTGCCTATGTCTCTCAGTCAGCATATTTCTTAGATGGCAGCATCTATGACAATCTCACTTTTGGGCTGACACACACACCAACAGAAGAAGAGGTTACAGCCGCTATCCGAGAGGCAAGTTTGGAGCAGGATTTGGCCGATTTCCCCTCCGGATTGAATACCTCTGTGGGCGAGGGCGGAGGCTTGCTTTCCGGCGGGCAGAAGCAACGCCTACAAATCGCCCGTGCTTACCTGCAAAAGGCTGATCTGTTTATCTTTGATGAGGCTACCGCTAATTTAGATGCGGATGCGGAATTTCGCTTCACCCAATACTTAGGGCATCACCTGAATGAAAAGACAGTGTTAATGATTGCCCACCGTCTCTCAACGATTGTGGCGGCAGATTGCATCTACTTCCTCGACCAGGGTCGAGTGACAGGTAAAGGAACCCACCAGGAATTGATGGCCTCCCATCCCGATTACAAACGCTATGTGGAAGAACAGATGCTATCCTAAATTTATTTTCTTGCATTAGCATGTGAGTTGAGTGAGAGGTAGTATTGCGATCGTTTGCTGAATAATATTCACGGCTGTAAAATTTAGAAAAAAAAGCTTCAACTGGCCTGCTTCCCTTTCATCAACGGAAGTAGGCCAGTTTTTGCTATCTTCTTTATGAGAAGATATAGTTTGGTTGTGCTTTTGCTGGTCTAGAAAGATCATTTTTGAAATTCTCCTGGAGAAGAAATCATTTAGCAGATAGCGCTGCTCTGGTGAGGGCCGCCCCTTAATATTAAAATTTGAAACCTTTTTATGAATTGGCAAAGCAAGGGAGGAGCCGTCGCCATCATTAAATACCCTGGACGAAAACAAGCCAAAGGATGAAGGGAAAAACATTGAAATCATTTTTTCTGACCATGACAAGAAAAAAGCTTGATGGGTCCAGATGCCCAATCAAGCTTTTTGCCTTGCTTTAAGCAGGGGTGCTATTGGTTAAAAAGTAAGAATTGGCTAAAAAATCATCTAAATTATCGTAGCAATAGAGGCGTTGTTGGTCAATAACCCAATAGGAATCGAACTGCTCCAGATGCTCCGATAGCAACTGGTGGCTAGCAATGATAAGAGGCTGTTCTCGATTCAGTAAATATTCTTCAATAATTTGTTCTAAGGACCGGTTGAGTCCCTGGTAAGGTTCATCAAAAAGCAAGAGTTGCTTAGGCAAAAGAGTGACCGCTCGGCCTAAGGCTAAGCGCTTTAATTGCCCGCCAGATAGATTCCCTCCGCCGCTTTCAATTTGTGTGGGAAATTGACGAGTGATCTGGAAATTTTTCTTCACATCGGTAAGATCCTTGACGTCGTCAAAAGCGAGGTTAAAATCAAGACCTGCTTCAAAGGCAAAAGCATCTTGAGCAATATAAGCAGCAGTTTTGAGCTTTTTACTGGTGGTCGGATCCAGCCAAGGTGTTAGCAAACCAGAAGCAAGAGCTTTTAGAAGGATGGATTTGCCCGCACCACTTTCACCAACCAGTAGAATTTTGTCCCGGGAGTGAATTTTAAGCTGAGTTTCTCCTAAATTGGTGATTAAAGCGTGCTCATTAACCTTGAGTTGGTTGCCTTCAACAATGATGGTGCGTTGTTTTAATTCTTGGTCAACTAGATCCTCTTCCAGAAAGTCATGAATCTTATTCAGTAGCGGACGTGCTGATAACATAAGGTTATAAGTGCTGACTACAACTTTGAGTGGGGAAATAATACGATCGGAAGACATGAAGACAGCAATTAACAGTGCTAAAGTCGAGTAACCTTTGAAAACCAGAATACTACCAAAAAACAAAGGCAGGATAAAGCAAGCAATCGAAACAGAGCTCAGGAGAAGGTGGGCGAGCGCTTGCAAGTTGTTCATCGCATATAACGAGTCCTCAGTCTCTCTCGTTTCTTGCTGATTATGAGTTAGAAAAAGTTTATTTTTTTTGAATGTTTGGATAATCCCTAGACCAGCGACGATTTCATGAATATGGCTTGTATAATTTTGGACATGCTGGGTCCAAATTTCGGATGATTCTTTGATTCGCCGACGCAAAATCCAAGGTACCGCCATCGGGATGACAGAGAAAAAGGTGAAAATCAGGGAGAGACGGTAGTCTAGATAGAGACTGTAGATGAGAGAGGTTAGTGCAAAGAAAATATAAAAAAATAGGTCAAAAAACACCTTGCTATATGTTGTTTCAACTTGCTTCAAATCATTGAGAAGAAAGGAAACAACTTTTTCGCCATATCGATCTCTGAAGAGGGTAGGAGCCGTAAAATAATGAGCAACAATCTCAGTTTTATAATAATAGTTGAAACTGCGGACAAAGTCGTTTTTTAAACGGTTAAAGAGATAGTAGAAAAGAATAAGGACGGCATACAGTCCCAGGACAATCAGTATCGTTGTCTTCAGTTCTTGCAATTGGTGGTCGTGTAACGCTTCAATGACTACCTTAAATAAATAAGCAAAAATCACTCCTTCACAAGAAGCTAAAAAGGCAACTAGTATTGTCAGGGCAATTTTTCCTTTTGGCCAGACTTTAGATAACATGAGAACCACACACCTTACTTTTAAAATTTAAAAACTATGATTTACTTCAGGTTCTCTTACGCTAACCATGCTGACACCTTCTTTAATGTAATGGCTTACAATAAATTATGTATATATTGTACTGCTTTTATTAATCACTGTCAATATATTTTACCCATTATTTTCTGAGGAATTAAATACCTAAATTGCAATATCAAATTGAACAGTTTCTCCAACTTCATCATATAGACACAGGCTATTTGACAATGGGAACCAACCAGCCTAAGACTATAATTTCTGAATGCTCTTGTAAAAAGTTTTGGTGAAGAATTGCTAAGGTCGTCTTGATAGAATCCTTAAACTTCTCCCTTATACTTGAATTAAAATAGAACAGGAGGAGTCCAATGAGCGATTACATTTTAGAAACTAAGCAGCTATCGAAGCATTTTAAAAAGCAGCAAGTGATTAAGGATGTGTCCTTACGAGTGCAGAGAAATTCAGTTTATGGCTTACTCGGACCTAATGGAGCGGGGAAATCAACGACTTTGAAACTGATAGCGGGTATGCTTCATCCCACGGCAGGGCAAATTCAATTTGCTGGCCACCCCTGGAGTCGAGCTGATTTAAACGAGATTGGTGCTTTAATTGAACGGCCACCTCTCTACGATAATTTAACCGCACGCGAAAATATCCAGGTGAGAACGCTGCTACTTGGTCTTCCAACGACGCGTATTGATGAAGTGTTGGAGTTGGTTGATCTCAAAAATACTGGTAAGAAGAAAAGTGGACAATTTTCTTTAGGAATGAGGCAAAGGTTAGGTATTGCCATTGCCTTATTAAATAAGCCGAAATTGTTGATTCTCGATGAACCCACAAATGGCTTAGATCCCATAGGAATTCAGGAATTACGCCACTTAATTCAAAGTTTTCCCAAGCAGGGAACCACGGTCATTTTATCCAGCCATACTTTGGCTGAGGTGGAACAAGTGGCAGACCATATTGGGATTATCACTGCTGGTGAACTCAGATATCAAAACGCTATTAAACACGAGGACAATTTAGAAGGAATTTTTATGAAAGTCATTCAAGAAGGAAGGGAGCGGTAGAGATGTTGGCTTGTATTCAAGCAGAGCTCATGAAGTACCGGCGGTTGTTTTTGAAAAAACTGCTATGGCTAAATCCTTTGGTTGCCATTGTCTTAGCCTTTATATTAACGCCGATGTATTTTACGATTGATGCTTATAACTGGTGGTATATGCTACTGCAACCGGTGATTTTTGCTCTAATCCCTGCCCTCATGCATCGGCAGGAGGAGGGCAAATTGCATTATCTGGCTATTTTCTCTCTTCCGGTCCGGCTGGATAAGCTTTGGCTGGCTAAGATTTGTACGGCTATTCTATTTCTGATACAAACCAGCTTCTTGCATTTGTTAGGAGTGTTTGGCTTACAGACGCTGATGAATTCACAGGCTACAGCCTCCTATAGCTTCCTACGTTTATTGGGAGCCAGTGTTTTATTATTGCTTTTGAATCTATGGCAGGTTCCGCTTTGCCTATTCTTGGCCAAAAAATTTGGTTTTCTTGTTAGCGTAGTCGCCAATAGTGGACTGAACTTCGTTTTCAGTACTATGCTGGCTACCACCTCTTATTGGCTGTTCTGTCCCTACGCTTGGGGGCCAAGATTAATGCTTGCTGTTCTCCATATTCAACCGAATGGCTTACCTGTTTTGGCCGCTGATCCCTTGCTTAACCAAACGTCCCTGCTTTGGCCTAGCGTGTTTTCAATTCTTTTATTTTCCTGCCTAACCGTTCTAACGGCCCAATGGTTTTCTGCTTTGGAGGTAAAGGCATGATTAGAATTATTAAAGCAGAGTTCTATAGAATAAAGCATACTTGGCTCCCTTACCTTCATGGGCTACTTCCTATCCTTTATGCGGGGATGTTTTATCTAGCGGCAACCACGACCAGTTTAAAAAACTACGATGTGTTGGCCATTAGTGAAATCTACTTAGTTCTTTTAGGGGCTGCCCTGCCAATCGTTTTTGGGGCTATAACCGCGAAGGTTGCAGATATGGAAGCTAATGCGGGAGGCTTTCAAGTCCTTTTGGGCACTCCCCTATCCAGAATCAAAGTTTATAGTGGTAAGTTGCTAGTTTTATTTTTAGGAGCATTTTTTTCCATCAGTCTGGCTGTTCTCTGTTTTGGTTTACTTTTTGGTCAGCAGAGCCTTTATGCTTGGTGGCTAGAAGGCTTTCTCCTCTGGTTAGGTTCTTTATTGACTTACATGCTGCATTTATGGCTTGCCTTGTCTTTTGGGGCAGGGGCGACTTTGGGGCTAGGTTTTGCCGAAAGCCTGCTAGCCTTGCTGGCCATGACTAATTTGGGGGATGGTATTTGGCAATTTCTTCCCGCCACTTGGCCAGCTCGTCTACCAGCTACAGATTTATTAGTAGGGCATATGGCTGATCCAAGTCACCACCTTCACTTATCCCAGGATTTTGAGCGTTGGTTTTATATTGCCCTCCCGTTGACAGTGGTTATTTTTATTGCTTCTTTGCTTTGGTTCAAATGCTGGGAAGGTCAAAGTCGTACGGAATAGGTGAGTATTTAGTGAAGTGATATAATGAAGTTATAAGAGGTGATTTTTGTGGCTAAGATTTTGGCTGTGGATGATGAGTATGATATGCTTCTTCTCGTAAAAAATATTCTCAAAAAGAAAAATTACCAAGTGGATATTACGACAAGTCCACTAACGATTGAGGAGAGTAGGCTTGCCCAATATGATTTAATTTTACTTGATGTGATGATGCCTGACGTGGACGGAGTAGTGTATTGCCAACAGATCCGTAATAAAGTGGATTGTCCTATTCTCTTTTTAACGGCGAAAACAATGGAAGCGGATATAGTGGATGGCTTAGTGAGTGGCGGTGATGATTATATCACCAAACCCTTTGGCGTACAGGAATTACAAGCTCGAGTGGAAGCGCATCTTAGGCGGGAGCAAAGAGAAAAACATACGAGTTTAAATTTAGGGAATATTCGCTTTGATTTATCAGCTCAGGAGCTATTAATTAACGAGGAGAAAATTAATTTAACAAAATCTGAGTACCAAATTGCTGAGTTACTCGCCAGAAGGAAAGGGCAAGTTTTTTCTCGCGAGCAAATTTATGATTTGGTTTTCGGCTATGCGGGGCTAGGCGGCCCCTCAGCCATTTCTGAGCACATTAAAAATATTCGTACCAAATTTAGAAAGGTTGGCGTTATGCCAATTGTAACTGTTTGGGGGTTAGGCTATAAGTGGGAGTAAAGCGAAAGGAACGGTCTCTTAAAAATATCTTTTTTAACTATTTAGTGAGTGTGGGCTTGGGCTTATTATTAGCCATGGCTTTTGTCGCCCTTCTCTTTACGATCTTTTACCGCGGGGGCTTTATAATGCCTGCCAATGAGACAGAAAAGCAAATTTTTGCCCAGCAAGAGAAAATTGCCCAAGCCGAAGAATTTTCCCCAGCACTGATTCCCAAGCCTGCCCGCTATTTGTATTTATCCAGCGGGGGAAGATTGTTGGCTTCGGATATGGATGAGAGCTTGCGTGGGAAGGCTGTGAATTTCCATCAGGAAAAAGTCTCCTCGACTCCAAGAGCAGCATTTATTGAAATTACTCGGCGCGATGGTTACGTAATCATTTATTATTCGTTAGTTCCCCGTTTTACCAATGCTTGGCTGGCAAATGTTTTGCCGAACCCTGATATTTTACTGCTGCTTTTGCTACTTATTTTTAGTTTTCTAAGTACTTTTCTTATCACTATTTTATGGGCCAAACGCCTTACTGAGCAATTAGCTCCGGTGCTGGCTGCCGCGGGTAAAATTACTCAACAGGAGCTAGTGTTTGATATCGGTCACTCTGATATCAAAGAATTTAATGAGGTGTTAATGGGCCTTGATAAAATGAAAACTTCTTTGACGCAAGCCTTGCGAGAGAATTGGCAGCAAGAAGAAAGAAAAAAAGAGGAGCTATCAGCTCTAACCCATGATCTTAAAACCCCTATTGCTATTGTGAGAGGAAATGCAGAACTTTTAGAAGCCACAAAACTTTCGACTGAACAAGGAGAGTATGTTGCTTATATCTTGAAAAATATTAACCGACTGTCAACTTATGCCAGAGCCTTAATGGCGATGAATCTGTCCAACGATGTCGGGGCTTTTGTTTTTGAGAGTCTACCTGCCAGTCAGCTGGTTGAAAAAATAAGGGAGCTCGTGCAGGCGATCGCCGCAGCTAATCAGCTTAACTTAGCCGAAAATATTCATGTCAATCAGGCCCGAATTTTGGTTGACTTAACTCTATTTGAAAGGGCTATCCAAAATATCTTAAGCAATGCTGTTCAATATGCACCGAAAAAGTCAACGCTTGGCGTTGACTTCATCATGACGGGCGAAACGTTAGATATTATTATTTCTGATCAGGGGCTAGGCTTTTCTGTCGAGGCTTTAGAGCATGGGACGGACCAATTTTACCAAAGCGACAAGAGTAGGCACTCCACTAGTCATTTTGGGATTGGCCTTTACTCGGCTAAACAAATTATTTTAGGTCACCAAGGGAAGCTTTCTCTAGGCAATCGGAAAAACGGCAGTGGAGCAGTGGTTAGCATACAATTACCGCTCCTAAAGGCTTAGCTAGCTAGATGCTTGTTGCTTGTATCTTTCTTGACGATAAGTGTTAAGCCAGCTTATTGTTTTTGCTTGTTTATTTTAGTCTGAGAGCAAATCGATTAAAATGCTAGCGAGAGTATTGAAGAAGCAAAGTTCTACCTGCTTCTATGATTCCGTCGGTTTTCCTACTTAGCTCTCTTTTTACCTCTAGGGGGGCGCTTAGGCTAATCAGATTCTTATCTCTTATTTGACTTCATAACGTCAGGTGGTCGCAATCGCCGGCGGCTTTTTTCTAGCTGGTAAATTCTGTAGGGTAAGATGTGTTTTTATTTGTTGAAAATTTTTAAATGCTACAAGGAAGTAAAGGCTTGACTGACAAGGTTAAAATTAGCGGGTCACGATACGGGTAGACCTATTAATAAGGGTGTAGGTGCCGAGCCACTTCAAAGAAATGAAAAGAGCCCACCAGTCCGGTATTAGGCTTGCGGGCACTAGGGTGAGCGGCAAAGGATAAGTATTAATAAGATGCGCTCACTAAAATCAATGGCTGTCTGACCTTGTCTAGAGGCGACAGATTACGAGTAAAGATCTGGAAGCGGTGGTTGGAGATCAAGCTTCCTCGGTGACGAGATCGATAAGGAGCTTTGGAAAGGCAAGATATTTATCTTTCTCACAATATTCATCAATTTGATGGGCAAGGCTGACTTCTCCACAGCCGAAGACCGCAAAGGGGAAAGTTTCGTCCTTATTCCTTAGAAGGTTAGCGGCGTCTGTCACACCAGAAGCCCCTTGAGGCTCAATATCTTGGCCATAGTATTTCTTTCCTAAGCGACTTAACTGCCTGAGTAGTTCGGCTTTCCCATTGGTGAAGACGGCAGGCAAGGAGGTCTCTACCTCGAGCGTTAGCTTTGCACCAGCGTCGTTCTCTTTGGTGACTAAGTCTCTTAAGACCTTCGTCATTTTTTCATTATCGAGTTCAGGGATGGTTCGGCCATTGCATTCTGCCTCTGCATATTCGGGTAAGGAATTAATCTGGTTGCCCCCGGAAATGAGAGTGAAATTCAGTAAAGGCTTGCCCAGAAGTTCGTTTTCAAGGCTGGTCTGGTCGAAGTAGTCACGTGCCCGATCAATAACACGGACGAGGGGGTTAATCGCATTAAAACCTAGATCAGGCATGGAGGAATGAGCCGCTTTTCCTTGTGAGGAAATTTTTATATTTAGGGAACCCTTATGTGCGTAGACAATACCCGTATTAAAAGGCTCGGGAATCAATAAGGAGTCCACATCCTCCATGTAGCCAGCCTCATACATCGCTTGAGAGCCCGCCTGACCATTTTCCTCGCCTGTGGTCAACATCAAGCGGATGCTTCCTTGTTTTAAAAGTTGGTTCGCTTTGATTTCAACCATGGCGATTAGCATGGCCGCCACGCCGGACTTCATATCAGTGATTCCCCGACCGTAGAGCTTTCCCGCCTTTTCGGTGAGTTCAAAGGGAGGAACAGACCATTGCTTTTCATTGCCAGCATCAACGACATCCATATGCCCTGACCAGCCATAAACTGGCTTTCCATTCCCAATTTCCGCAACTAAATTGCTTCTTCCATCGGCAACTGGCAGAATTTTAGCTTCAATATCATATTTTTTAAGGAAATCTCTAATATATTCTGCCACTTCTGTTTCATTGCCATTGACAGAGCGAATGGCAACAAGATCGGCCAAGAGTTGTATTTGTTCTTTTTCAGTCATTTTCATAGGATCACTCCTCCAGAATAAAAACCAATAATTTTGGATTCACTACCGTACGATAGTTTGAAGCTTCATCAAATAAGGAAAAAGCTTTTTCAAGCTAAAGTCGGGTGATTTTTATTCTAACGCAGGCTTTTAAAAAAATAAAATAATTCCCCTTGCGAGCAGATAAGGGAGTCGACTGATAGGAAGCTGTTTAAATGAGGTTATAACTTCCACCAGCTGAACGGCCCCCCTAATCTGGCAGGCCTTCGTACTTGACTGCTGTTGTATGGGTTGCTGGCGCCAGCGCTAGGTTCTAAGCAAGGGAAGGAAGCCTGTTAGGAGCCCTGGTGGCTCATTGGTGGTGTCGAGCAAGAAAGCTGAGGATAACGGTGTGGCTCTTCTTGCCCGCCGCTTGGTTGGTGATGGTTTCGCCGCCCGTACTCATGCGCATGTTTTTGAGATTCAAAAAGCCGTCGCCAGCAAAGATATGGCCAGCATGTGGGTAGATATGCAACTCTGACTTCTGGGGCACCTGCTGGTGGAGCAGCTTGGCCATCGTGGCCCTATCCCAGACCTGATCATCTTCTCCTGCCAGCAGGCAGATATGGGCTTGGGAATTTTCAATCGGAATGCGTTTTTTTCCGCTTGCTCGTCCATCTCAACCGCTGTTTTATAAGTATTCCGGTAAGAAACGATATTTTTCGTTAGGCTTGGCCAAATGATACCTTTGAGGAAGGCGTCAAAAAAACTTTTGGTAATATCAATATAGGGGAGCGCTTGCCGCTGCCATGTCCACGAGGAACCACGTTTTTCAAAATCAAGTCCCGCAAAGGTATAGGCGGAAGGGGCCAGGGCAACCACATGGGTGACTTTGGGGTATTTAGTGGCCCAATGGAGTACATATTCAGCGCCCTTGGAAAGCACCTAAGAGGGTCAGAGGCTCCTCCATTTTGGGATCAATATGCAGGTAGTCCAGCATATTCTGGAATTGCTCTAGGGGAATATTCACGAGGGTTTTCGGCTGGTTGGGCAGGCCAAACATAAACACCGCTAAGGTTTATAACCTTGCTCTGCCAAGCTTTTGGCGGTATCAAAATTTGGGCCGCCTTCAGAACCGCCGTAGCAAATAATGACACCGGAATGGTGCTTTCTATCGGGCAGGAAGTGGAGGCCTTGCATGCTTTTCTGATGCACTTCCTTGACAGTAACGTGGGGCATACTTTTGGGATAGAGCTTGAGGTTGGTGGGCTGGCTGTAGTAGGTGGGAGAATTATTAGCGACTTGGCCATATTTTTTGCCATTCAAAAAGCGCAGCAAAAAATATTTCCCGCTGCCAGCAGTAGGAGGACGAGTAGGCTAAAAAAATACGTTTGACAAGTTTCATGGTAACCTCCAGTCAGGTCGCAAGGGGTGAAGATAAGTTTATTTTACGGATGCCAATCAATATCTGTCAGTGAAGAGCTATCATTTTGCCTTTGATGAAGGTTAAAGGCATGGGAAGGTCGAATTATTCACATGCTTTAAGACGGCTGCCTGTCCTCTTATTTATCGTCAAACTTGTGCTTGAACAGACCTTTAGGAGCTTATCTTATCGTAATGATTAGCGGACTAATTGATCGTTCCCCTGAGACTGGGTTTTGTCCTAGCCTCACTGGCGTCTGCCAAGTGGCTCTTTGTTCTCATAGCGACCGAAAAGGAGCGAGTGGCATCTTCTTCCTAGGACTTTAAAATTTGATAAGCTTTTTTGACTTGTCCTTTTCTTCTCCAATCTTATTGGGGTATAATAACGCTATAAAAATCATCGAGGAGGCACCCATGAGAAGCTATCAGAACAAGGAAGAGCTCAAAGCAGAAATCCAGAAAACGTTTAACAAATATATTGGCGAGTTTTTAGCTGTTCCTGAAAAATTGAAGGATTTGAGGGTTGAGGAGGTTGATCGGACGCCAGCAGAAAACCTCGCCTATCAAGTCGGCTGGACCAGCTTACTTTTGCAATGGGAGGCTGACGAGCGGCAGGGGAGATCTGTCAAAACTCCGTCAGCAGATTTTAAGTGGAACGAACTCGGTGAGTTGTACCAGTGGTTTTATCAGGAGTATGCTTCCCAGTCCCTCGCCGCTCTTAAGGAACAGTTACAACATAATGTGAGTGATATCCTGGTGATGATTGATCACTTGAGTGAGGAAGAATGCTTCCAACCCCACCAACGACAATGGGCGGACGAAGCAACCAAGACCGCCTTATGGCCGGTCTATCAATTTATTCATGTGAATACGGTGGCTCCTTTTGGTACATTTCGCACGAAGATCAGGAAATGGAAAAAGCTAGCCCTCTAAATAAGGGATTTATTGGAGGTTCACCGAACGGGCCTGATTGTTATGAGGACTGACTAGGCGACTTAAATTGTAGACAATATTTTTTTCAAAAGCCATCGTATTTCATTAAGGAAAGGATGATCGTATGCGTGGTTATGTGTATACCCCAGTGCGTTCTAAGACGATGCTGCCAGTGGGAGATGGGCATCAGTTACACGTGGAGGAGTGCGGCAATCCCAATGGCCTGCCGATTGTTTTCTTGCACGGAGGACCAGGCGGGGCGGTGACTGAAAAATCTCGTCGTTTTTTTAATCCAGAAAAGTATCGGATTATTTTATTTGACCAACGGGGGTGTGGTCAGAGTCAGCCACTGCGTTCCTTGAAATCGAACACAACCTTCGCTTCGGTGGCTGATATGGAAATTATTCGGGAATATTTTGGCCTATCAGAATGGTTGATTTTTGGTGGTAGTTATGGGTCAACCCTTGCTTTGACGTATGCGATTATGCATCCTGAAAGGGTAGGACATTTATTTTTACGGGGGGTATTTCTCGGACGCCAGAGTGATATTGATTGGATGATTGAACGTGGCGGGGCGAGCGAATTTTTCCCAGCTGAACATGAAAGCTTTGCCGCCTGGGTGCAAGATAGCCGGAAAAGCTCCTTAGTAGCGGCTTATTATCAGCGCATGTGCCAGGGTAGCTCTGAGGAACGTGCAGAGGCCGCCAAGCGCTGGGCAGAGTGGGAAGGCGGACAGACAACAATTCAACCAGATTTTTCAGGTGAGGCAGAGGTGCAGGATTGGCAAAAAACGATTGGTCTCTTGGAAGCTCATTATTTTGCACAGGGTTTCTTTCCTAAAGAAAGTGATCAATTTATTCTTAATCATCCCGATAAGTTAGCGGCTTTGTCAATGGATATTGTTCATGGTCGCTTCGACACTATTTGCCGCTTAAGTGGCGCCTATGAATTAGCCCGAGTTTGCCCTAAGGCACGCCTCCATATTATGGAAGAGAGCAGTCACTCCCCCTATGAAGCCCACATGTTCCAAAAGTTAGTCGAGTTACTCGATGACTGGGAGCCTGAAAACTAGTGGCTTGTTAAAGCGCTTTTCCGCTCTTGTCTAATTGTCTCACTAAGGTATTGTGTTGTGAAAACAAAAGTAAAAAACCCTAGAACAAGGGAATTGCTTTGTTAACTCAATGTGTTGCCAGGCTGACCTCAGACGATTAAGGTACTTGCCCTATAAGTTTATTCGACTTCTAGGGCTTTTACTTTGCTTATCTATTCACATAGAAAGTTTTACTTTCCTCTGGGAGAATCAATGAATTAATTAAAGAAACCAATGCTTTCATAAGACTTGATTAATTCAGAGATACAGTCTACCCTGACCCTTACTCACTATCAGCCAATAACTAAAACTCAGATTTGAAGTATATGTTTGTTTGCAGGAAGAAGGAAGATGAGTCTTGTGAACATCTCTGCTTTGCAAAAAAATGCCAATCTATGGGGGAAATTGGCAGAACGCTGTCAGGTCTGATCATCGGAATACCGATACGTCAAAACAGAAAATTATTTAACAATGTTTAAAATGGTAAATAATATATTAAGTATTATATATATATTAAATGTTTATGATATATTATGTTTATACAGTTATGAAAGGGGTTTATATCGTTTTGAGTTTCTAATAAATTTAGTGGTAGCTACTAAATCTTCTGATTTGTATCAGTATTGTGAGATCTTCAAGGCTATTGTTTGTTCTACAGGCTTTCCTAGATTACAAAAGTTTTCAAAATTTTTGGCAAAAGTTGTTGCTAGCAGTTCAGAAGGAGGACGATCATGCTTCATCCGTTATTTAAGCAATTACTCAGGAAATATAAAGGTTTCCTCGTTCTGAGTATTGTTGTTGTTTTACTTTCCGCTGCCTTAAATGCAGGAGCGGGTTATAGTTTGTCGTATTTTTTCGATGTTTTTGAGGTTGGCAAGGGAGAGCAAATGCATCGCCTTTGGCAAATTGGGGGGTTCAGTTTGTTGATTTGGTCACTCAACCTCCTATTTTTATACCTGAGTAGCATTACAGAGGCAAAATTTCAACAATTACTCAAGAATGCTTTCCGCCAGCAGGTGATTGAACACATTAGTCAGAAAACATATGAAGAGTTTTCCCAAGAAAACAGTGGGACATATCTTTCTTGGCTAACTAATGACGCTAAAGAAATTAATGAGCGCAGCTTTGTTCCCTTTTTGTCGTTGTTTAGTACCATCTTCGCTGTTCTAGCTAGCTTTGTGGCGTTGTATCTGTTAGACGTTTGGATTAGTATAGTAGCTATTGGCTTCTTTGTTTTGAATATGCTTGTGCCGCAACTTGTTACTCCCTTAGTGGAGCGGGATGCTCAAGCATTAACGATTGCCCAGGACAAAACCACTGGGCAGATGAAGGATACGCTCATGGGCTTTGGCGTTTTTTATACAACAAATCGCTTATTGCGGATGATTCCCCTCATTACTAAGGCGTCTACCCATCTTGAAGAACGTCAGTTTACCTATAATAAAACCCAAGCTTTGGCTCAAACCCTTACTGTTCTTGTCAGCTTGTTAGCTCAGGTCGGCCTGTTAGCCTTTGCCGTCCTTCGTGCGGTACAGGGATCAGCACCTATGGGGGCTGCTTTGGCTGTGGCAAATTTAGCAGGAGGTTTCTACAATAACATTGGCGGTATGATTAAATCCTGGATCACGTTAAAAGCTTCCAAACCAATTTGGAATAAGTATGCAGAAGCTGAGCAGACTTCGACAGATTTGCCCAAGAAAGAAATACCACAAGTGAAAAATATTCGAGTGGCGGACGTGCATTTCAGCTATCCAGATAGCGATAAGGTCTTCTCCTTTGATCATATAGATTTTACTTTTCCCAAAAACTATGCCATTTCAGGAGCAAGTGGCTCAGGAAAAAGCACTCTGATGAAACTCATTTCTGGCCTGTATCGTCAGTTTGACGGTCATATCTATTTGAATCAAGTCGATATTAAAAATCTGAAGCAAAGTTCGGTGGCTAAGGATGTTGTTTACATGGATCAGCAGGCTTATATTTTTAGCGGCAGTCTGCGGGATAATATCAGTCTTTATGATAACAAGGTTTCTGATGAAGCTATTATCGATGTTTTAAAAACTGCTGGCTTAGAGAATTTCCTGCAGGAGTTACCTCAGGGCTTAGATACGAAAATGAAAGAAAATGGAAAAAATATCTCCGGAGGCCAGCGCCAGCGTTTGGCCTTGGCAAGGACGCTCTTGCTGAAGCCACATTTTATTATTATCGATGAGGGAACCTCGCAATTGGATGAAAAGACGGCCAAGGGGATTGAAGAAATCCTATTGAGCCTAGAAGACGTTAGTGTTATCGTGGTTAGCCATCATTTTAATCTGGAAACGAGTGCTTATGACCAAGTGGTGCGTATCTAAATCTAAGAACTCATATTTCTAAAAAGGATGCTGAATCAGATATATTGTTGCCCCTCAAGGTTAGAGTATAAGGTTAACCTTGAGGGGCCTTTAATGTTCCAATCTGCAACTTGGCCGAATAAATATCCTTGGTAAGCGCCTCACATTTGCTGGCCTTTCGTAGAGTACTATGGTAAAATGAGAGCAAAGTAAGAAAGTGAGGTTGCGATACAGCCATGGCAAACATCGCCTAGCATGTGAAAGAAAGAAATCTGCTTTTAGCAGGCTTTCTTTGGCATGCTTTTTTGTATGGTTAAAGTTTGTTGACCGATGCAAGGAGGCGATAGGATGCTAGCTATCCAATGTCAAAATTTAGAACAAGCATATGATGGACGTTGCATTTTTTCAAACATCAATGTCACGGTCAGCTGGGGTGAAAAGATTGGGCTCGTCGGCTTAAATGGCAGTGGAAAATCTACGCTGTTAAAAGCTCTAGCCCAGGGTTATGGGACAGCAGGAGATATTGATAGGTATGGGAAGGTCGCTGTATTACCCCAAGTGGAGGTAGATGAAGGGCAGTCAGCGGGTGAGGCAGTCAGAAATCGACTTCGACTTTTGTTGGCGGGGCCAGCGGATATTTTGCTTCTTGATGAGCCGAGTGCGAATTTAGACTTTAAACAGCAAGAGTGGCTTCTGTCCTATCTAAAGCATACAAGGAAGACATTGATTATTGCCAGCCATGATGAAGTCTTGCTGGATGCAATACCAACGAGTATTTGGGCACTTGATGAAGGGCGTTTAACAGTTTATCCGGGAAACTATGCTGCGTACAAAAAAGCCTTAGCCGTTAAATGCCTGCAGCAAGAAAAAGCCTATTGCAATTACCAAGAGGAAAGGCAAGCCCTAAAGGAAGCCATTCAGAAAAAGAAAGCCCAGGCAGAAGGGCTAACGACCATGCCGAAGAATGGTAATCGTTCAGAGTGGAAAGTCAATAGCTTTATGGGGTCGTATGATGGCCAGGAGCGGCGTTTAGCTAAATCAGCGAAGGACATGGCAAAAAGACTCGAACGTTTAAAGGAAGTTCAGCGTCCTGCTGTAGCAAAAACCTTGCATTTTAGAAGCGTGGGACGGGTTTTAGCAGATCAGCGGACCCTAATCCATCTTGCCGACGGTTTTCGAGTGCGTCGTGCTAGCACAGAACTATTTACGGGGCAAAGTTTTCATTGGCGAGCGGGTGAGTGCATTGCCTTGCAAGGCGGAAATGGTACGGGCAAGACGACCTTTCTTCGCGCTTTGGCTGAGGAGCAACTGCCAGGCTACTATGCGCCCAACTTGCGCTGGGGAATTTTTGACCAAAATCTACGGCAGTTAAGGCCGGAAAAAAGCCTCATGTCACAGCTGGAGGATGAGAGTTTACAACCACCACAAGTTATCCAACAACTCTTAATGCTTCTTGCCCTATCCCCTGACAAGTGGCAGCGCCCCTTTGCTCATTTGAGTGGTGGGGAGCAGATGAAGGGGCAAATGGCAGCCTTGCTCTTAGGGGATTATGATGCTTTGTTGTTGGATGAACCTACCAATTATCTGGATCAAATTGCCTTAGAGGCCCTAACCCGCTTTATAAAGGCCTATCCGGGGAGCATTTTGCTGGTCTCGCATGCGGAGAGCTTCCTTAAGGAACTAAATTTGCCCACTTATCGGATTAAAAATCATCAGTTGCTATCTCCTGACGTGGTAATTGAGGCGCAAACACAGCGTGAGAAGGAGTTGCAGCTTCTCGCCTTTAGGCGTGATAAGTTGCTGCAAGACCCTAGTGTCTCTTTGACTCAACTTGCAGATTTAGAGCTGAAAATTCAAAACTTGCGCCAGAAACCCTGAATAGATCACAAACAAGCTTTGAGTCTTTTAATGAATGCTTAAATTTTATTAATTCTCTTTTTCTGCCCAGTCGTCCTAAATGGGTCATGAATAATAGTCACCGCAGATAGCGTTTACTAATATCAGCTTTTTTGCTGTAACACTCGCTATTAATTAAGGATTGATGTATTTGGTTTAGATGATATAAATCGGACTAGGTAAGAAGGGGTCAGTCATTGCTCTAAACAATTATTTTTTATCATAGAATCAACAAAATTGCTTTTGGTAAGCAATGTACCTTTGTTAGCCAATAGGCGTGAACTGCTTTTCACTGACTGCATAAGAAAATTAAAAAATGCCCCCCAAATGTTAGGTAGTTACGCTAACAATTGGGGGGTAAAATCAAGTTATCCTCTATTTCTCTAGTAGATATTTAGTTGGTGCTAAATGAAAAATATCTGTCTTTATTTTACTAATGTGTGGTCGGCGTTAATTGGGGAAAAGGTTGAAGCTAAGGACAGTGATGGCCCAGTAAGCAGAAGCAAAAAAGTTAAGCAGAATGAGCGCACACAGTATCCATTTGCTTAGGCTAGCTTTCTGTGGGCGTATTTTTTTGATGAATAGGATGTGGCCGCCAAGAAACAAAATGACCAGCACGCCATAAACCAAAACTGCAAGGGCTTGTGAAGAGCCATTGAAAATGGGTCGGCAAAGTAACATGATAGGAATAAAAAGTAAAAGTAATAGTGATAAGTGATATGCTCCCCCTAAAGTAGACACTTAAAAAAGTAAAACTACTTAGGGGGAATTTTTATGCGTTCAAATTGTAAACACTCGGTTGAGGAGCTCGAACGATATATTGATAAGTACCTTAAAAAAGGGATAAGCTATCAAAAATTGTGTCAGTATCATGGTTTAAGATTGTCTCATTCTGTTTTTTATGACAAGGTCTTAAAATATCAAATCCATGGTCGCCAAGGCATCCAATCCCATGTCAAGAATAATAACTATAGTAAGGACTTTAAACTGGCTGTTGTGAATGAGCACCTTGTTGAAGGCGTTCCAATTAAACAATTAGCTCGAAGATATAATATCCCATCACATTCCACTGTTAGAAATTGGTTGATGAAGTATACTAGAGGGGAAGCAGTCAAAAGTTATTCTCCTAACCCCGAGGTGTATACGATGAAAAGCAGAAAAACGACTCATGCAGAAAAAATTAAAATTGTTAAAGACTGTCTGGCCAACGGCCTATCTTATAAAGAAACAGCTGAGAAATATCAAGTCTCCTACCATAATGTTTACTCCTGGGTCCAAAAATATCAACAACATGGGCCAGACGGCTTGTTTGATGGCCGAGGTCGTGGAAAACCTGCGGCGATCCAAACAGAAACTGAAAAAATACGCGCAAAATATGCAGCCTTGAAAGCTCGCAATGAATACTTAGAAACAGAGAATGCAGCCTTAAAAAAGTTAAAAGAAGTGGAAAGAGAGTTGATGTTACGCGAACACAGTATGAAGCAGATTTTCAAACGGTCCAAAAACTCCAGCAAGAAGGATACCGAGTAACTCACTTATGTGAGGCTCTAGGCCTTAGTCGTTCAAGCTACTATAAATGGCGAAACCGAAAGCCAACAGCTTCTGAAAAGCGTCTGAGGCAACTGATCAAATGGATTATTTCTGTTTATAAAGAACATCAGGGGGTTTATGGCTATCGTCGCATTACGATCTATTTAAATCATTTTCTTAACGCCAAAGTCAATCACAAATGCGTGCAACGCTTGATGCAACTGTTAGACTTAAAAGCGGTGATCCGTCGTAAACGTTACCGTTATAAGCCACATCTTCCCTCCCATGAGGCCGAAAATATTTTGAATAGAGAATTTCAAAAGGAATATCCGCCCATGGAAGTCTTATTAACAGATGTTACCGAGTTTAAATATGGCTTTGGCGCAAAAGCTTACCTCAGTGCGATTCTCGACTATGGGGCTAAGAAAATTGTGGCATTCCAACTTTCTAAGCATAATAATAACGAATTAGTCCGGCAGACCATCGGTCAAATTAAGGCTCGTATGAAACCCAAGCAAACTCTTATTCATAGTGATCGTGGCTTTCAATATACCTCACACTTCTTCAAAAATTTTGTGGACAAGCATCAGGTGATTCAGAGTATGTCGAGAGCTGGAAAATGTATTGACAATGGCCCTATGGAAGCCTTCTTTGGGACTATTAAGGAAGAAATGTATCGCTTAAAGGCTTATCAAACCTTTGAGGAGTTAGCGTCTGATATTAACCAATATATTGACTTCTACAATACCAAGCGCGTCACACTGCGAATGGGCTTAAGGATCCCATCAAAAAACCATGTATGATAAAATATCATACATGGCAAAAACAAATATTTTATTTATTTACCTGTCTACTTGACAGGGGTCAGTTCAAAGCCATAAATATTTTTATTTTTCATGACAATCTCCCTATCCAAAGGCAAGAATGGCAGCCTCAGCTACTACTCTTTTATAGCCTGTCCATTTGTGTTTGTTCGCTTTTAGACGATTAACAAAAGCTTGGTCACAGGATTTATTTCCCCAACCGTTTTTGTCATAGCATTGATCATGGGATAGACAGAATTTATCTAAATCATCGATGGGCTTTTTACCATTATTTCCCTTACCGCAGTAATTACCATAAACTTTGATGTATAGATAGGGTTCATAAGAATTTAGCTCATGGTTATTTTTCGCTTCGATAAACTCATTGACCATGTAACCAAAATCTAGCACCTCCTCAGCTTCGTGATTACTTTCTGCTTTGTCGATATCAAAGTAACGGTTATTTTCCTGCTTAACCATATAAATTTGCTCTAAACGATAGAAATCGCTATCATTTAATTCTGCAGCTTTGACGCTGTCATGGCCAACTAAAACAATGCGATGATAGAAATCACCGTGATTATTAATTTGCCTAAATTTTTCATTTTTATGCCTCCATCATTAGCACGCCCATGAAATAAAATATCTACTAAATTAATGCTAGTTTAGCATATTATTCATAAATTAAGAATATCAACAATTAAAAATAATTAATAAAAAACATAAATAATAATTTATATATAAACAAATTATAGTAAAGTTATTAATCATATCTGATTGCTGCCTATGGATTTTTTACACCCAATAATGGCTTCGAGGCTAGTCTCTATTTCTCAGGAAATAAGCCTAGAGGGGCTACTAGTTTGACGAAATCATACATTAAATAAGCGGGTCAAGGGCAGCATATTTTCTTCTGGTATTTTTGGGCAAGCTGGCACTGAAAGAAATGCAAAGAATTAAATGAAAGAAAATCAGGCAAAAGGCCTCGTCAGCTCATCGCACGAGGCCTTTTATTGAGTTGAGAATCTATGAGACTCTTGTCCAATTGTAGTTTTATTTGACTTCACAGCGCCAAGTAATGGCAATCGTTTGTGGCTTTTCCTTGGCCGGCAATGCTTGCAAGGCTAACACTTGTTTCATCTCCTTACCTCCTCTCTTTCTTTACCGCCATCCTACCGTAAAATCTCATTTTCTGTCGTTTCGTTTCCTTTATGAATCAAGCAGGTCTTGGCTACTTTGGGAGAAAATTTCATAGAGACGGTTTGCTTTGAGGCTATGAAAGATATTCAAGCTAGTCAGAATTTGCTGGTTACCTTGCTCTTCATTAAGTTTAAATTTAGTGAGGAAAACTCCCTCATAGAGGTTTAATAAAGTGAACTCAAAAAGCATCGTTTCTGGAAGATTGAGTGCTTTTAAACTCGCTAAAAAATAGCGGGCAGCTTGAACTTCTTCATTCTTCATGCAAAGGATAAAAGAATTAAGGATCACATTAAAGGAAGTAGCGAGCAGTTGATTATCTTCCTTATAAAGCATTATTTTTGTCGGAATTTCCTTCGAAAAAGAAATAACAGTAGCAGCAGGAAAGGCCTGCAAGGAATTACCATAAAGCACCAGCTCATATTGCCCCCAATTTTCGCAGGTGAATAGGTAGTCAATTAAGGTATCCAGATCTTCTTGGTTGAGAGTAGCGGTGGGATCAAGGCTCTTTAGAACACAGGCTAGCATGATCGCGTTGAGTTGATGAAAAGGGTCGCCTGATTTTTGGAAACGATCGTTTTCTTCTTCAAAAAGTTGCCTGAGCTGCTTGTTATTCCCTTCGATGACATATTTTTGCATATCCAGAAGTAAACGACTAATATTCGTTGATTCGAAGCGGCGATGAACAAAGAAAAACTCGGTGAGGGTGACATTAATTTTGTTCAATAAATGAAAAAAACGATTGGCACTAATATCCGAGGTATTACGTTCAAATTTAGAAAGCATCCCCTTTGAAATAAATTCATCAGCGATAGCGGACAGGCTCATATTTTTACCCTGGCGCAAGAAGCGAAAAGTAGCCCCTAATTGTTCTTCCATCGTGATCCTCCTGACGGTTTCATATAGGAAATATTAAAAGTATTATAGCAAAACTCAGCTATGATAGCCATAAGAAAGGGGGAGAAAAGATGTTGACTAATATTCCCAAGGGGATCTTGAGTGAAGGAGAAGATCATTTGTACTGGGATCCTTTTCCACGTTTTCTTCCAGCTCATGGATGGAAAATACATGTTTCTTGTTTCCATCATAATGCGGATAGAATCCTTGCGAGGGTCTCTGAATACTGCTGGGCGAAGGAAATTTCCTTTAAAGTGGTTAAAAGTCGAAATAAACTCAAGTATCTTTTATCGAAAAATGCGTCTCGTTGTGAAGCAGGAAAATTTATCACGCTCTATCCTCTACATGAGGAAGAATTTATAGATATATTGAGAGGGCTATATCCTTACTTAAAAGGGGAGGAGGGGCCATATATTTTGAGTGATCGTCGTTATCTGACTTGTCGAGTTTTGTATTATCGTTATGGCGTTATTCAAGGAAAGTCCGAGCGAATGATTTTTAGGGATGGAACGGTGTCTTGGGATAAGAGACTACCCTATTTTGACAAACCAGCGCAAGTTAAGGATCCCTTTCCTGATGGGGAAATAGTTGCTGAGGCGCCTAGCCCTCTCGCTGCTTATTCTTCTTTGGAGGCTATTCAGTTTAATGGTGGTGGGGGAGTTTATCTTGGCGTTCGTGCAGGGAAAAAATGTGTACTAAAAGAAGCTAGGCCGTATATCGGTATCCATTTAAAGAATACCAGCATTCTTTGCCGCCAAAGGGAAGCAAAGTGGTATCAGAAGTTTACTGAGAGTCCGTACACTCCTAATTTACTGCGTGAATTTCAAGCCTGGGAACATTATTATATCGAGGTGGAATTTGTACCTGGCGAGAGTATGCGCCAATATGCCAAGACACAGGCTTTATGCTTATTTAATGAGGAGGATAAAAAGAATCAGCAACGTCTTTGCCAGGTAAGATTTCTAATGAAGAAACTTCTATTAGCGATGGAGAGCTTCCATGCCAAGGGACTAGTGGTCAATGATATTTCCTTAGATAATATTATTATTACCCCAGAAGGGCAGCCTGTTTTTATTGATTTGGAAGATATGTATGCGGTAAAAAATGATGAAAAGTTTTGTTTTAAATTACGTAACCCTAGGCTTTCGGATGACAGGTGGGAGAACCTAACGGCCGAGCAACAAGATATCCATCAATTAGGTTACCTGTTTATGGCACTTCTTAGCAATGCCCCTACCTTACTGGCGCAGGATCCTTCCGGTGAAAAGAGCCAGCGCCAGTTTTTTGAATTTTGCGCGGCTTATCAAGTCCCAAGGGGTATTTATTTAACTATTATAAGGATGCTGAGCGGGAAATATGCTAGCGTCGCTGAATTAAACCGAGAACTTGCTGTTGATGGGAACCTAAGTGAGCAGAAAAACCCACAGCCAGAGCGCCATATCTCAGTACAAGTGGAGGAGATGAGACCGATCACTTTTCCATTTGGCCTGCTCCTAAAGTTATCGTCCTCTTTTAAGAGGGAGGTGAAATTTAAGAATGGACAACTTCAAAGGTTACAAAGCCTGGTGAAGAAAGAGAAGCTTAAGGCACTCAATCGTTTTCTTATTGAGGAAATTTCTTTATCGGCTGAGTCCTCCTTAATGTACGGTCAATTACTGCCTCTTTTAATCTATTTTTACCTCTATCAGGAATTAGGGATTAAGAGCTACTTAGAGCTTTTCACCCAAGGTCTAAAACACTATCGGAAATGCTATGTGAATAAAGAGGGAATGATAATCGAGAACCATGAGAAAGCTGTTCCTTATATGACTCATACTGGAAGCCTGGTTAAATTACAACTCCACTACTATGCAATAACGAAAAGCATTGCCCTACGCAAGCACCTTGTTGCTTTGCTGAAACAACTTGATCGCAATTTCCCACCACAAATGGGTTATGCGAATGGCCTTCTTGGCTTAGCAGATTTATTCTTCGATGCATACTTGCTGTTAGGAAATTCATCTTATTTTCAAACAGCATGCAAAAAGCTAGATTTAGCTCGAGCCTACCTCGATCCCAATGTTAAGAGTTTTGAATATGGGGTGGGGGCGCTACCTTACTTACAGGAGAAGTTGCTTTATTGTGAGGAGCTTATGGCAAGGCAAGCCAAAAGAAAACAAGAATATGCTAAAGTTTTAAGGCAAAAATGGCCACTGACACGGACTATACTTTAGGAGGGAGATCGCCATGTTTAAACGTTTTATGAAAATGCATCGCAAGGAAAACATGATCATTTTATTTTTTACGCTTTGCCAAGTCATCATCCAGGTGATGACGTCACTGATGTTGTCTTGGGCAACGAATGAGCTGCTCGCTGGTCGTTTGAAAGGCTTCCTACTGTGGAATTCTTTTAATTTCTTTTGGTGGGGTATCCTTTTTATCATTAATTACTATCTCGGTGCTTACGAGGAAAAGGTGGTGCAAAGAATTAGTATGGATATGCGCGCCTATATAACCAATAAATTAGAAGTGACGACGTACCAAAATGTGAAGAGTAAAGCTCAGGGAACTTTTGTTTCTTGGCTTAATAATGATATCGAGAAAATACAAGAGCAGGGTGTTCGCCAATACTATACTTATTGGGGGCAAATTTTCTCGATTGTTCTGTCAAGCTTAGCCTTACTTAGTTTTCATTACTCCTTACTCCTGCTCACTTTAGTCTTGGTTTTCCTGCTGACTCACTTGCCTAAAGCCTTTGAAGGGCGAATGAATCAGGCCACGCAAAAATTATCCTTAGCTCAAGAGGCTTTCGTGGCTAAGATTCAAGACACCTTAGCTGGCTTCGATATTTTCTATGGCTTCAACCGTCTGCCTAAACTTAGAGAACGGGTAACTGAGGCCGGAGTGTCTTTGCTTGATGAGCAAGTCTCCTACACAAAGGATATGAAAATAGCAGAAGGATCCATTGGTTACATCAACGTGTTTTGTCAAGTAGCGGTCGTTACCTTCACAGGCGTACTGGCTTTCTTCCGCTTTTTCAAACTGGGGGCAATGAGCTCGACAGGGAACTTATCTGCTAGTATTTTTAATGGTGTTTCTCAATTGAGTCAAAGCCGCATGCTGATGAAGGCAACGGATGCTTACTTTGAAAAATATGAAGCTTTTGAAGCTGCTGAAGAAGAGGAGCGTACTCCTATTCCAATTAAAGAAAGTATCGAAATTCGCGATTTGACTTATAAAATTGCTGGTAAAACTATTTTCTCCCATCTAAATCTTAAATTTGAGAAAGGGAAAAAATATGCCATTATTGGTGAAAGTGGCTCGGGAAAATCAACGCTACTTAATATACTCTCCGGCCGCCTAGAGCCAAATGAGGGCGAAGTCTTAGTCGATGGTCAAGTGGTCCAGCAACCTAAATTTTTACGGGATAGTTTAACTTATATCCCCCAAGTATCCTACATTTTTAGTGACACGATTCTTCATAATATGACGCTTTGGGAGGAGCAGCCCGCAACCAATGTATCAGCGGCTTATGAAGCAACGGGGCTGAATAGCTTCACTACTTTAGCTGAGCAAGTGGAAGAAGGGGGTAAAAATATGTCAGGCGGTCAGCGCCAGCGCCTGTCTTTTTCCCGTGCTTTACTCAATAACAAGGACATTTACTTCTTAGATGAGAGCACGGCTAATTTGGATCGGCCAACTGCGATTAAATTAGAGCGCCTACTTTTAGAACAAGAAGAGGCCACTGTTCTCCTTGTCACCCACCACCTTTACCCAGAAAATGAAGGATTATTTGATGAAGTGATTCACTTGAATGGCTAATACCTCTGGTGTTTTTAAAGCTTTCTACTGCAATTTTCACTACTTCTGAAAGGGAAGTTATAAAAAATTGCTTGCTCCCACCGATACTATAAGGAGATCATGGAGAAAAATACTCACTAGCTTACTCAAAAAACTGGTTTATTGGTGACATTGCGTTAGGCATCACCTAAGATAGTGAAAATCCCCCAAAGTTGGTCGTGCTAACTTTGGGGGATTTTTGTTTCGTTTACTGATTTAAATGTCTAGGTCCGTGCTGTGCAAGGGTGAGAGATGTTTTTCGGGGTAAATGTATTGAAAAGCTGCGTTAACAGCAGTAGGCGCTTCTCCAAAGCCACTGACAATGAGTTGGACCTTGCCAGGATAGCTGACTAAATCTCCGAGGGCAAAAATGCCCGGCCGATTGGTTCTTAGTTTCTCATCAACTTTGATGCGATTACGTTCAATCTCAAAGCCCCAGTCCTTGATGGGCCCAAGATTAGTCGTAAAACCGTAAGCCATAATCACCGCATCGCAGTTTAGGTCCTTGGTCTCCTCACTGCGTGCCTTATTTAAGCGGAGTGTTCTTAAGCTTTGGTTTTCACCAAGCAGGGCCTGGGGGGTATAAGGGGTGAGGAAGTGGATATTTTCCTTCGCTTCCGCTAGGGCGACAGAGTGCTCTTGGGCACGAAAACGTGGGCGCCGGTGGACGATGTATACTTCTTCAGCATAAGCACTTAAGGCCAAAGCATGGTCAAAGGCGCTATCGCCGCCCCCGCAGATGGCCACTTTTTTTCCTAAGTAGGCACTGTAATTGGAGACGTGGTAGTGGATTTGTCGATATTCATAGTCGGCGAGATTTTGAATATCTGCCCGCCGCGGTGAAAAAGAACCGTTCCCACAAGCTAGTAAAATAGCCTTCGCTTCATAGGTGTTTTTATTAGTAAGCACCCGAAAGCCGCTCTCACTTTCTTCAATTTCCGTTGCTGTTTCCCCGAGGTGGAAGCGCGTGTCGGGATGCGTTAGGGTCAGCTGGGTAGACAATTGTTCGATCAGGTCTTTGCCACTGATTTTAGGGAAGGCGGGAATATCCAAAATTGTTTTTTCCGGATACAAGGCTTTGGGTTGGCCGCCAACTTCGGGTAGGGAATCAATAATTTGCGTGCTGAGATTGCGCAAGCCCGCATAAAAGGCGGTAAATAAACCGACTGGGCCTGCGCCAATAATAATAATATCGCTTTGCATATAGCCTCCTTATTTTAAGACCATTGAATGATGAGATAGTTGACTAAGAGGGCGACCAAAAAGCCCGTGGTCATCCCTCCTAAAACTTCACTGGGCTTGTGGCCGAGATAGTCATCGATGATATAACGCTTATCCTTAAAAGCTTCTAAAACACGTAGTAATTCATCATCGTGCTTTTTTTTGGCTTCCTTTTCGACGAGGTTGAGCAAGGCCTTAAAAGCCCGCCCCTGCTCTCCGCTTTGCCGGCGGACGCCCATGGCGTCAAACATGACAATGAGGCCAAAGCAAACAGCAATCGCCACGCTCGGATCTTGGAAGCCGTATTGTAAAATCAGGGCCGTGATTAAAGCCGTCGCGGCTGCCGAGTGGGAGCTGGGCATGCCCCCAGTCGCATGGACTATGGAAATTTTTGCCGATGGACGATTAAAAATAAGGGCAATTGGGTATTTAATTAATTGAGCGATCGCAATCGCCGCTAGGGTTGCCATTAAAGGCAAATTTAAAAAAATCTCCATGGTCCTTCCTTTCTTAGGTATGCTTGCGCCTTCTATTTTAACATGTTTTTAGCTGGTGTAAACTATACAAGGGCCTAACATATTGCTACAATAACATTGAAGAAAGAAGTGTGATAGAAATGTTTCCACAATTAGATCAAGAAAACAATCAGCCTCAAGTGACGATTGTGACCTCCTTGGGGGAGCTAAGTTTAGTTCTCTATCCCGACTTAGCACCTAAAACCTGTCAGAATTTTGTTGAACTCGCCCAAAAAGGCTACTATGAGGGCGTTCTATTCCATCGTGTGATTAAAGACTTTATGATTCAAGGGGGCGATCCTACTGGCACCGGCCGGGGTGGCGAGAGTATTTATGGGGCGCCTTTTGAAGACGAATTTTCCAAGGCCTTATACAATTTGCACGGGGCCTTGTCCATGGCCAATTCGGGTCCCAATACTAATGGCTCGCAATTTTTTATTGTCACTGCTAAAGAAGTACCGGAAAATATGCTTGCGCAATTAGCTCCCGGCGGCTGGCCAGAAGAAATTATTACCGCCTACCGAGAACAGGGTGGCACCCCTTGGCTGGACCAACGGCATACGGTTTTTGGCCAATTATTAGACGGTGAAGAAGTGTTATCGGCAATCGAAGACCAAAAGACGGATGCCATGGATAAGCCTTTGGAAGATATTAAAATTGAAAAGATTAAAATCGAAGGCTGGCCCGATAGCGATGAGTAAATACCGGATTGGGCAGGTGGTACGGGGGACCGTTACGGGCATTCAAAATTATGGGGTTTTTGTCAAATTATCCGAGACGGACCAGGGTTTGATTCATATTTCTGAGATTAACCATGGTTTTGTTCGTGACTTGGCAGACGGTTTTTACTTAGGCCAGGAATTGCAGGTCAAAATTATTGACATTGATCCTTATACGGAGCAATTGAGCCTATCTTTGCGCGCCTTATTGCCCCTAGCCCTGCCTCACTATCCCGCCCGTACGCGTATCACGCAATATGTACCCGAGGAAACTGACGGCTTTAAGCATTTGGCCGCGGCCATGCCGACCATGATAGCCCAAGCTAAAGCCGATATTAAAGCCGGCAAAGTCAAAGATTTTAGGCAGGTGGACTACTATGACTAAAGCTCACTTAAAACTTGACCAAACGTACCTTAAAGGTTTTCTAGCCGACCATGAGCTAGCACAGATGGAAGCTTATGCAGACCTGGCCAGAAAAATACTATTAAAGAAGACAGGGGCTGGCCATGATTTTTTAGGCTGGCTCAATCTTCCCCGAGAAACGACTGACGCTGAGCTGGAAAAAATAGAGGCTTTGGCGAAGGACTGCCAAGAACAAGCAGAGGTGTTGGTTGTTTTAGGGATTGGGGGGTCTTTTTTGGGGGCCAAAGCTTGCTATGAGGCTCTTAAGGCGGAAAGAGTTTCTCAAGGGCTGGAACTAATCTTTTTAGGCCAGGAATTATCGCCTAATGAATTGGCCTATCAACTTCAGGCTTTGGCCAAACGCGATTTTTGCGTCAATGTGATCAGTAAATCTGGCGAAACCTTGGAAACAGCGCTAGCCTTTCGCTTGGTCAAGGCCACTCTGGTGGAAAAATACGGGACAGCTGAAGCTGCCCAGCGCATTATCGTGACGACCGACCCAAAAAAGGGCGCCTTGCGAGAGCAAAGTGAGGCTTATGGCTACCAGAGCCTTGCGATCCCCCAAAATATTGGTGGGCGTTTTAGCGTTTTCACGCCCGTTGGCCTCTTTCCGCTCGCAGCGGCCGGCCTTCCGGTGACCGACCTTCTTAAAGGGGCAGCAGCAGCAGAAGCCCACTATACTGATACCCCTTTTCAAGAAAACGAAGCCCTGCAATATGCGACGCTCCGGCAATTACTCGCTAAAAAAGGCTACGGTCTCGAGATTTTAGCTTTTTATGATGCCTGGCTGGAGGCGATTGGTGCTTGGTGGCAGCAGCTCTTTGCGGAATCAGAGGGCAAGGACGGGCAAGGTATTTTTCCCACGACGGCCCAGTTTACCCGTGACTTACATAGTGTGGGGCAATTTATTCAAGATGGGCAGCGCTCGCTCTTTGAGACGGTTTTAAGCATTAAAAAACCGGCCAGTAGCTTATTGATTCCTCGTGATGATAAGAATTGGGATGGCTTAAACTACCTAGCTGACCAGACTTTAGAATGGGCGAATGAAAAAGCCCAGCAAGGCACTCTCTTGGCCCACTATGAAGGGGGCGTGCCTAACTTAGTTTTGAAGCTAGAGCAATTAGATGCTTGGCACTTGGGCTACTTACTTTATTTTTTTGAATATTCTGTGGCCATCAGTGGTTACTTGCAAGGTGTCAACCCCTTCGATCAACCGGCTGTGGAAGCTTACAAAAAGAATATGTTTGCCTTGCTCGGTCGACCTGGCTATGAGGAACAAGCAAAAAAGCTTAAAGCTCTCAGCTCACGTTTGACTTCTTTTGGGGAAGGTAACGCGGTGAATAGCCCTAAGCCCTAAAAACGGGTATTAAAAAATGGCCCCTACTGGTCTCGAACCAGCGACCTCTAGCATGTCAAGCTAACGCTCTCCCAACTGAGCTAAGGGACCCAACGCTTATTACTATAGCGAATTTATTCAGGAAATGCAAGAGGAATTTAGAAGTTAAAAAGGAAAAAGCCAAAAAGGAGGGAAGCCATGCGAATTATTGCGGGAAAATTTCGGGGCATTCCGCTGGTTAGTGCTGGTGGACAGCATACCAGGCCAACCACTGATAAAGTCAAAGAGAGTGTCTTTAATTTATTGGGCCAATTCTTTTCAGGGGGTTGGGCTTTAGATATGTATGCGGGTTCAGGGGCACTGGGCCTAGAGGCTTTATCACGTGGCGTGGACCATGTGGTGGCTTTAGAGAATAATCGCCAGGCCTTTAAAGCGATTCAAGCGAATGTCAAAAAATGCCAGGCTGAAGAAGCCTTAACCTGCCACTTTGGCCATAATGAACGTATCCTAACCCAATTAAAAAGCCAAGAGCCTGGGCTCAAATTTGACTATGTCTTCTTGGATCCGCCTTATGCCAAAGAGCATTTGGTCTTTGATATGACATTTCTGGCGGAGAAACAGCTCCTGGCACCGCGGGCTTTGATCACCTGTGAATGTGATGTGGCGAGTGAGCTGCCGGAGAAATTTGCCGATTTTACCTGCCTCAAACAAGCCACTTACGGGCAAACGTTAATCAGTATTTATACCTATTTACCAAAGGAGGAGCCTAATGACCACTAGTGTCGAAAATTTATTGCAATTTATTCAAGCCTCACCGACTGCCTTCCAAGCCACCCAAAATTTGCGGGCGCGTTGCCAGGAGGCAGGCTATACCTTATTGGAAGAAGACCAGTCTTGGGACTTAGAATTGGGCGGCAAATATGTAGTGTGCCGCAATCAGTCCAGTGTGATCGCCTTTCATTTATCGCCTGATCTACTCGAGCATTACCACTACCAGCTGGTCGCTTCCCACAGTGATTCCCCTAATTTCAAGGTGAAGGAAAATGGGGAATTGCTGGTGCGTGATCGCTATCTCAAACTAAATACGGAAGGCTATGGTGGGATGATTCTCCATACGTGGTTAGACCGGCCCCTTTCCTTAGCCGGCCGTGTTTTAGTTCGCAAAGCGGATCACATTGAAGAGCGTTTGCTCCATATGGATGAAGACTTGCTACTGATTCCTAATGTGGCCATCCACCTCTTGCGGGATACGAATACGGGTTATGCTTTTAACAAGCAGATTGACCTGCTGCCTTTATTTGCCCAGCAAGGGGAAAAGGGCGCCCTGAAAGCCAAAGTTGCTGATGAATTAAGGGTTTCCCCTGAAGAAATCCTGGCTATGGACCTCTCGCTCTATAATCGCATGCCAGGTAGTATTTGGGGTGCCAACCAAGAATTTTACTCTAGTCCGCAAATTGATAATCTCGCCTCCGCCTATACAACTTTAGAAGGTTTTTTAGCAGCGGATCATGCGTCTGGCGTGGCCATGTATGCTTGCTTTGATAACGAAGAGGTGGGGAGCGGCACGAAGCAAGGCGCCTTATCGACTTTCCTTCGGGATGTGATTGAGCGGATTCATGCGCAATTACCACTTCAAGCGGATGACCTTTACCAGGCCTTAGCGCGCAGCTATATGATTAGCGCCGATAATGCCCACGCGGTTCATCCCAATCATCCTGAGTTGACAGATGACAATAATTGCAGTTATTTGAATGAAGGCGTCGTTGTTAAAGCCCATGCTGGTCAGCAATACACGACTGATGCAGTTAGTTTGGCGATTTTGAAGGAACTCGCCCAGGAAGTCGACGTTCCACTACAGTATTTTGCTAATCGGTCGGATAAGCGTGGGGGCTCGACCTTGGGGAATCTGGCCCTGCGTCAAGTGAGCTTAAATTCGATTGACATTGGCTTACCGCAATTAGCCATGCATTCAAGTTATGAAACTGCGGGGGTTCATGATGTGGATCAGATGATTCATTTAATTCAGAGCTTCTTCAGCCATGAAGTGACCAAAAAGCATGATGGTCGTTACCTTATCAAATAATTTCTCTTAAAAAAATGAAAAAGCGACGAAGTTGGTGTACTTCCTCTTGAGGTGATCAAATTGGAAGAAAATCTGAGCTTCGTTGAAAAAGTAAAAGATAAAAGTTTAGCCTGGTTGAAGGAAAAAGGCTGGTGGCTGCTGGTTGCTTTTCTCTTAGGGGGTGGTTTGACGCTGGCCTACCAGCAATTTTTCCAAGCCAGTGCTCCCGATCAGACACCACTCTTTGCGGAGGAACTGACGGAGAGTATAGCTAAAGAATCTGATACTGAGCCCTTGAGTGATGCTTCATTTGAAAAGCAGACGGAAAAGGCTCAAGAGGAAGAAGAGTGGTCGGTGGATGTAAAGGGGGCGGTTAAGAAGCCCGGGGTCTATCCTGTGACGGCGGGTGAGCGGGTGTTTGATGTGGTCGATCGTGCTGGTGGTTTAAGTGAGGAAGCGGACGAGACGGCCTTAAATTTAGCCCTAAAAGTCACGGACCAGATGGTGATCTATGTGCCCCGTCCAGGTGAAGAGCAGCCGGCTGAAAGTCCCGTTTTAGCTCCCCAAGCATCAGAGAACGTACATGGTTCTGGAGCGGTCAACCTCAATACGGCGACGGTGGAAGAATTACAAACGCTTAGTGGTATCGGCGAAAAGAAGGCTGCGGATATTATTTCCTACCGAGAGGCCCATGGTCCGTTTAAGCAAGTGGATGATTTGCTGCAAATTAGTGGCATCGGGGAAAAGACGCTGGATAAATTCCGAGAGCAGGTTACGGTGTCATGACGGCGATTTATTTGAGCTTATTGTGGGGGCTTTGGACGCTACTTCTTGTCATCATGGTCTGGTCTCCGCACCTGGTGGTGGTCTTGCTCTTGCTGCTTTTTGCGGGGCGTTTGTTGGCTTTGAAGAGGTCTCGGTTTTTATGCGTTCTCTTGGCTTGGAGTGTGGGGCTTTTGCTCTTAACGGGCCTGCAACGCTACCAGCATCACAGCCGTTTGACGGGCCAGGAAAACAGCTTCATTGTGACTGTTTCCCCTAACGCCAAGCAAATTAATGGAGATTACTTGCAGTTGACGGGTCGTATTGTGACTGGACCCGCCCGCGGTGAAAAACTGCATCTCCATTACACCTTGAAAACTCCAGAAGAACAAGCAGCCTGGGCTAAGCAAAAACAAATGCTCCGCTTAAAAATTCAAGGCCAATTGGAAAAACCGAAAAGTCAACGAAATCCCGGCAGCTTTAATTATCGAGCCTACCTTTGGCAGCAAAAAATCTATTGGCAACTTGCCGTGAGTGACTATAAAACCTTAGGTACGGCAACGGGGGCTCGGGCAAACTGGGCAGCTATCCTTGCTGCTATCAAAGGCTGGGCTCAGGATATTCCTTCCCCACCGGTGCGGGCTTATTTTCTGGCTGTCTTATTTAATGACCGCAAGGAGATGGAAGCAGATACCTTATCCGCTTATCAAAAGCTGGGCTTAATTCATTTGTTTAGCTTAAGTGGCTTTCATGTGACTTACTTAATGACGCTCATTAAAAAGTTATGTTATCGAGCGGGCTTACTCGTTGAATATACGGATATTTTGCTGGTCATTTTACTCCTCAGTTATACGGTGATTCTAGGGGCTCCTTATGGGATGGTCCGCGCCGTTATCAGCACTTTAGCACAAATGGCAGGGCGGTATTTGAAAAGGCCGGTGAGCCCGCTGATGGGCAATACCTTAGCCTTGGTATTTATTCTTATGCTTGCGCCGGTCAGCATCTATTCCTTGGGCTTTCAATTAAGTTTTGCTTTGAGCTATACCGTGATGATCGGGCCGGGCTTAGTGCAGGGGCTCTGGGGTGGACGTTTGGGTCAAGAATTGGCTCAAGGCTTTTGGTGTACTCTAGTGAGCATACCTTTTCTTCTGGTCCAACAATTTGAAGTGCCTTGGTTAGGCTTATTTGTGAATTACTTTTTCTCTTTATTTTTCACTTTAGTATTGCTACCTACCCTATTACTTGTTTTTCTTTTGCGAATTTTTGGTCTGCTACCGTATTTTTCACTTTTTTTACGTCTCTTGGGCTTATTGCTTGATAAAGTCGGGCAAATCAGTCAGACTTTAGCCCAACAGCCTGGCTTGCTTTGGCGGACAGGGCAGGTTCCGGGGATATTAATGCTTGCTTTTTCTGGTATTCTCCTCTTCTATATGAATGCTAAACTTCAGGACAGGCATTTAAAACGCTGGCGCGGTGCCTTGCTACTTGCGCTGATTATCTTAAATTTTACCCCTTACTATCGGCCCATGGGGCGGCTGATGATGATTGATATGGGCCAAGGGGATTGCTTGTATTTGGAATTGCCCCATCACCGAGGGCAGTACCTGATTGATGTGGGTGGGCGTTTTAATTTTCCCAAGGAGGGCTGACGGCAGGGTGAGGGCAATTATTCGATTGCCCGCCAGGAGATTTTACCAGCCTTGCGGGCTGCTGGGGTTCGTTCTTTGGACGGTATTTTTATTACTCATAGTGACTATGATCACTATGGCTCGCTCGCTGAAGTGGCGCAGGAATTACCCGTAAAAAATTTATACCTACCGATTGGTGTGCAAGGGGACAAGAAATTCCTGCATTATTTGAGCAACGTTTTTGCGGGAAAGCAAACCACCGTCCAATGGTTAGCAAAGGGTCAGGTGGTTACCCTAAACCCTCGCTATCAGTTGACCGTTTTACATCCCGATAAAGTGGCCCAAGGAGAGAATGAGAGCTCCCTGGTTCTCTATGGTCAGCTTGGCCAGGCCCACGTTTTACTAACGGGGGATTTAGAAGGTTGGGGCGAGGAGGCTGTGCTTAAAATTTTTAAAGAGCGAGAACTTCCCGTTGATATTCTAAAAGTCGCCCACCACGGCTCGCCCAACTCCACCGGTACCGAGGTCTTAGACATCTTGGCGCCCGCTTATGCTTGGCTTTCTGTTGGGAAGAATACTTACGGCCATCCCAGTCCTGAATTACTTGATAACTTGAGGAAGCGAAAAATACCTTACTACCGCACCGATGAAGAAGGAGCGATTACTTATGAATTTAGTCAGACCAATTCGCGGTTTAGAAAGCACCGGAGTGAGGTTGAATAACGCGTTAAAGATAGGAGGCGACCATGCTAAGCTTTGAACAGGTTAAGAAAAACTTGCAGAAGGGGCAAATAAAGTCATTTTATGTTTTACACGGGGAAAATGCTTATTTAGAGGAGAATTTTCAGCAGAGCCTCCAGCAGGCTTTTATCGGTGAGGACGTTCAAGATGGCCAGCTCTTGCGTTTTACTTTGGATGAAACGGCGCTCAGTGATGTCATTATTGAAGCTAATACGCTCTCTTTTTTCTCAGCACGAAAAATTTTGTGGCTCCAAAAGCCTGAAATGCTGGCGGCGGGTAAAAAACTGCCAAAAGCCACCGCTCAAGCTTTCCTGGATTACTTAGCCGCACCCAATCCGGATGTTATCATGGTTTTTGTTTTTCATGAGAAAAAACCGGATAAAAGAAAAAAAGCAGTCAAGACGCTATTAAAGGCCGCTGAAGAGGTTGAGTTAGCCATTAAAAATAAACAAGCAGCCTGCGCTTTACTGCAGAAACAAGCCGAAGCTTGGGGCAGCCGACTGACTAGTTCGGGCGCCCAAGCCCTCTACGAACGGACGAAGGCTGATATTTCTGAAGCCATGGCGGCTTTGGAAAAACTTTGCCTGCTGGCGATGGGAGAAACGGAAATTACCGCGCAAATGGTGACAACTCTCGTCCCCCCCAGCTTAGATGATAATATTTTTAACCTACTCACTTACTTACTGAATAATCAAGGGGAGGAAGCTTTACAGCTGTTTCGCCATTTACTGGCACAAAAGCAAGCCCCTTTGGCCATTTTAGCCTTATTGCAAAGCAATTTTCGTCTCTTTATCCAATTGCTGAGTTTAAGACGGGCGGGTATTGAACCCCAGGGCATGGCGCGTTTATTAAAAGCCCATCCTTATCGGGTTAAAATGTCCTGGCAAGAAGCCCAACATTTTTCCCTACAAGAGCTCATTGCTCGCTATTTGTCCTTGGTTGAATTGGATTACCAAATTAAAACTGGGCAAATCGATCAGGAATTGGGCTTGGAGTGGTTTATGTTGGATTGCTTAAAGGAAGCCCAGCCCTAAAAGAAAAAACTACCGTAAAACCAGGTGAGACTGGTTACGGTAGTCTTTTTTAGTCTTCAAGTTTACTAGCGAGGCGAGATTTTTCCCGGTTCGCTTTATTTTTGTGGATGATTTTCTTTTGTGCGGCTTTATCAAGTTGGCGAGTGGCCTCTTGTAAGAGTTCAGGCGCCTTTTCCTCATTATTTTCCACAGCGTTCTCAAATTTTTTCATTGCTGTGCGCATGCGGTGTAAGAATTGCTTGTTTTGAGCCGTACGTGTTTCTTCTTGACGTACGCGTTTGATCGCAGATTTAATTTGTGGCATTGGTGCACCTCTTTCTATTAAAAATAAAAGTGACTGGGTCACTAACGAATTCATTATACCGAAGTATGAGGGATTTCACAAGGTCCCAGTAGGCAATTTTTTAAAAAGTTACCGTATCACCAAGCGTATGGCCTATGAGTGGTAAGCAGTCGGCGACCGTGGTAAACTAGATTCTGATTGGAGTGAGGAATCGTGACAACGTTGAGTACGGATCATGAATTGACTGGGAAATTTGACTTAAAAGCCCCTTATGAACCTAACGGTGACCAACCCGAGGCGATCGAAGCTTTAATGAAAGGCATAGAAGAGGGAGAAAATAACCAAGTTCTTTTAGGGGGAACGGGAACAGGGAAAACTTTTACGATGGCCAATGTCATTGCTAAAAGCAATCGTCCCACCTTAGTCTTAGCCCATAATAAGACCCTGGCTGGGCAATTATATGGGGAATTAAAGGAATTCTTCCCCAATAATGCGGTCGAATATTTTGTTTCATACTACGATTATTACCAGCCTGAAGCTTATGTGCCAAGCAGTGATAGCTATATTGAGAAAAGTGCTTCAGTAAACGATGAAATTGATAAGCTGCGGCATTCAGCGACCAGTGCCTTGCTGGAGCGTCGTGACGTGATTATTGTCGCTTCCGTGTCTTGTATTTATGGTTTGGTTAACCCGAAGGAGTACCGAGACCATGTGCTCTCTATTCGCGAGGGCCAGGAGCTAGATCGCAATGATTTTATGCGCCAGCTTATTGATATGCAGTTTGAGCGTAATGATTTTGAATTCCAACGGGGGACTTTCCGCGTGCGCGGCGATGTGGTGGAGGTCTTCTTAGCATCGCGTGATAATTTAGCCATTCGGGTGGAATTTTTTGGCGATGAAATTGATCGCATCCGCGAAGTTGATGTGCTCACCGGTGAAGTTCTTAATAGTGTGAAGCATTATCCTATTTTCCCTGCCACGCACTTCGTCGCTAATAAAGAGACGATTAATCGAGCCGTTAAATCCATCGAGGCAGAACTCGAAGAGCGCTTGAAAGTTTTAAATGATGAGAATAAATTACTGGAAGCCCAGCGCTTGGAACAGCGGACCCGCTATGATATTGAAATGCTGTTGGAGATGGGCTATTGTAACGGCATCGAGAACTATTCGCGGCATATGGATGGGCGGAAGCCGGGTGAGCCACCGTATACTTTACTCGATTTCTTCCCTGATGATTGGCTGCTGATGGTGGATGAATCCCATATGACCATGCCTCAAGTGCGCGGCATGTACAACGGGGATAAGGCGCGCAAAGAGCGGCTCATTGAATATGGTTTCCGCTTGCCGAGTGCTTTGGATAACCGGCCCTTACAATTGCAGGAATTTGAAGCTCATTTGAATCAAACCGTCTATGTGTCGGCCACACCAGGCGATTATGAATTGGAATTAGCCCACGGAAAAGTAATTGAGCAAATTATTCGGCCTACCGGACTATTGGATCCCGTGGTCGAAGTTCGTCCGATCAAAGGGCAAATTGATGACCTGCTTAGTGAAATTAATGAAAGAATTGAGCGCAAAGAACGGGTCTTTATTACCACGCTGACCAAGCAAATGTCTGAGGATTTAACGGATTACTTGGAAGAAGCTGGGATTCGCGTGCAATATTTGCACAGTGATATTCGCACCCTAGAACGGACGGAAATTATTCGTGATCTACGCTTAGGCGTGTTTGATGTATTAGTGGGGATCAACCTGCTGCGGGAGGGTTTGGATGTGCCTGAGGTTTCCTTGGTGGCCATTCTTGATGCGGATAAGGAAGGTTTCTTGCGGAATATTCGCTCCCTGATTCAGACCATGGGGCGGGCTGCGCGCAATGCCCACGGCGAAGTCATTATGTATGCCGACCATGTGACGCAATCCATGGAAAAAGCCATGGCTGAAACCGCCCGGCGTCGCCACATTCAACAAGAATACAATAAAAAATATGGTATTGTGCCAAAAACGATTAAGAAAGAAATCCAAGAATCGATTCGAATTACGATTGATGCTGAAGATAACCAAGGGCTTGCTTCGATTACTGAAGCCATGCGCTCCTTAAAACGTGATGAGAAAGAAAAAGCCCTTGCCAATTTAGAAAAAGAAATGAAGCAAGCGGCTGAGGACTTGGCTTTTGAGCGCGCCGCTGAACTCCGGGATGTTTTAATGGAATTAAAGGCCGAATACCACATCAAATAAAAACGCCCACGCACAGGCGTAGGCCGATGAACTTATTTTGGCTGAGGATAATACTGGCAAAGCGTATAGAGCCACAAACTTCCGATTGAAAAGCCAGCCAAAATATCCGTATAATAGTGAACCCCTAGAAACAGGCGGCTCCAACCGACTAAAACGCAAAGCAAGACCCCCAGCACAATGAGCGTGCGGGCCAGCGCTTTGGGCGGTTTCTCTTCGGTAAGAATGAGGAAGATGATGCTGCCATAGAAAATGATGGCGCTAAGCGCATGGCCGCTAGGGAAGGAAAAGCCACTTGCATGAGCGAGGTGGGGTAACACACTGGGCCTTGGCCGGTGGAAAAGTAATTTCCCGAGCAAGATTAAGGCAATCATGCCAATGGCATTGGTGCCGAAAAACCATAAGGCCAGGCGCTGGCGCTTTCGCCAAAAGAGAAAGGCTGCGAAAAGAAAAGCCAAGACGAGTTCAATTTTACTATTACCGAGTTGGGTCACCACCCGGACCACGCTAGGTGCAAGGGCTTGGGGGCGGTCATAAAAGAAACGGTTGAGAAATTGGTCCATCGTCAACATGAAAGAATTATTCGTCATGACCCCGATAATTAAAAGTAAAATCAGCAGGGCTAAGCAACCGGGTAAGAGGTGTTTTTTAAATTTCATTACATCGCATCCTTCTATTCGCACTTTTCATTGCGTCACGTATTCCTATCTTACCTGATATGGCAGAGAAAATAAATCTAAAATTTACTGACGGTAAAAGTCAGTCGTATTATTAATTAATAAGGAGGGGCTATGAAAACAGCTTTTATTCTTGATAGCAGTGCGGGCTGCCGGCCAGACCTTCAAGCCCGCCCCGATGTTTATATTATCCATTTAACCGTTAATTTTTCCGATGGCACGAGTTTAGAGGACTCTTCCGAACCTCAATTAGCCGCTAAATTTTACGAAGAGCTCCCCCAATTGCCTGATATACCTCAAACCTCCCAGCCCAGTTACGGCTCCTATCTTAAACTGGTCGATCAAATTATTGCGGATGGCTTTGAGCAAGTCATCGCCATCCATCTGTCGGGGCAAATTAGTGGCACCTTGCAAACAGCCCAAATGGTCATGAAAAAACGCTCCGACCAGATTCAAGGCTATGTGATTGATTCCCGGGGAACTTCCTATCAAATGGAGCATTTAATGCTGGAAGGCATGCAAATGCTAGAAGCGGAGTTGCCAATGGGAGACGTTATTGAAGAATTAAATTGGCTAGCCCAAGAATCGCGCATTTATGTTTGCATTAAAGATTTAAATAATTTGCTTAAGGGCGGACGCATTACGAGCTTATCGAAAAACTTGGGCCAGTTACTGCGTATCTATCCCATTCTTAAATTTGAAGCAACCGGAGAACTGAGTCTCTATGATAAAATTCGAACCTTTAAGAAAGTGGAAAAGACCTACATGCGCTTAATTGCTGAAGCCTTAGAGAAGTACCCCAGTGGTTTGACGCTAGCCTTCGCTCATGGGGGCGCCACGGCCACGGTGGAGCAATTAAGTGAGAGAGTCAAGGAATTATACCCTGAATTAAAAATTCGTGCGGGCTACCTGACCCCTGTTTTAGGTGCGCATGGGGGCCAGGACTGTGTGGGCATGGGCCTGCTGGTCAAAAATCGCTTGCTTAATGATTAAGGTCAGCTCCAAAATAACAGAAATAAGACCGACCGATCAGTCATAAAGTCTTGCAAAAACATAAGGTACAAGGTACAATAAGGCCAAGACTTTGTCATACCTGTACGGGGTCTAGCGAATCACCAACGCTAGACGCGGTACTGGTGAATAATTTGTAGAGAGGTGAAAGATTATGGCAATTTCTAAAGAAAGAAAAAATGATATCATTAAGGAATATGCGATTCATGAAGGGGATACAGGGAGCCCAGAAGTTCAAATTGCAGTGCTCACTGAAGAAATTAATACCCTTAACGAACACATTAAAGTTCACAAACATGACTTCCATTCCTACCGTGGTCTGATGAAGAAAATTGGTCACCGTCGTAACCTATTGACCTATTTACGTCACAAAGACGTGCCACGTTACCGTGAATTGATCAAGAAATTAGGCCTACGTCGTTAATTTTTAATTAAAAGCGAGATTCCTTATGAATCTCGCTTTTTACCAATTTTACGTATGAAGCCAGTTTGATAACCGTCTACTAACCAAAATCAAGCGCTTCAACTGGGAGCGTTTGCCTTTGCTTAGTAGTCGAATCGACTGGCAATGATGCAGAAAGGATATCGAAGACGAGATGACAACTGAGAAAAAAGTTTATGAAATGAATTGGGCGGGGCGGCCGCTCTCTGTTGAAGTGGGTCAAATGGCTAAGCAAGCAAGCGCTGCTGTTTTAGTACGCTACGGAGAGACAGTAGTTTTGACGGCTGTTGTGGGCGCCAAAGAACCCAAAGAAGGCCAAGATTTCTTCCCCTTACAAGTTCTCTATGAAGAGCGTATGTATGCTTCAGGGAAGATTCCTGGTGGCTATATTAAACGGGAGGGGCGGCCGAGTGAACATGCGACGTTAACCGCTCGCCTGATTGACCGACCCCTGCGCCCACTGTTTCCAGAGGGGTATATGAATGACGTCCAAGTAATCAATACGATTTTATCGGCCGATCCAGCTTGCTCACCCGAAATGGCGGCCATGCTCGGCTCGTCCTTGGCCTTATGCTTGTCAGATATTCCCTTTGCGGGACCCATTGCGGGTGTGAACATCGGACGTTTGGCCGGCAATTTACTCATTAATCCAACGACCGAACAAAGTAAGGAATCGGCTTTGGACTTAACCGTGGCTGGGACCAGTGAAGCCATTAATATGGTAGAAAGCCAAGCTTTCGAACTCCAAGAAGATGAGATGCTCGAAGCTTTAATGTTTGGCCAAGCCAATATTAAGGAACTCTGCTATTTCCAAGAAAAAATTATTGCAGAATGTGGCCAAGAAAAAATGCCTTATGAAGCCCCTGCTATTGATGAAGCCCTGCAAGCAGAAATTACTGAGCAGTATGGGCAAGCTATGCATGAAGCAATTTTAACTTTTGATAAGTTGGAACGCGAAGAAAATATGCAGGTCCTGAAGGAAGAAATTATTGCTCTTTATGATGAAAAGTTTCTTGAAGACGAAGACTTCCTTGAAAAACATGAACAAGTGGTTCGCTTAGCTAACGATCTTGAGGCCAGTGAAGTCAGACGCTTGATCACCGAAGATAAGAAGCGCCCGGATGGCCGTAAGGTGGATGAGATTCGGCCCCTCGATTCGGAAGTTGGCCTTCTGCCTCGTGCCCATGGGTCAGGCTTATTCACTCGCGGACAAACGCAAGTCTTGTCGGCTTGCACGCTAGCTCCACTATCGGAAGCGCAAAATATTGATAATTTAGGTGAAGAACATGAGATGACCTTCATTCACCATTACAATTTCCCACAATTTTGTGTGGGGGCCAATGGGCGCTACGGAGCACCTGGTCGGCGGGAAATTGGGCATGGCGCTCTTGGCCATCGGGCGTTAGGGCCGATGATTCCTTCGACAGAAGACTTCCCTTATACCATCCGTTTGGTGGGGGATGTGTTAGAATCGAATGGTTCGTCTTCCCAGGCTGCTATTTGTGCGGGTACTTTGGCCTTAATGGACGCCGGTGTGCCCATTAAAGCCCCCGTGGCTGGCATAGCAATGGGTTTAATGATGAATCCAAAAAATCAAGAGGAATACACTATCTTGACCGATATTCAAGGCCTAGAAGATCATTTAGGAGATATGGACTTTAAGGTAGCAGGAACTGAAGCAGGCATTACGGCTTTGCAAATGGATATTAAGATTGCTGGTATTATCGAAGATATTCTTAGAGAAGCACTCGCTCAAGCTCGAAAAGCACGCTTACATATCCTAAATCACTTAACGAATACCCTGGCAGCACCACGGCCTGAATTGAGTCCCTATGCGCCTAAGATTGGTAAGATGATGATCGAAGAGGAGCAAATTAAGGTCGTTATCGGTAAAGGTGGCGAAACTATCAATAAGATTATTGATGAAACGGGCGTTAAAATTGATATTACTGATGATGGTCTGGTTACGGTCTATTCCGACGATCAAGCAGCTATCGACAAGGCTTTGCATATTATCGAGCAATTGACCTTGAAGGTGGAGGTTGGTCAGGTTTATGAGGGGGTTGTTTCTCGTATCGAGAAATTTGGTGCTTTCGTGGATATTGCTCCAGGTAAAAAAGGCTTGGTTCACATCTCTCAACTTCAACACCAACACACTCATCAAGTGACTGATGTCGTTCAATTAGGTGATACGGTCAAAGTCAAAGTCATTGAAATTGACCAAAGAGGTCGGATCAACCTTTCCATGAAAGCCTTACAGGAAAAGGAATAAAAATAATAATGAGTATATAAAAGCTCCCCTTAAAGTTGTCGGTAGCGTCAGCTTTAAGGGGTTTTCTTTTTTATGTGCTAATCTGGGTCTTTAGCACTGCGGTTGGTAGCTTCTAATAAAGCTAATAAAATTTGCGGCAGGGCTGTACCATCGGGATAAATGATATAGCGATTTTCCCATTGCGGTCTAAATTTTTCCTTATAAGCGCGTAAGCCCTTGAAACCGTAGATCCGATTGCCGTATTCATAAACGAGCCGAACAAGCTGATCACGAGAACGGGAGAAAGTTTGATTGCCAACATTAGTCAGTGGCGCCATCCCAAGGTCAAAAGCCGTATAGCCTTCCTCTTTCGCCCATTGGAAAAGCTGAAGGAAAAGCATCTGCATAGCATTGTCAGGTGCATTTTTTCGATGGCGCATCATGTCAATGGAAATCATGTCTTTATCGATCGGCAAAATATTAGCAAAAGCGACGATATGCTCATTCTTCTTTAAAACAGCAATCGGCGCTGTTGCTAAGTAAGAAGTTTTAAAGGCACCTAAGGAATAAGCCATTTCGTGACGCTTGCCTAGCCAATCATCTGATACTCTTCTAAGTTCTTCATAGAAGGTTTCTGCATGAGGAGGCGGACAGATTTCAAAAGTTAATCCTTCATTTTCCATAGCATTACGAATTTTTCGGAAGTTTCGATTTGCTTTACCCTCAAAACTAAAAGCCTCTAGAGGAACATGGGCCGATTCGCCTATTTTAATTGTCAAATACCCCATATTGCAAAATTCATCGAGGTATTTTGGGGTCACTTGGTAGTAAGCTACCGTCATTTTATACTGATGGGCATACTCTGCAAAGGCAATCAGCATGTCACTAATTAAGTCTGGCCTGCCAATGGGATCGCCAAGGACGAGCATATTTCGTCCCACTGCTCGAAATAAAAGAGCAGCTTTTTCTTTATAGAGGAAGATTTGTTTATCATGCATGTGTACCAAGGAACTATATTCGCTGCCACCATAAGTTTGTCTAATGTGTTCAAATTGCTCGAGTTCAGCAGAAGAAGGTGGACTAAAGCGAACTCGGGAAGACTGGCTAAAAAGGACCAGTAGCATGAGCCCTGTGACTAAAAATAAAATGACAAGCATACGGAGGATGCTTAGTGTAATCACTATTTCGCCTTGCTTTTGTAAAATACGCCAGCTTACGAAAAGGGTTGTCCCCCCTAAAACCAATAAAGATAAGCAAGTTGCGAGGAAAATATTTTTGGCTGTAAGCGGAACATTGCTGCGGAAAAATTGCTTTCGGTTAGCAAAAAGCAATAGCCAGACAAAGCCAAGCCAAAGGGCTTCCTTATAAGAAAAGCCGTGTAGAATGCAAAGTATGGCACCAATGGGCAGGAGAAGCATGGCAATTTGGTAGACGCGGTGCACCTGAGCACGAATGCCCAAAGATAAAAGTACCGTAATGATCCCAATGAGTAAGGTGACAAAAGCTGAAAGTTTATTGAATAGATGGGGGATCAAGTGCTTGAGAAAATGCACACGATCAAACCACTCAGGTATGAGCACTGTTAAGATTAGCAAAGTTCCTGCTGTAAATAAAACTAAGGTAACAAGATTAAGACTTAACGTGGAAAAATAGGTGTGGTGGAAATGTTTGGTTTTATTTTTAAACCAATTCAAGGTGACGTAGCCACTCGCTAGTAGCCAAGGAATTAAGTAATAACACACTCTAAGAACCACCAGGGCTGCTAGCACGTGGGAAGTTTCATAACCTAAGGCCTCAAAAACGAGTAGAACTGTCACATCAAAGGCGCCAACACCGCCAGGTAAAAAACTGAAAATGCCAATTACAATTGCAAAGGTATAAACGACTAAGCCATGTGTAAGATTAAAATGAGGAACAAACATTTTACAAACCAGCAGGAAATAGCTGAGGGCGGCTAGCCAATCTCCAATGGAAACAAGTATATAGGATAGCTTTTTACGGGGGGTCAAAAGTGGTAAATTGTTTTTTTCCAAATACTTGCGTAACCAAGGTAGCCGTTCTCCAAAGAGAAATAATGGTAAGTATAAAATAAAAACAGTTGGTAAAACAGCTTGCCAAGTCCAGCCCATTTGAAAAGCGAAAGGAAGGGCTAAAATAATCAGGAAGACAAGGCCTAAAAAACTGGCAAACCAATTCATTAAGGAAAGTTGGACGGCATTTTTGGTTTCTAAGCCATAGTCCCGGTAAAATTTGATGCGTAAGGTGCCACCTGTTAAGCCAGCGATATCAATAAATTCATTAAAGGCTTGTGAAATCCATCCAATTTTTAAGATTTGCCAGCGATTAACTGGAAGTGGGAGATCTTGCGTAGCGACAACATCATAGAAGCCATTGACAGAAAAACCCAGAAGGGCCGTTGTAACCAGCAGTATAATGCTTGGCCAACTTTGCTGGCTAATGGCCCTTTGAAAAAGGAGCCAATCAATATCTTGCAATTGCTGGCGAATAAAAAAAGCCAAAACAATAAATAAAAGGATATAGAAACAGCCCTTTAGCCATTGTTGGTGTTGTTTAACAAATTTGATTATCATTTTCCACCTCTCTAGGCCCAATGTTTAGCCGGGAATTTATGCTGGCTTAAGTCATATCAATTCTATTGTACCCGAATATCTTTAAAAAGGCTCAGACTTTTGGCCGATATCGTTAAGCTTTGGATTTTTTAATTTTTTAAAAATGAATTGCTTTCGTGTATCCGTATGATTTTTAAATATTATGTGGCTAATGTGCATTAATATCATTCTCTATTTATTGCAACAACGGCTTACTCTATCTAGGATGGGTATTGTTGATAGGCAAAATTAACAAAGTAAGGCCATTACTCTGCCAATTTCTGTAGCATTGAAAGATAATGATTCAATTGCTTATTTAACCTAAACAGACATGCTAGCACGCCTAAAACAGAATGTGCTATAATGAGTAAAAAAGGAGGCTTTTATGAGTGATATCAATATCATAAGTCTAGGAGGGGTGCGCGAGAACGGTAAAGATATGTACCTCGCAGAAATTGATGAGGCTATTTATATCTTAGACTGTGGCTTAGTTTACCCTCCCGATGAAATGTTAGGAATCGATGTGATGATTCCTGAATTCGACTATTTACTTAAAAATAAGGATCGGCTGGCTGGTGTTTTCCTTACCCATGGGCACCCTGATGCAGCGGGAGCCTTACCTTATCTCTTGCAAGAAGTCGACCTGCCAGTTTTTGGTTCAGAAATGACGTTGGAATTAGTAAAATTACAAGCTCAAGATATGGGGGTCAAATTAAACACCCGAGATTTCCATAAAGTGACGGACGAGCATAAAATTGAATTTTCTGATGTGACGGTTAGTTTCTTTAATACCACGCACTCGGTGCCCGGTTCGATGGGGATTGTTTTAAAAACAGACCAAGGAAACATTGTCTATACGGGTGATTTTAAATTTGATGCGACCGTTTCTGAAGCTTATCGGACGAATTATGAAGAGCTGATGAATGTGGCTAGTGAAGGAGTTTTAGCTTTACTGAGTGAATCAAATAAGGCAGAGAGTATTGTCGATAATGCTAGTGAGGCAACGATCGAAGCGGCCTTGTTTCACGAAGTCCGACAGGCGAAAGGGCGGGTGGTTCTTTCTGCTGTCAGCAGTAATATTATGCGCCTGCAGCAAATTGTTAATGTGGCCCATCAGACGAGGCGTCATATTTTTGTAGCGGATAATTTTGCGAGTGCCGTGATCGATCTAGCGGTTGGTCTTAACCAATTGCATATTCCCAGTCGGCGACTCTTCCAAGACTTGAAAAAACTGGCCAAATACCCAAATGATGAAGTTATTATTTTGGAAACGGGTCGTTCTGGTGATAGTCTAAGATCTCTAGAAAACATGGCTCGCGGTCGCCGCCATCCTGTCCATATTGAGGAGGGTGATGTGGTGATCTTGGCTACCACTCCAAACGCTGATATGGAAAAGGCAGTCGCTGAAACTAAGGACGCCATCTACCGGGCAGGAGGATCGACAATTGAAATTTCCTCTAAATACCATTCTAGCGGCCATGCTTCACCCAAAGACTTACAATTTATTCTGTCTTTATTGAAACCAAAATATTTTATTCCTGTTTCAGGTGAGTATCGACTGATGCATGAGCACAAGAAATTAGCGCTCGAGTTAGGCATGGCTCCCCAGAATATTTTTCTTTTGGATAAGGGAGATGTTTTAACCTTTGGGGAGAAGAAGGCTTATATCGGTCGTCAAGTCGAAGCGGATAATGTTTTGATTGATGGCTCAGGAATTGGGGATATAGGCAATATTGTTATGCGCGACCGGCAAATGCTTTCCGAAGATGGTGTTTTTGTGGTTGTGCTCACGATTTCACGCCGTGAAAAACGGATAATGGCCGGGCCTGAGGTAATTTCTCGTGGCTTTGTCTTTATGAAGGAAAGCCGTGATCTTTTAAACGAAAGCAAGGATGTGGCGATTCAAGTCGTCAATGAACATCTCCAAAGCAATAACTTCCAATGGTCAGCCCTTAAGGCGGGCCTGCGCGAGCATATCGGTAAGTTCTTATTCAAGGCGACGAAACGACGTCCAATGATTTTACCGGTGGTGATGGAAGCATCAAATTACCTGAAGCACAAAAATAGACAAGGAAGAGTGAAATGAAAGCATCACGTCAATTGAGCGCCTTTCTAGAAGGCTTACTTCTTCTGATTCTAGCTGTATTATTGCAAGGAATATTTGTGAAGTCTTTGGCTGAGGCAGGCTTTTCTTTGGATATTGGCCTCGTCTTAATTCTTTTGTATAGTTTTCGTCGCGGTTTCAAAGCAGGGCTGGTACAAGGCTTATTTTATGGCTTAGCCTTGGCTTATGGCTTAGGCTTTTTCGCCGGCCAACCGGTTGGGGTCCTCGCTTTTGCGGTGGTTGGCGCTAGCTTGGGCCTTGCTGGTCTCTTTGCCAGGAACTTGCAGCGTACCCTTTATAATCGCCGGCTGTCTTCGGTTTACTTAAATTTGGTGACAGGCACTTTGCTGGCTTTATTAGCTTTTTACTTGTTAGGATTTTTGAGTCTAGCCTTTTTCCAGGGGCAAGTGGAACTGAATATCCTCGGCATGAAGGTATTAGGACTTCGCTTTTTACTGAATTTGGGTCTTAGCCTAGTGCTGCTTATTCTGATGCTCAATGTTTCCACACGCTTTTTCATTCCGCGGCAGAGTCCCTTTATTAGCCGGCGGGAACGATCACATTTATTGAATGATTAGTAACAATTTTGAGTGAGAAGATGGGGAGGTCGGATGCACGAATACCTTCCCTTTCTTGTTTGAGGAGACAAGCATGCAAGCGATCATTTATGATATTATTATAGCTTTTCTAACGATTAATACGCTTTTAGCTGTCATTACCGTTTTTCGTCAAAAACGGGAGGTAGCTGCTATTTGGGCTTGGCTCATGGTGCTCCTTATGCTTCCAGGCATTGGCTTTATTTTGTATTTTTTCCTCGGTCGGAAAATTAGTGATGAAGAAATTTTCAAATTAAGTGAGCAAGAAGCTCTAGGAATGACGAGTTTAGTGAATAAATACGTGGACGAGGACGGTCAGCTCACCACCCTAGATCCCTATGACAAGCGAACAAAACGCACCATTCATATGTTGTATCGGTCTAATATGTCAGTTTTGACGCAACACAATACAGCAGATATTTATACTGATGGGAATGACAAAATTGCCCAATTACTTAAAGATATTAAAACAGCTCAGCACCATATTCATATGCAATACTATATTTTCACTTCTGACCATGTCGGTCAACAGATTCTTGAAGCCTTGCTTGAACGAGCTCGTGCTGGGGTAAAAGTCCGTTTTCTCTATGACCCTTTGGGGAGTCGTAAATTGGATAAAAAATACTTACGTGCCTTGCAGGAGGCTGGTGCGGAGGTCAATTCTTTCTTTGGCCGAACGTATTTCTTCATTAATATGCGTCTGAATTTTAGAAACCACCGGAAGCTAGTTATTATTGATGGGCGAGTCGGTTATATTGGCGGCTTTAATATTGCAAAGGAATATGTGAACGAGGGGCCACTCGGCCATTGGCGGGATACGCACTTACGCTTAGAAGGAGAAGTTGTTCAAGCCTTACAGACCCGCTTTGTGCAAGATTGGTGTGCTACGTTTGATATGACCTATCACGATTGGATTGCTGGCGGGGCGTTGGAGGAGCATTACTTTCCAAATATTGAAAAAGATAATGACTTGCCGATTCAAATTGTTTCCAGTGGTCCTGAGGATGATATTGATCAGATAAAAATTGGCTATATTCGTTTAATTAATATGGCTAAGGAATGTGTCTATATTCAAACGCCTTACTTTATCCCAGACGAGAGTGTTTTAGATGCCCTAAAAATTGCTATTTTATCTGGCGTGGAAGTGCATTTAATGATTCCTTGTAAGCCAGATCATCCTTTTGTTTACCGAGCAACTGAATATTATGCTCGTACAATTTTAGAAATGGGCGCTCATATTCATCGCTATGACAATGGCTTTTTGCACTCCAAAGTGGTTATCGTGGATCGGCATTTAGCCAGCGTTGGGACGGCTAATTTTGATATTCGCAGTTTCAGTTTAAATTTTGAAGTCAATGCTTTCATCTATGAACCGAAGCTGATTCAAAAATTAATTGAATATTACTATGAAGATATGAGCAAGAGTACCGATCTCGACTTGGCTTACTTTAAGAACCAAAGTCGTTGGCGTAAATTTAAGCAAAATTTCTCCCGCCTCCTCTCGCCTATTCTCTAGAAGAAGAGCGCTTCTGTAGGATTTGGCGATAAGCTGTTATTCTTGGTAAGAGTGTGCTAAAATGAAAAGAAGATGTGGGAATGGTGGTGAAGAAAATAGGATGAAAGCAAAAGGCTTACTCGTTATTTTATCAGGGCCTTCTGGGGTTGGAAAAGGAACCGTAAGAAAAGCTTTATTCGAGTCAGATCAAAATCGTGATCAGTTTTTTTACTCGGTCTCAGCTACAACCCGTGAACCTCGTCAGGGTGAGGTCAATGGTTCGGATTATTTTTTCGTTAGTCATTCAAAATTTGAGCAGATGATTGAAGACGAAGAGCTTTTAGAATATGCCGAATATGTGGGGAATTACTACGGGACGCCCCTGGCTTACATTAATGATATGACCGAACAGGGTAAGGATGTTTTTCTTGAAATTGAGGTGCAAGGCGCTTTGCAGGTGAAGCGGCGCGTTCCTGATGGTGTTTTTGTATTTTTAGCTCCGCCAGATTTAGGAGAATTGGAGCTCAGGATTACGAATCGTGGTACAGACTCACCAGAAAAAATTAAACAACGGATGGAAAAAGCCCGCCAAGAACTCCAGTTAATGACCCAATATGATTATGTGGTGGTCAATGATGATGTGGATCAGGCAGTGGCAAGAATTCAAACTATTATTGAAGCAGAGCACTTGAAAGTTGACCGTTTCATGGACGATATCGTGGAACAATATCTCGGTGAAAATGAAAAGGAGAGTGAATGATGATAATTTATCCTTCCATTGATCGCTTGTTAGAAAGTGTCCCTTCCAAGTACTCCTTATGCACTATTTCAGCGAAGCGAGCCAATGAATTGCAAGAAGAAAACAATCCAATGCTAACCAAATATGAATCACCTAAATATGTTGGCCAAGCCTTGGAGGAAATTGTATCTCGTGATCTGGTGATTGATCCAGATTCACTACGCTAATTAAAGAGTTGTTTATACAGCTCTTTTTTCTTTCAGGCAGAAAGGGGGGATGCCATGTTTGCGGAAGTGATTGTCGATGTGCCTACACGAGCAACGGACCGACCATTTACTTATCAAATACCGGAAGCACTAGTTTCTGAGGTTAAGTTAGGCATGCGTGTTGCGGTCCCCTTTGGCGTGCGGCAGTTGGAGGGCTTTGTCATTAATATTCGCCGAGAAACTGATTTTTCAGGAGAAATTAAGCCACTTGCGGATCTTCTCGATGATGAGCCTGTCTTACTGGCGGAGCATTTAGCCTTGGGCCGCTGGCTATCTGAGCATTACTATTCTTTTTTGATTAATGCTTACCACACCATGCTGCCACGCTTACTCAAGGCCCAATATCAAAAATACTTTGTTCCCAACATGACGATCCGCGTCTTAAATCAGCAAATCTATTTTAAGGATGCGGAGGCTATCCCTTGGGAGAAGGCGGAAGAAGCTGGGCAGTTAAGTGACCTGCTAGCATTAAAGCGTCAGGGCGAGGTCAGTATTCACTATGAAGTAGCTGATCGTGGCCAGCCAAAAACGGAGCGTTGGATCAAGCCGGTATTGCCTCCGGAAAGCCTGCTAGTAGCGAGGGAGGCTCTACCTAAAACCGCCCATAAACTGCGTCTTTTGACTGAAGTCCTCATGGAATTAGAAGGCCAAGCAGCTTCTGCTCAGGCTCTTAAACAGGAATTTAACCTTCATTTGCCGACGCTTAGGCGAGCTGAAGGGAAAGAGTGGTTAAAGATCTACCAAAGGCCCGTTCGTCGCAATCCTTTTGCAACGTTAGAAGTTGAAGCAACGGAACCTCTAACACTTTTACCGGAGCAAGCACAGGCCTACGAATCCGTTGCCGCTGCCATGGAAGAGCAGGAAGATACGGTCTTCCTGCTGGAGGGGGTCACGGGTAGTGGGAAGACAGAGGTTTACCTGCAACTCATTGAAAAAGCCTTAAAAGCGGGCCGAACCGCGCTGCTCCTTCTTCCTGAGATTAGTTTAACTCCCCAAATGCTCGCTCATTTACGAGGGCGTTTTGGGGATGAGGTTGCTGCCTTACATAGCCAACTCTCCGCAGGGGAGCAATTTGATGAATGGCAGCGTTTAAGAAAGGGTGAAGCCCACATCGTGGTGGGAGCCCGATCTTCCGTTTTTGCGCCGATTGAGGATATCGGTATCATTATTATGGACGAGGAGCATGAGACAACTTATAAGCAAGAAAATGATCCTCGCTATCACGCCCGGGAGGTGGCAAAATGGCGAGCCCATTACCATCAATGCCCCCTCCTGTTGGGAAGTGCCACGCCTTCCTTAGAATCGCGGGCGCGGGCCCAGAATGGCGTTTACCATTATTTGCAAATGACCAAGCGAGCAAATCAAAAGCCCCTCCCTACCTCAACAGTGATTGACATGCGTGAGGAGTTTAAGCAGAAAAACTACCATCACTTTTCTAATGCCCTCTACCAAGCCATGCAAGCTACCCTAAAGCGGAATGAACAAGTGGCCTTGCTCTTGAACCGGCGTGGCTATGCCCACTACGTCATGTGTCGGTCGTGCGGCCTGGTTTTAAAATGCCCTAATTGTGACGTCAGTTTGACTTATCATTATGAAGAGCGGGCTTTAAAATGCCATTATTGCGGCTTTCAAGCCCCCCTTAAATCGCGTTGTCCCCAGTGCCATGGTCCTTATCTCCGTGAGTTTGGTTCGGGGGTTGAGCGCGTGGAGCAGGAATTATTGAAATTATTCCCCCAAGAGCGGGTGATTCGCCTAGATAATGATAGTACCCGCCGTAAGGGCAGTTTGGAGAAATTACTGGCACAAGTAAAAAATCGCGAGGCCAATATCTTACTAGGCACGCAAATGATTGCCAAAGGCTTAGATTTTGAACATATCACCTTAGTCGGTATTCTAAATGCAGACACGTCTCTTTATTTACCCGACTTTCGGGCGGCTGAAAGGACCTTCCAGCTCCTTACGCAGGTGAGTGGCCGGGCTGGACGGGGCGCCTTGGCTGGGCAAGTATTCATCCAGACTTTTAATCCGGATCACTACGCCATTCAATGTGCCCAAGAGCAAAACTATACCAAATTTTACCAGCAAGAGATGACATACCGCCACCTTAACGCCTATTCGCCGTATTACTATACCATTCGCCTCACCAGTTCCCACGAAGAGGAAAATGAAGCTTTGAGGCTGGTGATGGCGATCAAAAAACAGTTGGTCGAAGATCTGGATACGAAGAAAACTATTCTTACGGGTCCCAGTAAAAGTGCCATCTCACGTGTCAATAATCGCTACTATTTCCAAATGCTTTGCCGCTATCGAGATGTTCAGGAAGTTCGCACAGCGATGAAGCAGCTTCAAGAACGCCTGCCGGATTATGAAGAAACAGGAGGTAGAGTGGCGATTGATGTTGAACCTTTGAGTTTTATGTAAGGAAGTGATTTTTTGAAGAACGTGATTTTCATGGGAACGCCATCTTTTGCGGTGGCGAGCTTAGAGGCCTTGGTGGAAGACTCTAAAGTTAAAGTACTTGGCGTCGTCACCCAGCCAGACCGGCCCCAAGGTCGCAAGCGTAAGTTAACACCTTCACCCGTCAAAATCTTTGCTTTGGAACACGACTTGCCGCTTTACCAGCCGGAAAATATTGCGGAGGATGAAGCTTTAGAAGAACTAGTCTTTAAGAAGACGACTGATATGATCATCACCGCCGCCTATGGGCAAAAAATTCCAGCGGCTTGGCTGACGGCGCCTCGCTATGGGTCATTAAACGTTCATGCCAGCTTACTCCCCCGCCACCGCGGCGGTGCACCAGTTCATTATGCTATCTGGTGTGGAGATGATGAGGCGGGCGTCACGATTATGCAGATGAATGAAACCTTAGATGGGGGAGCAATCATCAGCCAGGAAGCCTTGCCGATCAGCGAGCAGACCATTACCAAAGAGCTCTATGCTGACTTAGCCCAGGTCGGGGCCCAATTACTGATTCGCACGCTACCAGCTTGGTTTGCTCGTGAGCTCACCCCCAAAGCTCAAGAGGAAAAGCAGGTGACCTATGCTCCCGTCATAAAAAAACAAGATGAACAAATCAATTGGTCCAAGGAAGCAAAGGCTATTTCCAGAAAAATTCGTGCCTTCAATGATTGGCCCGGCACCTATACGCGCTATCAAGGGCAACGGTGGAAAATTTGGCGGGCAGAGGCCTTGCCTGAGGAAAAAACGAGCGCTGCGCCGGGGGAAATCATTAAAATCGCTCCGAAAACGGAGGACTTCTGGCTAGCTTGTGGTCAGGGGACGGTATTAAAAATTACGGAAATTCAGCCCAATGGCAAGAAAGCCATGCCAATTAATAGCTTCCTTCAAGGAGCAGGCCGCCAGATGGCAGAAGGAGAACGTTTCGATGGCTAGACATCAAGCTTGGACGCATTCAGCGCGAGGCCTCGCTGTGGAAATCTTATTGACGACCGTCCGCGGAGAACATTTTCTCAATGAGGCCCTTGATCGAACTCTTATGGCCAGTGATTTAGACGAGCGTGATCGGGCCCTTTGCACGCAATTAGCTTATGGAACGATGCAAAGGCATGTGACGTTAGAAGCATTCTTGGCCCATTTAGTGCCCAAACCAAACGGCTTGAAACGTTGGCATCGAGAACTTTTATACCTGAGTTTCTATCAGTATTTTTACCTGGACCATATTCCGGACCACGCTATTGTTAATGAAGCGGTAAAATTGACCAAGGAACGAGGGCATCGTTCCCAAGCGCGTTTAACTAATGGTGTTTTAAGGCGGGCCTTTCGGGAATATGCTAGTGCGAGTGAATTTGTGGCGGCAATCGCCACGGCGCCCGAAATCCAACAAGCTTTAACCTATAGTTTACCCTTGGCCTGGCTCAAATATTTTAAGCAGTATTGGTCAGCAAAAGACCTGGAAGCCTTATTAGCGAGTACTTTGACCCCGAGTGTGCCCTGCATTCGTATTCCCGAACGCCATGAAGATCGGCTTGCACAAATTAAGCAGGAATTTCTGGACAAAGGCTGGCAGTTAGAAAAAAGCGATTTGGCTGAGCATGTTTACCGGGTTCGCGGTGGAAACCCAGCCCATACGCAGGCTTTTCAAGCGGGTTGGCTCACCATCCAAGACGAGGCTGCAGTGCTTCCCGCTCGTTTATTGGCTCCCCAAGCTGGCTCACGGGTATTGGATGCTTGTGCCGCTCCAGGCGGAAAAACGGTCCAACTTGCGGAAAAAGTGGGTCCTAGCGGTGAGGTGTGGGCTAATGATTTTTATGAGCATAAGCTAAAACTTATTGAGGAAAATACCAGTCGGATGGGAGTAGCTTTCCAAGTGCATCCCCAAGCTCATGATGCCCGCGACTTAAGTCGAGTTTTTAAACCCGCAAGTTTCCAACACATCTTGGTTGATGCGCCTTGTTCGGGGCTAGGCCTTTTACGGCGCAAGCCCGATATTAAATTCCACCGATCGCCGCGTGATTTAAAGGAGTTTCAGGAGAAGCAATTGGAGATTCTTCGGGGTGTCTTGCCTTTGTTGCAAGAAGGGGGCAGCTTCGTATATAGTACATGTACGATTACGCCGGAAGAAAATCAAAATGTGGTTGAAAAAATATTAACCGAACAGCCAGAATTACGCCTTGTGAATGCTGCAGCAGCCTTACACCTTCCTGAAGACTTGCAGCAGGCAGGTCCTTATTTAGACATTGCTCCCCAGCAATTTCAAAGTGATGGCTTTTTTATGGCGAAATTCGTGCGCGAGAAGTAAACATGCAGGGGGAATAGTATGAAAATAGTTAAGCAAACAGATACCGGTTTGAAGCGAGAGCAAAATGAAGATCAGCTCGGTGTGTTTTATAATACAGCCGACCAAGTTTTGCTCTTGCTTTGCGATGGGATGGGCGGGCAAAATGCTGGTGATGTCGCCAGTCAGATGGCCCTCACTGAAGTAGGTGAACGCTGGCGAAGCACTGAGGAAATGGCCAGTGAAGAAGCCACCACTTGGTTGACACAAACGTTGGAATTAACTAATCAGCGTATCCTGGAAAAGTCCAATCAGTTTGACGATTTACTCGGCATGGGGACAACGATCGTTGCCTTAGCTGATTTTGGGGCTGAGGTGGTCGTTGCCCATGTAGGGGATAGTCGGGCTTATCATTTACGGCAAGGCTCTCTCGCCCAAGTGACAAAGGATCACTCCTATGTCCAAGAGCTAGTTGACCAAGAGATTATCTCGCCCGAAGAAGCCAAGCATCATCCCCAAAAAAATATCATCACCCAGTCGATGGGGATTAATCCCTCCATCAATGTGGATTTGATCCAAATTTCCGTTGAAGTAGGTGATATCTTCCTACTTTGTTCGGATGGGCTGACGGACATGATTGAAGACCAGGATATTTTAGCAGTACTCCTCGCTAAACCTAATATTGAAGAAGCTGTTGAGCAATTGATTTGGGAAGCCAACAATGCAGGGGGGCGGGATAATATTTCTATTATTCTTGCCCAGGTACAGGAGGGAGAATAATATGCGGAGAGGTCAGATTATTTCTGAACGCTACCAAATTATTCGCCTGCTCGGTTCGGGAGGCATGGCCAATGTTTATCTTGCCGAAGATTTAATTTTGAATCGAGAAGTTGCCATTAAATTTCTGCGCCTCGATCTTGATGATCAAACAGATGCTGCCAAACGTTTTGAGCGGGAGGCAAAATCGGTAAGTGAACTGAATCATCCTAATATCGTTAGCATTTATGATGTGGGAACAGGCTCTAGTGGTGATTTTATTGTTATGGAGTACGTGCGGGGGATTGACCTTAAGCAGTATATTCGGCAGAATCAACCGATGCCCTTAGAAACCTTCCAGAGCTTGTTTTTACAAATGTTAGCGGGGGTACAATGTGCCCATGAGCACCACATTACCCATCGCGATTTAAAACCGCAAAATATTATGATCACCGAAAATGGGCAGGTTAAAATCATGGATTTTGGCATTGCCATCGTGAGCACCCAAACCTCCCTGACGCAAACGAGTGCTATCATTGGCTCGGTGCACTACCTTTCCCCTGAGCAAGCCCGTGGTAGCTTTGCAACGCCACGCTCCGACATTTACTCCTTAGGTATTGTGGCTTTTGAAATGCTGACGGGGCAGGTGCCTTTTGATGGAGAATCCCCGGTCGGAGTAGCGGTAAAACATTTCCAAAAACCTTTGCCCGATCTGGCAGATTTCCGCTCCGATATCCCGCCCACGATTCAAAATATGATTTATAAGGCCACCGCCAAAGACCGTGAGGCTCGCTATATGTCTTGTGAGGCCATGGCTTATGATTTAGAATCGGCCTTGGATCAAAATCGCTTGGCCGAAACCATTGTCAGAACGCCTTTATCCAGCAAAGAAACAATGGTGATTAATAAGCCCTTAACTGCCGAGCACCAGTGGACCTTTGACGACGTTGCCGAGGAAAATAAGCACTTAGCCCAGAATGGGCCACAAGAAGAAGTTCCCAGGCATCGCAAATTGCTGCCGCGTAAACGTTGGTTATTCGGCATTGCGGGTGGCAGCATCGGTATTCTTCTTCTCATTTTCTTCCTATTGTTTCGCTTCACCCAATTAGGGGGGATTCGTATTCCCGATGTTTCGGGCGCGACCCAGGACGAGGCGATTGCCGAGTTGCAGCAGGCTAATTTAAAAATCGGTGAAATTAATAAGGAACCGAGTGACACGATCAAACCGGACTTGATCGTGAGAACTGTTCCGGGTCGGCATACGCGAGTGAAGAAGAACAGTAAAGTGGACTTATTTACCAGTACGGGACCTAAATCACGGCGTATTCCTGATGTGACAGGGAAAAGCTTTAAAGAAGCCAAGAAAATATTCTCGCAATTAGGTTTTGAAGTGGTTAAAAAAGACCAATTTAGTGCAGAAATGGATAAAGACCACGTGCTGGCGCAGAGCTTAAAAGCAGGCGAAAATCGAAAACCCAAGCCTGGCGAAAAAGTCACTTTGACGGTCAGCAAAGGGCCAGAAACCTTCACGATGGAAGATCTCACGGGCCGTAGTCGCCAAGAAGTTCTTGACTATGCTAAAAAGGTCAGAATTCAAGTTAATTTCCATGAGCAATATGCTGAAAATCAAGATCCCGATCAGGTCCTCAGTCAAAGTATTGCCCCTGGAGAAAAATTTGAAGAAGGCCAGCAAATGGATGTGACTCTCTCCAAAGGCCAAGAGACGGAGCGGTTCTCTTATACCGTGAGCTTAACCTATCAAGGAACGGGAGAAGAGACGGAGGGTAATGAAGAAGATCCTATTGAACGCTTGCGGGAGTTGTTGGGTTGGTTAGGTTGGCGTAGTCAACCGGTGTATGCAGAAAGTCAAGCAGGAGACCAAATTGAAGTTTATATTGAGGATTTGAACCATGCTTACGATCAAGTGGCTGACCAATTTACGATCCAAGCTGATCGCGACTACACGATGCATTTTGAAACGCGTGTGGGTGAGGAGGCCAGATTTAAAATTGTTCAAAACGGAAAAATAGTCATGGAAAATCGGGTCAAGGCAGGTGATTAAGGATGTTTGGTCAAATTATAAATGCTAAGGCTGGCTTCTACTATATCAAAACGCGTGAAAGTCATATTTTTCAAACGCGGGCCCAGGGGCATTTTCGCTTAAAAAATATTTCACCCCTGGTCGGCGACTGGGTGGAATTTACCAGTGAAAATGAGCATGAGGGTATTATTACCGCTATTGAGCCCCGCAAAAATATGCTTAACCGTCCCCAAGTTGCTAATGTTGATGCCGCCCTACTGGTGGCTTCAGTGGTCCAGCCGAAAATTTCGGCCAAGCTTTTTGATCGCTTCCTTGCCTACCTCGAGTTTCAGGGTCTGGAGCCGATACTCTATTTCAGTAAAATGGACTTGCTCGCTCCTAAGGAGGAAGAGAAAACCGGCCGCTTTATGCAAATTTATGAAAACATCGGTTATTCGATATGGGATAATTTGTCATTAAGTGACCAATGGGATGCTTTTTTAGCCTCCCTAAAAGGAAAAACAGTGGTGACCGTTGGGCAATCGGGTGCGGGGAAGAGCACCTTGCTCAATGAATTATTAGATGAGGAAGTCATTGAAACCCAACCAATTTCTAAAGCCCTTGGGCGGGGACGGCATACGACACGCGACGTTAGCTTATATGATAAAGCAGGGGTTAGTTTTGTGGATACGCCGGGCTTTTCGAGTCTGACTTTCCAAGATATTCTTCCCCAAGCTTTGGGGGCATGTTTTGTTGAATTTCGCTCCTACCAAGAGGCTTGCCAATTTCGAACGTGTACACATACGCATGAACCACGGTGTGCGGTCAAGGCAGCGGTGGGAGCTGGACAAATTGCGAAAAGTCGCTATGACAGCTATCTCAATTTATATGAAGAAATTAAAGAACAAAAGAAAAGCTACTAAGTCAAGGAGGAAAAAGATATGTTAATTGCCCCATCCATTTTAAGTGCTGATTTTGGTCAGTTTACCCAAGAGGTGAAACGCATTGAAGAGGCCGGTGCCGATTGGGTTCATATTGATATGATGGACGGCCATTATGTGCCTAATCTGACGTTTGGTGCTCAAGTCGTGTCGGCCTTGCGTCCGCAAACTAAACTATTTCTTGATTGTCATTTGATGGTCGAAAAGCCTGAGCAATACATTAAGCCTTTAGCCCAGGCAGGAGCCGATATGATGACGATTCACCTTAATGCGACACCCCATATCCATGGGGTTTTGCAAAAAATTAAAGCCGCAGGCATGAAAGCTGGTGTAGCCATTAATCCTGGTGAAACGGCAGAAAGCTTACACCCGGTCTTGCCCCTCGTGGATATGGTTTTAGTCATGACCGTTAACCCAGGCTTTGGCGGCCAAGCTTTTATCCCCGAAGCAGCGCAAAAGGTCGAAACTTTAGCGAAGTGGCGAGAAGAAGAAGCTTACGACTACCTCCTGCAGGTGGATGGGGGCATTCAGCCTGACACGGCAAAAACTTGCCTAGGCTATGGCGCTGATGTTTTTGTCGCTGGTTCTTACATTTTTGGCTCTGATAATGTTAAAAGGGCGATTGAAGCATTAAAAGCCCCCACCTACCATGCTTAAGCAAATTGTTCTCTTAGGCGGTGGGAAAGAGTCTTTTGACGCAGGACGTGATCAATACTCATTTGAGGAGACTTACTTTATTGGGATTGACCGCGGGGCTTGGCGCCTATTACGCTTAGGCCTGCCCCTACATTTGGCTGTGGGCGATTTCGATTCTCTGAAAAAGGACGAAAGAATGCAAGTAGAAACGGCAGCTGAAGAAGTTTTAAGCCTTCCCCAAGAAAAAGATGATACGGACACAGAAGCTGCTTTGAATATTGTGGCAGAGCGCTGGCCTCATTTGCCCATTCATGCTTATGGGCTTTTAGGCGGCCGCCTCGACCATATGCTTAGTAATTTGTATCTCGTTTTGGAAGAGCGTTACCAAGTTTTAACAGGCTCCTGGTTTTTCTATCATCCAGACTACCAAGTTGAAGTTTTACGGCCTGGTGAACATGACATCCAGGCAGAGTGTCGTTATTCCTACCTCTCTTTTGCTTGCCTGACGCCCGTTTCTGGCCTTACATTAGAAAATGTCAAATATCCCTTGGTGGATAAAAATGTTTCACACGCCTACACCTATGTGTCGAATGAGTTTTTACCCGGCCAGCCCAGCATGCGGTGTTCTTTTAGGGAGGGTTACGTCCTCGCCATTCAAGCTCGTGATTAAATTTTAAGCACAAGCTTGCGGAAGTGGCTTGGCTATGGTACTATGATAAAGCATTTGTAGATTGGAAGGGGGAATTTCAATGGCTAAACAATGTTATTACACAGGTCGTAAAGTGCAAACGGGCAATAACCGTTCACATGCCTTGAATGCTAATAAACGCAAATTTAAAGCAAACTTACAAAAAGCACGGATTTTAGTTAATGGTAAGCCAAAACGTGTTTGGGTTTCCGCACGGGCATTAAAATCTGGGCTTGTTGATCGAGTATAAGATTTTAAAAGAGGCAAACGCGCCTCTTTTTTATTTTACATAAAATAAATAATACAGCTCAAGTGACCGCTAAGAAGACAAAAGAAAAAGAATTCGGTTACATTTTTACTTAGTTGCTTATTTATAGTAAAATGATCAGAGTAGCCATGATAAAACTCACTTTCTTTTCGGACAAGGAGGAAATAATATGGCCGTTAAGATGCAAACTAAATATGGAGAAATCGACATTAATGATGCAGCCATTGCCACGGTTGTCGGCAAAGCCACGACTCAAAATTATGGGGTTGTCGGCATGGCCAGTAAAAATCAATTACGCGACGGAATTCAAGAAATTCTTAACCGTGAAAATTATGCACGGGGTGTCGTTGTTTTTAATGAAGATGATGTGATTGTGATCAATGTGTATATTATGGTCAATTATGGCACTAAAATTTCTGAAATCTGCCGTAATGTGCAAAGTTCGGTCAAATTTGAATTGGAGCATGTCTTAGGCCTTACCGCTAATATTGTTAATGTGTACGTCCAAGGCATTCGTATGATCGAAGACTAACCGTTTAATGAGGAGGTAAGCTGTGAAAGCTATAGACGCAAAGGAACTAACTAATATGATTCGGGTGGGGGAAAAACGCTTAAAAGAACACGCGGAATTTATCAACTCATTAAATGTTTTCCCTGTCCCAGACGGTGATACCGGCACGAATATGAGCCTATCTTTTACTTCAGGTCTCTCTTATGTTGAAGAACAAGCGCAGGAAGAAACGGGCCAAGTTGCCGAGCATCTCGCCAAAGGCTTATTGATGGGCGCTCGAGGGAATTCAGGAGTCATTCTCTCCCAACTCTTCCGAGGCTTTGCCAAAGGCCTAGAGGGAAGCCAGGAAGCTAGTGCCTTAGACTTGGCGAACGCCTTTCAACATGGTGTGGAAACGGCCTATAAGGCGGTTATGAAACCGGTAGAAGGCACGATCCTTACCGTCGCCAGAGAAGCTGCCCAAGCCGGCTTGGAAAAAGCTAAAACTACGGATGATGTGCTTGCCGTGATGACTGCCGTTCATCAGATGGCCGATGAAGCCTTAAAGAAAACTCCCGAGCAATTACCTGTCTTAAAGGAAGTCGGTGTGGTGGATAGTGGCGGCCAAGGGCTCTTTACAATTTATACAGGCTTCTTGGAGGCCTTAAAGGGTGAGCATGTTCCCATTGAACAAACCTTGTCGGTGGAGAGCACGGATGTGACCCAATTGGCCCACCATGAAAATCATGCCAGCCATGCTAACGTGCGGCCTGAAGATATTAAATATGGCTATTGTACAGAAATTATGGTCCGCTTAGGTGAAGGGCGTACCGTAGAAGAGGAGTTTTCCTATGAAGATTTCCGTGAGTATTTAAATCAATTAGGGGATTCCTTACTCGTCGTTAATGATGATGAAATTGTTAAAGTGCATGTCCATACCGAACAACCTGGCGAAGTGATGAATTACGGCCAACGTTTTGGCTCCCTCATTAAAATTAAGGTTGATAATATGCGGGAGCAAAATCAAGCTCTCCATCGTGGGGAAGCTAGCGAAGCCAAAGAACGTGTGGCTCATGGTATTTTAACCGTTGTTGCTGGTCAGGGCTTAGCGGAAATGTTTACGAATCTAGGCGCCAGTAAAATTATCAATGGTGGCCAGACCATGAATCCGTCCACCGAAGATATTGCACAAGCGATTGAACAAGTCAATGCGGAAGATGTTATTATTTTGCCTAATAACAAAAATATTTTCATGGCAGCCCAACAAGCCGCTGATCTTGCCGATAAGCCGGTTGTGGTTATTCCCACTAAAACAGTCTCCCAAGGCTTAAGTGCGATGTTAGGTTTCAATCAATTGGATAGTTTAGAAGCGAATGAAGAGCAAATGACAGCCGAATTAGCGAATGTGACGAGTGGTCAAATTACCCAAGCCACTCGGAAAACTTCGATCGAAGGTCTAGCCATTGAAAAGGATGACTACATGGGACTTGTCGAAGGTGATATCGTGACCTCATGTGCTGATTTGGAAGAGAGCTGCTTAACGACCGTGGAAAAAATGCTGGCAGAAGACTCGGAGATAATCACTTTGATTTATGGTGCTGATATTAGCCGCAAGGCAGCGGAAGAATTAGCGGCAAAATTGGAAGAGAAATACACGGATTTAGACCTTGAGGTGTATGACGGTGGTCAACCGGTCTATTCCTATTTCATTTCTGTGGAATAATATTTTCCCGTACCAATCTGCTTGCAGATTGGTATTTTTTAAGTAAGAAGCGACCATCAGGTGAGCCCATGCTTTGGGCATGTTATAATAATACAAATGAAGGAGGTGTATCCATGATGACAGGAAAAATTGGTATCCTCGATTTCATACCGAGAGACAGTAACGCTAACGCCCAAGAAGCTTTTCAAAATTCCCTTAATTTAGTGCGGGTGGCCGACCAAATGGGGCTCAAGCGTTATTGGTTTGCTGAACACCACAGTACGCCGGCCATTTTTGGCAGTACACCGATGATTTCTGCGGCCCGGGCGCTGAGTTCAACAGAACAGATTCGGGTGGGAACGGGTTCCATTTTGGTGAATAATCATCCTAGCTACCTCGTGGCCGAACAATTAGCGACCTTAGAGAATATGTTCCCGAAGCGCCTTGATATTGGTTTAGGCTATAGTTTGCCTCAGGAAGATGTCACTTCGCTTTTTTCCTTGGAGCAAGTTTCTAAGTCGATTCCTTATGAAGAGCACCTCGCTTTGTTGTTGGGCTTGTTAGAACATTCCTTGCCAGCAGAACATCCTTACCGGAGACTCAGCGTCAATCCCCCGCAAGAAGAGCATGGAGCACCCGTTTATATTACGGCAGCGAGTGAGCGGCATATTTATTTTATTGCTGAACAAGGCTTGGGTTTGTGCTATGGCTTATTTTTGAATCCTTGCCCTGAAACTTGCCGCCAAGCCATTGCTTCTTACCGGAAGCATTTCAAACCGGGCCCTTATTTTAAAAAACCTCATGTGATTTTATCACTCTATGCCATTAGCGCTTATGACTATGCGCTGTTGCCTGCCTTGGAAACAGCCATTAATCATTGGATTTTGACGTTCCGGCAGGATAAACGCTCGGTTTACCAGTTATTGGATCTGATGCATGCCAGTGATTATCCATTCGATGCGGAGGAAGAAGCCATACTCGCCCAATACCAGGCGGCTAAGGTAGTCGGCACGCCCAAGGAACTGGCTAAGCAATTAAAACATTTAAAAACCACCTATCAGGTGGATGAATTTCTTATTCTCAATCAACTCGCCAGTCAAGCACAAAGGCGGGAACTCGTTGAAATTTTAGGGCAAATTGAACTATAAATTGAGGAGGGGGAAAAATGGCCAACTGGCATGATCCGGTCACCTGCCTTAAGGGGATTGGACAGAAAAAAGCAGAACAACTGGCGCGCTTAGATATTCACACCGTCAAGGATTTGCTATATCATTTTCCCTTCCGCTACCAGGATATTTCTGTTAAGCATGTTAGTGAACTTGAGGACGGGCAGATGGCTTCCCTCATGGGCTTAGTCATGAGCCCACCAGTGGTTCACTATTTCCGCTCAGGCAAGGGGAGCCGCTTAACTTTTACGATTAAGTTAGAGCAGGCCATGCTAAGGATCAATTTTTTCAATCAGCCTTACTTCAAAAAGCAAATTCATTTGGGGGAACCGGTTATTGTTTATGGTCGCTATGACGCGAGCCGCCAGCAATTAGCGGCGCAAAGATTGATTAAGATGGATGCTTCTGGCGAGGTGGATCAAACAGAAGGCGTTTATCGCACGACGCAGGGCCTGAGTCAAAAGGATTTTAAACGTTGGATGAAGCTGGCCTGGGAAAAATACCACTCCTGTATCGAAGAGGTTCTTCCACCTGCTTTAGTCGACTATTACCACTTACCAAGCCACCATGAAGCCCTCTATGCCATGCATTTCCCCAAAGACATCGAAGCGAGTCAGAAGGCCCGCTGGCAAATCAAATACCAGGAATTTTTCCTCTACCAGTGGCAACTTATCCAGCTTAAAAGGACACGTTACCAGCAGGTGGCTGGTTTAGCAGTTCCTTATCCCAATCATGCCTTACAGGCTTTTATTAAAACTTTGCCTTATGAATTGACGCCCGGGCAAAAAGAAGTTACGAATTTAATTTGCCGCGATCTGCGCGCCCCTTATCCTATGCGACGGCTTTTGCAAGGGGATGTGGGGAGTGGGAAAACGATAGTGGCTTTACTTGCTTGCTTAGCGGTGGCTTTAACGGGCCAGCAAAGTGTGTTCATGGCGCCTACAGAAATTTTGGCCGAGCAGCATTACCTAGAAGCCCAAGAGCGTTTGGGTCAGCAGCTATCCCTAGCGCTTTTAACGGGGGGCTTACCCGCTAAAAAAAGACGGGAACTTTTAAAAAAAATAGCAGCAGGTGAAATCGACCTCTTGCTAGGAACACATGCCTTATTGGAAGAGGATGTTCAGTTTAAGGCCCTGGCACTAGCGATTATTGATGAACAGCATCGTTTTGGGGTTAAGCAGCGGCAAGCTTTAGAAGAAAAAAATAAGGCAGCTAAGATTAATGTGCTGGCGATGAGTGCCACTCCGATTCCAAGAACCTTAGAATTGACACTCTATGGAGACATGGATATTGCCCGCCTGCGCGATATGCCGCGGGGTCGTAAGCCCATTATTACGGAATGGGTGCGACCGCTTCAAGAGGAGCAGGTGAACCAAAAGCTTGAGGCCGAATTAGCCCTTGGCCATCAAGCCTATATTATTTGCCCTTTGATTGAAAATTCAGAGACCGAGGCAGCTGAAAATGCGGAGGAAATTTACTTGGCCTACCAAAAACGCCTAGTCCCTCGCTATCGGGTGGGGCTTTTGCATGGGCAATTAAAAGCTGAGGAGAAAGAGGCAGTCATGGCTGCCTTTAAAGAGCGCCAAATTGATGTCTTAGTGGCCACCACCGTGATTGAAGTCGGTGTTGATGTGCCGAATGCGAATCTAATGATTATCTTAAGTGCAGAACGCTTTGGCCTGGCCCAACTTCATCAGCTACGTGGTCGAGTGGGGCGTGGGCAAACGCAAGCTTATTGCTTACTCGTCGCTGAACCGAGAACGGAAGTTGGCGAGGAACGCCTGCGGATTATGACCGAGTCAGCGGATGGTTTTTACCTCAGTGAGGCTGACTTAGCCTTGCGGGGGAGCGGTGACTTATTAGGAACGAAGCAAAGCGGCTTGCCCGAATTTCATGCCGCTGATCCCATTGCGGATCGAGATATTTTGCAAGCGGCCCATCGTGATGCTACTTATGTGGCTTGGCAATTTGCAGCTAAGCCAGAACGTTTTCCCCGCTTACAAGCTTTAGAAAAGCGAAGGAGGATTTATGACAAAAATAGCGATTGATGCCATGGGAGGCGACCATGCCCCAAAAGTTCCCGTACTTGGAGCTTATCAAGCGGCCCAGGCTTATCCCAAACATGAGTTTTTCTTATACGGCCAAGAAGAGCAGATGCGAAACATATTGCCAGGAGACAAGCCTAGTAATTTAACCTATGTTCATTGTGAAGATGTGATCACCAACGAGGATTCCCCCACTTTTGCCGTGCGCCGCAAGCGCCAAGCTTCGATGATGCAAGCTTTAAAGGCTGTTCGCCAAGGGCGGTGTGACGCTTGCATCTCAGCAGGAAATTCGGGAGCCTTGATGGTTGGGGGCCTCACCCAAGTCAAAACCCTGCGCGGGGTCGAACGGCCTGCCTTTCTGGTTCAAGTGCCCGCCTTACTAGCGATGGAGCGGCCTTTGGTGTTTTTGGACGCCGGTGCTAATGTGGACAGCAAGGTCAAGCATTTATGGCAAAATGCTGTGATTGGCGGGGCGTATACTGAGGCTGTTTTTAAGATTAAAAAACCTAGAATTGGCCTTCTGAATAATGGCCGGGAAGCGAAAAAAGGAAATCAATTAGCGCGTGAAGCTTATGAAGTTTTACAGGCTGATTCCCAATTAAACTTTATAGGTAATGTGGAGCCGCATGAATTATTTAAAAATCGCTGTGATGTTTTGGTAGCCGATGGTTTTCAAGCGAACATGGTGTTAAAGTCGATGGAGGGCACGGCCAGTACGATTATTCAATTACTGAAAAAAACAATTCAAGAAGGCAGTCTAGCCGGAAAACTGGGTGGTTTACTTTTAAAAGCAGACCTCAAAAAATTAGCCGGAGTTCTGGACGCTAATGAAGCCGGTGCTGGCTTAGTGTTCGGCCTCCGTGCGCCCGTTTTAAAATGCCATGGGGACGCTAACGAACAAGCCTTTAAGCAAGCTTGCCAGCAGGCCCTTCAATTATTATCGAGTGATTTGTATGGCCAGTTAGCGGATATTTTTAAAGCCCATCCGCTGCCCGAAAGCCTAGAGAAAGAGGAAGAATAAGTGGAAAAAACTTATGACATTGTCTTTCAAATTATTGTTGACCGCTTTGGTGTGGAAGCTGAAAAGGTGAATGAAAATTTATCCTTTTGCGAAGACTTAGGGGCAGATTCCCTAGATATTGTGGAAATGGTGATGGAAATTGAAGATACCTTCCAAATCCAAATCCCTGACCAAGAGGTTGAGAAAATAAAAACAGTGCAGGATATCGTCAAAGCGATCCAAGAAAAATAAAGAAAGAGAATACAATGGAATGTGTTCATCGTCGAGCACATTCCATTGTGGTTTCATGAAGGAGAAATTATGTGGACAGAGATTCAAAACTTATTCCAAGCGGAATTTGACATTAAACCTGAAAAGGAAGCTTACTACCAGGAAGCTTTTACCCACTCAAGTTTTGTTTACGAACAGCACGGTGGAAAAACGGAGCCAGACAATGAACGTATTGAATTTCTCGGGGATGCTGTGATTGATCTGATCGTTTCCGATTATTTGTATGAGCACTACACTGCCGAGCGTGAAGGGCAATTATCGCGCTTGCGGGCCGCGATTGTTTGTGAAGAGAGCCTGGCTTTGCGCTGTCAGGAGTGTGGTTTTCATCGTTTTGTTCGCTTAGGTTTTGGTGAAGAAAAAAATGGTGGCCGGACGCGTCCGGGGCTTTTATGTGATTTATTTGAAGCGGTTTGTGGTGCCCTTTACCTGGATTTGGGCTTAGTAGGGGTTCAGAAATTTCTAGAGCAAAGCCTCTTACCGCTCATAGCCCAAGGCGTTTTTCATGCTCACCCGGATCCCAAAACACATTTACAAGAAGTCTTACAGGAGCAATATGGCCCAGCTAAAATCACTTATGAAGTTTTGGAGCAAACCGGTCCTTCCCATTGCCGAAATTTTGTGATTGCTGTTTTCTTTAATGGCAAGCAATTAGGGGCCGGCCAGGGTCGCTCTAAAAAAATCGCCGAAAAGCATGCTGCCCAAGCGGCCCTCGCTAAATTAGAACCGGGCCTAGGAACCGAAGAATAAAATGTACCTAGAAGCTATATCAATTAAAGGTTTTAAAAGTTTTGCAGGGAAGACCGTTTTAAAACTGGCTGATGATTTTACAGCTATTGTAGGGCCTAATGGCAGTGGTAAATCGAATATTGCGGAGGCTATTCGCTGGGTTCTCGGCGAGCAATCCATCAAAAGCCTGCGTGGGGAGCGGATGGAAGACATTATTTTCCAAGGCACCGCCAGCCAAGCAGCGGCCCCTTATGCAGAAGTTCAATTAAAATTTAACAATGCTGATCGCAGTCTCCGCCTGGAGCAAGATGAGGTCACGATTTCACGCCGCTATACCCGGCAAGGAGATAGCCGTTATACGTTAAATGGGAAAACTTGCCGCCTCAAGGATATTACACAATTATTATGGGATACAGGTATTGGTCGCGATTCGTATTCCATGATCTCCCAGGGTCAAGTGGAACGTGTTTTAACCCAGCGCCCGGAACAACGCCGGCAGATTTTTGAGGAGATAGCTGGCGTCATGGTCTATAAAAATCGCAAAAAAGAAGCGGAATTAAAACTTCAGCAAGCTGAGGCTAACTTACTGCGTTTGGAGGATATTTTAAGCGAAGTGAGTCAGCAAGTTAAAACGCTGAAGGTGCAGCATGACGAGGCTTTACTTTACCAAGAATCCAAAAATGAACTCGAACGCTTAGATAAAGCCCTCACCACCGTGCAAATTGAGACCGCAAAGGAACAGTGGAAGCTAGTTCACAAGCAGGTTCGTGGCCAAGAAGAAGCCCTAACACATATTACCGCAGAGAGGCAAGCCCTGGATGAAGTACTTTCGACGGGTAAAAGGGACCTCAAAGCCATCAACGCTACCTTAGCTGACCAGCAAGAACGCTATTTAAGCATGAATCAAGCGCGACAGCATTTAGAAGGCGATTACCGCGTAGCTTCCGAGAAACGGCATCATATGCGTTTAGAGCAAAAGCAATTAGCAAAAGCAAAAGAGGCCTTGGAAGAAAAAGCAGCCCAAGTCCATAGCGCCCAACTTGAATGGCAAAAAAATTTGGAGCAATTGCTTGATAAGCTTGCTGAATTAAGCCAGCAGGAAAAAGAATTACAAGAAAAGCGCACACGTTTAAGCTCAAATCAAAGTCTTGATGTTGAAAGCTTGCGCGATCATTATATTGAAGAATTACAGCAATTAAGTCAAATAAAAAATGATCGTCAGGCTTGCCGACAAGAGCAAAAGCATTTAGAGGCAATCATAGCGCGTTATAGCCAGCAGCAGGATGATTTGCAGGCTAAATTGACAGCGGCCAAGAAAACCCTCCAAGATGATCAAGAGCAAATGAAGCATGATGAGGGCGAAATAAAAAACTTAAAAAGGCAACAAAAGCGTCTAGCAAGGCAATACGAGGCGGAGCAGCTTAAAGGGCGGCAAGTGGCTGAAAAAGAACAAGAGAAGCAAAAATTGCTTTTCCAGCAAGAGGCAGAACTTAAAAGTTTGAAAAAAGCTGAAGAGCAAGGCCAAGGCCTCTATTATGGGGTCAGGCAAATTCTTAAGGTCAAGGCACAATTTCCTGGCATTCATGGCCTCGTGGCGGACATTATATCCGTGCAGCCAGAACATGCTTTGGCAGTAGAAACCGCTCTGGGCTCTCGCCAGCAACACCTTGTGGTCGATTCGGACCGCTTAGCACAAAGCTTGATTACCTATTTGAAACGGGAAAAGGCTGGCCGGGCGACGTTTTTACCCTTGAATGTCATCAAAGGCCGCTCCCTGCCGCCAAATACTTTAAAGATGGCTGCCCAATGCCCTGGTTATCTTGGTGTTTTAGCAAATTTAGTGACCTATGAGCCCCTTTATGAAGACATCGTTAAATCCCTATTGAATACGACCCTTTTAGTTCAAGACTTAACGAGTGGCCGCGCTATTGCCCGGCAATTAGGGCACCGTCAGAAATTGGTCACCTTAGCTGGCGATGTTTTTAATCCGGGGGGCGCCATGACTGGTGGAGGGAAAAACCGTCATGATTCGGCGCTTCTCCAGCGGCAGCAAAATTTCCGCCAGTTAAAGCAGGCTTATGAGAAAACTTTAGGTAGGGCGCAGGAGCTGAAGGAAAAATGCTTGCAGCATGAGAAGCATTGTGAAGACCTTAAGCAGCAAGGGGAGAATGTTCAGGCTGCTCTCCTAAAGCATCAGCAAAGCTTGGAAAAAGGCCAGGAACACCTCGCGGCTCTCACGGAGAGGCTAGAGGACTTAGAACGCGAAAGTAAACTTCTTCAGTTAGACCAAAAAGAAGCTCAAGCCGATTGGCAAACGAAGCAAGATCAAGCATCCCTTTTGGCTAAAGAAGAAAATGGCCAAGTCAAAAAGGTTGAAGAGATCAAAGGGCAAATTGCTTCCTTTAATGAAGAAGCCAAAAAACATGCCCAAGTCTCCAAGGAAGTTGAAGAAGCTTACCAGGCCTGCCGGCAGGAATTAGCGATTTTAAGCGAACGCCGTGAACACAGCCAAGAGCAAAACGAGCAATTGACTAAAGAAAAAGCTGAAATTATGGCGTCTTTAAAAGAAAATAAGACGAAAGCAGAAACGAAAAGTCAGCAGTTGCATGAGCTGCAAGCGGAATTAGAAAATTTCCAACAGGAGCTGCAGGCCAAAACGAGTCAATTAAAAACTCTTGAAGAAAAGCAGACCCAGCTATTAGAAAAAGAAAATGCTCAAAACGAAACCTTGCAAGCCCAAGAGCGCAAGCGTGAGGAATTAGCTCATCAGGCCCAAGAAATTCGTGATCGCAAAAATCAATTGGCCCAGCAATTAACTCGTTATGAAGTGGTGATGGATAATTTACTGGCGTATTTAAATGAAACCTATGAGCTCACGTTTGAACGGGCCCAAGACAAGCATCCGCTAGAATTATCGGTGCCAGCTGCCCGCGATAAAATTAAACGTCTGAAAGGTCAATTGGAACGGGTGGGTGCCATTAATTTAGCCGCGATTGAGGAATACGAAACGTTAAAAGCACGCGAAGATTTCCTAGAAACTCAGAGGGCAGATGCCAAGACGGCTAAGGCGAATGTTTTAAAAACCATGGCCGATTTGGATCAGGAAGTGGCAGAACGTTTCACCCAAACCTTTAAACAAGTCCGAACCGCTTTTCAAGACGTTTTCCCTGCCTTATTTGGCGGTGGGGAAGCGGATCTTAAGTTAACGGATGAAGAGGAACCCCTCACGACCGGAGTGGCAATCATTGCCCGCCCACCGGGTAAGAAAAAACAATTACTGAGCCTTTTATCAGGCGGAGAAAAAGCTCTTACTGCCATCGCCTTGCTTTTTGCGATCCTCAAAGTAAAGCCCGTACCATTCGTGGTATTAGATGAGGTGGAGGCAGCTTTAGATGAAGCTAATGTATACCGCTATGGGGAATACTTAAAAAATTACCGGGACAAGGCACAATTTATTGTCATTACCCACCGTAAGGGCACGATGGTGGCTGCCAGTGTTTTATACGGGGTCACGATGCAAGAAGCCGGAGTTTCCACCATTGTTTCGGTGCATTTAGAGGACTTTGAGGCCTTGTTTACAGAAGAATAAAATTGCTAGACTATGCTAAAATGATAGTAAAGAGGAAAGGGGAATTGGCCATGTCTTTATTTGATCGTATTAAAAAAGCTTTTACGGGAGAAGACCCAGTTGTTAAAAAACAAAAAGAAGAGCAAGAAGAAAAAATTGTTCTAGAAAAATATGATAAGGGAATCGAAAAAACTCGGCGCACCTTTGCGGAACGCTTGAACGCCTTATTTGCTGGCTTTCGTGAAGTGGATGAAGATTTCTTTGAGGACCTCGAGGAAACCTTGATTGCAAGTGATGTCGGCTTTGATATGACTTTGGCGATTTCTGATGCTGTCCGCGAAGAGATCCAGCTAAATAATGCTAAAAGTGGTGAAGAAGTTAAGAACACGGTGCTGCAGACGATGGTTCAAATTTATGAAAAAAATGGCCGAGCTGACACGCACTTAGAAACCAACCCCAATGGACCGACCGTATTTTTGTTTGTGGGCGTGAATGGTGTCGGTAAAACGACGGCAATTGGGAAGCTTGCCTATCGCTTAAAGCAAGCCGGAAAGTCCGTGTTACTCGCTGCTGGGGACACTTTTAGAGCAGGTGCGGTGGAGCAATTAGAAGAGTGGGCCAAACGTGTGGACGTTCCTATTGTCATGGGGCGGGCCCAAGGCGATCCGGCTTCAGTTGTTTTTGATGCCGTTAAGAAAGCGAAGGAAGAGAATGTTGATTACTTGCTCGTGGACACCGCCGGTCGCTTGCAGAATAAGGCACACTTGATGAAGGAATTAGATAAGATGAATCGAGTGATTCAGCGAGAAATTCCTGCTGGCCCCCAAGAAACCTTTCTCGTTCTTGATGCGACCACTGGGCAAAACGCCCTGCTGCAAGCGAAGGAATTTGCACGAACGGTCGATATCTCTGGCATTATTTTGACCAAAATGGATGGGACCGGTAAAGGGGGCGTCATCTTTGCCATTCGCTATGAAATGGACGTTCCGGTTAAATTTATCACGGTGGGTGAGCAGCTCGATGATATTGAGGAATTTGATCCCGAACAATTTATCTACCAAATGGTCCGTGGTGTTTTAGAGGTTTCAAAGTAGGCCTAAGGTCACTGATTGACAAGGTCTGCCCACTCGGGTATCCTTAAACACTGTAAAGGCTTATACCTTGACACAAAGAGGAAAATATGGAATTAGTTAAAACCAACCGGATTAATCGCCTCTATGATTTCTATGGCGCCTTGCTAACGAAGAAGCAGCAACAGTATTTGGATGCTTATTACCGGCAGGATTTCTCTTTAGGGGAGATCGCCGAGCATTTTCAAGTGAGCCGGCAAGCCGTCTATGATAATTTGCAGCGTTCAGAGGAAGCTTTAATCCTCTATGAGGAAAAGTTACATCTTGTCGAACAATACCGAGCGCGCAGGCAGGCCTTAGCAGCCTTGGAGGCGTATATCCAAAAAGAATATGCCGACGAAGAGTTGGAGCAACGGCTCAGGCAATTGAAGCTATTAGACTAAATAATGGAGTGATTTCATGGCATTTGAAAATTTATCGGATCGCTTACAGCACGCTATTGAAGGTGTCAGTAAAAAAGGAAAGATTAAAGAAGCTGACCTCAAAGAGATGATGCGTGAAGTTCGCCTTGCCTTGTTGGAGGCGGATGTTAACTTCAAAGTGGTCAAAGACTTTGTTAAACGGGTGAATGAACGCGCCCTAAATAGTGATGTTCTTGCCTCCTTATCCCCTGCCCAGCAGATTTTAAAAATTGTCAATGAAGAGCTAACAGAGCTTTTAGGCGGCGAGCAAGTCGATGTTAAGTTAGGTGATAAAACGCCTAATATTATCATGATGGTCGGCTTGCAGGGGGCAGGGAAAACAACCACCGCTGGTAAGCTAGCCCATTTTCTGGAAAAAGAAGAAAAGCGCAAGCCCCTGTTAGTCGGGGCAGACGTTTACCGGCCTGCTGCCATCCAGCAGCTACAAACTATTGGGGAACAGCTTTCCTTGCCGGTTTTTGAGCTGGGTACCGAAGCTGATCCGGTGGACATTGCACAAAAATCCGTGCTCTATGCCGAAGAAAAAGGCTACGATACAATTTTTATTGATACGGCCGGCCGTCTACAGATTGATGAGCATCTGATGAATGAGCTTAAAAATATTAAGCAAGCCATCGATGTCGATGAAATTCTTTTGACGGTTGATGCCATGACGGGCCAGGAAGCTGCCAATGTTGCTAAGACTTTTAACGAAGCTCTTAACATTACTGGCGTTGTTCTTACTAAGCTGGATGGGGATTCTCGCGGTGGGGCGGCGCTCTCCATTGCTAGCATTACCCACAAGCCGATTAAATTTGCGGGCTTAGGGGAGAAATTAACTGATCTGGAAATTTTCTATCCTGATCGGATGGCTAATCGGATTCTTGGGATGGGGGATATGATGACCCTCATTGAAAAAGCCGAGAAGGAATTTGATGAGGCCGAAGCCATGGCGATGGCGGAAAAGATGCGGGAAAATACTTTTGATTTCAATGACTTCCTTAAGCAAATGGACTCGATGAATAAATTAGGTTCCATGGAGGATATCATCAAAATGATTCCCGGCTTAAATAAAATGCTAGATACCAGTAAGCTTAATATTGATCCGAAAGAACAAGTTAAAACCAAGGCCATTATTCAATCCATGACGGCTTATGAACGGGAAAACCCGGATGAAATTTCACAAAGTCGGCGGCGGCGAATTGCTAAAGGCTCAGCCACGCAGCTTGCGGAAGTTAATCGCTTGATTAAGCAGTTTAATCAGACGCGGAGTATGATGAGTGGGGTTTCCAAGGGGAATTTCTCTGGGCTAGATCGCCTCTTCGGTGGCTTTGGCGGGGGCGGTGGTGCCGCTAAAGGCCGTGATAAGCGCGATATCCTTGAAGCCAAGAAAATGCGTCGCCGCTTAAATAAAAAATTAGGACGGCGCCGGTAAAAAATTGAAGTGTAAAGGAAAACTCCTTTACAGGCCTACTTAAACATGCTATAGTATAAAACTGTAAACAAGATATTAATAGGAGGAACAATCAATGGCAGTTAAATTAAGAATGAAACGTATGGGTGCAAAACGTAATCCCTTTTACCGTATTGTCGCAGCAGACTCTCGCTCTCCACGTGATGGACGCATTATTGAGCAAGTAGGAACTTATAATCCCACTACAGAACCTGAAGAAGTGAAATTAGACGAAGAATTAATTATGAAATGGCTAGGCAATGGCGCTCAACCTTCCGATACCGTTCGTAATATTCTTTCGCGCGCCGGAATTATGAAAAAATTCCACGAAAGCAAACTTAAAAAATAAGAATAGAATAGGATGATTCCATGCCAGATATTGAAAAATTATTGTTAACCATTGTAGAGCCTCTGGTCGAACATCCTGAGGACATTGAGCTTAATACTGTCGATGGTGAGGAGTTTTTAGAATACCATCTTGGCCTACATGCCGATGATGTGGGCCGGGTGATTGGTCGGAATGGCCGTGTTGCCAATTCTATTCGAACGATTCTATATAGCGTTCGTATGGAAAATCGCCGTCGCATTCGGTTAATCATTAAACGTAACGATGAAGAATAATATGCAGTATACCTGCAGAAGTAACTAGGATCAGCTTGATCCTAGTTTTTTATCAGGGAGGTTAAGATGCCAGCCTATTATCAAGTGGGAACTATTGTCAATACTCAAGGCCTGAAAGGTGATGTTCGGGTGCTTTCGATTACCGATTTTAAGGAAAAACGTTATACTCCCGGAGAAAAACTTCTTATTTTAAGGGCAAATGCTTCCCCCCTCGAAGTTAAAATCACCAGCCACCGAACGCATAAGCAATTTGAAATTCTGCATTTTGCTGGCTATGACACCCTTGAGGCCGTCTTACCCTTTAAGGATGCAGAATTAGGGATCCCGGCCTCCCAACGTGAGGATGAGCTGGCGGCTGATACCTATTACTATGATGATATTATTGGCTTATCCGTTTATGATGAAGAAAAAAATCTTTTGGGAACGATTATTGAGATCGAAAATTATCCTGCCCACGATATTTGGGTGATGGAAAAATTAAATACAAAAGAACGTGTTTTACTCCCCGTGGTCACTGATGTTGTCAAAGAAATTCATTTAGAAGCTGGCCAAGTCGTGATTTATTTGCTGGAAGGGCTGATGCCATAATGGATATTGATATTCTGACGCTTTTTCCAGAAATGTTTACCGGTCCGATGGAGCATTCCATTGTGGGCAAGGCTCAGGAGCGCGGCTTAGTCCATATTGCCCCTTATAATTTTAGGCAGCATGCCATGAATAAGCATGGCCATGTGGATGATTATCCTTTTGGGGGTGGGGCAGGCATGCTCTTACAAGTCCCACCAATTCATCGGGCCCTACAAGCCCTAGATATAAAGCCAGCCGATCCTAAAACTCGGGTTATTTTAATGGATCCAGCCGGGGAAACTTTTTCGCAAGCAAAAGCTGTGGCATTAGCTCAAGCAGAGCATTTGGTGTTTATTTGTGGCCATTATGAAGGTTACGATGAGCGAATTCGCCATTATGTGACGGATGAGATATCGCTTGGTGATTATATCCTCACAGGTGGTGAATTAGGGGCGATGGTGGTGATTGATGCAACGGTGCGCTTGCTGGATGAGGCAGTTGGAAACAGGGAATCCTTGCAGAGTGAATCTTTTTCAGAGCGGCGTTTGGAATACCCTCAATATACACGCCCACGGGAGTATGAAGGGCAGTCCGTTCCGGAAGTCCTTTTAAGTGGTGACCATGCGCGTATTCAAAAATGGAAGGATAAGGAAGCCTTGCGGCGAACCTTCCTTAGACGTCCTGATTTACTGGTTGGGGAAACAATGACCGCCGAAGAAGAAGCGTGGTTAGAAGAATTTCAAAAAGCAGTAGATGAGGACTTGCCCTAGAACTCATTAATACTGCCCTTGGGACTTCTTTCAGGCTTAAGACAGATTTTTTCCAACAGCTTTTCTTTCCTTTTCTTGCCGCCTTTAATACTTTATAATGAAGGTAAAGGTGGTGAGGAACATGGCTCAGAAAAAATTATACCGTTCCCGTGATAACCGTATTTTCTTCGGTGTTTGCGGAGGCTTGGGCGAATACTTAAATATCGACGCTAATCTGCTAAGAATTATCTTCGTCGTGCTAGGCTTTGCTGGGATGTTTGGCATACTTGCCTATCTCATTTGTGCGGCGCTTTTGCCTGTGCGGCCAGAATAGCATCATATAAAAAAGTGCAACCACCACTAGCGGTTGCACTTTTTATATGGGCTTTTTAACTACTTAACGGCTTCGGCGATTGCTTTAAAGCTATCGACTTCAAGACTTGCTCCCCCGACGAGAACCCCGTTAATGTTAGCTTGGGAAAGAATTTCCTTGGCATTATCGGGCTTAACAGAGCCGCCGTAGAGAATGCTGGTGGCCTCAGCAATATCACTGCCAGCTAATTCATACATGGCTTCGCGGGCTACCTGGCAGATGGCTTCGGCTTCTTCTGCGGAAGCTGTTTTTCCCGTTCCAATCGCCCAGATAGGTTCATAAGCTAACACCACTTGGGTTAATTCGTGCTCAGAAAGGCCGGTGAGGGCAGCTTTAATCTGTTCCGTAATGAAATTTTCCGCTTGGCCAGCTTCACGCTGTTCCAAGGTTTCTCCTACGCAAAGGATGGGGATGAGTTGATTATCGAGAGCTTTTTTGACTTTGGCCTGGCAATTATCATCCGTTTCCTTATAGATTTGCCGGCGCTCAGAGTGACCCACCAGGACATATTGCACACCTAATGTTTTTAAGGCTTGCGGGCTGATTTCTCCCGTGAAGGCTCCACTATCTTCTTCCGCAGAATTTTGGGCTCCTACGGCAATAGCAGTATCCGCGAATTCTTCACAAGCTTTCCAGAGGAAGAGAGCAGGTGGAATAACGAGCAGAGTGGCCGGAAGATCGGCAGGGAATTTTTTTTTGGCTGCAGTGAAAAAAGCCTCTGCTTCCTGATGGTTTTTGTTCATTTTCCAATTTCCAGCGATAATTGTTTTTGGCATAATGCTGCCTCCCTTTCTATCAATCTTCTTTATTTTACCATGCTTTCTATGCTAGGGCTAATGAAAGCGTTAGACATCGGAAATACGCTTACATATGCAAGGGAAAGGAAGAAATAGTCACGCTAGGGCCTTTACAGGCACAGCCTTATTTGCTATGATAGAGCATGTGGCTTTGAGCCTAGCTCAATATTCCGCTGTTTTTAGGATATGAATATTGACTACTGTTATTTCATGAGAGGAGTTATCAACATGAGCCAATTAATTGATAAGATTACGGCTGAACAATTCCGCGATGATATTCCAGAGTTTCGCGCTGGGGATACCATTCGTGTTCATGCCAAAGTCGTTGAAGGCAGTCGTGAACGGATCCAGATTTTCGAGGGGGTCGTTGTTTCACGCCGTGGCCAAGGTTTAAGTGAATCTTATACTGTTCGTAAAATCTCTAGCGGTGTTGGTGTGGAACGTACTTTCCCACTCCACACGCCACGCGTTGCTAAAATTGAAGTCATGCGTCGTGGTCGTGTTCGTCGCGCTAAACTTTACTACTTGCGCAAACGTCACGGTAAAGCTGCTCGGATTAAAGAACGTCGTTAAAAGTCATACAATAAGCAGTCTTTTAGGGGCTGCTTTTTATTTTAATAGAAGCAAAAGCACAATATTGAATAAAAAGGGGTGAAATGATGGAAAATATGGCAGAAATTTTTGGCGATTTATCACGTTTCCATCGTTTAGAAGAAGATGAGCCAGGCTTATATGAAGAAGTGATGGAGACTCTAGAATCGGTTATTGACCCCGAATTAGGGATTGATATTGTCAATTTAGGTTTAATTTATGACCTTTTTTGGGACCGTGAAGGCCATTTACTGGTGAATATGACCTTAACCACGATGGGCTGCCCGCTCCAAGATATTATTCTTGATGAAGTGAATCGCGCTTTGGCTCCTTTAGAAGCGATCAAAGCCACGAATGTCCGTTTGGTATGGGTTCCCGCTTGGTCCACGAAACGCCTATCTCGTTATGCACGCATTGCCTTAGGGATTCGTTAGCCTTCTCATCTAAACGTGCTTACTTCAGCACGTTTATTTCTTCTTGCATTTACCGAACAAATGTTCTAGTATTAATGGTAAGAAGAGAGGAGCTTTTGGTATGTGGCCTAATAATCCTATTTTTGATTATGAACGAGAACCTAGTCGAGACATTCTATGCCTGGATTGTAAGTCATTTTATGCTTCTGTGGAAGCAGTTGACTTGGGCTTAAATCCACTGACTACTAAATTAGTTGTCATGTCTTACCCTTTTGGGCCTGGTAAAAAAAGAGGCTCGGGCCTCATCTTGGCAAGTTCTCCGGCTGCCAAAAAAGCTTATCATATTCCTAATGTTGCAAGGGCGCGGGACTTACCTTACCCTTACCCCAAGGACTTGCATATTGTGCCGCCCCGCATGCGCTATTACATGGAAAAAAACAGGGAAATCAATCGCATTTACCAAAGTTATGTGGATACAGAAAATCATTCGGTCTATAGCATCGATGAAAGTTTTCTAGATGTGACAGATTCCTTGCGCCTTTTTAAGGCGCGGACCGCTGATGAATTGGCCCAACGTATTCAAGCCGAAGTTTTAGAAAAAACAGGGATTTACATTACTGCTGGCATTGGGGATAATCCCTTACTAGCTAAATTAGCCTTGGACAATGCGGCCAAAAAAGCCCCTCATTTGCGAGCAGAGTGGCGGTATGAGGATATTCCTAACACGCTTTGGCAAATCCCTAGGCTAACGGACATGTGGGGGATAGGCCGCCGGACGGCTAGAAAGCTGCAGGGTTTAGGGATCAATACCCCTTATGACTTAGCCCATACCAATTATTTCTTGCTGAAGGATAAATTTGGCGTTAAAGGCGAACAAATGTACGCTAGCAGTCGCGGGATTGATCGTTCTTTCTTGGGGCAAAAATATCGAACACACGATCGCTCCCTGGGCCACCATCAAGTGCTTCCCTATGATTATAGTGATCCGGCTGAACTGCGCTTAGTTATTCGTGAAATGGCTGATCAGGTGGCAACTCGCTTGCGGCGGAAGCAGGTGACCGCGCAAAAGCTTTCCCTAAGTTTGGGCTATAGTCAAGGTTACCGTGATCAGCAAGGCCGGCGCTACTTATGCATAGAAACGCGCATTGAGCCTACGCAAGCAACAAAAATGCTTACGCAGGTACTATTGCAACTATTCCAAGACACTTACGACGGCCAGCTGGTTCGCCACTTGGGGGTTACTGCTAGCCAATTGACGCCCATGGTCGGTATGCAGATGAATTTATTGATCGAGCCTAAAATGCAACTACGCCAGCAGAAATTAGATACTGTTGTTGATGAAATTCGCCAGCGATATGGCTTTAAGAGTTTAATTCGCACGAGTTCCCTGCAAAAAGGCGGACGTGCGGTGGAACGTTCTCAATTGGTAGGGGGCCATGCCGGTGGCTTAGCAGGAATGGAGAATCAAGGTCATGGTAAAGCGTACAAAAAAAGAATTCAAAGACTATAATAGCTATCGCGACCAACCTTTTGGTTTAAAGTGGCGCACGGCCTATGCCATGGAGGAGTTACAGCAGAGTATTCGCCAAAATAATGCTCATGAGCATTACTCCCCTAAAGTTTATTTTCAAATGAGTCCTGATGAAATTAATCAAAAGCTAGCTAAGGCTTACCAGAAGGAGAAGCCCGTTGCTGTTCAGTTGAATCGTCGTGACTCCTGGGGGCGACTTAAACCGAGCATTGAAGGCTTTGTGTTAGGACAATTGGATCAGGAACGTTGCCTAATCGATCAGTATCCGGTTGACTATGACGATATTCGCCATGTTCAGGTCTTGGATATTGAAAAATGGTTTCAAGTTTAAAGCCGGCAACTAGGGTCTAACCGATATTGACCAATACTGACCAAAGTGCTATAATGGGCTTAACATGAAAATTAAAACATCATAAGGATGTGAAATTATGGCATTATTAAATATGACTAATGAACTGCAAAATACTTTAGGAGAAGCTCAGCAGCTTGCTATCGAACAAAAACACCAAATGATTGCTTTACCGCATATGCTGAGTGCCTTACTCCAGCCAGGAGAGTTTGCCGAACGATTTTTTAAAAATTTACAAGTTTCGGTCGCAGACTGGCGGCAAAAAGTTGATGAAGCTTTACAGAAATTGCCTGTCATTGAGGGCGATGGGATCACGCATGGCCAGCAAATGGCGCCTGCTTTGGCAGAAATTTTTCGCCACGCAGAGACTTTGGCCAAGGAAAATGGGGACGAGTATTTAGCGGTAGATACCTTCCTGTGGGCTTTAGTGCAGACGAAGAATGAACCCTTGCTCGCCCCGCTAAAAGAGCAGGTCAGTGCTCAAGAAATGGCCGACAAAATACAAGAATTAAGAGGAGGACAACCTGTGACTAGCCAAGAAGCAGAAGCAACCTATGAAGCTTTAGAAAAATATGGCCACGATCTCACTCAGCTGGCCCGTGAGGGAGGCTTAGATCCTATTATTGGCCGTAATGAAGAAATTCGTAATGTCATTCGTATTCTTTCGCGTAAGACGAAGAATAATCCTGTTTTACTGGGGGAACCAGGAGTCGGGAAAACGGCCATTATTGAAGGACTGGCCCAGCGCATTGTTCGCGGCGATGTGCCTAGCAATCTCAAGGATAAAAAACTCATTTCCCTTGATTTAGGGGCTCTCATTGCTGGGGCCAAATACCGTGGTGAATTTGAGGAGCGCTTTAAGGCTGTCTTAAATGAGGTCAAGCGTGCTGAAGGCAGTATCTTACTTTTTATCGATGAAATTCATAATATTGTCGGCGCAGGTAAATCCGAAGGGGCCATGGATGCCGGTAACTTACTAAAACCTATGTTAGCTCGGGGTGAGCTGCACTGTATTGGGGCTACGACACTTGACGAATATCGTGAATATATGGAGCAAGATAAGGCCTTAGAACGCCGTTTTCAACGTGTATTAGTGGTGGAACCCACTGTAGAAGAAACGATTAGTATTTTGCGTGGGCTCCGAGAAAGTTTTGAGAATCATCACCATGTTAAAATTCATGACCAAGCTTTAGTGGCTGCTGCAAAATTGTCTGATCGCTATGTGAATGACCGCTATTTACCGGATAAGGCGATTGATTTGGTGGATGAGGCCAGTGCTGAAATCCGGGTGGAAATGAATTCTGTACCGGTTGAAATTGATCGCAAGCGTCGTGAATTGCTGCAATTAGAAATTGAAGAAAAAGCGCTGAAAGAAGAAACTGATCCAATATCTAAGGAGCGTTTAGCGAACCTGCAGATGGAATTGGCTGACGTGCGTGAGGCTTTGAATGCTCTAATGCTAGAATGGGAAAACGAAAAATTAGAATTAAAGGATATTCAAGATAAACGCGAGGAATTGGATCGGGCTAAACGGAAGCTGGAAAAAGCGCAAAATGACTATGATTTAGAGCAGGCCGCTACCCTCCAGCATGGGGTTATTCCACAATTAGAGGCTGATTTAAAGCATTTAGAAGCTGCCTATGAACAAAAGGAAGATCAAGCCTCAGACCTTGTTCAAGAGGCCGTAACAGAGGAGCAAATTGCGCAAGTGATCTCGCGGCAAACAGGGATTCCCGTGCAAAAATTAGCGGAAAGCGACCGGCAAAAATTACTCAACCTCGCTGACCGTTTAGAAGAACGCGTCATAGGCCAAGATGAGGCTGTTGAGACGGTGACTGATGCTGTTTTACGATCCAGAGCCGGCATTCAAAATCCTAATCGTCCTTTAGGTTCTTTCTTATTCCTGGGTCCTACTGGCGTAGGGAAAACAGAATTGGCGAAAGCCTTGGCTGAACAGTTGTTTGACAGTGAGCACAATATCATTCGTATTGATATGAGTGAATATATGGAAAAAGCTAATGTTTCGCGGCTGGTAGGGGCTTCTCCAGGTTATATTGGCTATGAAGAGGGTGGCCAATTAACCGAAGCCGTCCGGCGGCAGCCTTACAGTGTCATTTTGCTTGACGAAATTGAGAAGGCTCATCCTGATGTTTTCAATCTTTTGCTGCAAATTTTAGACGATGGGCGTCTGACAGATGGTCAAGGTCGGACCATTGATTTTAAAAATACTTTAATCATTATGACCAGTAATATCGGTTCGGCCATTTTATTGGAAGCTCTCAATGAAGAAACAAAAGCCTTAGGTGAAAAGACACGCCAGGCCGTTGAGAAAGAATTACAAGCTTACTTCCGGCCCGAATTTTTAAATCGAATTGATAATACCATTCTCTTCCAGCCGCTAACACGCCAGGATATGGCTGGGATTTGTGATAAAGCCTTAAAATTATTGAATCGACGCTTAAGCCAGCAACAAATCGAACTCGTCTACGATGACGAAATTCTAACTTTTATTGCAAAAAAAGCCTATGAACCTCAATTTGGGGCTCGGCCATTAAATCGTTATATAATACGCCACATCGAAACGCCGCTAGCAAAAGAAATCCTAGCGGGTAAAATTGAAGCGGGTGATCGTGTTCAAATTATCTTGACTCAGGATCAAGGCTTTACTTTTGAAGTCCTTAAAGAACTATCAGCCTAGTTGAAAAAAGCCACAGCGTTAATTTGCTGTGGCTTTAAGTTTAAAGTAGTTGGGCAGCTGCCTCATCGAGGAGTAAGGTAGCATGAGGGTGTTCTTGTAGGATACTGGCTGGCGCTTCGCTTTGCACGGGACCTTGAATCACAGCTTGGATGGCTTTTGCTTTATGCTCACCAAAAGCTAATAGAATAATTTGTTGTGCTGACATAATAGCACCAATACTCATGCTATAAGCTTGTTTGGGAGGTTTTTCCTCTGCAGGGAAGAAACGTTGATTGGCTTGGATGGTGGAGGGCGTGAGTTCAACGAGACGAGTGCCTTGGGTTATTGCCGAGCCTGGTTCGTTAAAACCGATGTGCCCATTAACCCCAATGCCAAGCAATTGCAGGTCAATGGGGTGCTGGTTTAGAATGGTATTGTAGCGGGCAAGTTCTTCTGAAACGTTGTTTGCCATGCCATTGGGAATATAGCTTGCTTTAAAGTTTTTATATTTAAATAGATGTTCTTGCATAAAATAATGGTAGCTGCAAGGGTTCTCAGACGATAGTTGGTAATATTCATCGAGGTTAATACTCGTCGCTTGCGAGAAGTCTAGGGACGATTCACGTAGTAATTGGTAGAGTTCTTTTGGACTTGAACCGGTTGCTAAGCCAAAGACACTGTTTTTTTTCTCTTTAAGCTGCTTTTCAAATTGCGTGAAGGCATATTTTGAAGCTGCTAAACTGCTTGGAAAAATATGGTATTCCATGGATAAGCTCCTTTTAACTTAGTGATAATATTCATTTTTTACTTAAATCAGTCAATTGCTTATTTTAGGTGAAGCGATCATTGACTGAATAATTATATCTTAACTCAAACATAGCTCATGGGGCAATACAGCCCTGATAACCTTTAAGTGAGTTTAAACATTGCTGAAGCCTTGCTTCGCTTACGTATTTTTATATTGAGTCAGTTTTTCCGGCCTTCGGTCAATGGGAAAACTAGCCAGAAAGCCAGATATTTTGTATAATCGAGATAACGTTTTATGAGTAGCCAAGCCACTTCACATCATACTTATAGAAAAGGCTAGCTTACTTTAGCCTATTGGAAGTGAGCTTTTTAAAATACGATCGTGACTAGGAGGAGCATTATGTCGACACTGATCACTGGGATCCCTGTGAGTTCAGGTATTGTTATTGCTAAAGCCTATCCCTTGGTGGAACCCCCACTAACTTTTACAAAAGAAAAAATTACTGGGGTTGAGCAGGAATGTGACCGCTTTAACGAAGCGAGAAAAAAAGCTTACCAGGATGTTGAGGGGATTTATGCAAATGCTAAGAGGAGATTAGCTTCGAGTGATGCGGAAATTTTTCAAGCTCATTTGCAGATGCTAGACGATCCTGAATTCAATGGTGAAATTACAGCCCTTATTAAAAATGAACAGGTTAATGCGGAGTATGCCTTGGACACCGTGGCTAAAAAATTTATCACTCTATTTGAAGCAATGACGGATAATGCCTATATGCAGGAGCGGGCGAGTGATATTCGAGATATCAGTAAAAGGTTAATGTCCCATCTCTTAGGGGTCATGCTTCCAGACTTACGGGAAATTTCTGAAGAAGTGATTTTAGTTGCTGATGATTTGACCCCATCTGATACTGCTCAATTGAATAAAGCTTACATTCAAGGTTTTGTCACCAATGCGGGCGGACGCACCTCACACTCAGCTATTATGGCTCGTTCCCTTGAAATTCCGGCTATTGTGGGGACGGATCACATTACGAAACATGTTCAAGCCGCTGATCTTCTCGTCATTGATGCCTTAGAGGGTGAAGTGATCATCAATCCCAGTTCAGGTGAACTCGAAAAATACCAGCTTAAAAAAGAAGCCCATCAAAAGCGGCAAGAGCAATGGAAACATTTGATCCAAGAGCCAGCACGTTCAAAGGATGGGGTTGAAGTCACTTTAGCAGCCAATATTGGCAGTCCCAAAGACTTACTTAACTTAGAAGAAAATGGGGCGGAAGCAGTCGGCTTGTATCGGACAGAATTTCTCTATATGGATAGCCAGCATATGCCCAGTGAAGAAGAGCAATTTAAAGCCTACAAGGAAGTAATCCAAGCTTTACAAGGGCAATCTGTGGTTATTCGGACACTCGATATTGGTGGCGATAAAAAATTGCCTTACTTAGATTTACCGCGTGAAATGAACCCCTTCTTAGGCTATCGGGCTATTCGCTTATGCTTGGGGAATCGGGAATTATTTATGACGCAGTTGCGTGCCTTGGCTAGGGCATCTGCTTATGGGCCTTTAAATGTGATGTTCCCCATGATTGCGAGTGTGGAAGAATTTAGAGAGGCGAAGGCTTTAATGCAGGAAGCAAAAAACGCGGTTCAAGAAGAAGGCCATGACGTTGGTAAGCTTGCTTTGGGAATCATGGTTGAAATCCCAGCAACGGCTATTTTAGCCGAGCAATTTGCTAAGGAAGTTGATTTCTTCTCTATCGGGACGAATGATTTGATTCAATATACCATGGCTTGTGACCGGATGAATCAGCAAGTTTCCTATTTGTACCAACCTTACCATCCAGCCCTTTTAAAACTGATTCGCCATATTGTAAAGGCCAGTCATCAAGAAGGTAAGTGGACCGGGATGTGTGGGGAGATGGCGAGCGATCCGCTAGCCATACCGTTGCTTTTAGGCATGGGCTTGGATGAGTTTTCCATGAGTGCCACTAGCTTGCCGCAGGCTCGGGCCATTATTCGCGCCTTAGATACGCGGGAAATGGCTGCTTTGGTCGATAAGATTATTGACGAAGCGCAAACGGCGGACGAAGTGCTTCACTATATCCATGACGAGATCCCTGAATTACAGGAAATTCTTGGGCTTTAAGTCTCAAACATTCCCGCAAAGTCCAGATGAGCTGCTTGCTGCTAGGGCTTAGCTTTGTTACAATAATAGCGTATATCGTTATGAAGACAAGGGTGAAGAGAATGCCAGCTTTGGAATTTACATTGAAGAAAAAAGATAAGCGCTCCATGGCGCGTTTAGGGGAACTGAAAACGCGCCATGGTGTGGTGCACACCCCGATTTTTATGCCAGTAGGAACGCAAGCTACGGTGAAAAGTTTAGCCCCTGAAGAGCTGGAAAAAATGGGCGCAGAAATTATTTTAAGTAATACTTATCATCTGTGGCTCAGACCGGGGGATGAATTGATCCAAGAAGCTGGTGGCTTGCACGCCTTCATGAATTGGAAGCACCCGATATTGACGGACTCAGGTGGTTTTCAGGTCTTTTCCTTGAGTGATCGCCGAAAATTGACCGAAGAAGGTGTCCATTTTCGTAGTCATTTGGATGGCCAGAAGCTATTTTTGAGTCCGGAAAAGGCTGTTCATATTGAGAATAATCTAGGCGCCGATATTATTATGAGTCTCGATGAATGCCCTCATTTTGGTCATTCTTATGACTATATTCGTGAAAGTATTGCCCGAACGACGCGCTGGGCCGAAAGAGGCTTGCGGGCACACCGGCGCCCAGAAGACCAGGCTCTTTTTGGAATTTTACAGGGAGCAGGTTACAAGGACTTAAGGCTCAATCATGTGCGTGATATGGTCAGTTTGGATTTTCCTGGATATAGTATTGGTGGCCTTTCGGTAGGGGAAACGAAGGAAGAGATGTATGAGGTCTTAGATTATTTGACGCCGGAAATGCCGGAAAACAAACCTCGTTACCTGATGGGCGTTGGGAGCCCTGATGCTTTGTTTGAAGGGGTTCTTAGAGGAGTAGACATGTTTGATTGTGTCTTGCCTACCCGCATTGCCCGTAACGGGACTTGCATGACGAGCCAAGGCCGGCTGGTGGTTAAAAACGCAACCTTTAAACGTGATTTTCGTCCGATTGATGAAGCTTGTGATTGCTACGCTTGTAGAAATTATAGTCGGGCTTATATCCGACATCTGTTTAAGGCTGATGAAACGTTTGGTTTACGACTGACAAGTATCCACAATCTGCATTTCCTCTGTCAGACCATGGCTAGGATTCGTCAAGCGATCGCAGAGGGAAACTTACTGGAATATAAAGAAGCATTCTTTGAGTCTTACGGCTTGAATGAAAGGAAACCTAAGAATTTTTAAGGTATGAATTTGGACAAAGGGAGGAAAATATGTTTGCAAATTTAATTCTAACAGGTGGAAGTAGCCTGATGTCGATTGTTCTCTATGTATTAGTTGTTGGGGGGGTTATGTATTTCTTTCTGATTCGTCCGCAGAAGAAGCGCCAGCAACAACACCAAGAAATGTTAGAAGAAATGCAACCTGGTAGTGAAGCCATTACGATTGGGGGCTTACACGGGGTGATTTCTGAAATTGATGATACGAAAAAAACAGTGACCTTAGATTGTGAAGGGGTTTACCTTGAATTTGACCGCCATGCGATTGCTCGGGTACAAAATGTTCAAGGAACGCCAGCAGCAGTGGGGTCAGAAGAAACGTCTCATGAAGCGCACAAGCAAGAGGAAATTGACCAGCCTGAGCAAGTCGAAAATTCGACCTCCGAAGATACGGATGAATAGTGCTTATGGCTATTCAGCACGATATTCAAGTTAAAGAATCAGCCTTTAGCCGCTTTTTCATTCGTCGTGCCCTAAAGAAAAAAGTCCAAGAATTTCATCAAGAAGGCTATCAAACGATTAGCGTAGAAGAACTCAGCCGTTTTTTCTATCAATATGAATGGCAGGAAGAGGCTCCTAAATCTTTACGACAAAAATTAGCGGCTATTAAAGCCTTACATGTGAACCGGTATTTTGATTTTATTAAATTAGAGGCAACTTCTCTTCATGTTCCTGAACTTCAGGAGATTGACCTTTCAAAATTACTTTAGTTTCAAGGTGAGACGTTGGCGTCTCATCTTTTTATTTGCGGTGCTGCCTGCAATTTAGGAAAATATTCGGTATAATAAAAGAAATAAAAAGGAGATGACAGCCATGACACGGAGTCGCGAAGATTATATGAAAGCGATCCTCTATCTGAGTCGTGATGATAAATATGTGAGTAATAAGCAGTTGGCAGAAAGATTGAAAGTTAACGCTGCTTCCGTCACTGACATGATCTTAAAACTAGATCAAGATAATTACGTAGACTATACCCCTTATTACGGGGTAAAATTGACTCCTACCGGCCGAGCTTATGCCACGAGAGTCTTAAGAAACCACCGGATTTGGGAGGTTTTCCTTTGCGATAAACTAGGCTATACTCCTTCCGAAGTGCATGAAAAAGCAGAAATTTTAGAACATTATGTGAGTGATGAATTTGTCAACCGCTTAGACGCCTATTTAAATCATCCCAGCTTGTGTCCTCATGGCAATACTATCCCCAGGCAAAATGAAGAGCTGACCGAGGAATAATATGCGGCGAATTGGCATGCTAGACTTTCCCGAGCCTGTGATTTCCGGAAAACGGAAAATTTTACATGTCGACATGGATGCTTTCTACGCTTCTATTGAACAACGGGACAATCCCGCTTATCGCCATCGCCCGATCATTATTGCTAAACATCCCCAATTGACGGGGGGCAAGGGCGTGGTAGCGACTGCTAGCTATGAGGCTAGGCAATACGGTGTTCATAGTGCCATGAGCGCTAAGGAGGCTTATGAACGCTGTCCTCAGGGAATTTTTGTTCCTGCTCGCCATCCTTATTACAAAAAAGTCTCCCAAGAAGTGCGCCAAGTTTTTCGAGAATTGACCCCGATCATTGAACCTGTTTCCATTGATGAAGCCTATTTAGATGTAACGCATAACAAATTAGGCTTAGCTTCAGCCTATCAAATTGCCCAGCTTCTCCAATTTAATATCTATGAAAAGGTGCAATTAACAGCAAGTATCGGTGTCTCCTATAATAAATTTCTAGCCAAGTGTGCTTCTGATCTCAATAAGCCAGCGGGGATTGCCTGTATTCCACCCGAGGAAGCTGTGGCTTTTTTAAGTCAGCTTCCCGTTCAAGATATTTATGGTATCGGCCGAGAAACCGTTAAACATTTACATGAGCGGAATATTTATACGGGGAAAGATTTACAAGCCCTCAGCCAGGAGGAATGTTTAAAACTGTTTGGAAAAGCTGGTTTGGGCATTTATGAGCGGCTGCGCGGGGTGGATAATCGTCCCGTACAAGTCAGTCGCGCCGTGAAATCAGTAAGCCGGGAGCGCACGTTCTTTCCTTTTTTAACGGATGAACAGGACATTGTTTTAATGCTTGGTCGCCTCGCCAAAGGAGTTCGTGAAAGAGCTCAAGCTAAACAAGTCGATGGCTATGGGCTAGCCTTAAAATTGCGCTATGCCGACTTTACGACGCTAACAAGGCAAGTTCAAAGCCCTGTTGCCCTGACATCTTGGGAAAAGATTTATGAATTAGCTTGGGAATTATGGGAGTTAGTCGGAGAGAGGGAGCGAGGGGTGCGCTTACTAGGCCTAGCCTTACTAGACTTAAATCCGACCTATTTGGAAAATATGCGTTTAAATTTTGATACTTAAAGTCTTTGAGAGGATGAGACTTATCAGAACAAAACATGAACAAATTATAAATTATATTACTGATTTACCGATTGATAGCAAGCTTTCTGTCCGTCGCATTTCTAGGGATTTAAATGTCTCCAATGGAACAGCCTACCGGGCCATCAAGGAAGCAGAGAATCGCCAACTCGTTAAAACCATTGATCGAGTGGGGACTATTCGTGTCGAATCGTATCCTTCCAAAGACCTTAAGCAACTGACCATCCGCCATGTTGTCCAACTGGCTAATTGTAAAATTTGGGGCGGACGGCAAGGGCTGGACCGGCAAGTACGGAAATTTATTATTGCTGCGATGCAAGAAGAGGCGGTGCTAACATATCTGGCTCCCGAAACCGTGATGCTGGTCGGGGACCGGGAAGATATTCAAGAAATTGCCCTACAGCATAATTGCGCCGTTATTATTACTGGCGGTTTCGAGCCAACCCCGGCTATTATTGCCTTGGCTAATGAACGCAATATTCCGGTTATGACGGTAAATTTTGATACTTTTTCAACGGCTACTATTATTAATAAAGCCATGATTGAGCGTTCCATCCAGCAAGATATTGTTTTGGTTGAGGACATTTTTATACCTATTGAAGAGACGATCTACCTCAATGACCAACAGACGGTGCGAGATTACCGCCGTCTCACGAAGGAGTATCCCCACACTCGCTTTCCCGTCGTGGATCAGGAGGGTTGCTTAGTGGGGATTGTTACCGCTAAAGACCTCCTGGGCTTAGCCAATGAAACCCTCATTAGTGTTGGCATGACGACAAAGCCTTTAGTGGCGCGCACGTCGATGAGTGTTGTCAGTGTCACTCATATGATGGTTTGGGATGGTTTGGAATTATTGCCTGTTGTTGATGATCGGGGCAAGTTGCTTGGTATTGTCACCCGTCGTGATGTGCTTAAAACGCTTGAGTATGCCCGCCACAGTTTAGCCTTGGAAGATCGCTTTGAAAGTCTCTTGGATGAAAAAATATCTTTAGTGCCAACCCAAGCGGAGCAAGTTCGCTATCGTTTTAAAAGCGATGCGACTATGGTCAATGAAGTGGGTTCTTTGTCGACCAGTCTTTTAGCTATGGTCATTCAACTGGTAGTTGAGCGCTTCTGGGCCGATCACTATCATAAAACGGCTATTATTGAAACAGTTAATTTTTTAAGTCTACATTTAGTTCAACTGAATAGTACCTTAGATATTGAACCGCGTTTACTGATGCAAGGTCGTCATAAAGGTCATACCGAGGTGGCCGTTTACCACGGAAAAAATCTAATGGCCAAGGCTTTCGTCAGTGTGCAGTTACCACTCGACAGTTCGAAAACATCTGGGAGGGATTAGCAATGCTTGCACAAATTCTAGAAGAAATTAAAAAAGCAGAAACTATTATTATTCATCGGCATATTCGCCCCGATCCGGATGCTATTGGCTCTCAATTGGGCTTAAAGGAAGTATTAAAAGCAACTTACCCTGAGAAAAGTATTTATGCGGTTGGGAAAAATGAGCCGAGTTTAGCTTTTATGGGGACTATGGATCAGATTTCTGATGAGGTCTATCAGGATGCCTTGGTTATTGTTAATGATACGGCTAATCTAGCGCGAATTGATGATGATCGGTATGCCTTAGGACGAAGCTTAGCCAAGTGTGATCACCATCCGAATACTGAGCCTTACGGTGATTGGCAGTGGATTCACGAAGAGGCAAGTTCAGTTTCGGAATTATGGGCAGGGGCTGTTTTGCAGGCGGCTAGTGGTCTGTCAATGACTTCAGCTAGCGCCCGCTTGTTTTACTTAGGGATGGTAGGGGATACCGGACGCTTTCTTTTTGATAATACCAGTTCGCATACCCTGGCCATTGCCTCCCAATTACTTGAGTATACCTCTTTTCCAGCCGATGATTTAAATCATATGGAAGAATTAAGTCCAACGCAAATGGAATTACTGGGAGAAGCTCTATGTCATTTAGAACGAACCCCTAGTGGTTGGGTCGCCTCCCTAACGGTTCACCAAGCTTGGTTACAAGAACATCAGCTTCCTGAGGCGCGGACACATTTTTTAGTGGGCTATCCTGGTCGCTTGGAAGGGGTCTTGGCGTGGGTGGTTTTTGTCGAGCAAGAAGATGGGAGTATTCGCTGTCGGCTTCGCTCTCAAGGGCCCGCGATTAATGGTTTAGCTCAAGCTTATCGAGGCGGAGGCCATCCTAAGGCCAGTGGCGCCACCGTTTATACACCAGAGGAAATGAGGCAGATGCTTCAAGAAATGGATCATTTATGTGAATTATTTATTGCTGGTGAGAAGGAGGGGTAAAATGCAATTTAAAGACTATCATTTCAAAGCTTTTATTGAGCAGGCCTTAGAGCAGGAAAATTTTGACCAGCCCACCGAAGTTCAAGAAGAAGTGATTCCACTTCTTCGCGATGGGGAAAGTTTGGTGGTCCAAAGTCAGACAGGCTCTGGAAAAACATTAGCTTTTTTGCTGCCTTTATTTGAAAAATTAGAAAATAAAGCTGAGACGCAAGCTGTTATTATAGCGCCTAGTCGTGAGTTAGCTGGTCAGCTTTATGAAGTGGCACAAAAGATCAATCAACAACGCCCGTCGCCGTTTTTGATAGAACGCGCCTTTGGGGGCACGGATACAGACCGGCAAGCTGAACGCTTAGAGGGGCAAACTCCCGCTCTCGTTATCGGCACACCTGGACGCTTATTAGACCTTGTTAAGCAACAACTATTGAATGTTCATCGAGTCAGGCTGCTTATTATCGATGAAGCTGATATGACTTTAGATATGGGCTTTTTAGATGTGGTAGATCAATTTGCTAGTCGCATGCCGGAAGATTTGCAAATGGCTGTTTTTTCAGCGACCATTCCTGATGCTATTCAGCCTTTCTTGGAGAAGTATTTAAATCGTCCCCAGTGGTTATTGCTAGACGAAAAACATGTCTTGCCTAAAAATATTAAAAATGCTTTGCTGCTCGTGAAAAGTCAGAGTAAACTGGCTGTATTGGAAGAGGTCTTAACCTTAGGAGAGCCTTACTTAGCCTTAATTTTTGCTAATACGATAAAAAGGGTTGAAGAATTGCATCATGAATTAAAAAATCGTGGCTTAAATGTTTGCTGCCTGCATGGCGACTTGCCCAGTCGAAAACGACGTCAGATCATCCGTCGCATCAATAATCTCGATTTTCAATATGTCGTGGCTACGGATTTAGCTGCGCGGGGAATTGATATCGAAGGTGTCTCCCACGTCGTTAATTATGAGATTCCTGAAGATTTATCCTTCTTAATCCATCGACTCGGGCGAACGGGACGTTTAGGTCGACAAGGTTTTGCCCTAACCTTATTGACTCCGGATGAAGAAAGTAAACTTCAATATTTAGAGGAAAAAGGCTTGCATTTCGAAGCCATGAGCCTTGAAAATGGCCGTCTGGTGCCGACTGAGTATTCTTTCCATCTGGAAGTAGAAAAAAATGTGGATCATCAGATTCGGGGGATGGTCAAACGAGCCCAGAAAAAACCAGTTAAGCCGGGTTATAAGAAGAAGTTAAGTCGGCATATCAAGCAATATAAACATCAAAAAAGCAAAGAAAAAAGGCGCCAGCAAGAAAGGCAACGTCGTAAAGGGCGACGTGACAGTCAACGCTGGTAGCCTTAAGGAAGCAAGTTACTGATCTTTATGATCGGTATCTTGCTTATGTTTATGCTCTTTTTCCTCGTCATCACGGCGATAGTGATACCGATGCGTCATTTGCTTGAAAATTTCATCGATATTATCCTCATTTAACTTCAAAATTTTAGTAAAGCGAGTGAGTTGCCAAATAATAAAAAGGGCAAAAATGACCAATAATTCTGTTTGAAAGGGAATCGCAAAACCAAATAATAATAAAACAGAAAAGAAGGTCACAGGACGAGTGAGGCCCATAACGCCTAAGGATAAGCATTGGCCATAAGTGAGGTGGGCTTCTTTGGAGAAACGGAAGAAGGTTAATATTAAACCGATAACACACGTCAAGATAAACAAATGCAGACTTGACCATAAGAATATTAAGCCAGCGGTAATGAATAAAAAGGACCACTGGGGAGAAACAAACTGCTGTAGCAATTTTTTAAAGGCCTTTTGATCAAAATTCTGGCGATCAGAACTGAGCTCTGTATAAGGCAAACTGAGGGGCTGATCGAAAAGCTTAACGCTAAGCGCCTCTTCGCCAAGTTCGATAGCAATGGGCTGGTTGCCGCTCTCAGAGCGAATATCGGCATCTTCCAATTGTTTATTGGGATTAAAAGTGAAGATTAAGTAATTCGTTTTGACCATAAAAGCTTCATCTTCAGTGGTCTGTAGTTGGCCTTTTTCCACATGGAAATCAGGAACTTTTTGCATAATACTTTGCCCATTATCCCTAAGCACATCCAGCTCCTGATAAGCGAGTCGGTAAAGGGGCAGGGAGAAGATGAAGGCAAGTAAAAATAAATACTTCAACCGTTTCCCAAGGGAAAAATCAATGACTTGTAGGGCCTGTTTACTTTTTACGATCGCCTGGCGAAATAGGGTTAATACTGACAAAACAAAACTCCTTTAACTTCCATAAATTAACTTAAGTATAGCAAAGATTTGGGATTAGTAGCAAAATATCTTTCTTGTTTTCCGTAAGCATATTAATTGCAATTCCCATTTTCAGGCCGCTATAATGACAATAAGGAGGAGATATTAATGAGCTTTGAACTACCTGAATTACCCTATGCTTATGATGCCCTTGAACCTCATTTTGATGAAGAAACGATGAAACTTCATCACGACAAGCACCACCAAACCTATGTGAACAATGCCAATAAAGCTTTAGAAGGGACGGATTGGGCTGACAAGAAGCCTGAAGAGATTTTGAAGGCTTTTGCTGATCTACCTGAAGAGCTTAAAACTCCTGTCCGCAATAATGTTGGTGGTCATGCTAACCACTCTCTTTTCTGGACTGTTTTAAGTCCTAATGGTGGCGGGGAGCCTGAAGGAAAATTAGCAGAAGCCATTAAGGATGCTTTTGGCAGCTTTGAAGCTTTCCAAGAGAAATTTACAGCAGCAGCCAAAGGGCGTTTTGGTTCTGGCTGGGCTTGGCTCGTTGTCGATGATGGTAAATTGAAGATTATGGACACGCCCAATCAAGATACGCCTTTAATGGAAGGTCTAACCCCTATCTTAGGTTTAGACGTTTGGGAACATGCTTATTACCTCAAATATAAAAATGTTCGTCCCGATTATATTGCTGCTTTCTTTAAGATTGTTAATTGGGAGGAAGTCGCCCGTCGTTTTGAAGAAGCAATCTAAATTTTAAGGGAACATAAAAAGCAGTTGGTGGTTCTGCCAACTGCTTTTTTATTGAAAATTTACAGAGATTCCCTCATGGCTTCGCGTTTATTATTTAGAATTCGCTTAACGACCTTCAAGCGAGTAAACTCTTCCCGTTCTTTTTCTTCCAAAGCTTGAGTAATATGAGAATGAACCACTTGCAATTGTGGAATGGTAATATTTTGCAAAGCATTCACCCGCTTTTGGGTTTTAAGAATATTTCTGGCTAAACGGTAAGCTGAATTCTCAATAACGGCCAGTTCGACTTGTAGCTGGTTGACCTTAGCAAAGGCTAAGCGTGCTAAGTCGACCGTCACACTGGTATCATATAAGGAATATGCCGGTGCTATCTTTTTATGGCGGCTTTGGGTTTCCGGAATGGCCGTGCCCATGACACTGCGAATTTTAAGTCGCAAGTCAGAATCAATGGGAACCGCGGTAGCGGCATGGTAAATCGTGGGTAGACTAATGTCTTTAGCCGCTTTATCTAATAGACGATAAGCTTCTTGGTAAGCTTCGTCCAGTTCTTCTTGAACTTGACGGGCTTTTTTTGTTAAACGGTGAATCTCATTCACAAGAATCATCCGTTTTTTATCCATGAGATGGTAGCCACTTTGACTTAGCGTCAAAGTTTTTTCAATCTGCATGAGATTCCCTTTCGTTGGGGTATCGTTAACGTCCATGGTCCTCACCTTGCCCTTGGTCTAAGCGTTCTTGATCGGCATCATAATACTTATCCAAGAGTTTTGAATCGATGCGGTTAAGTTCGTCTTTAGGGAATTGGCGGAGAAGGGACCAGCCGAGATCAAGAGTTTCTTCAATCATCCGTTCTTCGTCAGGCTTTTGCGCAACAAATTGCTCTTCAAAAGCCTTCCCAAAATTGAGGTAACGCTTATCCATGTCAGATAATTCTTCTTCCCCAATGACCGAAGCTAAGCTACGGGCTTCGTGGGCATTAGCATAGGCTTGGAATAATTGGTTACTGATATCATCATGGTCTTCCCGCGTATAGCCAGCACCAATCCCATCCTTCATGAGTCGAGAGAGGGAAGGGAGCACAGCAATCGGCGGGAAGATCCCTTTACCGTGAAGTTCGCGATCCAAAACAACTTGGCCCTCGGTAATATAACCAGTTAAGTCCGGAATAGGGTGGGTGATATCATCGTTAGGCATGGTTAGAATAGGAATTTGAGTAACCGAACCTGAACGCCCTTCGACAATTCCAGCACGCTCATAAATGGTTGCTAGTTCGGAATAGAGATAACCTGGGTAACCTTTACGTGAAGGGATTTCTTGTTTGGCATTAGAAATTTCCCGCAAAGCTTCACAGAAAGAGGTCATATCAGTAAGAATGACAAGGACTTGCTTACCTTGTTCATAAGCGAGATATTCCGCAGTTGTGAGCGCCATGCGGGGCGCGATTAAACGTTCCATTACCGGATCATCAGCTGTATTGACAAACATGGTGACATGTTCAATGGCGCCACTTTCTTCAAAGGTACGCTCGAAGTAATTAGCAATATCATGCTTAACGCCCATAGCAGCAAACACAATCGCAAATTCTTCATTTTGTTCAGAGCCTAGTTTGGCTTGCTTAACAATTTGAGCGGCTAATTCGTTATGAGGCATCCCTTCACCAGAAAAGATGGGTAGCTTTTGGCCACGAATTAATGTGGTCAAACCATCAATGGCAGAAAAGCCGGTTTCAATATAGTTACGTGGATATAAACGAGAAACCGGATTAAGGGGAGCTCCGTTAATATCGCGATGGATCCCACCTTGAATAGGGCCTAAACCATCGATTGGCCGCCCAATCCCATCAAAAATTCGGCCTAAAATGGCAGGAGAGAGACTAATTTCCATCCCACGACCGGTAAAAATGGTGTGAGTATTATCCAAAGACATGGCTGTTGTGGCATCGAACACTTGGATAATGGCTCGTTCCCCTTCCATGGTGATAATTTGCCCAATTTTTTCTTCCTGATGGTTAACAGTAAATTGAACAATATCACCGTAGGCAGCGCCACGAACACCATCGATCGCCACGAGGGGGCCATCAATTGAACTGAGTCCTAGATACTCGATTGGCATTCTTTATCTCCTCCTTATCCATTTTCTGCCATGGCGGTGTCGTAGAAGTCGTCAATATGTTCATAATAAGCATTGAAGGCTTCAGGTTTATCGTTAGGAACGTTGTAACGCATATTAATCAATTCATTAAAGATTTGGGCTTGGTTGAGATAATCCATTGGCATACCCCAGTTTAATAATTGTTCGCAACGTGATTTCAGATATAAGATGACATGCAACATGGCCGCTTGTTTTTTCAGCGGTACATTTCCATCAATCTCATGGAAAGTATTTTGCTGCAAGAAACCTAAACGAAAAACACGGGCAATTTGCAGGGTTAATTTTTGCTCATCAGGTAGAATATCGCTCCCAATCAATTTTACAATTTCATTCAGACGATCTTCTTCTAGCAAAATGGCCATCATATCTTGGCGGTCTTGAACAAAGTGTTCACTGACAAATTTTTGATACCAAGGGTTAAGGTCAGTGACATATTGACTGTAACTGTTCATCCAGTTAATGGCTGGATAGTGGCGGGCGTGGGCCAGATTAGCGTCCAAGCCCCAGAAACAGCGGACAAACCGCTTCGTATTTTGCGTGACCGGCTCCGAGAAGTCCCCTCCTTGAGGAGAAACAGCCCCAATAATTGAGACGGAACCCCGTTGGTGATTCAACGTTTCCATATCACCAGCGCGTTCGTAGAAGGTTGCAATGCGACTAGCCAAGTAGGCAGGGTAGCCTTCTTCAGCAGGCATTTCCTCTAAACGTCCAGATAATTCCCGTAAGGCTTCTGCCCACCGTGAGGTAGAGTCCGCCATGATCGCAACGTCATAGCCCATATCACGGTAGTATTCAGCGATCGTAAGCCCTGTATAAATCGAAGCTTCCCGGGCGGCTACCGGCATGTTTGAAGTGTTCGCAATAAGAACAGTGCGTTCCATGAGTGGGGCATTCGTTCTAGGGTCAATCAATTTACTAAAGTCTTCCAATACCTCAGTCATTTCATTTCCCCGTTCGCCACAACCAATGTAAACAATGACATCGGCATCTGCATACTTAGCGATTTGGTGTTGCATGGTCGTTTTTCCGGTCCCAAAACCACCAGGAATTGCTGCGGTTCCTCCTTTCGTAATCGGGAAAACCGTATCGATAATTCTTTGGCCAGTCAGCAAGGGGATAGAACCCTCTTTTCTTTGCCGAACGGGCCGGGGATTACGAATCGGCCATTCTTGGCAACTGGTAATGGTAATGGTCTTGTTGTCAAAGGTCTCCAATTTCACTAAGGCTTCTTCGACGCTATAGTGGCCTGATTCTGCTACCCAGATGATTTTCCCCATGACATGGGGGGGAACAAGGACTTTATGCGTCATTGCAGGGGTTTCTTCAATTTCTGCAATAATATCGCCTTCAGTGATTTGCTGGCCTTCGGATACCAGCATTTTAACTGGCCATTTTTTCTCCGTATCTAAAGCTTTAGCGTTAATGCCGCGGCGAATGTAATAGCCACTTTCTTCTTCGATAGCACGAAGGGGACGTTCAATCCCGTCATAGATGTTGTTTAACAGGCCAGGCCCTAAGGTGACACGCATGGGTAAATTGGTACCAATGACGGGTTCGCCAGGGCGGATCCCTGCTGTTTCCTCATACACCTGAATCGTTGTTTGATACTCATCAATCCGAATCACTTCACCAATTAATTGTTCTTTACCGACATGAACCATTTCTTGCATGGTCAGGTCAGTTTGGCCTTTAATGGTAACGATTGGACCGTTAATGCTGTAAACACTATTGGTCAAGTTCCTTCACCTCCTTAATTTCAAAGTCATCAGCTTCACGTTCTAGCAGTGTTTGAAAGGAGTAATCAATTAGAATATTTCTCTTTCGCAATACCCCACGCATCCCACCGAGAAATGGGCGGTCCGACAGTTTAATGTCATGCTGGCAAACTTCCTTGAGTTGGCCTTGTAAGTTTTGATCGGTGTGATCGATATACAAGTCACAAGTTTCTCCATTGGCATAGTCCAGAATTGTTTCCGCCATACGTTCTAACTGCTTCGCATAAGCCGCTTCTGTTTTATAACTTTCAATGGCTTGGCGAAATTCCTTAAAAATTTTTTCCTTGATTTCTTGCTTGCTCAGATAGACATCACGTTGCTGGTGAATTTGACTTTCTGATAATTCCTTATTGAACTCTTGGATGAGGTTTTTTTGCTGATCAAGAAAGCGATTATGATATTTTTCTTCAATTTGTTTTTGATAAGTTTCAAAGTCTGCTTTTAAATTATTTTCATATTGTTTCAAACGTTCATCCGTTTCTGTTTTAGCTTCTTTTTGAATGGTACGCTCAAAGTAGGCTAACTTCTCTTGTTCGTCCAACAGTATCCCCCCTTAATTAGATGGACATACCAATCGCATGTTGAATGGTTTTAGCGAGGGCATCATCAATTTTTCCACAATCTTCCTGCCTTTTTAATGTTGAGATGAGAGGCTTGTCCTGGGAAAAACGCACATTGTTGATCTCATCTTGGTATTTCTGACTTAAGTTTTCAGCGATATAGAGAATAGCAAGATCATCTTCTTGAATGAGTCGCCTAAATTCAGGTAGAAAAGGGTGCTCTTCATTGATAAAAGTCCCATCAACGCCTATTAAGCGCATGCCTGTTAGAGCGGCGTAATCATCGGCAAGCACATATTGCTTCATCACTATAACCTCCCTTACGACAGGGTTTATCTTTTATAATTGCCCTAAAATCATGAAGGAAATGATCAAGCCGTACAGGGCTACCCCTTCGGCTAAACCAACGAAGATAAGGGAACGACCAAAGATCGAGCCATCTTCACTAATAGCGCCAAGAGCTGCACTGGCTGCACTAGCCACCGCAATCCCCCCACCAACGCAGGAAAGGCCTGTCGATAGGGCTGCAGCAATATAGCCTAGACCTGTTGCGAGACCAGCTTGGGCAGCGGCACTTGTTTCAGAAGCTAGGGCTACTTGAGGTTGGTAGGCTAAGATCAAGCTCAGCAAAATGCCAGCAGCAATGATCACCACATTGCTGGCTAGTGTTTTCTTGTAACGTTTTTTATTGCGCTCTCCTTTGAAGAAGTAAATAGCTGGGAAAATAAAGCCCAGCACAAAGGTAAGGGCGATCGTTAATTTGATAAGCATACTGATTGTCATGGATATTCCTCCTATTTATTATTGACTAATTGCCAAATACTTTTAAATTCAATGCCATCTCCTTGGTAGAAGTGGCTAAAGATTTCATAAAATTCGAGACGAAGTACTTGAATAAAGACAATCAAGCCTTCGAAGCCGACCACGAATAGATTTCCGAGGATAAAGACAAGCCAATTGATATTAGCTAAGCTGTTTCCTTCGGCGTGTGCAAACATCAATACAACACTCATCATCGCTCCGTGCGAAACAGCAAAGGCGCCCACCCGGACGAAGGAGATCGTATTGGAGAAGTAAGTCAAAATGGTTTCAAAGGTTTCAAAGAAAGTTGCTAGCAAGGTGATGGCCAGGCCATCTTGGTTTTCCTTGCCAGACTTTTTATCAATGAGATGCGTCATAATTTGTTCTTTAAAGGCGATGCAGAGAAGCAATAAGCCTAAGATCGTGCCGATAATTCCTAAGAAAGGAATCGTGTGCCCGGTCATATAAAGAATAATTAAGACGACAAGCAGGCCATAGAATAAGAAGCCAGCCAGCCCGTTACGGTCTAAAATCATGGACCAAGTTTCTCCTTGCTTCAGGCGAAGTCCAATATTCATCAGCATCGTTACTAGAATGATAAACATCCCAAACACCACGGTGGTCAGGAAAATGGTGTTTAACTGTCCGAAGAAAGGAACGGTACTTAGCGCTGTTGTTGGATTCAACCACAGTGGTTCTAAAACATCTTCAAAGCCGAAGATCGCCCCGTATAGGAAGCCAAAAATGGTCGATGAAATGCCGATAGGCACGAAGAGTTTCAGTAAGTTCCATTTTTTCTTAACGAAGCCTAAGCAGCCAATTAAGAATAAAAAGATTCCGTGACCAACATCACCAAACATTGCCCCAAACAATAATGAATAAGTGAGTGCCACTAACCCTGTTGGATCAAGCTCGTGGTAATTGGGGATACCATACATTCGAGTAATTAATTCAAAGGGTTTGACGAAAAAATTGTTTTTCATTTTCGTGGGCGGGTTCATATCACTACTATCAGTTTCATCTTCAATAAACATGGCGATCGTCCGCTCTTGCTTCAATTCTTCGGCCAAGGCTTTGGCTTGGTCTTGAGGCATCCAGGCCAGTAAGAGGTAACGTGTTTCTTTTTGGGCAAACTCATCGCGAGTAATGGCCGCATATTTTCTGACTTCATAGGCTTCAGACAAAGCCTCGAACCGCAAGCGGGCTTGCAGTAGTTTTTCCTGGTAGGGTGCGATCAATTTCTCGAGATTTGTTTGTGTTTCTTCAATTTCGTATTTACTTTCTTTATAGGCTGCTAGATAGGTTTGGGTAATGTCCTTGAAAGTCCCATGATTTTCAGGCAAGCGAAGCCGTTCAAAAGCAAGGGAATAATAAAGGGCATCGACACGTTGCCTTGCTTCATGAGTTGTGAAATACATCCCATAAACATAATCTTCAGTTTCCTTCGATTTGATAAAGAAAGAAGGAACCATTTCATTAATATATTTCACAAATTTCCGATAGTTATTGGGGGTGAAACGTCCAAAACGAATTTTTAAATGAGCCATGCCCAGCAGATCTTCCATAGGGTGGTTAATGCTGGCAAAAGGTTCATAAAGTTGGTAATTCGCGTAGGCATCGTTACGTTTTTGACGTAGGTTTTTGAGTTCTCCGCGCTCCGGAGCAAAATCGCGCTCAATTTTTTCAATGAGCTCTTGGGCCTCTTTCAATTCAATGTCGTCAGAAACCTCTTGTTGATCCATTTCCTCAGGAGCAAATTCCAATAATTCGTTAACTCGTTCTAACCAAGGCTCATAAGGATTAGGACTTGTATATTGTTTTAATGTTTTAATCTCTGCTAATTCTTTACTAGCATTGATCAAATGAACATCGTAATGACGTAAGTATTGGTCAGCCATACGGTCAATATCATCACGTGGACCGGTGATATTGACAAGGTGCATTTTTGTTATCATTAGAACTCCTTTCTAATCTGTGTCAATGTTGTTTGGGCTTCACTAAGGTCTGTTCAATGAGATGGATAAAATGTCTAACTTCCAATTCTTTTTGGTTAAAAAAAGCAAAAATATTAAGCACGCTATTAGGAAATTGCTTGGCAAAGCGTCGTAGTTGCTTGGCAATGAATTGTTCTTGCTGGTAGACGCTAAAGGATTCCTTGGCATAATTAAGAACTGATTCGTAACCTAATTCTTCCACCTTACGTTGGTAAGTTTCCGGACTTGTGCTGGCAAGCAGGTTTAAACGAACCTCCGGAGTTAATTTTCGGCCCGGCTTAAAGAGGTGGGCTTCGATTTCTTCATTCGTCACCTTGAACAAGAATTTTAATCGATAAATGGTATTTAGATTAATTAAATCATACTTCATTCCATAATAACGATTGAGGTCTTTTGCTAAATCAAGAGGAAGTAAATTTTTAACTTCTTGAACAGTCAATTCGGCTCGGAATTTATCCAGATCCGATTCAATAATGAACTGCTCATAGGAATCCTCAGAGAAATATTTTTCATGCTGGCTAAAAAACTTCGCAAATGGTGTATCTCTTAAAGCTTCAATAAAAGCATTAAAATTAGTCGCCAGAATGATTTCATTCAAATGGTAATGGCGACTTGTTTCTAAGTAATTTGCAAGTGGACCCACAGTAACATCAGTTTGACCTTTTTGTTCAATAGCCTTGAGGGCATGTTTAATGAATCGAATCTCAAATTGGAGACCGTAGATGGCAATGACTGGACGTAATTTAATATCCGCAAAATAATAGATTTTCAAAAAATCATCGATGACGCTATTCAGTAGGACTTTTTCAAGTTCTTTGGCTGAAGTCTTGGCTTGATTTTTTGGCCAATTAAGATTTGGCTTTAGCCGCTTAATTTCACGCTCAATATCTAGCCCCGACATATTTTCTAAATTCATAATTTGCTCTGGAGATAATAATTCTCCAGTCATCGCTTTAATTTTGGCATTGAGTGCCGGTGAGATTGACATTACAACTCACTTCCTAGTTTTTTTACTTTTTCCATGAAGTTTTGAACATAGTGGGGTTTTTGTTCGTTGACGAAAGCTTCAAGTTGCTGCCTTTTTTCGGCGTATTGCTTTCTTGCTTCCGACTGATCATGAGTTAATTTTTCTTCAAGTTGATTTTGATACTCTGTCAAGTCAGCTTCAAGTTTCGCTCGACTTTTTGCTTCTGTTTTTTTCTTCATTTCATCGTAACGCTTTTTAAGCTGTTTTTTCTTTTTAGGGAAATTTTCTGCATGCTTTTGCGCTTGACGATCTAATGTAAGAAGTTGTGCAATGACATCAGCCATCATATCGCCTCCTATCTAACCCTTGTTCATTCATTATAGGAAATGCTTCTGGGTAAGCGAAGATGATATGCAAGATATTCATGCAAAAATAGTCAAAATTTTCATTAAAACTTTTAAATAACGATATTTGCATAAAAATCCTCAGGCGAATATAACTTCGCTCTGAGGATTTTGTCCTGATTAAAATTTAAATGGGGAGGGGAAAAAATAGAATTGATACTGATAACCATCGCTTTTTAGGGTGATTTGACAATGGCGCTCATTTTCTTCATCTGACTCTAAAAGCACTATTCCTTGATTAAACTGGTAATTTCGTGGGGGATATTGGGGGGGTTGCTCACGCAATAATTTGCGCTTTTTTTCATCATGCTTCAATTGACGCTTAATGGCTTCGACGTCTTCTAAATGGGTTTCGATTTCCTCTTCTTGGTCTTGGAGCTTCTGCTTTAAATCTTCTATCATTTCTTCTTTTTCCGCTTCTTCTTCCTTTTTTTCTTCGAGGGAAATTTCGTAGTCTTTGATGGCTGCTTCGATAGTAGCCAAAGCTTCTAAAATTTCAATTTGCCCGCTCGAAGCTTCTATTAACTCTTCTTTAGCTGACTGGTATTCCTTTTTTGCCTGTTCAAGTTCTTCCTCAATCTCACGGCAGGCTGTCTGGTTTTTTTCAAGGTCTGCTTCTTGCTCTTTAATGGCATTGTCAAGTTCTTCTTTTTCTTTTTGGAGCTCTTCAATTCTTTGCTCTGAAGCTGATACTTCCTTTTCTTTCTTTTGATAATCATTATCTAACGCCTTTATTTTGTCTCGATGCTCCCGATATAGCATTTGCTGGCGGTACTGATCGTCTTTAATGGCGATATCGGCTAGGGCTTGGGCGAGGTAGGCTCTTTCTGTATTTTTTAGACTGTGTTGATTATAGTAACTATGTTCTAAATTGAAGTAAATAAGGAGGGTGCTAACCATTAGGCAGAGAATCGTCGTGAAAAGAATATGCCCCTTTTTATTCATGCTTAACCTCCTGATAAATGAGATAAAGTTGATGCTTTTCGCCATTATTTAACAGGGCTTTTAATTTCACGGTATGTGGATTAATTCGGAGCAACTGCCAATGTTTCACATGCATGAGCATGGGTTGATGCCCTTGACCATGAACTTTTTTACGAATCATCTGACTATCTTTATTTTCATAGTATTCATAAGTTAAGCGTCGTCCCTCGTGATCTTCAATAATAAGGTCTTGAGTTTCACAACTGATGAGCTTGGCTGATTGGGCCTCCCTAGCGAGCGAAATAGCAAAGCTTCCCCAATCATCTAAATATTCCTGGTTGAGTTGATTGCCATAGTTAATTTGACCGCGAACAAGTAAGAGTAAAAGTAGTTGCAGTAAAACGAATAGAAATAAAGCGCAAGTCGTCTCCCACAATGTAAAACCCTTAGTACTCGTCCATATTTTCCAATTGGATAGCAATAGTTTCACCTGTTTCTTCATTGTAATAGGTAAATTTTTCATCCAGTAAAGGCTTAGCTCTTAGAGAAGCTAATTTTTCATTTACGGTATAATACATGTTCTCGTAAGTTTGGACCTGTTTTTGCGCATTTTGATATTTTTTGATTTGCTGGCTTTGTTGGCCGATGGTTAATAAGGTAAAGCTGGTAATTAGTCCTAAAGATAAGACAGCTTCAAGTAAGAGATGGCCGCTCTTTTTACCTTGAGCGCTTTGTCTTTTAGCGGATAACATATTCTCCTCCTCCTAGTTGGAAAACAATCGATAACCGTTCCTTACCGGAGTAAAAAGTAAGCTTTGTTGGTTGCTCTAAGCCGTAATTACGCCGTAAAAATAGCGTTCGGGCTTGTAAAACTTGGATATCTTTGGGTAGGGTGATCGTTTCAGTGGAATTTGCTTGTGTTAAGGACTGGAAAATAACGCGGTTATTAAAAGCTTGTATGGTAATATTTTCACCATTCAATTGCGCCCGCTGCTGATATTGTTCGTAGTTTAAGGCAACACTTTGGACGGTTTTAGTGAGTAATAATTTTCTTTCTTGCCAATGTAAATGACTAACCGTGGCTAAAAGCACCAGCGCCGTAATGGCTAACACAATGACCGTTTCAAATAGGGTGAAGCCATGCGTATGATGGCTTACCTTCCTAAATTGACTCAACCTATTCACATGACTTCACCAAGCTTTCTTCTATTTATTCTTGTGGTAACGCTCTAATTGTTCTGAGGTGAGGTATTGTTTATCGATTAATTCCTGATCGGTGGGTGCCTGATCATATTCCAGTTCGTACAGTGCTTTTTGTGTCTCAACTGTTTTAATGATCGCCGCATCCGCTTTTTCTTCGGCAACCTCCTTTTGCTTGGACATATTAGGGATGATGATCAAAAGGAGCAAAGCGATAATAAACAGCACAATGACCATTTCAACTAAGGTAAAGGCTTTTTTATTGCATAATTGAGTTTTTAATTGGTTAAGGTAGGAAACAAATTTTTTCATGCTCGTAAACCTCCTAGCATGGATAACATGGGTAACATCAAAATCAGATAGACCGAGATAATGAGAGTAGCAATCGCTAAAAAGATAATATTTTTCAGGTAATTGGTTTGCCTAGCTAAAGTTTTAAACAAAGCTTTTTGGCAGCGTTGGCTATAAAGGTGAAGTTTTATCCCTAAGGCGCTAATTTGCTCTCCGTGGGCTACGATAGCCTGGCATTCGGGAGAAAAAATACGAGCTTCTTGCAATTTACTTTGAAAGGGGACGCCATGGATGTACCCTTGGTTAAAAAATTCGCCAAGCTCTTGTAAGAGTGGGGAAATATTTTGCTGCCTAAAAGTGGCCACTATTTCCTTGAAACTGTAGCCAAGTTTCAATAGCTGGCTAAATTCGTAAGCAAAAAAGTAGGTATAGTAATACAGAAATAGGCTGCCCAGAAAAGGGATTTTGACAAAAGTTTGCGCGCGTTTCAGTGCTTTCGTTCTTCGACACCATCTGTAAAACAAAGTGAGCAGAACCCCAAGGCCAGCCAAAGTAAGGACCAGGGCTTGGGGAAAATGTTCTAGGCTCATGAGTAACCAATCAGTAGTCAAGTCTTGGCCGGGCTGAATAAAGGTTTTTAAGTGGGGCAACATCAGAAATCGCAAGGCCAAGAGCAGGCCGATAACCATCGCAATTAAAAGCAGAGGATAGGCCAGCGCTTGTCGTAATTTCTTTTCGTATCGGTCTTGCTCGTCCAGGTAACTGGCGATCTGCAGCAACCCTTCGCCCAAATTACCTTTTGTTTCTGCAATATAAATTTGATAGCGAATATTGGCATTGAGATTAAGGTGGTGAGCTTGTTCATAAAATAACCTTCCTTGACTCATTGTCTCTTGCATTTTCATAAATTCTTCTTGGTAATGAGGCTCAAGGATTTTCAGAAAGGGAAGGATTTCCGCTAACATAAAACCCTCGGTATATAATTCACCAATATAGCGAAGAATATCAGCCTGCTGCCGACGCTTGATACGTCTTCGCTGGCATTTAGCCTTCCAAGCAGTAAGCTTCATAGGTGTTTTGACTAATTTTTCCATGCTTAAGCAACTCCTCTAATTCATCGTTTAGTGTTCGGTAATTTTCAAATTTTTGGTTCTTGATGAGTGGCTGAATCTGTTTTTCCATCACGGCTTCAATCACTAATTGACGGTGGCCCTCTACCGTTGGAACTAATCTTTGGGAGGTGATTAAGCCGAGGGTTTGCAGCAATTGTTCTGGCGTAATGTCAAGTTCTTTTAAGCGGTTTAAAACTCCCTTACAATTTTTGGCGTGGATCGTAGCGATAACGAGGTGCCCGGTCAGAGCAGCCCGAATAGCCATGCGAGCTGTAAGTTCGTCACGGATTTCACCGATAACTAAAATATCGGGATGGTGCCTGAGACTGGCTTTAATTAAGGCGCCATAGTCGACCCCTGCCTTCATATTCACCTGAGTTTGCAGGAAGCGTTCATCCTTAATTTCAACTGGATCTTCCATTGTAATAACAGAACAAGGGGAGGTCTCATAACGCTTGCCTAAAAGATCATAAATTAAAGTTGTTTTCCCAGAACTGACCGGACCTGAAAAGAGAAGTAAGCCACTTTTCTTACGCAGGAAATAAGAGAACTTGGCCTGTAGAGGGTGAGTGAATAGGGCCTCCTTTTGCTCTTTATTTTGATGGAGAAGACGAAGGACCAGTGATTCTTGCAATAAGTAGTTAGCTATCGTTGATAACCGTAGTTCGACAAAATTTTTGCCGTCATTATAGTAGTAGGCCCCATCTTGAGGCAGTCGTCTTTCACCGACATCCATATGTGCCTGATATTTAAAATAACGAATCAATCGACTCCCTTCTTCTAGGCTAAGTTGTTCTAGAAGGGTTAACTTTTCGCCTAGACGTAAACTCACCTGATATTTATCTTTTTTGGGACTAATATAAATATCTTCACACTGTTGATGGCTTGCTTCGCTTAATAATTTTTTGACATAATTTTCCATAAATTCCTCCTTAGCTACTCATTTAAGATATACAGCGAGGGAAACAGATATTCACTTTTTATTTTTTAAATTCCTTTGAGAATTAAGAAAAGAACTTATGTTATAATTATTAGAGTAGCTTTTTGAGGAATAAAGAGGTGTTATTGATGGAAGCAAGAGTTCAAAAGTTGCAAGAGGTTTTACGCCAAGAAGCCTTGGATGCGTATTATGTAACCAATCTATACAACATACGGTATCTCAGTGGCTTTACGGGGACGACAGCGACTGTTCTGATTACGCAAGAGGACGCTTATTTTTTCACCGATTTTCGTTACGAAGAGCAAGCTCACGAGCAATGCGCAGGCTTTAAGGTTATCATTGCTGGGGGTTCGGCAGCTATTTCCGATCCGTTAGCTTATATGGCCGATTTAATTCAAAAATTGCCCCAACACCGCGTTGGCTTTGAAGCTGATGACCTAACGGTTAAAGCTTTTAAGCAGGTATCACAAAAGGTCGCGTGTGAGTGGATAGAAAAACCGGGCCTTGTCCAAAAGCTTCGCGAAGTGAAGGACCAAGAAGAAATTAAGACCATTAAAACGGCTTGTGATATTGCCGTTGAAGCTTTTTCTTACATTGTAGATTTCATTGAGCCCGGGCAAACGGAAATTGAAATTGCTAATGCTTTGGACTTTAAAATGAGGGAAATGGGTGCCTCGGGGGTCTCTTTCACGACAATTATTGCTTCCGGCTTACGGTCCGCCATGCCACACGGGGTCGCCAGTGAAAAAGTTGTCGAAAAAGGTGATTTAATCACATTAGATTATGGTTGCTACTATCATGGCTATGCTTCCGATATGACACGGACGGTCGCTATTGGTGAACCTAAGGCTGAACTTCGTAAAATTTATGATATTGTTTACGAAGCCAATCGGCGGGTAAACGAAGCTGCTCGTCCTGGCCTTACCGGTAAGGAGCTTGACGCCGTTGCTCGTGATTACATCAAAGAATGCGGTTATGGTGAGCAATTTGGCCATTCAACCGGACATTCGGTTGGCCTTGAAGTGCATGAAGCGCCTATGGTCAGCTTCCGCAGTGAAGAGGTCTTTGTGCCAGGGAATGTGATTACGAATGAACCGGGCATCTACGTCGAAGGCTTAGGAGGCGTTCGGATTGAAGATGATATTTTAATCACTGAAGAGGGCGGCGAAATTTTGACCCCATCCCCGCGTGAGTTATTAATCATTTAAGAGAGTTACAATTTACATGGATATACTGGAGGCTTAGAGTATGATTACAACGAATGATTTTAAAACTGGCTTAACAATAAAAAATGGCGATAGTTTATATCGTGTAGTCGAATTCCAACATGTTAAGCCCGGTAAAGGAGGCGCTTTTGTCCGTTCAAAATTAAAAAATTTACGGACGGGTGCTCTACTGGATAAAACTTGGCGTGCGGGCGAGAAAGTAGAAACGGCTCATATTGATAAACGCGATATGCAATATCTTTATGCCAATGGAACGCAACATGTCTTCATGGACACCAGTAATTTTGAGCAAATTGAAATTCCAGCCGAGCAAATTAAAGATGAACTCAACTATCTCCTAGAAAACATGGATGTTGATGTCATTATGTATGACTCTGAAGTTTTGGGGGTTGAACTTCCTAATACGGTAGAATTAACTGTTGAAAAGACGGCACCTAACATTAAAGGGAATACAGCTTCAGGCGGTTCTAAACCAGCAACTATGGAAACTGGCGTGGTTGTTAATGTTCCATTTTTTGTGAATGCCGGCGACAAGCTCGTCATCAATACTCAAGATGGCAGCTATGTATCGAGAGCTTAATATTGACAAGGTAAATGTTCCTTTGAATTTTGATAAGGAGGAGTTCGATGGTTGTGGCTAACTCTGAAGCAGCTGAATACTCTACACATTGTGCGGGGGATTATGTCATTTCCCAGCAAGTGATTGAAGATATTGCTAAGCATGTCGCTCGTCAAGAAGCAGGGGTTGTTTTGCATTCCAATGCTCGTTTACAAATGAAAGATTGGTTTCAACGTGATCATACGGCCATGCTCCTTGAAGACGAAACAGGCCAGTTCCTGCTGCAGCTGACAGTCGGCTTGGCCTATGGGGCTAACATTCCCCAGAAAGCAACTCAGTTACAAAAAAAGATCCATGATGCAGTTTATGAAATGACGGAAATTAGTTTGGATATTATTAATATTGACGTCATTGGACTCTTCATGGCCTAGTACATGCGAGGTAATATGAAAGTCTTTTCCGCTAGACAAATTCGTGAGTTAGCGTTTCTAACGCTATATCTAAAAGCTTTTAATCCTGATTATCCCCTAAAAGAGTGCTTCGCCTTCTTATGGGATAATCGGCAAGAACTTAGGCCCAGTTTAGAGAAACATCAAGTTTTGATAGACGAATGGCAGGAAATAGCCCAGCAAGGCCAGCCTGAACCGGCCAGTGACCTTTCTTTTGTGGCGTCTTATGGGGAATGGCCCACCGAAAATCTCGATCGGCCTGAAATTCCTAGCGCCTACGAGGAGTTAGTCGTAGGTGTCTTGGCGAAAGAACAACGGCTCAATGAAGAGTTGGCCCCTTGTATCGAAGGGCGTTGGTCGATTGATCGGCTTGAAGATATCAACCGTTTGCTTCTCCATTTGGCTGCTTATGAAATGATTTTTGTAAGTGATGAACAAGTTCCTGGTGTTGTGGCCCTTAATGAAGCTTTAGAGCTAGCCAAGCGCTATACGGATGAGCAAGCTAAGAAATTTATTAACGGAGTTTTAGCCAAGCTTTTAGAGACACAGAAGGAATAGTCGCTATTTCTTTAAAATTTTGTTACTATGACAGTGTGGCATTGCCATAATAGTATAAGTGAGAAGAAAGGTAGGAGAAATATGTTTGAAATTTACTCCAAGGATTATGTTAAAGAGGCTAAGGCTAGCATGTCTGAGCGTGTCGAAGCCTTAAAAGCAAAAGGCATCGAACCAAGCATGACGACTTTCTTAGTGGAAGGCCGCAGTGCTAATGCCGCTTACGCCAAAGTTAAGGGCAAGTTCGCTGATTCTGTCGGTGTGAAGTATAATCTTGTCGAGCTCCCCGCTGAAACCACGACAGAAGATCTCATCAAAGAAATTCAAAAATGCAATGAAGATGAGAACACTCACGGTATTATGGTAGAAATGCCTTTACCTGAACATATTAACGAAGCGGATGTTCGTTTAGCGTTAGACCCTAAAAAAGACGTCGACGCCCTGCATCCTATTCACCTTGGGAACCTCTTGCACCAACGTCCTTCGACCATTCCTAATACGCCTTTAGCGGCCATGAAGATGCTTGAACTGGCAGATACGGAATTAAAAGGAACGGATTGCGTAGTCATTGGTAACAGTGCGGTTGTTGGCCGTCCATTGGCAGAACTTCTACAACAAAAAGATGCTACGGTTACGATTTGCCATATTTTCACCAAGGATACCGCTAAATTCACTCGCGAAGCAGATGTGGTTTGCTCGGCAACGGGTGTGCCTGGTCTTGTGACGGAAGATATGATCAAAGAGGGCGCAACTGTTATTGATATTGGGACAACCTATGTTGATGGCAAATTACATGGTGACGTGGACTACGAAAATGTAGCGCCAAAATGCCGTGCCATTACTCCTGTACCGGGTGGGGTTGGTCCTGTAACCCAAGTCATGCTCTTTGACCAAATGATCACCCGCTTGGAAAAAGAGGCTAAGTAATGACGGAAGCGAAATACCTGACGGTTAGTCAACTTACCGCTTATATTAAAGCTAAATTTGACCGAGATCCCTATATGAATCAAGTTTATGTGACGGGAGAAATTTCAGGTTTTCGCGATCGTGGTAAAAATAATAATCAATATTTTCGTATAAAAGATGAGCAAGCGTTGATTTCGGCTGTGATGTTTCGCAGCCGCTATCAACGTTTAAATTTTAATCTTGAAGAGGGAATGAAAGTTTTCATCAAGGGCCGAATTGGCGTTTATGAAAGAACTGGGAGTTATCAATTATATGTTGATTCCATTCAACCGGATGGCCTGGGAGCCTTATTCATTGCTTTTGAACAACTGAAAGAGAAATTAAAAAATGAGGGCTTGTTTGCCTTTACTCCCCAAGCTATTCCTCGGTATCCCAAAAAAATTGCTGTGTTAACTTCACCTTCCGGCTCAGTTATTCAAGATATCATTACCACGATCAAAAGGCGTTACCCCATCGTGCAACTTATTCTCTACCCCACGGTCGTTCAAGGGTCTGCAGCCAAAAATAGTATTACAAAAAATTTGCAGCGTATTAGACAAGACGGCCCTTATGATACGGTTATTTTAGCGCGGGGTGGGGGCTCTGTCGAAGATTTATGGTGTTTTAATGAAGAGCAGGTTGTGCGTGAACTCCATGCTTGTCCTTATCCTGTCATTTCTTCAATTGGCCATGAGACGGATACCACCTTGTGTGATTTAGTGGCTGATCAACGGGCAGCAACGCCTACCGCGGCAGCAGAATTAGCGACTCCTGTGTTAAGTGAAGAAATCTATCGTATCCAAACATGGCGGCAATCTTTATATCAAGTTCAGCAAAACCGGTTAACTTATTTTTCAGAATACTTACGACAATTACGGGAGAATTATGTTTTTCAATCTCCTCAGCGTTTATTCGATCATTACAATATGCGTTTGGGAAATTTAGAGAGAGAAATGCAGGGCCTAATTCAGCAGTGCTTTTACAAGCAAGAGCGACGCCAGCAAATTCTTTTACGGAAGTTGGCTGATTTCAATCCCGAAGTGCATATTGTGAAAGCTCAGCATCAATTAGAACAAAAGCAGCTGTTACTCGATGCGACGATGAACAATAAATTGCATCATTTGAAGCAAAATTTACAAACTCATCTGCAGCAATTAGATGCCTATTCGCCCCTCAAACGTTTGAGCCAAGGCTATACTTTTGTGAGTGAAGATGAAAAACCGATTAGTAGTGTTCATGAAATTGGCGTCGGGGATGTTTTAACCCTTACTTTCCATGACGGAGAGGCCGAGGTACGAGTGGAAGAAATTCAAACGCAAGACCATACAATCAGTTAGGAGGTTCCTATGGAAGAGCAAACGGAAGCTTTGAACTTTGAAGAGGCGATGCAAAAATTAGAACATATTGTTAACGCCTTACAAAAAGAGAATTTACCCCTGCAGCAAGCAATGGCTTATTTTAAAGAAGGCATCTCCTTAAGCCAGTACTGCAGTAAAACACTAGAGGAAGCCGAGGAAACCATGACAAAGTTGATGAATGAAGAGGGCGAGCTCGAAGACTTCGAACCCCAAACTAAGGAGTAACGCGATGCGTTTAAAAGATCTACAACAAGCCTATGACAAGAAGCTGACTGAGCAGCTGCTTGCTCCTTTTCAAGGGCATACCCGCCTAGAAGCGAGTATTCGCTATTCTCTAGAAAATGCAGGCAAGCACTTGCGGGTTTATTTTATCCTGGCGCTGATGAAAGCTTTTGGCGTTGATGAAGCGAAATGCCTGCCGGCAGGCATTGCTGTTGAATATATTCATACGTATAGTTTAATTCACGATGATTTACCAGCTATGGATGACGATGATTACCGGCGTGGTGTATTGAGCAACCATAAAGCATTTGATGAGGCGACTGCTATCTTGGCGGGCGATGCTTTATTGACGGCAGCTTTTGAATATTTAAGTGCCACTGACCTTTATAGCGATGGAACTAAAATTAAATTAATGACTCTGTTAAGTCAAGCAGCGGGCTACCAAGGGATGGTAAGCGGGCAAAGTCTTGATTTAGAAGCAGAAGGTACTGATATTTCCCTAGAAGCGGTGGAAGTGATGTACCAACGTAAAACCGGCGCTTTGTTAAGTTATTCTATCAAGGCAGGCGCTTTGCTTAGTGCTGTCGAATCTGAGGGGCAGAAATTATTGAATAACTTTGCAAAGCACTATGGTTTAGCTTACCAAATCCATAATGACTTGCAGGAAGAAGTCTGGACAGATAAAAAACGGGGTAAAATTTCTCATAGCGATAAGCTCTTGCAAAAAAATACTTTTCCTGCTCATTTGGGGATTCCTGGAGCAAAAAGTTATCTCGAAAAATGCGTCCAAGCAGCAAAGGAAAACTTAGCGAGCTTGGAGGGGATCTATGAGACTCGAAACTTTGAGCTTTTGTATGATTTTTTACACTATTTAAGGATTTAGAGGTGGAGGATGAAAAAGGAAAGAGTGGATGTCCTACTGGTTCAACAAGGTCTAGCGCCATCACGGGAGCGCGCTAAAAGATTGGTTATGGCTGGTAGTATTTTTGACGAGAAACATCAACGCTATGATAAACCCGGCGAAAAAGTTGCCATGACGACAGAATTTTATTGCAAAGGGCCAACCTTGCCCTATGTCTCTCGGGGTGGTTTAAAGTTAAAAAAGGCTCTGGAAGTCTTTCCGGTTTCCTTAAAAGGGGCGAATGTATTAGATATTGGTTCCTCAACCGGAGGCTTCACTGATGTTTCCCTTAAAGCCGGCGCAAGTCATGTCTATGCTTTAGATGTCGGAACGAATCAACTGGTTTGGTCTCTACGGCAGGATCCGCGTGTTACCGTGATGGAACAAACTAATTTCCGCTATGCCAAGCCCGAGGACTTTAATGAGGGCCAACCTCATGTGGCGACGATCGATGTCTCCTTTATTTCACTAAGATTGATCCTCCAACCCTTGCATGCTATTCTAGCGGATGAGGGGCATGTTGTTGCTCTCATTAAACCGCAATTTGAAGCGGGTCGTGATAAAGTAGGTAAGCATGGCTTAGTACTCGATCCAAAGGTTCATCGTGAAGTCATTGAAGAAGTTATCGCCCAGGCTAAGCAGCTTGCTTATGTTCCGCTCGGCTTGACCTATTCTCCCATAACGGGCGGTAAGGGGAATATTGAATTCTTACTTTACCTTAAAAAGACAGCACAAGCGCAAGCCATTGAAGACTTAAATATTCAAGCCGTCGTCAAAGAGGCTCATCAGCATTTGTAGTGTTCGGAGGTTATTATGCTGCAGCACTTAGAAGTCAATAACTTTGCTATTATTGAACATTTAACGATTGATTTTAAGGAAGGCATGACAGTTCTCACTGGAGAAACGGGTGCTGGTAAATCTATAATCATCGATGCTGTTGGTCTTTTGGTCGGCGGGCGAAGTTCGACAGACTTTATTCGCTATGGCTGTCATTCTTACCGTTTAAGAGGCATTTTCTACCAGCCTCACCTCTCTTTACAGGCCCAGGAATTATTAGCCGACCTAGAGATTCCTTTTGATGACCATCAGCTTCTTATTAGCCGCGAAGTCAGTCAGTCTGGTAAAAATACAATTAAGATTAATGGAGTATCTCTAACAGTCGCTCTCTTAAAACAAGTTGGCCAATATTTAGTTGATATTCATGGGCAAAATGAGCATCAAGTTCTAATGGATCCGAAACGCCATCGCTTATTTTTAGATCGTTTTGGTGGGGAAGCCTTGTATGAAAAGTTAAAAGCCTATCAGGAAACTTTTGCAAAATATCAGGTCGCTAAAGATAGATTAGATAAGCAAAATGTTAGCCAGCAAGAGAGAGCCCAACGGATTGATTTATTACAATTTCAAATCAATGATATTGAAAGCTGCCAGCTTCATCCCGATGAGGAAAGTGACCTGGAGAAGCAGCGTGAGCAATTGATGAATTATCAAACCATCGCAGAAGCCTTGCAGTTCTCACACGAAGCCTTGACCCGTGAAGAATGGAATATTACTGATCAATTAGGCCAGGTGGTTCAAGCCTTAGAGGGCATTGCCACTTTGAAGCCAACATATCAGCACTATTTTGAGCAGGCTAATAATGCTTATTATGTACTACAAGAATTAAGTATTGATATTCATAGTAGTATCGATGACTTAACTTATGATGAAGAAGTTTTAAATCAAGTTGAAGAACGGCTAAGTGTGATTCATCAGCTGAAACGAAAATATGGGGATTCAATTCCCGAAATTTTGACTTACGCGGATGAAGCTAAAAAAGAGCTGGAGCAATTAGAAAATTATGAAGGGCATTTGGCTCAGCTGGAAAAGGACGTTCAAAAATTAGAAGAGCAATTATTGGCTTTGGGGCAAAAATTGCATCAGGAACGCATTAAAGCTGGCCAACAACTTGAAAAAGCTATTAATCATGAGATGGCCTCCTTATACATGGAAAAAGCGCAATTTTTTGTTCAATGTGTAGAGCAGAAAAATTTTCGACCGCATGGTTTAGATCAAATTGAGTTCTTGATTTCAACTAATTTGGGTGAACCAGCCAAGCCACTCGTTCGTATTGCGAGTGGTGGGGAACTTTCGCGAATCATGCTAGCTATGAAAACAATTTTTCAAACTTCAGAAGATGTCACGAGCATTATTTTTGATGAGGTTGATACGGGGGTTAGTGGTCGGGTAGCCCAAGCGATTGCAGACAAAATGGGGACTATTGCCCATCATGCCCAAGTACTATGTATTTCACATTTACCGCAAGTCGCAGCGCGGGCGGATCACCAGTTACATATCGTGAAAAAAGTAACCGACGAACGCACTTCTACCCAAGTTAAGTTGCTTAATGAGCAGGAACGGATACATGTGATTGCACAAATGAGCGCCGGTGAGAACCTGACCGAGGCCGCTCTGGCTGCCGCCAAGGAAATGAGACGGAATGCTAAACAAGAAATGAAATAGAAGGTGAGAATTATTTCCCAAAAAGTTATTGTCATTTGTGGGCCAACCGCTGTTGGAAAAACCGATATTAGTTTAGAACTTGCTGAGCAATTTAATGGGGAAATTGTAAATGCTGATTCCATGCAAATTTACCGCCACTTAGATATTGGCACAGCTAAACCTACATCGGAAGAACGGCAGAAGGTTCCTCATCATCTTTTTGATATGGTAGAGCCAAGAGAGCCTTTCACGGTGGCGACTTATAAAAGTCTGGCTAAAAACTGTTTAAATCATCTATTTCAGAACTCCCGCCTTCCTTTTATTGTTGGGGGAACAGGTTTGTATTTAGAAGCCTTACTCTATGATTTGCCCCTAGGAGGTCGTGTAAAACCTCACCCTGAATTTCGTTTGGAGATGGAAAAATATGCTGAGAACATGGGAGTCAAAGCCTTGCACCAAAAATTGCAGGTGATTGACTTAGCAGCGGCAGAAAAAATCCATCCTCATAATATTAAAAGAGTGATTCGAGCGCTTGAAGTTTGCCATTTTTCAGATCAAAAGTTCTCTGAACAACGAACAATGCCAAAAAGTAGTCCTTATGAGCTATTTATTTTAGGGCTAACCACGGAACGGTCAATTCTATATGATCGTATTAATCACCGTGTTGATATGATGATGCAGGCTGGTTTACTGGAAGAAGCCCAATGGCTCTACCAGCAAAGCTTACCTCAAGATAGTCAATGCTTACAGGCGATTGGTTACAAGGAATTTTTCCCTTATTTCTCTAAGCAAATAAGTAAAAGTGAAGCAGTGTCGACCTTGAAAAGAAATTCTCGGCGTTATGCTAAGAGACAATTAACTTGGTTAAGAAATCGGCTTAATGGCATTCATTGGTATGATCTGATAACGGAGCCGCGTCAGCAAGAAAAAATAGTGGATGAAATCAATAAATTTCTACAAAAGGAGGTCAAGTATGGCTGATCGTGTTCTTCTCGCTGCTGTAAAACGTGTTGAAACGGCAGAGAATCTATTCTCCATGAAAATGCAAGAATTCCGATCGTTAATTCAAACAGCCGGAGGTCAAGTTCTTCATGAAGCTGTTCAAACACGGGTAAATCCCGATCCTAGATATTATATGGGCGAAGGTAAATTGCAAGAAATCAAACAAATGCTTAATCATTCAGCTATTGACTTGGTTATTTTTTATGATGAACTTTCTCCCAGCCAACTTAGAAATATTGAAGGTCAATTGAATTGTGCTGTTATTGACCGCATTCAATTAATTTTGGATATTTTCTCATTACGAGCACAGAGTAAAGAAGCTAAACTCCAAGTGCAATTAGCCCAAAAAGAATACTTGCTGCCTCGACTCATGGGACAAGGCTTGGCTTTGTCTCGTCTAGGCGGGGGGATTGGAACACGAGGCCCTGGGGAAACAAAGTTAGAACAAGATCGCCGCGTCTTACGTGATGAAATATCTAAAATTAAGCAAGAGTTGATTAAAGTAGAAAAACATCGGCATATTAGTCGCCAGCGACGCCTCAAAAACCCCGTGTTTAAAGTGGGCTTAGTGGGTTATACGAATGCAGGAAAATCTACTATTTTAAACCATTTGACCTCCGCAGACACCTATGAAGAAGATCAACTTTTCGCTACTTTAAGTCCTTTAACGCGAACGGTAGAATATGATAATCAATTTCAAATGACTTTGACCGATACGGTAGGTTTTATCCAAGATCTCCCGCCTCAGGTGATCGATGCCTTTCATTCAACCTTAGAAGAATCACGTTATATGGATTTACTCTTAGTCATCGTAGATGCCTCAAGCCCCTATCGAGAGCGCGAACTAGAAGAGGTTTTACATTTACTGAAGGAACTTAGCTTGGACCACATTCCTCGTCTGCACGTTTACAATAAAATTGACTTAGTTTCACAGCCACAAAATCTCATAATGCATGATCCACATTTGCAAACTTCTGCCATTCAGCCAAAAAGTACGAAACATTTGATGACTGGCATGGCAGAAATGATGAAAAAACAATACAACTATTTTAAAGTAGCGGTGGCGCCGGCGGATTTTGGGGATTGGCAAGGCAGTCGGCATATTATTTACTTTGAAGAAGAGGAGTTCTCTGAAAGTAAAAATATGTATATTTTATCTGGCTACAAGGATAGCCATACTACCTTTCCCACGGCAATCCAGGAGAATTTGACCCTTAAAACCTAATTTTTGCTTTTAAATCGCTTGTTTCACAATTTTTGCTTAATAAGCATATTTTTGCTTTGACCACCATTGAAGAGTCATGATAAATTTGCTATAATTAATTTTGTTGTGATATTTCTAGGGGTAGCTCAGTTGGATAGAGCACCGGTCTTCTAAACCGTAGGTCGCGGGTTCGAATCCCGCTCTCTAGATACCGCCATTATAGGGTTTCTGAGGGTTTTAAGAAAGAGATAAAAGTCATTCGTGACAACTTTATGACAACTTTTATTTTCAAAAGTTTTTCATGCGACGGATAATATCGTCATTTTCCCGCTGAACTTCGCTAATGACATGTGTATATGTGTTCAGCGTGGTAGTGACATCAGCATGACCTAATCTTTCCGAAACATACTGTACAGGAATCCCTTTGGCAATAAGTAAGGAAGCGTGGGTGTGTCTAAGCTCATGTATCCTTACTTTTTTTATGCCTAATTTCTGGCATAAGCCTGCCAGGTGAGTGCGAATATTTTTGTAGGTGGGACGGATAAGCATTTTGTTAACGAAAAGTGTATCTTCTTCTGGTCTAAGACTTAACTTTAATTTTATGTTAGTATTTTTTCTAATATATTTTTGATAAAGCATTAAAACACTAGAATTAACAGCAATCTCTCGTGTAGATTTTTCTGTTTTGGTCGGCTTGGTTCGCCCAGTGTGGTAATCAAAACTTTTAGTAATAAAAAGTTTTTGCTTTTTCATATCCACGTCTTGCTTGGTCAGAGTTAGGATTTCACCCATTTTCTCGCTCCGGTATGTAAGCACATATAAAGGATCGCTTCTGCGGGGTGCGCCCAATTTAAAGCTTTAGAAAGCTTTTCTGCTTCTTTTCGTGATAACGTTTGCCGACCAGCCGGAGCCGAACCTGTAATTTTTATTTTGTAGTTGGGATTTATGATAATGAGCCCTTGGTGTTGAGCATAAGCGAACAGTTGATTTAGTACGCTAGTTAATTTTTTGACCATGGAGCGACTTCTCGTGGCGCCAAAATTATTAACTAATGCCTGGTAGTCATTTGTGGTGACTTTTTTAATTTTCTTCCTTGGTCACTCTTTTTTCAAAAGGTTAATTACGCCTTCATACTGTCTTTGGCTCGCAGGGGATAAGTGCGGTTGTTTGTGGACTTCAAACCAATCTGATAAATATTCCACCACTAACGGTCTCTCGCTAAGTCCACACCTTGGGCGATTTTTTCTTCCATTCTGGCCGCTGCTAACTGAGCTTCTTTCTTTGTCCGAAAACCGCTCTTGGATTTTACTTTTCTTTTCCCTTCGTCTTTATAAAAAACTCTATACCGCCAATTTCCGCTTGGCAGTCTATCAAAGGATGCCACTACAAAATCACTACTCCCCAAATTTCTACATCGCTACTCGCATGGAAATAGATATCTTGATAACTGCTGTTCAAGCTGATCAAGCGATCTTCTGCTAGCTTTTTCACATAAGCTTCCCCATCAATACTAGCAATCACCACTTGCCCTATACGAGGGCTTTTTTCTTTTTCAACAAAAATAATTTCCTGGTCTTGAAAGAGTGGTTCCATCGATCGGCCATTGACCTTGACCGCAAAGTCATGATGGGGTGGCTTACTGGTAATCGTGACTTCTTCTTGCTGTTGATCTTGGAGGTATTCCCCATCACCAGCGGAGACCGCACCGCTGAGGACGATGGTGTAATAGGAAGGGGATTCTTCTACAGTGGCGTTTTGCTCGTCTAGCTGATCTGAGGCGAAGGTGTAGACCTTGTGTTGGCGAGGAGGAGTGAGTTGGGTGTAGATTTAAAAAATGTCAGTTTTTTCTTCGGAGGTGGATGTAGCGTCATCTATCCCTAAAACTAATTCATTGATGGTAATACCATAATAGTTTGCTATTGCTTCAATTTCATCTACTTTAGGATAACGTTCACCACTAATCCATCTAGAAATTGTAGATTTATTTTTATTAAATTTGTTGCCGAATTCTTCTAGACTTAAACCATCTTTTCTTCTTAAAAAGTCGATCATATAACCAAACTTTATTTTTGATTTCATTTTACACCATCCTTTTTATTACCTATACTATAGAAACACAAACGAAAAACGTAAAGAAATAGTTGACAAAAATTCAACATAATTATGTAATAGGTTTAGAAAGTTAAAAAAGGATGAAATGAAGTGGTAAAACTAAAAAAGAAGAAGCCTTTTAAAAGCTTCTTCCTGAAGTTCAAACTCAAGATCGCACTATTATCTTTTGAGTTTGAACTTAAAGTAAATCGTTAAGTCACTAGGGGCGAAAGCCCCTCCCTGAAAAGGGGTGACTTAAGGTAAGTTTACCATTTCAAAGTACTCCTTTCAAGAAAAACTATCAAAGGGTTAGTGTCAAGCAATGCTCGGTCAATCATAAAGAACTCTATCTCGTATCTAATTATTCAAAAGTCACTTCGTTTTTGTGCTAAAGGACGCTGCGTTGAAAAGCAGTGGCACCGGCTTACGCTTCATAGAAGCTTACGCCTGACCGTCCTATTCTGGCTCTATGTCGTTGGATAGGCCTCGCTACGCTCACCCTATCGGCACTCCGAGAGCCAGATATACGGACGGCCTGCTAACACTGCTAACGCAGGTCTTTAGCACGCACTCCGTGTCTTTTGGCGAAGCAGCTAACAAAATGTATGGTATAATTTCCCGACCATACTGCTTGACACTTCACTTGGAATCGTGCCCTGATGGGCACCACAAGAACTTTGTTGCGGCCTGTGACATAGTATTGCCCTAACAATCCCTGGATATTCGGGTATAAATGGGCTTGTATTAGCTTCAATATCTGATCGAACAGCTTCTTCAAAACAATGATTAGATTGAGCGGTGATAATGGCAGCCATTGCTGCTGCGCCTTGACGGGTCCAATTTCGTCCTTGCTTTTTCATGCGATAAGTATAAAGCCGATGGCCTGCTTCACAAACGCCACCGGAAAAATGGTTTGGTAAGCCTCGCTGCTCTGCTGGTTTAATGAGTAACCAATTCCTTTGAAGATAAGCTCTTAGAGCTTCAATTTCAGCCAAAAACTCCTGATGATGGTGCCAGCGACTTTCACAGGTCTCCAAAGTAACTTGAACTCCTTCGAAATCATAAGCCTTCACTTTTTTAATGACCAATTGACGTATTTTATGATCAAAAAATAGGCGCGTTCTGATTTTTTGAATGACATGAAATTTATCGCAGAAATGTTCATGCCGAAGGCATACCCCAATCATCTCGTTAAAATCTTCCTCCGTATAACCACTGCCACCATCCGAATTAGAAATCACAATCGTTTGATGTAAATCATAGTAGGATTTAAGAAATCGGCTAACTTTTTCTCGAAGGGCTGCACTAGATTGAACAGAAGAAAAATAATGAGCTTGAATAAGTTGATGCCGCGAAGTGGATCGATCGACGCCTTCATAGAGGGTCACACGGTGTAGTTGAAGATGTTTTGTCCTTTTCCCTTTTTTCTTCTTCTTAGTGATCAGCACACCATCCCCTTCAATGTACAGAAAAGGAACGGATCGTTTTTGAGAGTAAGCCAGTTCCTTCTCTTCTGCTTTTTTATTCTCAAAGCTTAAAATTTTTTGCCCAATTTCTTGAACAATATGATGTGCGGTCTGATGCGAAATACTAAAAGGCATTAAAGCATTGAAGGCTTCTGCAGTCGCACGAAAAGTTTGCTTCGTACAAAGCTGGGCAATTTTTTCTTTGACCTGAGAAGAAAGATGACTTCTTGCTTCTAGTCCTAAACACAAATCTAGGGGAAGAAAGCTAGAGTGACCTTCTTTTTTCATCCGACAGCGTCTAAAAGTGACGGCACCAAACATAAAACATAGTGTGCGTGGTTCATAGCGAGCAATTTTCCAGCCTTCGGCTTGGTATCTTTGAATTAATTGCTGATCAAGTTGAGTGAAAACCGCTGCAAGACATTCACAGCAAAAATTGCTTAATATCGGATAAACAATATCTTCAAAGTCACCTAAAGATGAGCAATTTTCCGTCTTTTTTAGAATATCTGTGATAATATCATTCATGAGGACATCTTCTTTCTTTTTTTTGATCAACTTAAAGATAGATGTCCTTTTTTTATTTTTCAAGTCTTACCGAGCATAATTTTACACTAAGTATCAAAGGAATGGGGTAAAAGTTATGAAAAAGAAAAATAGGTTAGGAAATTTTGTTTACGAGAATGAACTCAAAAATGGTGAAAAACAGATCAATATAAAAATTGAGTTTAATCCAATTATAGGAGGGATAGTATTATTGATGATAGCCAGCTTAGTATATTGGGTGATTAAATAGAAAATAAAAAAAAGAGAGGAGGTGAGCACATGGAGCAGCAAATGACTTTAAAGCAGCTACGAGATGGATACGGCCTGACTCAAAAAGAGCTAGCAAGGCTTTTTAAAGTTAGTGATCGCACAATTTACAATATAGAAAAAATTCTGCTGATATCAAAGATAGTCTACTGAAGAAGTATATGCACGCTTTTAATGTGACATATGATCAAATTTTTTAGGCAACGAGTACGAAAATAACGTATTTGGAAATAAAACTAAAGAATCGTTAATTAAAAGATGGGGAGCTCAAAGTGATGTGTGACTGCCTTTATGGGACGTATACAGTCAAAACTGGCGACCACATTGCCCAGTTGGAGCTGGTCAAAATTCCTGAGGCGGAAGTGGTTGAAGTCAAGGAACTCAGGGAGCCGGAGCGAAGCGGCCTAGGGTTCGGAAGTTCGGGGATCTCGCATGACGCCGAAGGATTATTTTAAGCAAGCGATTAAAATTGATGAAGAGATCACCGCCTTACAAGAATCGTACGAACCTCTAAAAGCGAGCCTCTTAGGCATCCAACAGCTATCGGATCTCCTCGGATCGTGCCCCACGGTAACCCCACAGAAGATAAAATGATCCAACTGGCAGAATTGAATAATCAAATCAATTTTCGGATTGATTGCCTAGTCAATTATAAGTCTAAACTTATCGAAGAGGTGATGGGTCTGGAGAATCGAAACCACCGCCTCCTGCTGATCTATCGCTATATTGATGGTCTAAAATGGGAAGAGGTGGCTGAGAGGATGAACTATGACGTGAGTACGGTCTATAAACTTCATGGTGAGGCCTTAGATTGCTTTCACCACCAATTCGCCAGTAAATTCTAGTGTTTCCGAGTTGGTCGGTATGCTATGGTTATAGTAGGGAAGATGAAGGAGCATTCGACTACCTCTAATTTTTGTCATTTCCCAACTATCTTCTCTAAAGAGCGGTTACACCCCCGCTCTTTTTTTGTATGTTTAAGATTTACAGTAAAAAGGAGCCTAGCAGGCTAGACTCCTAATTTTTCTTTTAGAGCTTCGGTAAGCGTTTGGGAGAAGTTGATGTTTGCTTTATTACCTAGCTCATTGAGATATTGAGGGATCGTTAAGGTTTTTTTGACGGTATAATTCATTTGTTTTTTGCGTGCAATATCTAGATCAACTTCAATAGGGATAATTAAGCTATCTTTATTATCTGGTTTTATATCGTGAGGGAGAGAGGGAGCTGGTAAAGGGTCGCCATCTTTTTCGGTGACAAGCAGCCAGCCTTCTAATAGATCTTTTGCCATATGAAGGGCATCATGCATATCTTCTCCAAAAGTAAAGGCACCTTCTAAATCTGGAAAGGATACATTATAGCGCTCGCCTTCGGGCTCAAAAACAGCATAGTAAATCGTCATTATAATCACCTTTCTCTTGTAGGAGTTAAAGATGGATCCAAAGCAAGGCTATTTTAGCCCTGCTTGTTTCCATATGGCATTGAGTGTACCTATGGGTAGATCTTTCTTAGGGTGTGGTACAGTGATTTTTCCTTTAAGGGTAGGGTGCTTGAAATAGTGGTGAATGCCGCGCGTATCGTGGTGATACTAACCATTTTTCTTCAGGATTTTTATGACTTGTTTTGAGTCCATGCTTTAACGCCTTTTACTTATATTACAGCACGTACCCTAACACGTGTACAGTTTTTTGTTATTTTTAGAAAGTTGGTGATGGAAAATTAGGCGATTAACGGTAAAGCAAAAGCGATTTGCGGATGAGTACATCATCAGCGGAAATGCCACGCAGTCTTATATTGATGCGGGATATTCTGCCACCAAGCGCTCGGTTGCAGAAGCTAATGCCAGAAAGGTACTCGCAAAGCACTCGGTAAAAGCTTACATTGACAAAAAAATGAAAGAATTAGACGAAAAAGCGATAGCGAGCCAGAAAGAAATCCTGCGATACTTGACCTCTCTTCTCAGAGGTGAGGAAAAAGAAGTGGAGTTTATTGGTGTGGGGGACGGTTTGCAGGAAAAAATTGAGGTGCCGGTGAAGCATCAACAGCGCTTGCGGGCGGCGGAATTATTAGGCCGGCGTTATGCGATGTGGACGGATCGTGTGGAGCAAACCAGTAAAAATATTGAAATTACGCTGGGTGATGATGACTTTGGGGACGATTAAGATCAAGATTCCCAAGCCATCACAAGTCTTTAATCGCAGTATTTATGAGCATTTATACGACTATGATACGTTTACCGAGGTGCACTATGGCGGGGCTTCGAGCGGGAAATCTCATGGAGTGGTCCAGAAGGTCATTTTAAAAGTGCTGCGGGCGTGGCGAGTGCCTCGAAAAGTGCTCTTCTTGCGCAAGGTGGCTTCTACCGTACGGGATTCTATTTTTGCAGACGTGATTTCGGGCTTGGGCACTTTTGGGCTTTTACCCTATTGCAAAATTAATCGATCAAGCTTTCAAATTGAGTTGCCGAACGGCGCTCTTTTTTTATTCAAAGGTTTAGATGACGCCGAGAAAATTAAGTCAATCAAGGGGCTTTCGGATGTTGTGATGGAAGAGGCCTCAGAATTTATTTTAGACGACTACACGCAGTTGACTTTGCGTTTGCGAGAGCGGAAGCATAAGCAGCGGCAAATTTTTCTCATGTTTAACCCGGTTTCTAAAGCGAATTGGGTTTATCAGACTTTTTTTATTAAGCGACCGCAAAACACGGTGGTATACCAAACAACCTATAAAGATAATCGCTTTTTGGATCAACAAACGGTGGCGACGATTGAAGATTTGGCGAATACGAATGAAGCTTATTATAAAATTTATGCTTTGGGTGAGTTTGCCACTTTGGATAAGTTGGTTTTTCCGAAGTATGAAAAAGCGCTTTTAAATGAGGAGGAGCTTAGGGAATTGCCATCTTACTTTGGTTTGGACTTTGGTTATGTGAATGATCCATCGGCTTTTATGCATGTGAAGGTCAACGAGAGTAAAAAGGAACTGTATATCGTTCAGGAGTACGTTAAACGGGGGTTAACAAATGACAAATTAGCTCAGGTGATTAAGCGATTGGGGTTTTCTAAGGAGCGGATTATTGCTGATTCGGCGGAGCAAAAATCGGTGGCAGAGCTTCGGCAGCACGGTATTGCTCGTGTTGTAGCGGCTAGAAAGCCTCCGGGGAGTATTTTGCAGGGGCTTCAGTTTATTCAGCAGCACCAAATAATTGTGGACGAGCGTTGTGTGAAGACGATTGAGGAGCTGGAAAATTACACTTGGCAAAAAGATAAGCAGACGAATGAGTATATCAACCGGCCTTGTGATTGTTACAACCACTGTATCGATGCCATTCGGTACAGCTTGCAGAACTATGTTTTCCAATCTGAGCGAACGGCTGACAAGTTAGCTATTTTAAGAAAGTTGAGGTGATTGAGTGAAGAAAGTCAATGAATTTGAACGGGGATATGGATTTTTAGAGACTGAGGACGCTAATCATATTTACCGCCTGCCTGCTGTCCCTCAGAATTGGCAGGTATTTTTAGACTTGGTGAAAGATCACCAAATGAATCAGGTTCCGCGTTTAAAGCGTCTGCACCGATATTACTTAGGAAAGAATGACGGGGTCATTTCACGTTCAGAACCGAAAGGGGATAATAGAGCGGATTACCGAACCCCGCATAGTTTTGCAGAATATATTACGATGTTTCGGACGTCCTACATCTTAGGAAAGCCGGTTAAGACTGATTACTTAGAGGACGGGCAAGACGAGCAGCAAGAGTGGCTAGAGGCTTGGAACACGAACCAAGATATTGATGCCCATAATTTTGATTTAGGCCTTGACTTGTCAAAGTTTGGACGAGCCTATGAGCTACTTTACCGTGGTTTTGATGATGTGACGCACATTGCCACAAGTCACCCTTATTGGTCCTTTGTGGTTTATGACGAAACGGTCAGCCAAAAGCCACTTTTTGCGGTTCGCTACCCGAGTGTGCGGCGTGGGGACGAAGAGTTATATCAAATTGAGGTTTATCTTGAAGACCGGACACTCGTTTTTCCTCCGACGACACTCTATGGGGCGCGTTTGGGGGAGCCGGTGGTTAAGCGACACTATTTTGGTGAGGTGCCTGTTATTGAATACCAAGCTAATCGTGATCGCATGGGCGATTATGAGCGGGCGATACCCTTGATGGATCTCTATGATTATGCGCAAGCAGACACGGGGAATTATCTCACGAACACCAACGAGGCGATGTTAGTGATTACGGGGGATTTCAATCCTGATGATGTGACATATGATAAACACGCTAACATGTTGCTCCTTCCGACGGGGACGGATGCCCAGGGGAAGCAAACCTCCTTGCAGGCCGAGTATATTAACCCTGTTTATGATGTGCAAGGGACGGAAGCCTATAAATCACGTTTGCGGCAAGATATCTTCCTCTTCTCTTATACACCGGATGTGAGTGATGAGAACTTTGCCGGCAATCGGTCAGGCGAGGCGATGAAATACAAGCTCATTGGTTTGGAACAGGATTGCGTGGTGAAGGAACGTCTGCTTAGGCAAGGACTTATCAGGCGTTACCAACTACTTGCCAATATTTCGCATACGGTTAGGGAGCTTCAAGGGGAGTTTAAGCCTCAATATTTAAAAGTGACCTTTACCCCTAATTTGCCCGTTAATCTCTCGCAAGAATTAAGTAGCTTAGTAAGTGCGGGGGCCAAGTTTAGTCAAGCGACTTTGTTATCACAAGCCTCCTTTGTGGATAATGTCCAAACGGAGCTGGATCAATTAGCCAAGGAGCGAGAAGCTAACGCATACGGCATGCAGCAATTCATGAGAGGGTCGGATAGCGAGGATCAGGATGACGGCGTACTGGCATGAGCGATTAAAAGAAGAAATAACGGCTGTTTTAGCCCGTGACGTGGACGTTGGTAAAGTTTACGAAGCTTTGTATGCACGAACTCAGCAACACATTGCTGACCTGCTGACGGTTTATTATGAGCGTTTTGTAGTTGGGGAAGAAAGCCCTTATCAGATCGCTAAAGAGTTTGATGTGCAAGCTTTTATGGATCAAGCCAGAATTTATGTTGAGAGTAAAGATTTTAGCCCGAAAGCGAATCGTGAGTTAAAGCTTTATAATTTTGCTATGCGAGTCAATCAACTCGAACTCTTAGAAGGGCGTTTACGGCTGGCGATGGCTACTCTTCGGGAAGAAGAATTAGCAGCTACGAAACAGCTGTTGTTGGATGAGGGCTTGAAAGTCTATGAGCAACAGGCGGGGATCTTAAAACTTGCAGTTCCCAGCGCAGAGGTCATGCAGCAGATGATTAAAACGCTCTCTCAGACAAGTTTCCATGGCGTCGTCTGGTCGGAACGGGTTTGGCGGCGGCAAGTCGGTCTGGGTCGACTGGTCCAAGAGGTCGTGGAAGGCGTGACGCTACGAGGCCGTAGCCCTTTAGAATTTGTGCCAGAATTGCGCGAGCAGTTTAGCGTCGGGGCTTATGAAGCGAAACGGCTAGCGATTACGGAGTCGGCTAGGCTTCAAAGTGAAGTACAAAAAGAGAATTATCGTTTTAATCACGTGGAAAAATATGAGTATATGGCGGAGCCTACGGCTTGCGCCCTTTGTGCTGCCTTAGATGGCAAGACGTTTAAAGTGTCTGAGATGGAGCCGGGGAGTAATGCTTGTCCCATGCATCCCTTTTGCCGGTGCTCAACGGGCCCTGTGCCTGATGAGCAGGGGTTGGAGGGGATGTTTCGGGAAAGGGAGGCAGAAAAGCGTGCGGATAGCTTGTTAGCAAAAGCAAGTGATGTTGAGACGAAAATTACAGAAGATCTCAAAGAAATTGTAAAACAAGTGGGTTGTGATCTTGTTGGGCTTGAATATCGAATTAAAACAAAAAAATCGTTAACACGAAAGATCTTGTTGAAACCTAGTGCAAAAATGCGTGATGTCATTAGATATACCTCAGTATCTGATCCGGAACAATTAGTTCATGACTATTTTGAAATTGTTGATCAGTTAAAAGAAAAAGGCTATACTGTAAGTGAAGTGAAGAACACATGGACAAACCCCTATTCCCCATATAAAGGTATTAATACAAATGTATTAACTCCGAGTGGATATGAGTTTGAAATACAATATCATACTCCCGAAAGTTTCGAATTAAAGAATGGCAAGTTGCATGACTTGTATGAAGAACAACGTAAGATTAAAGATACAAAATCAAAACGATATATTGAACTGCAAGATGAGATGGTATCTTTATCATCAAATTTAATAGTTCCCTTTAAAATAAATGAGGTGAAAAGTGAATGATTACATATTTCGAATTAATTGACCAAGAAAATAGAGGGATTATCGTTAAATATAATGGTTCTAAGGGATATACGTATGATAAAAATCACAAAAAATGGGTTCGAGATGGAATTATGATGGATTACTTCATGGCAGATGTTTACGATGAAAGTCCTAAGTCTTCAGACGACTATCGGGAAATATCAGAAGATGAAGCGTTAGAAAAATTAGGGTTAAATTAAGAAGCACCCAAAAAAATGACGAGGGTGCTTTTCTTATGCTTAAAATTAATGAAAAAGAGTTCAAAGTGTAGTTAATTTATCTGTCAACAATGTTGAATGCTTGTCCCATGCATCCCTTTTGCCGGTGCTCAACGGGCCCTGTGCCTGATGAACAGGGGTTGAAGGGGATGTTTCGACAAGCAGAAGAGGGGCCCAGCCTACATTATCGAAGGAACACTCGGGTAGGGTTGAGTCAGGAGAGTGAGACGATAGTTCGTCAATCTTTGCCCACTTTAAAAACTCGACAAATTCTTGGCCGTTTCTATGATGACTTGCATGTGTCAGACGGCTTCCGTTTAAACAAAGCTTCTCCCATTAAGTATAAAACTGCTGTCCGTTATTATGGTCAACAACTTAGAGAAGTTTTAGAGCATTTACATGTTTCGATTAAAGGCTTCATTGAACCGAAGGTTGTGATTGTGGATCAAAGTGAATTGCCCAGAGATGTTATTGCTAGTTTTTTGCCAAAAAAGAATGCAATTTTCCTTAAAGGGAATGTGGCGGACGATACTTTAATTTGCCAGCAACAACAAGGAGTTGCCTATCCGAATGAGCCTATGAGTAGCTTAGTTCATGAGCTAGCTCACTGGTACCAATTCCAAAAGGTCAAGCACCAGCAGAAAAATATGACACCTTTGGAGATTCGGCAAGCAATTCGGCATGAAAGCGAGTTATTGGTTGATAAACTGGAGAAGTTAGGCTACGATATAGAAAAGGATATTAGCTTGTATGCTTACCGCTCTTTATTAAAAAACAGTCCCGAAGAGGTGTATGCAGAAAATTTTGTGAAAAACTTTGTAAGGAGGAAAAGGTAGCATGTGGGAACATCATAATGAAGAAATGGCAAGATTAGAAAGTATTATTAGTCCGTATACTACTTTTGACTTTCAAAGATCAAGAGACAAGCACTATTACCTACGTGACGATGCACCGGAAAATGTCCGAGAGGCTTTTGAAAAATATGAGAAATTAATGGAGAATAACGAACTTATTTTTATCCGCTAATACGAGCACCCCTAGGGTGCTTTTCTTGTCCTCAACACGACGTTAAACTGTTGGAATAAAATACGATGACTGAAGGGGTCAATGACGTGCCACTGACTGGGCTTAGGACTGGTTGGGGGCTTTTTGGCGTTGTTTGAACCGTTTGGGCTGGAGGAATACGGATGGAAAAAGAAAACATGACGCAAGCTGAGGAAAGAACAAAAGCACAAGACGAGGTTAAGCAACAAGACGATCAACCGGCGTTGCCAGAGACGCAAGCGGAGTTAGACCGTCAGATCAGTAAAGCGGTTGAGACGGCGTTAGCGAATCGGCAAGTGAAGTTTGACCAAGAGTTGGAAGCCGCTGTTCAAGAAGCGGTGAAGGAGGAACGGTCTTACGCGAAGATGTCACAGGCTGAAAAGCAAGAAGCTGATTGGAATAAGCGAGAAAAGGACTTAGCAGCCCGTGAGGCGGCTTTGAAGCACAAAGAACTGCTGGCTGAAGTTAAAGCTGACTTGCATGAGAAGGGCTTACCTTTAGAGTTGGCGGACCTGTTAGCCCATGGGGACGATAAAGACACCATTTTAGCGAGTGTGAATGTGGTGCGCTCGCTGGTAGATGAGGCGGTTCAAAACGGGGTGAAGGCTGCCTTGAGGCAAGAAAGCCCGAGTGTTTCCAATCGTGGCGTGCAAACAACGGATCCCGAATTATCCCTTGCGGCATTTGCGGCGAAGAACCGGATGATTAAATAGGAGGAATGAAATGTTAAAACGACAAAACTTTAATCCCGACCATGTGACGATGGCCACGGAGAAAGATGGGACGATCCCCAAGCAATATAATGATTTGATTTTACAAGAGGTTATTGAGAATTCTAAAGTGATGCAATTGGGGAGATACGAACCGATGGAACACTTAGAAAAAGAATTCCAATATTTCGCAGAAGGACCGGGCGCTTACTGGGTGGGCGAAGGTCAAAAAATTAAGACGAGTAAGCCCAAATGGTTAACCGCTAAGATGGTGGCACATAAGCTAGGGGTGATTATTCCGGTTTCACGGGAGTACTTAACCTATACCATGGCGAATTTCTTTGAGGTATTAAAGCCACGAATTGCGGAGGCCTTCTATAAGAAATTTGATGAGGCGGCCATTTTGAATGTGGATAACCCTTACGCTCAATCTATTGAGGGGGCGGTGCAGGCGGCCCAGACGGTGGTGTCCGGGGAGATTAATTATGATAATATCCTGAAGCTGGAAGATGTGTTATTGGAAAATGATTATGAAGCCAATGCCTTTATTTCGAAGGCGCAAAATAAAACGGCCTTGCGGAATGCGACGAAGAAAGAGGCGGGCATTTTAGAGACGCTCTATGACCGTCAAAACGAGACTTTAGATGGTTTACCGGTGGTCAACTTGAAAAGCAAAGAGATGGCACGCGGGACCCTGTATGCAGGCGATTTCGATTATCTCTACTATGGGATTCCTTATGGCATGGCTTACCAATTATCTGAAGACGCTCAGTTGTCGACGCTACAGAATGAAGACGGCACGCCAGTGAATTTGTTTGAACAAGAACTCTTGGCCTTGCGGGTGACGATGGATGTGGGCTTGATGCTGGTGAAGGATGAGGCCTTTGCGAAGTTAGAGGCTGGTGGTGCGTCGGGGGAGTAAGCGGAGGGGCAACAGCCTCCAACGCCAGTGAGATGGAAACTGAAGCATCGAGGTACCGAACGGTGGCCGAATTAAAGGGGCTCTTAGCTGAGCGGGGCATTGCTTATCCCGCGGATGCCCGCAAAGCAGATCTACTGGCCCTGCTGGAGTGATTTTATGTCAGATCAATTAGTCCGACGTGCCCAGTTATTAATTGGCCTAGCTCCCGATGAGCAGGTGGAACTCCTCACCGAAATTAAAGAGAATACGGAGGCGCTGTTTCGGATAATTACCGGAGCGGTGATCGTTGAATCTCGTTATTCCTTCATGCTTGTGGAAGTAATGGTCAAGCGCTACAACCGTATTGGCGCCGAGGGAATGAGTCAGGAGCGTCAAGTGGATTTGTTACATGTTTTTCAACAAGATGATTTTGAGCCTTATATGGAGCTTTTGAACCGTGAATTTGGCCTCCTTGAAGATCAGCGTCAAAAGGGTGGGGTGGTCTTTCGATGAGGTATACGGAGAAGATTGAGCTGCTGCCAGCAGGCGGGACCGAATGGAAATATAACCCGATTGTGGGACGGAAGGAGCCGGTAAAAAAGAAAGGGCTCTTTTTTTATGCTTACATTCTTCCGATATCTATTGAGCGGCAAATGGCGGTGTTTGGTCAGCTCAAAACGCAGGCCGTGACCTGTCGGCTTAAAAATCCACTGTCCCGATGCAGAGAAACCGTTTGGGCGCTCACGTATCACGCCTGCCGCTATTGACTACCAGCGTTCAGCGAAACGAACCTTGGAGCGTGCTGATATTACGGCAGAATTTTATTCCTTCCCACAAAAGTATGTTGTCGGGATGTCGGACAGTGCGGAACAGATGGACCAATGGCGGGCTACCGTTTCCAGCTTCTTAGTGTTCACGAAAGACAACGAAGGTGAATCCCCTAAATTAGGCCAATTTAGCGTCCCAAGCATGTCGCCCTTCACGGAGCAACTGCGCACCATTGCCTCACTATTTGCGGGGGAAACGGGGTTAACCTTAGATGATTTAGGATTTGTCACAGAGAATCCCGCCAGTGCAGAGGCTATTAAAGCGAGCCACGAAACCTTAAGAATTCAAACCGAAAAAGCCCAGCGTGACTTTAGTGCAGGCTTCCTCAATGTCGGCTATCTGGCCGCCGCACTGCGTGATAGTTATCCTTACCTCAGGCAGCAAATTTATTTAACGGAGGCCAAATGGCAGCCAATTTTCAAACCCGATGCTGCCACATTAAGCCTGATTGGCGATGGGGCTATTAAGCTTCAACAAAGCCACCCCGGCTACATGAGTGACGAAGCGCTAACGGATTTAACCGGAATAAAAGGGGAAAGCCATGGTTAAAGATGTTACGCCAGAGCTGCTTAAGAAAATTAAAACAACATTTGTTCAAAACATTGAAAAGAACCGAAAAATTAAAAGCATTAAAAAGAAAATTGATCTGAAAACGGCTACGCATATTGATTCGCATGAGTTTGGCATTGAGGTTGGAAAATGCCTGTCACGGGCGTTTAAAAAAGAATTGTCTTCTGACGTGCTGCCCGACGGGCGGATGTATTATAATATAGCTAAGCGCATTATGAATGAAACCTTCCAACGGAATTATCAGTTGGTGCAGGAGAATGCGAAAGAGGTTCATCAGATTTTGAATGAGCAAGCCCATAATCACCTACTGGTAGAGACTCCGATTAACCAAGACCGTTTGAACGGCATTATTGAGCGCCTCGCTGGGGAAGAAAATTACGACAAGGTCTCTTGGCTCCTCGATGAACCGGTGGTCAATTTCAGCCAAAGCGTGGTGGATGATTTCATTCAGAAAAATGCGGAGTTTCAGTACCAGGCCGGGCAAACGCCCAAAATTACACGAATAGCCACTGGGCACAAGCCTTGTGATTGGTGTCAGGCTTTAGCTGGAACCTACCGCTACCCTGGTGTGGATAAAAAAGTCTTTCAACGCCATGCCAATTGCCGCTGCATCGTGGATTATCATCCGGGCGATGGACGAGTGCAGAATGTGCATAGTAAGCAATTCCTGTCAAACAATATAGATAAAGGTCTTAATGATTTCAGAGCTAAATCACTTGATAATATAGTGAATAGAGAAAAAGGAAAATATCAAGAAAAGGTAGACAAGACCCGAAGGAAATTGAAAAATCATTTGCTGGGGCAAAACGTAAATGGTGTTAAAATTAAAAATATTTCTGAACATACTGCAGAGAGAGTTATACTACGAGATTTAAATATTGATGAAATTTTGGATGCTATCAATAATCCAATAAAAATTGAAAATATAAAATATGATGCACAAAATAGGCCTTCTTTTAAAGTGATAGGTGAAAAAACGACAGTTTATATAAACCCTAAGAACGGTGCTATAACTACAATGCATAAAACAAGCTCAAAATTAGTAAGAAAAATGAAGGGAGAACAAAATGAAAATAGATCTTAATAGTTCTGACAAACTTTTTTTAAAAAACAATCATTTTATTATTGATTATGAAAAAAATTATACAGATGAAGAATTTTTAAATCTCTTAGATGATCTTTATTTTCAAGAAATCTCATATGTCGAAGTTGATGATGAAAAAGCTAGAAGATTTGCTGACATTGCTGATATTGTTGCAAAATTAGGTTAGAGCATGACTATATGTATAAAAAAGGGATGAGCTATAAAGAAGCACATGAGATGACTTCAAGAAGATATTTTTATGATCCGCCAAAAAAAGGAAAGAGGGACTAAGAGTGTTAACTTTTAAATTAATCAGTTTTAAAGATGGCTTTTATCATTATGAAATTTATCCTGAGGGGGATGAAAGTAAAAAAGGATGGATTATTTTTAATCCAGAGACTGGAGATGTTAAGGAATTGAAAGAGCCGAACAGCTCTTTTGATTGTATTAGTCATTTTTTTCAAGGGTTGGATGATAGAAATGGCAAGATGAAAAAAAGCGGCATGGTAGCTTGGTTTTAAGGCACACTAACCCAATAAAGTTAGTCGTGCTTTTTATATTTGGTGAAGGGGTGGCAAGGGCTTGTCAACGAAACGAATTGGCAACCAACAGCCTACCCGATCGATTATTTTACCCTACGACCGAACAGACGCAGGCGAAGCCATTAAGTTTTATGAAAAATCAGGGCGGACAGCCTATGAATGGCAGAAAAACCTCTTGGAAGCTATTTTAGCCCGCAACAGCGATGGTCTGTGGACGCACATGAAATTTGGCTATGCGGTGCCACGGCAAAACGGAAAGAACGAAATCGTGGCGATGCGTGAGTTGTATGGGCTCTATCAGGGTGAGAAAATGCTTCATACCGCTCACCGCACCTCCACGAGTGCGGCAGCGTTTAACCGCTTGTTGGATCTTTTGGACGAAATGGGGCTCGAAGAGAGAAAAGACTATACCAAGATTAAGGCGATTGGCCGTGAGTATATTCAATTCACTGATGGGGGAGAGATTGATTTCAGAACCCGCAGCGCCACTGGCGGTTTAGGGGAAAGCTTTGACTTGATGGTAGTGGACGAAGCGCAAGAGTACACGACGAACCAAGAGTCGGCCTTGTTGTATACGACAGCCGCTAGCCAAAACCCCCAAACGATTTTCACCGGGACACCCCCCACACCGGTTTCTAGTGGGACGGTCTTTACCAGTTTGAGGAATAACGTGTTAGAGGGCGGTCTGGAAGATACGGGTTGGGCGGAATGGTCAGTCGATGAACAGTCTAATATGCGAGACGTTGACTTGTGGTATCAAACCAACCCTAGTTTAGGCTTGCGCTTATCGGAGCGGAATATTCGAGCAGAAGTCCGGGACGATGAGATCGACTTTAACGTCCAGCGCTTGGGCTTTGGCTCCGCTACAACCAAAAATCAGTGATTTCTGAGGACGAGTGGGAGAACTTACAAGTTTCTCGCTTGCCTAAACTAAAAGGCAAATTATATTTAGGGATTAAATTTGGACATGACGGCACCCATGTGGCCATGAGCGTGGCAGCAAAAACGGCAAGTGGTAAGGTTTTTGTTGAAGTGCTAGATTGCCAATCCATTCGCAATGGGAATTCTTGGATACTGAACTTCTTAAAGCAAGCCGACTGGAAACAAGTCGTGGTCGATGGCGCCAATGGCCAGCAACTATTAGCGAATGAAATGTCAGAGTTACGCTTGCATAAACCGATCTTGCCGACAGTGAAAGAAATCATTTTAGCCAATGCCACGTTTGAGCAAGCACTATATGGTGAAACACTTGTCCATGCCGGCCAACCATCCCTCGCCCAAGTGGTGACCAACTGTGAAAAGCGCAACATTGGCACGAGTGGGGGCTTTGGCTATCGTGCACAAATTGAAGAGCATGAGATTGCACTAATGGACAGTATGATATTAGCGCATTGGGCGTGTAGTCATGCGAAGCCAGCACAAAAGCAACAAGTTTATTATTAATAAAAAGTCAGCACGTTAATGCGTGGTGGCTATTTTTATTGTCCTGGATAAGACGCTAAAAGGTCTATTCGTCTGCCCGACGTTATGGGGCAAACCTCTCGTGGGCGTGGCCACGTAAAATAATCGAAAGGGAGAAATTAGATGGATAGAAAGTTTTTAGAGTCGTTAGGTTTAGAAAAAGAAGCAATCGATAAGGTTATGGCAGAACATGGGAAAGCCCTGACGGATAAGGACAGTCGATTGAAAGACTTAGCTGATAATAAGCAAGTTTTGGAAAAGCAAGTGAACGATTTGAACCAAGCGCTTTCTTCAACGAGCAAAAAATATGAAGGCTATGATGAAAAGCTTAAGACGTTGGAGAAAGAGGCGAATGATTTCAAATTAGAAAATTTGAAATTTAAGATTGCGCATCAAAATGGTTTGCCTTTGGAGCTCGCCAATCGTTTGGCTGGCGGAGATGAGGAAGCATTACAAAAGGATGCCATCGTGCTGGCGGAATTTGTGAAAAGTAAAGCATCTCTCCCCTTGGCGTCTACAGAACCGCAACAGGTCGATCGTGAACAAGAGGCTTATCAAAAAATGCTTGATGGCTTAAAAGGAGAAGGAGAATAAAAGAATGGTATTAGAACGAGGAAAATTATTTGAACCGCACTTAGTTTCTGATTTAATGAGTAAAGTTCAAGGCAAGTCAAGTGTGGCTAAATTATCACGGCAAACCCCTATCCCTTTCAACGGGCAAAAGGAATTCACTTTCACCATGGATTCCGAAATTGATGTGGTGGCGGAGTCGGGTAAGAAGACGCATGGGGGCATTGGTTTAGAACCTGTGACCATTAATCCGATTAAAATCGAATATGGAGCACGTGTTTCTGACGAGTTCATGTATGCTTCTAGCGAAGAACAGATCAATATCCTGCGAGCTTTCAATGATGGCTTTTCTAAAAAGCTGGCTCGAGGTTTGGACTTAATGGCTTTCCATGGGGTGAACCCACGTTCAGGGAAAGCGTCCAACGTGATTGGGGATAACCACTTTGATGCCAAAGTCAGCCAAACGGTTCAGTTGCCAGCGGACGCTACTGACGCTAACGCTGCGGTGGAAGCGGCGATTGCGCAAGTTGTAGGTGCCGCCGGCGAAGTCACTAGGATGGCCCTCTCCCCTGAATTCCGGGCTTTATTAGCGAAGCAAAAGGATGGGCAAGGGCTGGCTATGTTCCCCGACTTAGCATGGGGGAATGCGCCTGAACTCATCAATGGCCTCCAAGCTGACTTGGAAGAACCGAAGCAGAAAATTAAAGAGTTAGAGGGCGTCATACGCCACTTGGAAGGGGAGAAAAAATGTTAAAAGAAGTAATGATTAATTCCGTTGTCAGCATTTTAGTTGTCCTTATCGGCTTGGCTTTTGCGGGCGTGCGGCAGTACTTAGCCGCCAAAGGGAAAGAGCTAAAAGTGGGAATGACTGCCGAGCAGTATGCCACGGCTAGCAAAGTCGCTAAAACTATCGTGGATGCCGTGGAGCAGGTGTATCAAGATGTTCAAGGCGACGAGCGCTTGAAGAACGCCTTAACAGAGCTAGATGCCGCTTTACGAGAACAGGGAATCACGCTCACACCAGAGCAAAAACGCCAGCTCATCGAAGCAGGCGTGTACGAGATGAATCGAACCAAGGAGGCGATCGTGTCGACACTACCCTCACAACGACGCCAAAAAGGCGATACAGGAGACCATGGCTAAAGGGGACACCAGCGACACGAAGTGGGGGTGCCCCGCTAGAAAATTCCTCAAGGACTGGCTAGAAGCTGATATAGTGCACTAAAAAATAAATTCTTGACATACGTAAAAATAATACGTATAACTGAGATGTAAGGTGAGGAAGATATGACGAAGACAAAGCCTTACAGGAAGGTAGTCAAAAAGCTTCGAAAAAACGGCTGGGAGCTTGATCACACTACCGGATCGCACGAAATTTATGTGAAAGATGGGTATACCTGCCCGGTCAAGTGTACGAAAAAAGATATCCCTGCTGGAACTTTGACCAAGATTGAGCGGATTACGGGGCTAACATTTTAGCCCTCCGCTTGTCGCCTCACAAGGAGGGAGAAAAATGGAAAAATGGCTGTATCCTTGTATTATCACGGAAGAAGACGGGGTTTTTTACACTCAAGTTGTCGGTGTGGAAGAAGCTTTTACCGACGGCGAGACGATCACTGAAGCGATGCAAAACACTAAGGATATGCTGGCGGGTCTTTTCACTTCATATGCGAAGCATGACCGTGAGATTCCTCGGCCGGCTAATCCTGATATATCTCTAAAGCCTGGTGAAAAACTGGTGCTGATTGATTTATGGATGACGCCGATTATCGATAAAGCCAGGCAACAGGCGGTTAAAAAAACCTTGTCGGTACCCAAGTGGCTCAATGATGCTGCCGAAAAAGAAGGCGTTAATTTTTCAGGAGTACTCCAAGCCGCTTTGAAAGAAAAGCTAGGAATTTTATAGCCCGAAAACTAACGGGGAAAAGAGCACTCATGGAGAGCTCTTTTTTTATGCTTTCAAACTGAAGGAGGAACCATGCAAAAAACAATCAAGCAAACTTTTAAAATCAGCCCCCACGGTGGAGGTTTGACACTGGAAAATTTAGGAGTCATCAAGACCCGAGATATCAAAACTGTACGCTTCGACCTGGACTTTATCGAGGAAGATGGCCATAAGCTGAGCTTAGACGATAAGCGAGTGTATGCCTATGTCACGCTTGGCGAGCAGCAGTACGTGCTAGAAAGTATGGAGCGCCCTGGGCTTTTCCTTTTTGATACAACGGTCATCCAACGTCCTTGCAAGGTGCGAGTGGATGTGTATATCGAGCAAGGTGAGGAGTCGGTGGATGCGGGGGCTTTTGTCTTCCAAGCGGATATCTCCACAATTGATAAGGACATTGATCGCATTCTGACCACGGAAATGCCAAGCTTGGGTGGCTTGCTTCAAGCTAGCAGCAGTGGTGTTAGTGAAAGGATCGAGACTGAGCATGGCTGGTATTATAAGTTAGGAAAGGACTTAGTACTGATGTACCAAAGCTTTGAAATAAAGGAAGAAAAGGATCAATATACCTTTAAATTTGATCCTGATTTGCCGATTGAGGAAGCGGTGTGGCTAAAATATAAGACCACCCCACAACTTGTCGCTCGTGTGCTGGAAATCAAAGGCAAATTCACTTCTTTTGAGGAGGTGGCTGAAAAATATGCGGCAATGGCGTCGATAAGCTTCGAATACGCACTAGAAATAGTTGAAAGCTATATACTGGATATCGCGGGCATTGATATACTGACGCATTTTTCAAACGGTAAAATACTCGCACAAAAAAGCGGCCATGCTATCCCTGAATCCTACTATCTCTTAGGAGTGATAAACCATGAAAAGAATATATAAGAATATTCTGAATACGAAGCGCATGTCCCCTATAAAAGGCAAAGTTACAAAAATAAATAAATAGCTTAAAGTGTACGTTTTTTATAGTGTACGTGCCTTAGTCAACCCTTCCGAACTTAGTGCTTGGAGGGGGCTTTTTTATTTGTCTTATCGTTTTTCTATTCCTAATCCTCTTTGTGATAAAAAAAAGGAGGGATTTTTATAAAAAACTCAAGAAAAATCTTACAAATAAACATATTACTATGTATATTAGATATAGAAAGTTGAGAGGAGGAAATAATAAAGGAATAGAAAGGGGAGTGAAAAATGGTCACAGAAACGATAAGAGCCATCGGAACGTTGTTAGCTGGAATTGGTACACTGCTCACAGGAGTAGCTAAATTGATAAAAAAAAGTAAAGAACAAAAAAACGACTCACAACCCCCAAGCAAGGAAAAGTAAGTCGTTAAGGGATACAGGGGAGATACCTCCCCTTCCATCCTTATCTTAACACAAGAAAGGAAGAAAGCAATGGAAAATCATATTTATTTTATTGTGCTTTATATTTATTTTACTAGTAGATAAAAAATGAATAGAGGTAAAAATATGTATGCAGATAGCGAAAAGATCAAATGGTTGCTAGAAAATCAATCCCAATACCGAATTGCTAAGGAAACTGGAGTGGCACAGCAAAACTTGTCTAAATTAGTGAACAACAAAATTTCTTTAGAAGGTATTACCTTTGAAACCGCCAGTAAACTTACAAAATATGCGGACGAACTTAGAAAAACTAATCATTGATGTTTTTTATATTCTGAGACTGAGTTTTTTCCAGCCCCTTTTAAATAAAGTTAAAAGCAGTCAATATTGATAAATTTTCCTGACTAAGAGACATTAATTACGATATGAGCTATCTGAAAGGAAACCTAAGAAATAATATTAAATCCGATGTAATACAGATGACAATAGTTTTTCAATTGCCTTAAAAATGAAGATAAATGGCGTCAAGCTTTTTTTACTTGCTATAATGAAAATGAAGACTTTAGCAAGTATAAGATTTAAAGTGGGGCGATAGTATTGAAAAAGAATAAAGCCTATCCTAAATATTCCAGCAAAATATTGACTTTTCTAATGCTTTTTCTATTGACTTTTATTAGTTTTGAGCAAAAAACTTTCAGTGCTGAAGAGGAAGACCTAAAAGTATCTGATGAGATTACATCGGAAGTCCCCACGGGTTCTACTGATGGGGATAATGAACCGGAAAATTCAGAATCGAAGGCTCCTCTTGTGCCGGAAGCAGAAGAGGGCAATGAAATATGGCCAGACTTACCGACGCCAAAGGATCAGCCAGAAGATAATAATAAAAAAGATAAGGAAGAAACAAGGCCTAGCCAGGAAAAGCCAAAAAATGATCATGAATTTATTTTTCAATCGGATTTAAAAAAGAAAGCCTCAAAGGATAAGTCACAAAGAGGGACAGATAAAAAGCCGAAGCATTCTTCAAGCTCTAAGCCAGTAAAAAAAACTGATTCAATTAAGCTCAAGAAAGAAGATCAACCAGTTAAAAAGCTTAAAAGGTCTGAAAAAGAGCACCAAAAAGCCCCTTCCCAACAAAAAAAAGAATTGCCAGCTACTGGTACGTTTTCTTTTTTTGCTGGAGAAAGTTTCTGCTTAATCTGCTTGGGGACAATATTATTTATACTGCCGCTTAAGAAAAATTCTAGGGATTTGAGTAAATAATAAAATAAGCCTTAAAGATTTCCCCCCCAAAAATGTCTATGGGTATGTTAAAATAGCAGTAAGTAAGGATTACTGTTTTTAAGAGGTGGACATTTAATGAAGAATAAGTTTCACTTACCCATTATTTTATCGTTAGGGGCTTTCTTGTTGGTGGCTTGTGAAGAAAAAATACAGCAATCAGATGCTGAGCAACGAACCAACACCGAACAAACGACTGCCATTTCTAACTCAGAATCTAATTCAGAGATATCAGCAGTTAGTGAATCTTCATCGGATGAAGAAACCACGATCCCAGCCCATAGTGAAGGCAACGATGAGCAAAAGCCAGAAGAAGATTTAACGTCCTCTGTAAAAGCTAAATCAGCTTCTTCAGCTCAGTACATTATTCGCGAGAAGAAACAACTTGATGACAAAATGATCCAAGAAGCGATCGAAAAGATTCATGAAGCGACGGATAATAAGTATCATGGGGAGGATTTTTATTTCTTGCCCACCCAAATTGATGAGAATACCCTTCAAGTTGACCTTTATCGGCAATCTCCTGAAGGCCAAGATCATCAAAACTTAATAGCCATTTATGAATTCCACAAAGATACTCAGAAACTCTTCCAGCAAGATCCAACTTCAGGTACAATGGAAGAAGTGACACCTAAGAAATAGAACATGAAGTTCCCAAAAGTCTAGGGTGACCTAGGCTTTTTAAGCATTTTAGAGGGATATAATGATTAAGCGATTTAAAACTAAATACTTACCGATTTTATTGGCTTCTTTTAAGCAATCGGATATTTTTGGGAATGCAGCCCAATTATCCTATTACTTGCTTTTAGCTTTGGTACCAACTTTAATCCTACTAGCTAATATGATTCCTTTATTACCTATGGGGAGTGAGCAGGTACTTGGACTGGCGACGCAAATCTTACCTGAGCCTGTATCAGGATTATTACTGCCCACGTTAAGGCAATATTTAAACTCTGTCAATCTCAGTGTGATTTCAGTTTCAACCCTTGCTTTAATTTGGTCAGGCTCTACTGGTTTTACGAGCTTGCAGCGTATTTTAAAAAAAGTTTATGGCCAGGAGACGCAGGCGAATTTTTTGGTCATTAGAATTTTATCGTTTTTATTTGCAACGGCCTTAGTCCTAGCGGTAGGCTTTTTGAGCTTTTTTTATATTTTTGGAGAAAGCTTATTTGTATTATTGAAGCAAAATATCAATATTCCAGTGGCCATAAATGAACTTGTGGAATGGCTTATTAACTTCCAATGGCTTTGGTTATTACTAGGAATCTTTGCTTTTAATTTATTTATTAATCAAGTGGTCCCCCTGCACGGCCGACCGTTGAAATACCAATGGGGTGGGGCTCTCATTAGTAGCTTAGCATTGTTTATTATTAATGATTTGTTCAATGTGTACGTGCGGTATTTTGTGGGTAGCTCCTTGACACAAAGTACGATTGGTATTTTTATCGTCATGATGATTTGGCTGTATTTATCCTGTGCTGCTGTTTTAGCGGGAGCAGCAGTTAATGAAATGTTATACCGAGTCTTGCACCGTGAGCTTCGTTTTAATCCTCATTCCGCTTCTCTTTCAACTATTTTTAGTTTCTTTTCTACCGGAAAAATTTCATATGAATTAGCTAGTCGACCTGAATTAGTTAGCGATCCGCCTGCTGTTAAAATCCGTACCAATGCCACCTTTAACTGGAGTGATAACCATGAGTAAACGGTCTAATTACGCTAGAAGCCATAATGCTATACAATCCCGCTTTGACTGGCCTCTCATCACCACCTTTATTTTGTTAATGATTTTTAGCTTGCTGACAGTTTTATCAACAACTTACTTACAATTTGAACAGGGCTCACTAAGACCTTTTGTGATGCAAAATATTTGGTATGGTGTGGGGATTATTTCTGCCATTATTCTTGCTCAAATTAATTATGAAACGCTTTTCAAGTTGGCTCCCTTAGGCTATTGCTTCGGTTTACTTCTTTTAGTGGCCGTGCTTATTTTCTATGACCGCGATATCTATGTCGCTTGGGGGGCAAAAAGCTGGTTATCTTTTGCAGGTTTGACGTTTCAGCCTTCAGAGTTAATGAAATTCTTCTATATTTTGATGCTAGCTCGCTTAGTAAGAGATTATACGGTACTGTGTAACTCCTCGCATTACGAGCAACTGCCTGTCCGCCAGCAGCTCAATATGGATTGGAAGTTTTTATTCCGGCTTGTTTTATGGAGCCTACCACCTTTTGTTTTAGTCTTTGCCCAAAATGATTTTGGTACCATGCTGGTCTTTATGGTCATTTTAATTGGAGTCATTTTTGTATCGGGAATCAGTTGGCGAATCATTATTCCGAGTTTACTGATTTTAGGAGCCGTTTTTTCCTTACTTTTGTTTCTGGTCTTGTATGATCGTGATTTATTATTAAAAATTGGTTTCCAAAACTACCAGTTCTCACGAATTGATTCTTGGCTAGAACCCTTTGGAAGTACAGCAGGAGAGAGTTATCAACTTAGTCAAAGTTTAAAGGCCATTGGATCTGGTCAAATTATTGGTAAAGGTCTTGGCGCTTTTGAAGTTTATGTGCCGGTTCGTGAATCTGATATGATTTTTGCTACTATTGGGGAAAACTTCGGTTTTTTAGGCAGTAGTTTTCTTATACTCTTGTTTTTTATCCTTATCTATATTATTATAGCCCGTTCATTTAGTACCGGACGGAGTTTTTACGCAACCTTTGCAGCGGGAACCGTATCGATGTTAGCCTTCCATATCATGGAAAATATCGGTATGAATATCGGTTTGCTTCCTTTGACGGGTATTCCTTTACCCTTTATTTCTCAAGGGGGGTCCTCTCTAGTGACTTGCTGCATGTGCCTAGGGGTGGTCGCTTCGATTCGCTATCAGGATCATACCACTAAAAAAACGACTCATCGGCTTAATCATTTGCTCTTGGTTTTGGTTGAAAAACTTAAAGTTGAGCATTGGCCCATTATTCGAAACTTACCGACGTTCTAAAAAAGCCTGGACTCCATGGAGTCCAGGTCTTTTTAAATGACGTGATTAAACCAAGAAAATATATTTTCCATTTCTTTAGACGCCATGGCCATGACTTCAGGATGCCACTGAATTCCTAAAATTGGCGCTAATTCCAAGCTACCCTGGCGTTCATAAGCTTCAACGATACCATCCTTGGCCCAAGCAATTTTCTTTAGGTCATTACCGAGAGTCTTGACAGCCTGATGGTGGTAAGAATTGATAAAAATCGTATCTTGCTCTGGAAAAATTTGCCCTAAAAAGCTATGTGGGTCAATTTCAGCACTGTGTTGCGGGTATATATAACGGCTGCCATTTTTAATATGTTGAACGATTGGCGATTGATCAATTTCACTTAAGTCCTGATACAGCTTTCCCCCTAATAAAACATTGATTAATTGCATTCCCCGGCAAATCGCCAACATTGGCTTTTTATTATTTTCACAAGCTTCAAAGAGTCGTTTTTCCCATTGATCTCTTTCCCATTTGGTTTGATGGAGCTTCATGCTGGGTTCTTCATTATACAGAAGAGGATTAATATCACTTCCTCCGGTAAATATAACCCCATCGAGGTGTGCCATATAGGCTTCCGCTTCTTCGCTTGTCGTTCCCGTCGGAATGATAAATGGCAGGCAAGCCTTAGCTCTTAGGCAAGCGCTAAACTGCCGCGGCGTTTGGTCATTAGCAAATTCCAGCCAGTCATCAACATCCAGACCAATGCTACTAGTTATCCCAATGCGATATTTTGTCATTCGTATCACTTCCATCTTCGTGTTAAGCTCATTATACTGGAATTGTATAAAAAGCGAAAGTTAAGGTGTTTGGCTCACAATTGAAAATAAATTTCATTTATCTTAAAATGAATTAGAAAAGAATATTTTAATAGGAGGCAGCTATGGCAACGCTTAAAATAAAAAATTTACATGTGCAAATTGAAGAACAAGAAATTTTAAAAGGAGTTAACCTAGAAATCCATCCTGATGAGGTTCACGCGATCATGGGCCCTAACGGAACCGGTAAATCGACTTTAGCGGAAGCCATTATGGGGAATCCCGCTTATGAAATTACAGAAGGAGATATTCTCCTTGATGACCAGTCAATTGTTGGCATGGCGACTGACGAACGCGCTCGTCTGGGCTTATTTTTAGCGATGCAATATCCCGCTGAAATTCCTGGGATAACGAATGCTGAATTTATGCGTGCAGCAATTAATGCTCAACGACCAGAAGGGGAGCCCATTTCCGTTATGGATTTTATCAAGAAATTAGATAAAAAAATGGCCTTGCTGGAAATGGACGAAGCGATGGCTGAACGCTATTTAAATGAGGGCTTCTCAGGTGGGGAGAAAAAACGTAATGAAATTTTACAATTGCTGATGATTGAACCCGCTATCGCTATTTTAGATGAAATTGACTCGGGTCTTGATATCGATGCCTTGCAAGTAGTGGCCAAGGGCGTCAATAGTATGCGCGGGGAAAACTTTGGTGGTTTAATTATTACCCATTACCAACGCTTGCTTAACTATATCCAGCCTGATCGCGTCCATATTATGGTTGATGGCCGCATCGCTAAATCTGGTGATGCTGAATTGGCCAAACGCCTAGAGAAGGAAGGCTACAAAGGTTTACTTGAAGAAGTTGAAGACGAGACCAAGTACGAAGAACAGGAGGGTTAAATTTATGCGGCGCCAAGCTTTAGATAATTTTACCCCGATCGCCGAATATATTAGTCAAAAGGCTGAGCCTGAAAGCTTGCAGACCATTAGGAAAGATGCTTTTGAGGCTTATCAAAAAACATTACTCACGCCAATCACTAAAGTGTCCTATGATCGTTGGGCGCTTTTTGACCCTATTATTCCAGAAAGTAAGACCGTTCCTGAAACATTAACAGCTATAAATATGGATAATTCCATCACTTTATATGGCCAAAAAATGGTTTCTTACCGTATTGCTGATTCCTGGAAAAAACAGGGCGTTATTCTCGAAGATATTGAAACAGCGATAAAAAAGCATTCAGATCTTTTTTTCAAATACTTTAAAAATATTATCGATCATTATGATTTGGATAAAGTGACTGGCTATCACCTCGCAGCCTTAACGAATGGGATATTTTTCTATGTTCCTAAAGGAGCGCAGCTCGAAGGAGCTCTAACAGTTAACTTAGTTAAAAATGATCAAGAAGAGAGTGCCTTTAATCCGCATCTGCTCTATGTCCTTGAAGACGAAACCACCTGTGAGATTATTGAAAAAACCTCAAGTTATGGGGCAGAGGCAAACAGTTTGAACATGCATGTCGAATTGTTTATGGGTAATAGCGCTACTCTTTCTTATCACCCGGTTGATACTTTAAATTCGAACCAAGCAGGCTTTGTTAATCGCTGGGCCCAGCTCTACAATGATGCGAAATTAAATGTCACGAATGGGCTATTTAATCATGGCCAGGTCATTACTAATTACCTCGTCGACTTACGAGGTGAGGGGGCAATGGCTGATGTTCATGCTGTATCTATAACAGAAGATCGCCATCAACAGATTGCCAATGTCACGGTTAATAATTATGGCCGCCATACCAATGGTAATATTTTACAAAAAGGGGTAGTTTTAGATCATTCTCGCCTAAGTTTTAATGGGATTGGTCATATTTTTAGAGGGGCTAATGGCTCAGAATCCGAGCAAGAAGAACGTCTACTGATGTTTTCTGATGCGGCCCGCGGTGATGCTAATCCGATTTTACTGATCGATGAAAATGATGTGAAAGCAGGTCATGCTGCTTCGGTAGGCCGAGTTGCCGAAGAAGAGCTGTATTACTTAATGAGTCGGGGGCTTTCAACGAATGAGGCCAGACGCTTAGTCATTAAAGCTTTTCTTGGCCAAGTTTTAGCTCAAATCCATGACAAAGATCTGCGGCAAGAATTCCTCGATTTGATTGATGAGAAGTTACGTGATCACGATGAACTGTAAGGATGATTTTCCAATTTTAGGGCAAAAAGTCAATGAACATCCGCTTGTTTATTTGGACAATGCTGCTACAACTCAAAAGCCACGGCCAGTGATAGACGCACTGCGTACCTATTATGAACAAAATAATGCTAATCCTCATCGAGGCGTCCATACTTTAGCTGGACGAGCGACAGCGGCTTATGAAGAAGCCCGTGATGTTGTCAAAGACTTTATTGCTGCCCAAAATCGGGAAGAAATTATCTTTACCAGAGGAACAACACAAGGCTTGAACTGGCTAGCTTATCTCTTAGCTGAGCAGGTCTTAGAGCCTGGTGATGAAATTTTAATTTCACCTGCTGAACATCACGCTAACCTTATTCCTTGGCAACAAATGGCCAAAAAGCATCGTTTAAAATTGCGGTACCTTCCTTTTAAAGAAAACGAAGCTTATAAAAAAGCTGATCTTTCTGAATGTTTAACAGAACGAACCAAACTCCTAGCCCTTCATCATGTTTCGAATGTGCTAGGAATTGAACAACCGATTAAAGACTTGGCGCAAGTCATGCATCAAAATGACGGCATGATTGTAGTTGATGGTGCGCAAGCTGTCCCCCACTTGCCGGTGGATGTTCAAGATCTCGATATTGATTTTTACTGCTTTAGCGGCCATAAAATGTATGGTCCCACGGGTACCGGTGTAATGTATGGGAAGAAACAATGGCTGGATCGCCTACAGCCGATTGAATGGGGCGGTGAAATGATTACCAAAGTTAGCCCTTATGAGAGTCAATGGGCCGAGCCACCTTTCCGTTTTGAGGGAGGCACCCAAAATATTGCTGGGGCTGTCGGCTTAGCGGCCGCCATTCGCTGGTTAAAATCTATTGGGGGCATGGAAAATCTGCTTAAGCATGAGGAACATCTAACTCAAATGGCTTTGCAGCAAATGCAGGATATTTCTGACCTACAAATTTATGGCCCCGAAAACTTCAATGGGTCCTATCGACATGGTGTGATCAGTTTTAACCTTGAAGGGGTTCATCCTCATGATTTGGCAACTGGCTTGGATCAGTGTGGCGTGGCTATTAGGGCAGGGCATCACTGCGCACAAGTGTTGATGCAAGCGTTGGATGTACCGGCCACCGCCCGCATTAGTTTTGCTGCCTATAATACCGAAAAAGATTTAGAAGCTTTTATCACAGCGATCCGAGAAGTTAAGGAGTTCTTTACCTTATGAGTTTAAGTCATTTAAATTCCCTGTATAAAGCGGTCATTTTGGATCATTACCAAAAACCGCGCCATCGCCATAAGCTTACTGATCCAACGAGTAAAGTGGATATTTATAACCCCAGCTGTGGTGATGTTTTACATATTGAATTAAAAACAGAGGATCAAAAAATTAAAGAAATTGGCTTTACTGGCGAAGGTTGCGCAATTTCTATGGCAAGCGCCAGTATGATGTGTGAAAAAGTTAAAGGTTTTAATTTTTCGGAAGCGATGGACCTCCATGATGTTTTTCAAAAGATGTTAATCGCTGAAGAGGAGCCTGAGCAAAGTGATTTAGAAGAAAAATTGGGTGAAGCTAGTTTACTTGTCGGGGTGCGTCAATTCCCTGCTCGCGTGAAATGTGCCACCCTGGCCTGGCAGGCTTTGGCGCAAGCACTAACGAAAGAAGGAGAGAGCTAATATGTCTAAAACTCCATTGATTAATGATTATCAATATGGCTTTCATGACGATGTAGCCTCAATTAAGGAAATTGGTTCCCACACAGGAGTCAATGAACAAGTGATTCGCGATATCTCAAAGGAAAAAAATGAGCCGGAATGGATGCGTGATTTTCGGCTACGTAGTCTAAAGCAATATGAAAAAAGTCATATTCCTACTTGGGCGCCCGATTTATCCGACTTAGATTTACGCGATTTTAGTCTCTATAAGAGGAAGAGCAATAAAGCCGCCCGTTCATGGGATGATGTACCAGAACAAATTAAAGAGACCTTTGAACGCATCGGGATTCCAGAAGCCGAGCGAAAGCAATTAGCAGGTGTCGTGGCTCAATATGAGTCCGAAGCTGTTTACCATAACACAAAGGAAATTTATGAAGATCAAGGAGTTATCTTCTTAGACACGGATACCGGCTTAAAAGAGCATCCTGAAATATTTAAAAAGTATTTTGGCAAACTGGTGCCGCCATCCGATAACTTCCAAGCGGCCTTAAATTCTTGTGTATGGTCAGGGGGCACTTTTATCTATGTTCCTAAAGGCGTTAAAGTAGAAATCCCCCTGCAAACATACTTCCGAATGAATGACCGAGCCATGGGGCAATTTGAACGGACATTAATTGTTGTGGATGAAGGCGCAAGTGTGGAATATATCGAAGGCTGCACAGCGCCCACTTACTCAGAAGCTAGTCTTCATGCGGCTATTGTAGAAATTTTCGTCGAAGAAAACGCGTATTGCCGCTACTCAACCATTCAGAATTGGTCTTCCAATGTTTATAATTTGGTGACTAAACGAGCTAAAGTGGGTAAAAATGCGACCATGGAATGGGTAGATGGTAACCTAGGAGCGCAACTCTCGATGAAATATCCTTCCTGTTACCTGGACGGTGAAGGCGCACGCGGAACGATGCTGTCAATTGCTTTTGCCAATACCGGACAGCACCAACATACGGGTGCAAAAATGTATCACCATGCCCCTCATACCTCCAGTTCAATCGTTTCGAAATCCATTGCTAAAGGGGAAGGGATTACGGACTACCTGGGTGATGTCCGTTTTAATAAACAGGCGAAAAACAGTCAGTCGCATATTGAATGTGATACAATTTTAATCGATAAAGATTCTAAATCAGATACCATTCCGACCAATGAAATCCATAATTCTGATGTCTCGCTCGAACATGAAGCCAAGGTTTCAAAAATCTCTGAAGAGCAACTCTATTATTTGATGAGTCGTGGCTTAAGTGAAGAAGAGGCCACCGAAATGATTATTATGGGCTTTGTGGAGCCGTTTAGTAAGGAGTTACCTTTGGAATATGCTGTCGAATTGAATCGTTTGATTAGCTATGAAATGGAAGGCTCAGTTGGTTAATTGACCATTGCAGAAAAAATAGCAGAGGAGCATATCACATCGGCTTCTCTGCTATTTTATTATCTTATTGCTGGCTAATAATATGCCCCTTAATGGCAGTAGGCCAGTCAGGATGATCCCTAATAATGGAGAGTTGGTCAAGCGTGTGGAGTCGAAAGATTAAATAACCTTCATCTTCCTTTAAATTCGCACGAGCAATCTCGCCACATCGATTGAAAAAACTAATCGCCAACAAGGCTGCTTGCAAGGGCTTTAAACCTTCTGCCATTAAAGCGCTGATGATAGCACCGACTGCTGAGCCACCGCCGGCAAAATTCTTAAGCCAGTCACTGCCGTTTTCTAAGGCGATCGCATAGTGGGCATCGACAACAATATCAATTTCCCCTGTGACTACAAAAGTGGTATGGGGGGAAGCTTTGGCCTTTTTGGTTAAAGCTTTCACGAGGAGATCCTGTTTTTCTCGGGTTTGATCGGCACGTGGCGAATGAAAGCCGCGTAAGTGTTCGGCTAACTCGCAATATTTAAGCATTTCACTGTAATTGCCTTTAATAATAGAAGGGGTATTAAAAGATAATTGTGACGCGAAGTTTTGCCGTGAAGCTAGGGTTGCAACGCCAACTAAATCAACCACAATCGGAGTATGGGATCGATTAGCTAGAGCAACGACTTCTTCATGAAGATGTTCGCTACCCGGTGTATGATGTCCTAAATTAAGGTAAACGCCTTTGGTAATAGGAAGAGCTTCCTCAAAAGCGTATTTCTGCTCACATAATAAAGGATTAGCTTTTACCGAAATGAGCGTATTATAGATTAATTCCGCCGTGGCGTGATCTGAAAAGCATTGAATAAGTGGATGGGATTGAATAGGCCAAGGGTACACAAAAATACGACTGAAAAGTCGGGCAAAGGATTTAGACATTGTTTTCTCCTTAAAAGAACAATATAATGATAATACTTTATAATCATGAATAGATATTTTCTTTCATTATAGCATATTTGTAAAGGATTTCAACCAATGAGGATAGGGCAAATTATTAAGATAACTTGTATTTTTGTTTGGCTTTCATAAGTGCTGTATTTTAATTGCTCTCTCTCTATGCTAAGATAATGATGATTAAGTAAAATGACTAAGGAAAGAAGGCATATTCGATGGATATCAAGCAATACGTTGCCGAACTATTGCAACCCGCTATTGATAGTGATATAGCGCTCTCTACAATTAAAAATACATTAGAAGAACCTAAACATGACGATCACGGCGATTTAGCTTTTCCTTGCTTTATTTTAGCAGCTAAACTTCGGCAAGCCCCTGCCAAAATTGCCCAAGACCTGGCTGCTAAACTAAAAGATCCCATGATCGACGAGGTTGAAGTTGTTGGGCCCTATATCAATTTTTTCTTCAACCGCGGTAAAATGAGTAGTGAAGTTCTTAAGTATATTCTAACGGCTAAAACAAACTATGGTAGACAAGACCTTGGCCAAGGTCGACAAGTGCCTATCGACATGTCCAGCCCTAATATTGCTAAGCCCATGTCAATGGGACACCTTCGCTCTACGGTTATTGGTAATGCTATTGGAAATATTTTAGAAGCTGTCGGCTTTGAACCGGTACGGATCAATCACCTGGGTGACTGGGGAACCCAGTTTGGGAAGCTTATTGTGGCTTACCGACTATGGGGAACTGAAGATAAAATTAAAGCAGAACCCATTCAGGAACTATTACGACTCTATGTGAAGTTTCATCAGGAAGCTGAACACGACCCTAAATTAGAGGATACAGGGCGAGAAGCCTTTAAAGCTTTAGAAGACGGAGCCCCAGAAGAGACGCGACTTTGGAAATGGTTCCGTGAAGAATCCCTCGAAGAATTTAATAAAACCTATAAGAAGTTAGGGATTGAATTTGATTCTTACGCGGGGGAATCCTTCTACAATGATAAAATGGAGGCCATTGTTCAAGAGCTTAAGGATAAAAATTTACTGAAAAGAGATCAAGGCGCGGAGATTGTTGACTTGTCTCAATATGATTTAAATCCTGCTTTAATTAAAAAATCCGATGGCGCCACTTTGTATATGACCCGTGACTTGGCTGCTGCCGAATATCGGAAAAAAACTTATAATTTCTACGAATCACTCTATGTCGTGGGTTCTGAACAAGCTAACCACTTTAAGCAATTAAAGGCAGTCTTGAAGGAAATGGGGCATGAGTGGTCTGAGGATATTCATCATATTGCTTTTGGCTTAGTGACGAAGGATGGGGAAAAATTATCAACCCGAAAAGGGAAAGTTGTCTTACTTGAAGAAGTGTTAAATGAAGCGATTTCCCTTTCCAAAAAGCAAATTGAAGAGAAAAATCCCGAATTAGAAAATAAGGAAGAAGTGGCTCGTGCCGTAGGAACAGGAGCAGTCATTTTCTTTGATTTGAGGAATGATCGCCGCAACTCCTATGACTTTAACCTTCAAGAAATTACCCATTTTGAAGGTGAAACAGGACCTTACGTGCAATATGCTAATGTCCGCTGCCATTCCATTCTCAGTAAAGCAGAACAGAATGGTCAACAAGCTGAAGTTGCGGCAATGTCTAAAATGAGCGATGAGGCTTTTGCTATTGTCAAAACTTTGCATAATTACCCTGATACCATTTTAAGAGCTTACCGTGAATTTGAACCCAGTGTCATTTCTAAATACTTGCTGGCTTTGGCCCAAAATTTTAATCGTTATTATGCCCATACACGCATTTTATCGGATGATCAAGGGCTACATCATCGTCTCGCTCTTGTAAAAGCGGTCTCCCTCGTTTTGACTTCAGGTCTAAAGATTCTTGGGATCCAAGCGCCAGAAAAAATGTAAGCTTTACGAAAAAACCCTATCGCCATCTGGCGATAGGATTTTTGCTATTGGCTATAGAAAGGATGATGAACTTTAGAACTTTTCTCTTGTTCATACTCTGAAACCATATTTCGAATCGGTAAAATAACCACAGCAAATAAGAATAAGGTTTGAATCCACATGATTGTGACATCGGTTAGCCCATGAATAAGGACAGTTGCCCAAAAACTCATGACTAAGGCTAGTCGAGGGCGCAAGCGGGGGAAATATCTCATACGATTTAAAAGCTTAATATAGCCAAGCAGAGGATAAGCCATAATACTTAAACCCACGAGACCAAAATCGAGCCACATATTTAAAAAGAGATTGTGAGCGTGGTAAACCGTTCCTTTTGCTTCTGGATACTGGAGACGAATATGGAGATAGGTCATGGGGCCTTGGCCAAACCATAAATTATCTTTTAGCATACTGAGCGTTCCCTGCCAGATATACCAGCGGTCACCAATCGCAAAATTTAAATCATCCATTCTGGGCAATATGTCCGTGGGGATTAATAATAAGAGTCCCACGAGCATCGTGATAAAAGAAAGTACAGCTTGTTTTTTATAACCTAAGACATAGAAATAAACCAAGATGGAGAATATTAAAACGCCATAGCTGGTTCGATTTCCGGTATAAATAATAGCAAGCAAATTGCACGCTGAGATCAGGCCATAGGTTATCTTTTTTCGAATTTTTTTACTATGATTAAGCTTATAGATGCCAATGAGGAAGAAAAATTCCAGCATCATGGCATAGTAGTTAGGATTAAAAAAAGTAGCCTCAACTCGATTTGGATGAGTTTTACTCATGGCTTTCGATATGAAGGTATAATCCCATTCGGGGATAAATTTAAAATTCTCTAGAAGAGCGAAGATGAAAAGGATCATACTGGCCAAAAGGCAGATATTCATCAAATCTTCAAAAAAATAAGGACGTATGGCTCGCTCGTAATAAGCAAAGATTAGAAAGGCAAATAAGAAACCAAAACTAATTAAAAGGCCAATCCAATTTTGGAAAATAGTACTAATGCTCATGGTGTAGAAAATAAAGATCCAGGTCATCACTTGCTCGGCCTGTAAATTAATAAAACTTGGCTTAAAGCAATTGGTCATCCCTAAAATAATAAATACAACCGCAAAGACTGCTAAGGCGATGTAGAAGGGGAAAAAATTACCTAGTAAAAGGATGGTGATTAAAAGAGCTTCCAGTGACCAGGGAAGGCCATCTGATAATTGATAAGTCATATCTTCACCCATTTCTATGATATAGAATATCATAGCATGTTTCCTTATGGAACGCATGTCTCTTTATGCTTATAATAGTCTTAAGGCTGAAAGCTAAAAGCTTCTAACTTAACACCAAAGGCTACTATGTTAGAATCAAGCAAAGAATGATAGATTAGTGAAAGGAAGTCAAGCCATGACGCACTGGGTAGGTTTTGAGGAAGAACGATTCGAAAAGTATAAGGATTGGATTAATACAAGCTCGCCAGGTATTTGCGGCACTTATTGTGCAGCTGTTTTAGTGCATGATCGTGTTTTATACGATAAAGGCATTTCCCTCGATAAAAGGCAACTACTGGCGGGCTTAAAGCAAGCTGTCGATGATCATCATTTACATCCCGGTACTTTTGCTTGGAATATTCATGCAGGAGTGGATGGTATTTTAGAACATACACCTTATGTTGCCAAGGTCGGCTGGCTTGTTGAAAAACATCTTCCCCAATTATTTGCGGCAGGCTATGGTCCTTTTATTGTCGGCACGATGGATATTTTGCGTTCATCTTATAAAAACCATTGGCTAGTCGTTTATGCCTACCGCTATGATGAGCAGGGTCGACTCTGGCTAAAAGCTTATGATAACCACGGCAGCTATCGTTCAGAGGTGCTAGCCACTGAAACTTTTCCCTTTGTGTATCTTATTCGTGAGCCAGAAGGTCAAAAGAATGGATCTCAAGTCAAAAGAATACAAGCCCAAGCGCATCTTGCTCACAAAGGACTCAGGATAACGACAAATACTGCCCGTCAAGAATATCTTGAGCGTAAGGAAAAAGAAGAGGATAAGAAAATAATGTTTGGTATGACAGCGAAAGATATTCTTAATCTCTTCATTTAAATTAGAATGAGGTAAAGATTGAAAAAGTTACTTTATTGTTTAAGCTTGTTATTTTCATTTTTAACGATATTATTTGGGACCGATTCAGTAATGGCCAAAACGCAGGTCATTAACATTGGCACGTCCGGTCAAACCAAGCCATTAAATTATGTTGAAAATGGTAAACTTACGGGTTTGGAGATTGACATGCTAAATGAGGTAGACCGCAGGCTACCTCATCTTTCTTTTCAGTATGGTCTGACGGAATTCAGTTCCTTGTTTGCTGGTTTGGATGCTGGTGACTACGATATTTTAGTTAATAACCTGGGTGAGAGCCCAGAGCGAAAGGAAAAATATCTATTTTCGAAACGGCCCTATCTCATTACTCATAACGTGTTAATTACCGCTGATCCTAAGGCAGCTGATTTAACCATCAATGATTTAGCTGGCCAAGATATTGCCGTCGTCCCCGCTTCCCCTCAAGCTCTATATTTAGAAAACTGGAACAAAGAAAATCCTAACGAGCAAATTGACATAAAATATGTGGAGTCGGATCCTACCACCTTGATTCGAGGGGTAGCTACCGGGCAATTTGCGGCGACAATTTACAATACGACCTATTTAACTGATGTCGAAAATACTTACGGACTCAGCTTAAAAGCTAGTCCGATTGAAAATGAAGAAGCTATCCGGCCGCCAGGATCTTACCTGCTGTTTCGTCCCGAGCAAAAAGCTTTAAGAGATGATATTGACCAAGTATTGGCTGACATGGAAAAGGATGGCTCTTTACAAGCCATTCGCGAGCAATATTTGAGTAAAAGAAGTCATACCTCAAAGCAGAAAGCCTCAGCAACAGATGACCAGTCTGTAGAAAAAAAGGAAGCAACGCAAGCCCAGTGGATCAATTTTTCTTTAATTCCTAAAATTTTTCTCCAATTACTAAAAAGACTCCCCATGACTTTGTTTATTGCTATTGTTGCTGCCGTAATAGGTTTACTCTTAGGTTTATTGCTAGCCTTAATTCAAGTCTATCAAATACCGGTACTCAGGCCCTTAGCTCGCTTGTATATTTCTTTCATGCGGGGGACACCCAAATTAGTGCAACTGTTTTTAGCTTACTATGGTATTCCTATTTTAATGCAAGCTATGAACCAATGGTGGCAGCTAAATTTAGCTTACAAGCAGGTTTCTGCTGTTTATGTCGTTTTACTGGCTTTTGCATTGAATGAGGCAGCCTATGCTTCAGAAATCTTTCGCTCTGCGATTCATGGGGTTAATTACCAAGAAATTGAGGCAGCTCGTTCGCTCGGCTTGACGGAATTTCAAATCTTGCGGCGCATTATTTTACCCAACGCAATCGTTCAAGCCATCCCAAACATCGGGAATAGTTTATTAATGCTACTTAAGGGCACCTCGCTGGCCTTTTCCGTAACTATTGTTGATATTATGGGAGAAGCACGAATTTTAGCAGGTGCGAACCTCCGTTATTTTGAAGCATATATGGCCGTCGCCTTGCTGTACTGGTTATTGTGTTTAGTTATTGAAGCGGCTTTGAAAAGCTTGGAACATAAATTTGATATTGAAGGGCGGCATTTGTAGGATGTTACAATTAGAAGATTGGACGAAGGTTTACGAGCAGCAAACCGTTTTAAATGGCCTCAATCTAAAGTTAGAGGTGGGGCAAGTGGGGGTTATCGTTGGACCCAGTGGTTCTGGGAAATCGACGTTATTGAGGAGTATTAATTTTTTATCTCCCGCTGATTCTGGTCGGCTGCAATTTGGAAATTTCCAGAAAACGGTGTCTCAATTTACACAAGGCGATATTCTCTGGCTACGCCGGCAAACAGCCATGGTATTTCAATCTTATGCTTTATTTTCTAAAAAAACAGCCCTAGAGAATGTGATGGAGCATTTACTCCTTGTGAAGCACCTTGACTTTAAAACAGCAAAAAATAAAGCTCTCGAGCACCTTGAGCGGGTAGGCCTTGCCCACTACGGTGAGGCTTATCCCCACCAATTGTCCGGTGGCCAGCAGCAACGTGTCGGCTTGGCTAGAGCGATAGCCGCAGAGCCGAAGCTACTACTCTTAGATGAGCCCACTTCAGCCTTAGATCCGACTAATGTCCAAGAAGTGTTAGATCTCATACTTCAAATTCCTATGATGAATCGATCGATGTTGCTGGTAACCCATGAGCTTGATTTTGCTCAACAGATTGCTGATATTGTTATGAAGATGAAAGATGGGCAGATCATTGCTGTGGGTCCGCCGAATAAAATCTAACCGAAAAAATAAAAGTACCCTAGCGATCCTCATACTTCGCTAGGGTAGTTTTTATTTATAGGCTGCAAAATTAATGTCATCTTCCTTATCAGAATAGTGAACATGACTGGCGACCGCTAAAGCTAGCCGGTGTTCCTTAATACTATGTGTGCGAACAACCTGCACATCCTGCATTTGTGCGATAGCTGATAAATAAGAAGAGGCTAGGTCTCGATTTGAAAACCCCTCTTGTGTTTCTGGATCATTTTCATAGCCAAGATCTCCAATGATATGTTGGATGAATCTTTTACGAGAAACACCGAGGTAAGCAGAGTAACCCAAGTCATGAATCACATCAATATGCTGAATAAGCTGAAGATTCTCTTTCATTGTTAAGCCAAAGCCGATACCTGGATCAAGAATAAGTCTTTCTGCTGGAAGACCGACTGCTTGGGCACGTTGAATGCCTTTTTTAAAGTATCTAACCATTAGTTCAGTAATAGGCAGCTCAAGATTCTCAGATAATTCCTGCTCGGTAAAAGCACTTCCCTCGCCGAAATGGGGAAAAATTTTTGATCCAGGGTGGTTAGGACGCGCAATGACAGGGTTAAACATGAGAATGGCTCCCACATCGCTTTGGCTGACAACCTGAGCCATCTCGCTGTCCCCAAGAAACCCCGTGATGTCATTAATCATATCGATTCCAGCATCAATTGCTGCTTCAGCTACTGGGGCTTTCCAGGTATCAATCGAGAGTGGGATATCTGTTTTTTCTTTGAGACTCTTGATGACAGGGATAACTCGATCAATTTCCTCTTGAATTTGAACATAAGTTGAACCTGGCCGAGTTGATTCGCCACCAATATCGAGCATATCAGCTCCCTGGTCAATTAATTCCAGCGCATGTTTAACGGCTGCTTCTTTTCCAAACCAATGTCCTCCATCAGAAAAAGAGTCAGGAGTAACATTAACAATCCCGGCAATTTGGGTGGGCTCATTAAAAGAGATCGTCTGCGCACGAAATTTAAAGCATGGTTTCATAAACCTTGTCCCAACTTTCTAAAAAAATACATGACAATTAACTTTGCTATCCAAAATGAATATAGCAGAGCGGTTTACTTCTGTCAATGTAGGCCGGGCTTTCCTTCTAGTCATCCCGGTTGATATTTAAGTTACTCACTTAATTTACTTTTTCTCATCCACCATTTTACTAGTTCCACATAGGGGATAATAGAGAGTGAAGCCAAAATAATAACGGTCCACATTTTTAAAGCCATCGGGTCACCAACTAAGTGATGCGTACCAAAAATTTCATTCAAGCCAGGGAGGAACACAGTAATCAGTAGTAAAATTGTAGAGAGCAGGTTCCCAATATTGAGATATTTGTTTGTCCATAAGCCGATATGAGCTAAGGATTGATGGATGGATCGGCAATTGTAGGAATGAACCAATTGAATAAAGGATAGAGTTAAAAAGGCCATGGCTTCCGCATCAGCTTGGCTCACTTGCATTTGATGAAGGGCATACCAATAAACAAACAGGCTGATGCCTCCTTCAAAAATTCCCTGATAGATGATGCTTGGTAGAACCCCACCCGATAATAAATTGGTTTGCCGACCCCTCGGCTTTTGCGCCATAAGACCATCATCAGCTTCTTCTACCCCCAGGGCAATGGCTGGAAAAGTATCAGTAACTAGATTGATCCATAAAATATGAACCGGTTCTAAAATGGTCCAACCTAACAAGGTGGCAATAAATAGGGTAAGAACCTCACCAAGATTTGCTGCAAGCAAGTATTGCACAGATTTTTGGATATTAGAAAAGACTTTCCGGCCTTCTTCAACAGCTTTAACAATAGTTGAAAAATTATCGTCAGCTAAAACCATGTCGGCAGCTTCTTTGGAAACCTCGGTGCCGGTAATACCCATACCAATGCCAATATCCGCTTGTTTCAGGGAAGGAGCGTCGTTCACGCCATCCCCTGTCATCGCCACCACTTTATTGTGCTTTTTCGCTTGCCAAGCTTTGACAATACGAACTTTGTGAATAGGGGCAACGCGGGCATAAACGACATATTGATCCACTTCATTTTCAAGGGTCTCATCGTCAATTTGATCTAAATATTCCCCCGTTGTGACATGTTTCTCGTTATGATCGGCTGTCAGAATACCTAATCTTTTGGCAATAGCGGCTGCTGTTGTTTGATGGTCCCCTGTGATCATAATAATATCAATACCGGCTGCTTGGGCTTTAGCGATAGCATCTTTAGCTTCTGGACGCTCGGGATCAATCTCGCCGACTAAACCAGCAAAAACCAAATGATTCTCTAGCGTTTCTTCTTCGGTTTCGTATTCACCGTTTTCGATATAGCGATAAGCTAAAGCTAGTACTCGCAAAGCCTGACTAGCCATTTTGTCATTAGCAACTAAAATATCCTGCCGATCTTTTGCTGTCATCGGCTTAACACCCTCGGGAGTCGCTAGCTTTGAACAATGCTTCAATAGGACATCAGGGGCACCTTTTGTATAAATCACATGAGACGCAGTAATGTTAGCATCAGTATTTTTATGAATACTACTAGCCATTTTTCGTTCAGAAGCAAAAGGGATATCTTTTATTTGTGGCTGTTTCATTAAATAATCATTAACTGGAAACTTTTGTTTCCCAGCAAATTGCAAGAGGGCAATTTCAGTAGGGTCACCGAGAAAACCATCTTTCTCAGTTTGTTTCGCATCATTAGCAAAACTCATAATTTTAAGTAAAATTTCAGGAGTTTTTTCATCTGCTGAGTGGAGCTGGCCATAGTAATAGAGTTGTTCCACCGTCATTTGATTTTGGGTCAGAGTCCCAGTTTTATCTGAGCATATAATTTCTGTGCCACCTAAAGTTTCCACAGCTGGGAGCTTACGAATAAGAGCACTTCTTTTAGCCATTTTTTGTGTTCCTAGGGCTAAAATAATAGTAGCTATCGCAGGGAGGCCTTCCGGTAGAGCGGCGACCGCCACTGAAATAGCTGTTAATAACATACTGATCCATGGCTTGCTTTGGAAAAAGCCACCAATAATAAAAATAATAACTGCAATGGCAATAATAGCAATGGTTAAAAAATGAGTTAGCTGGTCTTGGTTTTCCTGAAGAGGTGTCTTTTTTTGCTCTGTTTTATCCAACATAGAAGCAATTTTACCAATTTCCGTCGCCATTCCTGTAGCTGTCACAACACCTAAGGCCCGTCCATAGGTCACATGAGTGGAAGAAAAAGCCATATTGCTTTGGTCTCCTAGTACAGCATCTGCTTGGATCACATCGGTTGTTTTATTAGCGGGAAGAGACTCGCCAGTGAGGGCAGCTTCTTCGATTTGTAAATCACTGGTTTCAAATAAACGGATATCTGCTGGCACCACGTCACCAGCGTTTAAACGGACAATGTCACCAGGGACAAGTTGCGCCGCTTCCACTTCCTGATCTTGTCCATTTCTGATGACCATAGCATGTGGAGCGGATAATTTCTTCAAGGATTCAATTGCTTCTTCAGCCTTATTTTCTTGAACCACCCCAAGGATAGCGTTAATTAAAACAACAGCCAAGATAACGACGGCGTCCCAGAACCCACTGGCTCCTTCGAGCACAATCGATAGAATGGCTGCTAGTAAAAGAATAATAATCATGGCATCTTTAAATTGGTTTATAAATTTTTGCCAGAGACTTTGCCTTTCTTTTTTATTGATTTCGTTCAAACCATATTGTTCTAAACGGTTTTGGATGGCATCTTCCTGGAGGCCAGTCGGTTTACTATCAATTAGTTCAAAAACGTTGTTGATATCCATTGAATAATAAGACTTCTTAGCGGTTTCTCTGCTCACAAATTTCACTCCTGACTCATAATATAATTTCATTTAATTACGTCAAGTATAGAAGACCCCTAGGAGAAAAGCAATGTTAAAAGCTACTGAGATCATGATACAATATAGGTAGTCAGTTTATATCATTAAAGGAGGGTCGTATGCAAAACAAACAATTATCTACCGCAGTAGCCAAACAGCTACCTCAATATCAAATTTCGCAAGTCCAAGCTGCTTTAGATTTGCTGTCGGAAGGAAATACGATTCCTTTTATTGCTCGTTACCGAAAAGAAGTCACTCAAAATTTGGATGAAGTCGACCTGAGAAATATTGAGTTGGTTGTTTCTAAAACCAAGGAACTTGAAGAAAGAAAATTGAGTATCTTATCTTCATTAAAAGAGCAAAATATCGGCGGGCAAGCCTTATTCACAAAAATTAAAAAAGCAGATGATCGCCAGGAACTTGAAGATTTATATGCACCGTATCGTCCTAAACGAAAAACACGAGCCACAACGGCAAAAGAAGCGGGCTTAGAACCTCTCGCCCAGTGGTTATGGGATCGTCCTTATCAGGAAAAACCTGAAGAAAAAGCCAAAGCATATCTTAATCAAAAAATTAAAACTCCCCAAGCTGCTCTTCAAGGGGCCATGGATATTTTGTGTGAAAAATTAAGTGAGAGCGCTAAAATAAAAAGGACAGTTCGAAAAGTTCTCTATGAACGTGGGGAGTTACGAACAGGGAAGGGAGAAAAAGCAGCCGCGGATACCAAGGGAGTCTATGACAATTACCTTGATTTTTCGTCTCCTATCGCAGCTTTAAAAGGCTATCAATTTCTTGCGATAGAACGTGCAGAAAAGCAAAAAATAGTACGGATGACTCTGCATCTTCCTAAGGAAATATCCTTTACATCCTTAGGTTTTCCCATACACAAGGATAATTCATCGGTCGATTATCTTTTAAAAGAAGTTTATCAAGATGCCTACAGCCGACTTATTTTTCCACAGACTCGCCGCCAAATTATCAGTCGGTTAAAGGATCAAGCCGAAGCCGAAGCGATTAAAACTTTTGGTCAAAATTTATACCATTTACTGATGCAGCCTCCTCTAAAAGAAAAACGAATTCTAGGAATTGATCCCGCTTATCGGACAGGATGTAAATTAGCCGCAATTGATGAAACTGGACACTTTTTAACCGAAGAAGTGATTTATCCCCATGCCCCCCAAAATTATTGGTGTCAGGCCCAAGATGTCTGTGCCCGTTTGATTAGGGAAAATCAGATCGCTTGTGTGGCAATTGGAAACGGAACGGCCAGCCAAGAAACTGAGAAATTAATTAGTGAGTGCTTGGCAAAGTATCAGCTCAACATTCCCTATGCCATTGTGGATGAGAGCGGCGCTTCTGTCTATTCTGCTAGTGCATTGGCCCGGAAAGAATTTCCCAACCTACCTGTGGAAAAACGCTCAGCCATTAGTATTGCCAGGCGGCTTCAGGATCCCTTAGCAGAATTAGTTAAAATTGATCCCCAAGCTATAGGGGTGGGGCAGTATCAGCATGACGTTGATCCTAAAAAGTTGAAGGATGAGTTGGATTTTATTGTCAAGACGGTTGTGAATCAAGTCGGAGTGGATTTAAATACAGCTAGTGCTTCCTTGTTTCAACACATTTCAGGCTTATCGAAGCGGCAAGTTGAAGAAATACTGAAATTTAAGAAAAAGCATGGGGCTTTTATCAAAAGAGAAACACTCCTAGAAGTGCCCCAAGTCGGCCCTAAAACGTATGAGCAAGCAGCTGGCTTTCTAAGAATTTTAAACGGTGTGAATCCCCTTGATGCGACTCCAGTGCACCCAGAAGATTATCATTTGGCCCAAAAACTATTTGAAATAACCGCTCTCAATTTAGAGGAATTAAATACTAGCCACACCCGAGCAGAGATTGGGGAATGGCCGGTTGGCGAATTAGCGAATAAGTCTTCTTGTTCCCAAGAAAAAATTAAAAATATTCAAGCAGCCTTGCTAAGTGCCCGGCGAGATCCGCGATCCTTATATGATGGTCCACTTTTACGGAAAAGAACATTGAAACTTGAGGACATGCAAGTTGGCGGTCAATACCAAGGGGTCGTGCGGAACGTGGTTGATTTTGGGGCTTTTGTAGACCTGGGTGCCGGACTGGATGGGTTAATTCATATTTCCAAAATGAGTCCTACATTTGTCAATCATCCCAATGAAGTGGTCCAAGTTGGCGATATTGTTGATATTTGGTGTCTATCCGTTGATGTCGAACGTGAGCGAATTAGCTTAAGCTTATTACCACCGAGTGATGTCTTGTAGAAGAGGTGAAAGAATGTCTTTTATTTGGCAGTATTTAAAGTTATATAAAAAGGAATTACTTATTTTCTTCATTAGTATGCTTTCTTTTAGTGTGGTGATGATTGGTCAGCCTACCTTAGTTGCTTATATTATTGACCATGTTCTCGCCCCCAGAAATTTAAATGCTTTGCTATGGCCTATTATACTAATGATTGGCCTGGCTTTATTGAGTTTAACGGGCCAGGTCATTGGAAGTTATTATCTCAGCAAAATAGTCAATGACATTACGATGGTTATTCGCAATGATGTTTATACGAAAATGCAGCATCTCTCTCACCATGAGTTTCAGATGTTAGGCGTCCCGTCGTTGACAACGCGTATAACGACTGATGCTTTTATTGTTTTACAATTTTTACAAGTGATGCTCCGAATTCTCTCCGTGGCTCCTTTTATGATTGTAGGGAGCATTGTCATGATTTCCCGAATCTCTCCTGCCTTAGGGGCTTATGTTCTTCCTGTGGCTCCCTTTGTCGTTTTACTGGTTATTTTGATTGCAAAAGTGACACTGCCAATTTCTGAAAAACAGCAAACGACGTTAGATGCCATTAACCGAGTCTTACGTGAAAACATTGTGGGGAATCGGGTTGTCCGTGCTTTTAATCGTGAAGAATTTATGGCAGAACGCTTTGAAGCAGTGAGTGGTTTATATCGTGATTATTCTAAGAAGCTTTTTAAAATCATGGCATTAATGCCTTCTCTGTTTTCCTTTGCAATCAATATTGCCATTATTATGCTTGTTTGGGTAGGCTCTACATTTGTTTATGATGGCCGAATTCAAGTGGGGGATCTCTATGCTTTTGTGGAATACGTATTTCAAATTTTATTTAGCCTCATGATTTTTGGCAATATCTTTATGATGTATCCCAAAGCAACGGTGTCAGCTAATCGTTTGAAAGAAGTGATGGACACTCCGATATCAGTTAAAAATGCGAGTGACCCTATTATGGAAACAGACGGGCGCGGTCACTTGACTTTTGAGCATGTCGATTTTATTTACCCCGATGCCCATGAACCCGTTTTAAAAAATATTAATTTCTCCTCTAAGGCCGGAGAAACAGTTGCGTTTATTGGTTCAACAGGATCAGGAAAGTCCACCGTTATTAAATTAATTCCGCGTTTTTATGATGTGAGTAAGGGCCGGATTTTGCTTGATCGTGTTGATATTCGTGATTTAGACATTGATGTTTTACGTTCTAAAATTGGTTTTACACCCCAAAAAACTAATTTATTTACGGGAGATATTGCATGGAATTTGCGCTACGGCAACGAAAAGGCAGAAGAACCAGAAATGGAGCATGCTACGGATGTGAGTCAAGCCAAAGAATTTATTGACCGCTTAGAAAGCAAATTTAAAACTCATCTCGCAGAAGGAGGTAGTAATCTCTCCGGCGGCCAAAAGCAACGCTTATCCATTGCACGTTCCATCATTGGTGATCGTGAAATTTATGTTTTCGATGATTCTTTTTCAGCCCTGGATTATAAAACGGATATCGAAGTGCGGCGAGCACTAAAAGAAGAGACCAAAAATGCGACCACTATTATTGTTGCCCAGCGGGTAGGAACGATCATGCATGCAGATCAAATTTTAGTCCTTGAAAAAGGAGAAATTGTCGCTCAAGGTAAGCATGAAGAACTGCTTAAAAATTCTCCTTTATATTATGATATTGCTACCTCACAACTAAGTAGGAAGGAGCTGGGTTTAGATGAAGAAGAGTAATGCATTACTACGCTTATGGCACTATATTCGGCCTTATCGCTGGCAATTTTTCCTTGCTTTATTTGGTACGGTATTGATGACTTTTGCGAGTGTTATTGAACCATATATATTTGGTCTAGCGTTGACAGAAGTGGCCCATAATGCGGTGGCATTAGTGCAAGGAAAGCCCATGGCTGACCTCAATGTTCAATACTTATTGCTTATACTCCTGTTATATTATGTCCGAGGAATTTTCTACCGGTGGGGCATGTATGCCGGCCAATTTTACCTAACCAATGTCACGCAGCAAGCGATTTATGATCTCCGCCAAGATATTTCGAAGCAGGTCAATGCTTTACCGATTGCCTTTTTTGATGCCCAGCAAATTGGTGATATTGTGAGCCGAATGACTAATGATGTCGAGGCCTTACAAAATGCTATGCAGCAATCGATTTTACAAATTTTTATTGGTGCTTTGCAAATTATGATGACTGCTATCATGATGCTGGTGCTTGATTGGCGAATGGCTTGCCTCATTTTACTGCTATTACCGATTAATTATTTCTTAGGATACTGGGTCATCCGTTATTCACAACCGATATTTAAAAAACAAGCTGATGCCTTAGGCCATCTTTTTGGTTTTACGCAAGAACAGTTATCAGGCTTTACAGAGATTAAGGTTTATGGCCAACAAGAAACATCGATTGCAGAATTCAAAAAAAGAAATAAGAATTTAAGAGATATTGGTTTTAAATCAAGTTTCTTATCGACCGTCCTACAACCTTTAATGGGGGGAGTGACCGACTTCTTTTACGTATTAGTTGCCTTGGCTGGGACCTATTTGACCTTGGCGGGTGAATTAACCATTGGGAACTTCCAGGCCTTTGTCATGTATGTCAGTCAAATTTATCAACCGATTAATACCATCTCTCAATTACTCGGTGTCCTACAAAGCGCTTTTGCCGCTACCGGCCGTATTTTTACTTTTTTAGATGAAGATCATGAAAAAAAGCCCCAACATTTGAAGCATTTACCCCAACCTATTCGAGGCGAAGTGCGTTTTGAACATGTACAATTTGGCTATGAGGCTGATCGTATATTAATGAAGGATGTTAACTTCACGGCTCAGCCTGGAGAAACGATTGCTGTTGTGGGGCCGACTGGGGCTGGTAAAACCACTCTCATCAACTTGCTGATGCGCTTCTATGATGTTACTGGTGGGGCAATTAAAATAGATGGTGTTGATATTAAGGATTTAACTCGGCAGGAATTGAGGGCTCAATTTGGCATGGTTCTCCAAGATGCATGGCTCTATCACGATACCATTATGGAAAATATTCGTTTTGGGGCTTTAGAGGCTGAGGATTATGAGGTTGTGGAAGCTTGCAAAGTCGCTAATGTCGACCATTTCATTCAAACTTTACCGGGTGGCTACGAGATGGAAATTAACGAAGAGGCCAGTAATATTTCATTAGGTCAAAAGCAATTAATGACGATTGCAAGGGCAGTTTTATCTAATCCCAATATTTTAATTCTTGATGAAGCAACTTCAAGCGTTGATACCCGCCTAGAACGATTGATTCAAGAAGCTATGGAAAATGTAATGGAAGGACGCACAAGTTTCGTTATTGCGCATCGCTTAAGTACAATAAAAAATGCAGATAAAATCTTAGTTATGGTGCAAGGTGACATTGTCGAACATGGCACCCATGAGGAATTAATGGCGCAGGGGGGTTTTTACTACGACTTGTATAATAGCCAGTTTAACCATGAGAAGGAGGAAACGCCAGATTTTGATATGTCCTACTAATGAAATGCTGAATGAATGATAAGGGGAATAACATCTTATGGCAGACAATAAACAGACTAATAAAAATTCAAAACCGACCTCTCCCTGGTTTTATCGTTTTCGTGACTTTTTAAATAATCGCTGGCTGCAAATTTTGGTTATTTTAATTTTACTTGTGCTGTTCATTTACCTGTGCAGCAAAATAACCTATCTGCTATTACCGATTGGCCACTTCATTGGGACGATGGTGATGCCCGTCGTTATTGCGGGAACTTTATACTATATGACTGTTCCTTTGGTTAATTTCTTAGAGAAGAAATTCCATTGGCGTCGCATGTGGGGGGCCTGGCTAGTATTAATTTTGCTCGCTTTGTTTATCGTGCTCCTAGCTACTTTATTACCCATCCTCTTTACCCAATCGCAAGCGCTTATTGAGAATTGGCGGGACATTTGGGCTAAAGTTTATGATGAAATGCTAGCTTTAAATGATTCCAATTGGCTTGCTAGTATTTTGGCTTGGTCGGAAAATTGGTTAAAAAATTGGCTGCAAACTAGCTCTTCTCATTTAGGAACACTTTGGAGTTCAGCAGTCTCTGGACTGGGGTCGATTTTTGATGCTGTAACTAATGTCTTACTCGCTTTATTTACGGCCCCGATTCTTTTGTTTTATCTACTCAAGGATAGTCCTAAATTTGAAGGCTACTTCAAACGTTTTATACCAATAAAGATGCGTCACGCGACAGTACAATTGGTTAAAGAAATGAATTTACAAATCAGTGCCTATATTCGCGGGCAGGTTATGATTGGAATTGCCGTAGCTATTATGTTTATGATCGGCTACAATATCATCGGCCTTCAGTATAGCTTTTTAATCAGTTTTTTCGCTGGAATTTTAAACTTAATTCCTTATCTAGGATCTTTTCTGGCTATGATTCCAGCTTTTATCATTGGAGCTATTCAAGGCCCTTGGATGGTTGTGCAAGTATTAATCGTATTTTTAGTGGAGCAAACTATTGAATCTAGAATTATTTCACCACAAATTCTTGGTAATAATTTGGATATTCACCCAGTCACCATCATGTTACTGCTCATTGCTGGTGGGAAAAGTTTCGGTCTTTTCGGGATTATCTTTATTATTCCTCTATATGCCATTTTGAAGTTAGCCATAAAATATATTTTTGTATGGTATCGTGATGTCTCAGGCCTATATGAGGAATAGAAAAAGGAGGGCTAAGCCTCCTTTTTATTTTGCATAATATGATCGATGAGTAGTGCTGTAAATTGCGGATTACGAACTAAAAAGGGACCATGAAGATAGGTGCCGTAGACATTCTTGTAATGGCAACCCTCTACTCCTTCCGTCTCGGTATTACCAAAACCTTTAATTACTTTGCCTAAAGGCTTCGTTTCTGGTCCTAAAAAAGTCCTTCCCGCATGATTCTCATAACCGCAAAGCTTCAGGGAAAACTCTTCTTGGTAAATCTCAATATCACCAATGAGACGGGGTCTTGTATCAGTTTGGGGTTGGGTAGTATAACAATCCACTAAGCCGCTGCCAGCTAATTTCTCTCCTTGAACGGTCTCATAATAATGGCCGAGCAATTGAAAGCCGCCACAAATAGCTAATAAATGGCCACCATGCTCAATATAATTCGCTAAAGCGGATCTTTTTTGACGAATATCTCGAGCAACTAGTCTTTGCTCATAGTCTTGGCCACCCCCAATAAACACAAAGTCAAAGTCATCAGGATTAAAAGGCTCTTTTAAGGACACGAGCGTAGTAGCTGTCTTAATCCCTCGCTGACGGGCTTCATATTGAAGCATGAGAAGATTTCCATTATCGCCGTAAGTATTTAACATGTTTCCATATAAATGACATATTCTAAGCATCATGCTTGCATGCGCTCCTTAATAATTCCAGCTTTGGCCAGTTGCTCGCGGATTTCTAGCAAAGCGGTATAAGTCGTTAAGATATAAATCGTCTGTTCTTGATTATTATGAATAGCGTCTACCACTTCAGCATCTAGAGTCTGCAAATTTTTGTTTGCTAAGCCAGCAACCTCTAGCCGTTTTTTCATATCTTCTTGCCGCTCGCCGCCTACTGTAATCTGCTGGCAACTCGAAATAGCTTGGATAGCTTCGAAATCTGCATCCCAAATCCAACTAATGTCACGGCCATCAGCGGGCTGGCTATTGAGAAAAACCAACAATGAAAAGGGGCGCTGTTCGAGTTTTAGGAGTTCAATAATTTGATTACAGCCGACGGGATTTTTGATCAAGTTAAGATGAACTTCTTTCCCTTGCGTTTGAATAACTTCCTGGCGTCCAAAAACACGCTTCGTGGCAGCGAGACCTTGGCGAATCGTTTGCGGATCCATCGAAAATTCTAGGGCCACGGCATAGGCGGCTAACGCATTATAGATATTATAAAGACCGGCAACGGGCAGATAGAATTCTTCACCAGCAATCGTAAACGTTGAACTATCTGGTGTTAAGTCATTAATGCCGTCGACCTGATACGTTAATGGTGGCCGGCTAAAGCCACAATGAGCACAGTGGTAATCTCCTAGATTACTGTATGTAAGCATATAATAAGACAGGATTTGCTCGCATTGGGGACAAATAATACCATCAGTATTATGAGGGGCATCTTTTAGAGTGGTTTTTTGCTGATTAGCGAAGCCATAATAAATTTGTGGATTTTTAGTCTCTTCACTATGCAGCAGGGGAAGGTCCCCATTAAGGATTAATTTTGCCTCAGGAGCTTGCCTAGCTCCTTCAAGAATATATTGATAGGTCGTATAAATTTCGCCATAACGATCTAATTGATCACGGAAAATATTAGTCACTAAGATCAGTTCAGGCTTAATAAATTTTGTGATGCGGCGGAGGCTAGCCTCATCAACCTCTAGAATAGCCAGGTTCTGATCTGAATGTTTAGTGCCTACTTTTGCATTGACGAAGGTCGATACAATCCCTTGGAGCATATTCGAACCTGTTGAATTGGTAATGGTATTGGCAAATTTCTGATTTAAAATCTGAGTGATCAAAGCTGTCGTGACCGTTTTTCCATTGGTTCCGGTGATTATTACGACGCGATAATTCTTGGCCAATTCAGATAAAATATTGGGATCTAATTTCATTGCTACTTTTCCGGGAAAACTGGAGCCACCGTCAGTGAAGGTTTTCAAAATCCAGTAAGAAAATTTAGCAATAGTTTTAGCAAACATGGCACGAAGTTTCATGGTCAAATCCTTTCATGGCGGACATTCATTGAATTAAATGACTTCAAAAATTTATTTTACCTTATTTATCCGAGATGTGCGACTATCCTTTCTCTATTTTACAATAACTTAAAAGCATGAGAAAATATAGTTTGAAGCTAACGTGAGGCACCGCTATAATAAAGAAGAGATCTTGAATATCTTATACGGTCATCAAGTGATATGATGACTATTTTAAATATTTGTTAAAGAAAGAGTGGGTAAAGTGCTGAGAGAGCAAATTGCAACATTTATCAATCGCTATCGTGAAATTGCTGAACAGATGAGCGACCCTGATGTTATTAATGACAACAAGCGATTTCGGTCCCTATCAAAAGAAGAGGCCGATCTACGTCCTAAAGTAGAAGCAATGGAAAAGTATGAGAAAATTTGCCATGATATTGATGGGGCCAAGGAGCTGCTTAAAGAAGAGTCAGACGCCGAGCTGATTGAACTTGCTAAAGCTGAATTACAAGAGTTAGAAATTGAGGCCGAAGAGTTAGAGGATAAGATCCGCTTATTAATGCTCCCTACCGATCCTAATGATGATAAAAATATTATTTTGGAAATTCGGGGAGCAGCAGGGGGCGATGAAGCCCAAATTTTTGCTGGCGATTTATTCGAAATGTATTCTCGCTATGCTGAAAGTCAAGGCTGGAAAATTGAGGTCGTCGATGCTCATCCCAATGATGTCGGCGGCTACAAAGAAATTATTGCGCAAATTAGTGGAACCAAAGTTTACAGTAAATTGAAATATGAGTCGGGTGCCCATCGTGTACAACGCGTTCCAAAAACTGAATCGCAAGGGCGGGTGCACACGTCTACAGCTACTGTTGGAGTTATGCCCGAATTAGAAGATTTAGATTTCGAACTTGATGACAATGACATTCGTGTTGATATTTACCGGTCTTCAGGAGCTGGAGGCCAGCATGTTAATAAAACAGAGTCAGCTGTCCGAATGACCCACGAACCGACCGGAATTGTTGTGGCGATGCAAGATCAACGTTCCCAGCAGCAAAATAGAGAAAAAGCGATGATGATTTTGCGGTCAAGAGTTTATGAACATATGCAAAACGAACAACGGGCTGAATATGATAGTCAGCGAAAAGATGCGGTGGGGACTGGGGATCGCTCAGAGAGAATTCGAACCTACAATTATCCCCAAAATCGAGTCACTGATCATCGTATTGGTTTAACTATTCAAAAATTGGACCGTATTATGTCAGGAGAATTGGATGAAATTATTGAAGCTTTGATTTTAGCTGATCAAGCAAAGAAAATAGAAGCGTTGAATGATCAAAATGTTTAAAGAAAAGCCAACATATCTTGAAGCCCTTCGTTGGGCTTCTTCTTTGTTAGAAGATCACAAGCAAGAAACAGCTATTGCCTACCATGTCTTACTGGATATGCATCATTGGTCCGCGACCGATTGGTTTAAAGCCCAGAGAAAAATAATGGACCGACAAACTTGGAAAAAATACCAGACAATTATTCAGGAAACCGTCTTAAACGATTATCCTTTTCAGTATGCCTTGGGTTATGCATTTTTCTACGATCGTTATTTTAAAGTAACTGAAGATACTTTAATTCCACGTGCCGATACTGAAATTTTAGTGCAAGAGTTAATGAACTATTTGGCTTCACTTTCTGCAAAAAAACGAGAAGCTTTGAAAGTCATTGACATTGGAACCGGGACGGGTATCCTACCCATTATTCTAAAAGATAAGTTCCCAGAACTCAATATTACAGCGACCGACATTTCTGAAGCAGCGCTTGAAGTCGCCGAAGAAAATGCTAGTAAATATCAAGTGGATATTCGCTTCTTAACAGGAGATCTCTTTGCGCCAGTAGATCAGGATAAATTTGATCTTATTATCAGCAATCCACCCTATGTTTCAGAACACGAGACAAGCATTATGGACAGTAGTGTTATTAAATATGAACCTTATGTCGCTATTTTTTCAAAAGATGAGGGCTATCGTCTTCTTAAACGTCTATTAGCTGCTATACCTTCTTACATCTCATCAAAAGGGCGAGTCTTTCTGGAGATTGGCTTTAGGCAAACCCCACTATTACTACAATATATTGACCAATTAGGAATAAATTGTCAGACCAAAATTTACCAGGATGATTTGAAGTGCGATCGAGTGCTTGAGTTAAAATTTTAGGGAGGGTTATTTATGGCAAAAATATTTGATAAAGATCATTTGGATGAGGCAGCTAAATTACTACAAGCAGGAGAGCTCGTTGCTTTTCCGACAGAGACGGTCTTTGGCTTAGGGGCCATTGCTAATCAGGAGAGGGCGGTGGAAAAAGTATTCGCTCTAAAAGGTCGTCCCCAAGATAACCCACTCATTGTGCATGTTTATGTCGCACAACAATGTTTTTCACTAACAACGCTCAATGCTCAACAAAAAGAAATTTTTCTCCGCCTGACTGAAAAATTTTGGCCTGGCCCACTAACACTCGTGGTTCCTATCAAAGAAGGTGTGCTAGCTCCAGCAGCTACGGGAGGCCTAGCAACTGTGGGCTTTAGAATGCCTGCACATCCTTTGACCCTGGCTTTAATAGAAAAAGTAGGCTTCCCCTTGGTTGGTCCTTCAGCCAATATCTCCGGGAAACCTAGTCCTACTTCAGTTGACCATGTCTTGCACGATTTCCCTAGTGGGTTGGGAGGGATTATAGACTCAAAGCCTACGGAAATCGGAGTAGAGTCAACGGTTTTATCTTTATGTGAAGAGCCCTATCCTATTCTACGCCCTGGTGCCATAACCTATTCCGATTTAGTGAATACCTGCCCTGAGACAAACTTTGCCAATTTTAAAAAACGTGTATTAGGAGAAAAAGAAATTCCTATGGCGCCAGGGATGAAATATCGACATTATAGTCCAGAAAAACCGGTTATTGCTGTTGCCGCTCAAAAAATAGCCTCTGTTCTTGATCGTTACAGTGAACAAAAAATGTTTTGCGCGGCTAAAAAGAATACCCTAGAAAATTTAACGATGGAGCCTAAAGCCTATATGTTTAATTTAGGTGATACCGATGAAGAGGCTACCCATAACCTTTTTAAAGCGCTAAGGGAAGCGGATTCTTATTCTGAGATTGATTTAATAGTCGTGGAAATGCTTCCGAATAAAGAACATAATTTGGCTTATCGTAATCGACTTGAAAAAGCAAGTGTCCAAATAATCGAGTAATTATTTAAGAAATAGTTGAGATTAAGAACTTTATATGCTATTGTGTAAGCAGTTTAATAGTTGTGTTTAATATAATTTGGAGGTTGTATTAATGGCAAAAGATAAAATTTTTGATCTTATCGCAAAAGAACGCGAACGTCAAGAACACGGTATTGAATTAATCGCTAGTGAAAACTGGGTTTCAAAAGAAGTTTGTGAAGCCCAAGGTAGTATCCTAACGAATAAATATGCTGAAGGTTATCCTGGTCGTCGCTATTACGGTGGTTGCGAATTTGTAGATGAAATTGAACAATTAACCATCGATCGTGCGAAAGAACTTTTTGACGCAAAGTTTGCAAACGTTCAACCCCACTCTGGTGCTCAAGCTAATATGGCTGCCTACTACACCGTTTTAAAACCAGGGGACAAGGTTTTAGGCATGAATTTAACAGATGGCGGCCACTTAACACACGGCTCCCCAGTTAACTTCTCGGGCAAGCTTTACGATTTTATTGCTTATGGCGTGGACAAAGAAACAGAGCAAATTGACTATGATGAGTTGGAGAAAACAGCTATCGAAGAAAAACCAAAATTAATTGTAGCCGGGGCTTCTGCTTATCCACGTAAAATTGACTTTAAACGTTTGAGAGAAATTGCTGATAAAGCAGAAGCTTATCTGATGGTCGATATGGCTCATATTGCAGGTCTGGTTGCTGCTGGCGAGCATATGAACCCAGTTCCTTATGCAGACATTGTTACAACTACTACCCATAAAACTTTAAGAGGCCCTCGTGGTGGTATGATCTTAAGTAATAATGAAGATCTCTTCAAAAAAATCAACAGTGCTGTTTTCCCAGGTCTTCAAGGAGGACCATTAGAGCATGTCATTGCAGCTAAAGGCGTTTCCTTTGGTGAAGCTTTGAGCGATGACTTTAAAGCCTACCAACATCAAATTATTCTTAATGCGAAAGCTATGGCTGAAACCTTTGAAGAGAATAAAATCGGTATGGTTAGCGGTGGCACGGATAACCATCTTATTCTCTTAAAAGTTTACGAACAAGGTCATACAGGTCAAGAAATTGAAAAAGCTCTTGACGAAGTTGGGATCACGGCCAATAAAAACACGATTCCATTTGAAACGCTTAGCCCAGTAAAAACTTCTGGCTTACGTCTCGGGACACCAGCTATTACCAGCCGTGGATTCAAAGAAGAAGATGCTAAGAAAGTTGCAGAGTGCATCTCTAAAGTTATCTTAAACTTTGGTGACGAAGCTACCTACGATGAGGTTCGTCAAACGGTCAAAGAACTTACAGAGAAACATCCTTTGCATTAAGATGGTTTCATGGTAAAGTGAAAGAAAGAATTTAATCTTAATTCATTTTACGGAGGCGTTCACTATGTCAAAATTACATGTTATTGATCATCCTTTATTAAAACATAAGGTTGCTTTATTACGTGACAAAAATCTTGGTGCTAAGGGTTTTAGAGATCTCGTTAACGAAATTACGGTTTTTCTAGGTTATGAGGTTACACGTAATTTACCTTTAGAAACTGTAGAAATTGAAACGCCGCTCGGCAAGGCCAAGCAAGAAATGATTGCAGGTAAGAAACTAGCTATTGCACCAATTTTAAGAGCTGGTTTAGGCATGGTGGATGGGATGCTTACTTTAATTCCTGCAGCCAAAGTTGGCCATATTGGGATGTTTAGAAACGAAGAAACTTGGGAGCCCGAAGAATACTTCTTCAAAATGCCTAATGACATTGAGGAACGACAAGTCATTGTCGTCGATCCTATGCTAGCAACGGGTGGCTCTGCCATTATGGCTATTGATTCTCTTGTGAAACATGGTGTCTCTCCAGAGAACGTTGATTTTGTTTGCTTAGTCGCTGCACCTGAAGGGGTAAAAGCCCTACAAGAGCGTTACGATAATGTTGACATTTACACCGCTGCCTTGGACGAAAGATTAAACGAAAATAAATATATCGTTCCCGGACTAGGTGATGCTGGTGACCGTCTCTTTGGAACTCTATAATAAATGTTTAAAACAGCCCTCAACGCTAACTAAATTAGTGTTGAGGGCTGTTTTTTAATAGGTTAAAGCTTGGTGGGCTAACTTTAAAACTTGTCGATCATTATCGTAAGTGAGTTGTTGACAAGCTTCATTATAAGGTAAAAATAAATGATCTAGTATTTCTTCTATCTGAAGTTTGACGTGATTTGCTTTTTCTTTATCAATTTCGGTAAGAAAATAGGTCACATATTTTTGCTTACCGTTGGGGAGGTTATAGCTAGTAACTTGACGAAAAGAAGGGTTAAAATTTTGAATTTCTAAACCTGTTTCTTCGAAAATTTCTCTTTTAGCTGTTTCTTCCTCTGTTTCCTTTTTTTCAATATGACCTTTAGCAAAAGACCAATGGCCGCCATTTCGATTTTGGACCAATAGGTAATATTCCTTATTTTGCTCACGATAATAAACTAGGGCACCACAAGATCTTTCCATCATAACGATTAAACTCCTTCCAGAAGTCATTGAAGCATGTAAAAAAGCCCATAATACAATGGGCGATTGGCACATTATTTACGCGCACAAAGTTCGTTACGCACACTATAGAGCGTGTACGAGGATGTAGGAATGCTGATTTGGCGTTATTTGTCTCTATAGCCTGTAACAGGTATTTGGATAAAATTAGGACGATAATAAATCTTCCATAGTCGCCATCACAACGGCATTCCCCGCGTTTCCAATTCATCTTAAATGTGACTATAAATATCCAGCGTAATGCTGGTTGTCGCATGTCCCAACCGCTTAGAAATATAATTAATAGCTACACCTTTGTACAGCAAGATTGAGGCATGGGTATGCCGCAAATGGTGAAAGGTGATTGGCTTTATTTTAGCCTTAATACATAGTTTTTTCAAGCATTTGTTAACGGCATTGTTAGAGGTTAAGGTTCAGCAGGGTCCCACGCTGGATTTGCTGGGTTGCAAAAAGTCATCTCAAAGGATTACTCTTACAAAGAACTCTCTGCTCATGGTTCAGATAAAATGTTAGATAGGCAGTAACAGGTGATTAAATAAATGACGCTATAAAAATCCATTAATTATTAAGGAAGATAAAAAATGAATTTGGTAGTTTATTTAGAAAATATGTTGGAAATGATGTCACCGTGGTAATTAATCTAACTACAGGTAATGGAATTACAACTTATAGACTGCTAGTCAAATTTGAAGAAAGTATAGGGGATAGCATGCAATTAATAGATATTTTAACTATTGAAGAATTAGAAATAGTAAAAAACGAACTCCCAAGAATTGACATTTCAAAATCTATGCATGATGATGATTGGCTTACAATGATTGAAGAGTTACAAGATTGCGCTGTTCTATCAGGAGTAGATCAATTCCAAGAAATAAATAATTACGGTTATAGTATAGAAAAAATAGTTGATAAAATAACAGATTTATCCTGAGCACCAACTGTAACAGGTTAGGTGCTTTTATTATGCCTAGAAAGGGGGCCATATGTTAGTGGGTATTAGAAACATCAAAATAAGTATGGGACAAAGGACAAGAGAAGACAGCTGTCTATCTTGGCGGGCGGGAGGTTTGGAAGAAACAAAATCATCTGTTGATTTTAGAATTATTTGCTAAAACGATATATTCAGATTAAACATAAACGTATTTATAAAATTAAAGCCATAATAGAGGTAATTGGTTGGGAAGAAACAGATGGTTCGAGGAAAATTTAGAAACTCAAGAAATAGCGAATATGATCAAAGTGTATATGTTGAATCAATAGATTATTCTGAAGAAAAAGATGGACTTTGGAAGTCTGTCTTTATCTACTACAAGCGAAATCACAAACACTAAAGGCTTTATAAGTTTAAGTATAAGGTTGTCAATTCATCGTTATCCTAAGTAATTGTGATTGTGGTATAAGCCTCTAATATTTTTAGAGCCAGATCTAAGGTAATGTTTTCGATGGGGCGTTCTCTGGCTTGCAGTCGGTTAATTTGCTGCGGACGAATGCCAATTTTCTTCGTGATGGCATAACCGGTATGATCTTCTAATATTTTTTTCAATGATTTCAATGATGTTTTTTCTCATTTCGATGATCCCTCCACATTAAGTCAAAAGTTAAACTCAGCGCAAAGATACAAGCAATAATAAACAAAACCAGTAAAATGATATTAACTTTATTCATTTCTATTTCCTCCTAACTTATGGTATTGTAAGGGTAGAGGGGAGTGTGCTCCCCCCTGCCTAAGAAGTCTCTTATTTTTTCTGTCGGAGGCTTCTTTTTCTTTTAGCTTTTTCTCTAACTCAAGGAGTTCAGTTTCAGCTAAAATTCGTTTGGTTTCGGCTCGTGCTCTTGGTGAGTACCCTTTCACTAGGGTGTGAACGATGGTCAACACCCCGCTGAAGAAGCCGATACTGATCAGAAACTCTTTGATATTGTCAAGTTAATAGAGGCAGATTTCTAAATGATTTGGACAAAATTTGAACAAAGGTCAAAAAAAACCGCTAGAAGCATTGATTTAACGATGTTTCTAGCGGTTTTTAAAGCATTAGAAAACGCGCTCGGAGGGAATCGAACCCCCATTATAAGAACCGGAATCTTATGTGATATCCATTACACTACGAGCGCAATCCACTACTTATTATACACCATTATCGGATTTTGACAAGGGTTAATTTTCTTTATGCACGATTCATGTCATTCACAAATGATATTGTCTACTTAATTAACAAATGAAAATGTCCATAAACTGGTAAAATAATAATTATTAGTTTATGGAGGATCAAGATATGAAGGAGTATTTAACCGTGAATGAACAGTATCGCTACGACGTGATTAAAGATCTAGTGAATGACCGTATTTCAAAAGCTCGAGCTTGTGCCAAATTAAACCTCAGCGCGAGACAAGTTCAGCGGCTGGTGTGTCGTTATCAGACCCAAGGTCGCCGAGGTTTCCGCCATGGCAATGCAGGTCGACAACCGACGACAACCATTGCCGCATCAGTGAAAGAACGTATCATCGAACTCTATCAAACTAAATATGAGGGGTTTAATCTGACGCATTTTCGTGAAAAGTTACTCGCCTTTGAAGGGATTGGGGTCTCTTACACGACCTTACGGACACTATTTCGCGACCATCTCATCATGACGCCCAGAACCAGCCGAAAAGTGAAGCGTCAAATTCAAAAAGAACGCGAAAAACAAAAAAAGACGCCCTTATCAACGTCTTCCCGTGCAGAAGATACCTGCAATTCTATTCCTCTTATTCCAGCCGAACGTGCTCATCCCACCCGTGAACGAAAAAAATATTTTGGCGAGCTTTTCCAAATGGATGCTTCCGAACACCGCTGGTTTGGTGATCAGAAATATCACCTTCATGCGGCTATTGATGACGCCACAGGTCAAGTTGTGGGGGCTTATTTCGATCGACAAGAAACCTTACGAGGCTACTATCAAGTCACGGAACAATTTATTCAACAATATGGCATTCCCGTCCGCATTTTAACCGATAATCGAACGATCTTCGCTTATAAAAAAAGCCAAGACCCCAATCTTGACGGTGGAGTCCTGACTCAATATGGTTATGCTTGTCAAACGCTGGGCATTGCGCTGGATACGACCAGTATTCCTCAAGCCAAAGGCCGTATTGAACGTCTGTTTAATACCTTCCAAGATCGATTAATTAACGAAATGCGCCTGGAAAATATTACGTGCGTTGAACAAGCCAATGCTTTCCTAATGGCATACCTTCCAACGTATAATCATCAGTTCGCATTGTCCATTAAGGATAGCATAAACGCGTGCGTAGATCTAGATTCTAGTCAAAATCTCGATTATATTCTAGCTATTTTTAATGAGCGAGTCATCGATCACGGTCACGCCATTAAATACAAAAATAAAACGTATCGCTTACTTGATCAAAACGGCCAACAGGCCTATCTTCCCCATCGCACTCGAGTTCAAATTATTGAAACTTACCAACAAGAATTATTCGCTAATCATGCGAATCAATTATATCGATTAGAGGCTATCCCACCACATGAACGCTACTCCAAGGAGCTGGATCAAGTTCCTGAAAGGAAACAGCGAAAACCTTATATTCCACCCCTCACTCATCCTTGGCGCATTCAAAATTATTATCTCTTTCGTAAAAAACAAACCGTTCTGAGAGAATAATGTATAAAACGCTCAGAAATGGAATGAACGACCCGCTTGAGTGTGAAAAAAATCTACCTCAGGTTTAATTGGGTAAAAAAATTGAATTGATCTTTTCGTGGAGTTCGTTCCATTTCTGAGTGTAAAGCAAGCGAAGCGCGCTAGCTTTTTCACCCAAAAAAGTGTAAGCAAAATTGCGTATTTTTCGGACAAAGTCATTTGCGATTGACAGGGTTAATTTTCTTTATGCACGATTCATCGTACTTTTCATAGCTACGCCTCGTAAATAAGTTCTTAGAAAGCTCATTAATACAAGTTGAGTGTGTTATACTGAAGTTATTAATTTGCATAGCAATAAATTATAATTATTTAGGGTGTTAGTAAATGAAGATATCTATTGTTGGCGCTGGATCGGTTGGCCAAGAATTATGTGAAGATTTGTCAATGAAATTATATGATGTCACTCTGATCGAGATTAATGAAGAAAAACTATCTATTCTTCTCGGTAATTATGACATTAATGGAGTTGTTGGCAATGGGGCGACGATTGAAACTCTTCGAGAAGCACAAATTGAAGAGTGCGACATCTTTATCGCTGTGACTGATCATGATGAAATTAACCTTTTGTCAACGATGATTGCTAAAGAATTAGGAGCAAAATATACAGTAGCTCGTGTAAGCGATCCGCAGTATGAAGATTACATTGGCTTTGCCGATGGGAAATTTGGAATTGATTATATTATTAGTCCGGAAATCGAAGCTGCTAATGAGCTTTTAGTTAATATGCGCTATCCTCACGCCACCTCGGTTGAATCTTTCTTCGATGAAAAGATTCAACTGGTAGGGATTCCTGTCCAAGAAGAAAGTTCTACTGTTGGTTTAGCGCTTGAAAATATTCATCATGAGTTCGATGCTATCGATGATATTTTAATTTGCTTTGTTGAAAGAGAGCATGAAATTTTCATTCCCAGCGGTTCATTTATTATTCAAGCTGGCGATATCATTCATCTTATTGGAGAAAAGCAGGCTTTAAAATCTTTCAATCGATTAACAGGACATGATGATACTAAAATAAAATCAGTACTGATAATTGGTGCAGCAAACATTGCCTTCTATTTAGTTCCTAAATTAATTTGCCATAATGTCGCGGTAAAAGTTATTGAGCAGCAAAATAGAAAAGCCTTAGCGCTGTCAGCCTTAAATCCAAAAGCAACAGTAATTGTGGCAGATGGCTCACACCCTGACGTTTTGAATGAAGCTCATCTCGATCAATTTGATGCTTTTGTTCCCCTAACAGGCATTGATGAGGAAAATATTGTCATTGGAATATTGGCTAGAAGACGTGGGGTTAAAAAAGTTTTAACTCGGGTAGAGCGCATTGCTTTGGCCGATGAAACAGGACTGGTAGGCAACCAGGCTATTATCACCCCACATCGTTTGTTTGCTGACAAAGTTTTACAAATTATAAGATCACTTCAAACCTCGGCGGGTTCTAGCATTGAAAAGTTTTACCGTCTTGCCAATTATAATGTGGAATTAACTGAATTTGTTGTTGAAGAAAATCATCGTCATTTAATTAATCAAGAACTTCGCCAACTTAATCTAAAGAATAATATCCTCATTGCTGCAATTTACCGCGATCATGAGTTACTTATCCCGAGTGGCAATGATCGATTATTAGTTGGTGATCGTACGGTTATTGTATCCTATCAGCAAAGTATTAGTGAATTGGAGGAAATTATTAAATAAGACAGAAATGAATATCCGAAATGTTATCTATATCTTAGGACGCTTAGCTACTGTTATTTTTTGTTTAATGTTTTTACCAATTCTGGTTAGTTACTTTTACCATGAACCTGGCCTACTCAGATTATCTTTCGCGCTTCCAATGGTGATTCTGTTAATATTTAGTTATTTAGCCTCACGATTGAAGGTTGACGATGTCAATATTTCCTTAAAAGAAGGGATGGCCATTGTTGCTTTTAGTTGGGTAGGCTTAAGTTTAATTGGCGCTTTGCCTTTCGTTATTGCTGGTGAAATCCCTACCTATATTGATGCTTTTTTTGAAACGGTCAGCGGCTTGACAACAACAGGCTCAAGTATTATAACCAATGTAGAAGAAATTTCTAATTCCCTTCTTTTCTGGCGTTCCTTTACGCACTTCATTGGAGGCATGGGAATCCTGGTTTTTGCATTAGCCGTTATTCCGCGCAGTAACCGACAAGCCTCCCGAATTGCAAGTGCTGAGGTTCCGGGTCCAAAATTCGGAAAACTAGTGCCTAAATTATCTTATACAGCTCGCATATTGTATGCCATTTATTTTGCGTTATTTATTATACTAACGCTCGCTCTGATTGGGGCTGGTATGCCTATCTTTGATGCGATCTTACATGGTATGGGGACAGCAGGAACCGGTGGCTTTGGAATTAAGGCGGCCAGTGTAGGCTACTATAATTCAAAACTTATTCATTGGATAATTACCATCGGAATGTTTGCGTTTGGGGTAACTTTAATCTCTATTTTCTCTTATTGACAAAAAAGAAACTGCGAACCTTTTTAAATGAGGAATTTATTTTGTATGCTGGTGTCGTGCTAGGAGCCATTGCTATGATATGGTTAAACACCTCTTTGGTTCAAGGTGGAACGAATCCTTCTCTAACAGATATTAGCTTTTCGGTTTCCTCGGTTATTTCAACAACCGGCTTTTCAGTAGTTGACTTTGACCAGTGGCCTAATGCCAGTAAAATCATTCTTTTGCTGTTAATGTTCACTGGGGCCTCCACAGGCTCAACAGCAGGGGGCTTAAAAATGGAGCGAATTCTTATTTTAGGCAAGGATGCATTAAACAGTTTAAAAAGAATGGTCAATCCACGCCAAGCCATTGCTTTTTCTATGAATAAAAAACGTTTAGAAGCACGAGAAGTGCATAGCATCAAAACTTATTTTGTTCTCTATGCTTTTTTATTTGTACTGTTTACCTTGTTAGTTTCCCCTGCATTTTCTTCGTTTGAAACCACAATTTCAGCAGTAGCAACATGTTTCAATAATATTGGTCCTGGCTTTCAAGAAATAGGTCCAGCAGGAAATTTCTTCGCCTTGCCACAATTCACTAAAGTTGTTTTATCTGTTGCCATGTTGTTTGGCCGTCTAGAATTATATCCAATGCTTCTGCTTTTCTCACCTGTTTTATGGGAAAGAACCCAATAATCATTAATTTCCTCAAAAATGACTATACACACATCAGATTAGAGGTGAAGTATTACTAATGACTGATCATAAAAAAGACGGTATTGATACCATAATTTACAAGGAATACTATGCAAAACTTAAAGATCTAACAGGTGATGAGTTACTGGATAAGTTCGATGATTTCTCTAATGAACTTAATCAATTAGTTCAAAGTGAAGAAACACGGGCTAATAATCGTCGGAAGCAAGAGTTGTCAATTGGTTTAGATGTTATTGATGATATTATGAACGAAGCTGGCGACGAAATGAGTGGTCACACCATGACCTTAGAGTTAAAGAAAGATACCTTTGAGCAAGAGCTCATGGATATTTATGATACTCAAGCCACCCAGAAAGCAGACTATCAATCTAAAAATAGAAAAACCCATCCTGCTTATCGATTAGGTCAGCATTTACGTTACCTTCGTGATGGTTTTAATGCTGGTGGTAAGCAAACTCAAAAAAGAAAAATAAATAGACAACCACGCACAGAAAGCATGCCGCCGGGAAATTATAAAACATTTAAACCCAAACAAAATCGACAAGGTTTGCTCCCAAAAGGGTGCTTAAATTTATTATTATTTCTATTTATCATCATTATCATTATTTGGCTATTGCCAAACACAATATATATTCCCAGTTTCAATATTCCTGGGACAGAAATCCAAATCGATGGTAATATATTAACTAGAGCCCTTTATATGATTAAAAACTTAAATCCTTTTTAATCAGGGACTCTAATAATGAATTTAGGAAAGGGAGACAAACTATGGCAAAACAACGCCTGATATCTAATTATGAAGTAGAAGAATCGATTAAAGAATTTGTAGAGCATTTTGTCACTGAAAAGCGCGAATTAAAAGCTCATCAAATTGCTTACCAAATTGATCCTGAGCAGTTGAATGAAGTCGAAGAGATTTTTAAAATTGGCCAGGAAGCGAAACCGATCGATATCGTTGTTAAAAAAATGATGCAAAGTGTCTTTAAGAATAACACCCACTTGTCTCACCCACGTTTTTTTGGCTTCGTGCCAAGTAATGCATCAACCTTGTCATGGTTAGGAGACATTATGACGACGGCCTATAATCTACATATGGGTAGTCAGGCAACGTCGCCAATGGCTTATGAAGTTGAGGAGCAAATTTTATCTTGGCTTTGTGATAAAGTAGGCTTTGAAGGTCCACATTGCGGTGGTTTATTTGTGAGTGGGGGATCTATGGCCAATATGACGGGGCTTATTGCGGCTCGGGACAAGTACTTAAATCCCAAAGATTTTAATCGTGGAGTCGCTTATGTCTCAGATCAAACTCACAGTTCAGTTGCTAAAGCCCTTCGCTTAATTGGCATTAATCCGGAAAACGTTCGTTCCATTGCTACTGATGACGAATTTAAAATGGATATCGCTCTTTTAAAAGAAAATATTGAAAACGATCTTAAAAATGATTTAAAACCATTTTGTATCATTGGTTCAACCGGGACCACAAATACAGGAAGTATTGATCCTTTAAATGAGATTGCAGACTTGTGTGAAAAATACGAACTGTGGTTTCACATTGATGGAGCTTACGGGGCTTCAGCTATTTTATCAGAAAAACATAAGCATTTATTAGCAGGCATTAATCGCTGTGACAGCCTTAGCTGGGATGCTCATAAATGGCTATTCCAAACCTATGGCTGCGCTATGTGTCTCGTGCAAAATACGAATGATTTAATTAAAAGCTTCCATACGCATCCAGAGTATTTAGATGATATTGAAGCACCGTTAGGCCAAATTAATCAGTGGGATTTAGGCATGGAAATGACGCGCCCAGCACGTGGCATCAAACTTTGGTTAACGTTACAAGTGCTAGGCGAAAAATTCTTCGTTGAAGCAGTGGAACACGGTTTCCAATTATCGGCATGGGCTTATGATGAATTACTGAAGAAAAAACATTGGGAAATTGTTTCAAAACCCAGCTTAGCGATCTTAAATTTCCGCTTTGCACCTGAAGATTTATCAGCTTCAGAATGTGATCAACTAAATCAAAAGGTCTCACAAAAAATGATTAAGAATGGTTTTGCCGGTGTATTTACTACAATTCTGAAAGGCAAAAAAGTTCTCCGGATTTGCTCAATCAATCCAGAAACATCAGAAGCCGATATTCGTAATACAATTAAAATCTTAAATGATTATGCTAATGAAATTTATTCTGAAATGAAAGCATAGAACTTGTCGAACTTATCCTGTGGTGTTCAAGTGAGCATCACAGGATATTATTTTAAAACTGCTTTGTATAATGCATATTATGTAAACTAAACTATAACAATCAAAAATTATACTATTCACCAACCCTCATATCCGCCTCCCCCACTATTCTTTCTACCCAAGATAAGCGAATTTTATTTATTAAAGTTTATTCGAGGTTGCCATCTAAGACGTTACATAGTTTTTATATTCTATGTGATCTTTTCTTCTCAGAACGGCTTCTCTAAACAGTTATAAGTAATATGAGCTAAGGTATTTATAATTAGTCAATAATTGATGAATCAGAGACACGAACTCTTTATAAGGACGCAAAATGACAAGTTAAATTTCTTGATGCTATGCTGCCTTCACCTTCAAGGGAGCTTTACATAATTTACTTTTTATCTTAGCAAAATAAAAAAGTCCCATCTCAGAAGAATAAATTCTGAGATGGGCTTCTGTGTTGCGATGAAGTTTTTACCTATGGAGATGATCGGGATCGAACCGACGACCTCTACACTGCCAGTGTAGCGCTCTCCCAACTGAGCTACACCCCCGTAACACAATTACTATTATAGCAAAGTAAATATAAATTACAAGCCTATTTCGAAAGTATTTTATTTTTTCCTTGTATGATTTGTAAATAATCGATGTTCAATCATTATTTGGCTTCTAAAGCAAGTTTGGTATAATGATGATGGAAGTATTTCCAAATATACTAAAAGGAGCTTGTCATTATGAATAATGATCAACTGAATCAGGCAAAAAATGGTGCTGGTTTTATTGCTGCACTTGATCAATCTGGAGGTTCAACTCCTAAAGCCTTACGAGCTTATGGAGTTAGCGATGATCAATACAAAAATGAAGATGAGATGTTCTCTCTTATCCATGATATGCGAACTCGTATCATGACGAATCCCGCTTTCACCTCTGAGAAGATCATGGGGGCTATCCTTTTTGAGCAAACCATGAGAAAAGAAGTGGATGGGACACCAACAGCTAAGTACCTGCTTGATAAAGGTATCCTCCCCTTCCTAAAAATTGATAAAGGCCTAGAAGCCGAAAAAAATGGGGTTCAACTGATGAAGCCTATTCCTGGCTTAGAAGAAACCCTAAAAGAAGCTAAAGATTATGGAATCTTTGGTACAAAAGAACGTTCAAATATTAATTCTTTTGATGAACAAGGGATTAAAGAAAACGTCGATCAACAATTTGAACTGGCTAAAAAGGTTTGTGCAGCAGGCTTGATTCCTATTGTTGAGCCTGAAGTTAATATTAATGCCGTAGATAAGGAAAAAATTGAAGATGAATTGCATAAGCAACTACTGGCTCATGTAGAAGAATTAAGCGAAGATGAAAATATCATGCTTAAACTGACTCTCCCTACCAAGGCTAATCTCTATAAAGATTTAGTTGATCACCCACGCGTTATTCGTGTCGTTGCCCTTTCAGGGGGTTACAGCCTTGAACAAGCTAATGAATTGCTTGCTCAAAATGAAGGCGTTGTAGCGAGCTTCTCAAGAGCTTTAACTGGTAATTTAAGTATTAACCAATCAGAAGATGAATTTACAGAAGCTCTATCCCATGCCATTTCTACAATTTTTGATGCTTCAATGGCTAAATAATCGCCTATAAATATATAAAGGGCTGGTATCACGTTGAGATACTAGCCCTTTTCTATTTGAGTAAATTTCCTAAATTTATTTAATTGCCTCAGTTAACGGTGGTACGATTTGTTTTTTACGCGAGACCACCCCTGGTAAATCTAATTCATGATCCGCAATTTTACCATCAAAAGCTGTTTCGATATCTTGATACAAACTTTCATTTTTTGCTAAGATTAAGCCTGTTGAATCACTGCTTAAAATATTCGTAATCGCTAGGATGAAAGCATCATAACCATCTTTTTTATTTAGTTCTTCCATCTTCTTCAAGAGCTCTTCTTTACGATCTAAAGCATCATTAACATCAACCACATTAACTTGTCCGATTCGCAAAGTGGCATCGGAACGCAGCGGGAAGGTTTTAGCATCACCATCTACAATTTCTTCTGCAGTTAGGGGGCTAATATCTGTTCCTGAACGCAAAAGATTTAAGCCGTACTCTTCAAGGTCGACATCTGCAAGTTTAGCCAACTCTTTAGCAATTTTCTTATCCTCGTCAGTACAGGTTGGGGACTTCAGTAATAAAGTATCAGATAGCAAGCCAGACAGCATGAGACCGGCTAAATCTGGAGTAATCGTAACATGATGTTCTTGGTACAGGCCGTAAATAACAGATTGAGTACAACCAATGGGTTTAGCTAGATAATATAGGGGACCTGAAGTTTTAAAATTAGAAATTCGGTGATGGTCGACCACAGAGAAGATAGTTAGCTCTTCGATATCTGCAACTGATTGTTGAAATTCATTATGGTCGACTAAAACTACGGTATTTGTTTCTGGTTTCGCTTTTTCAATCACACGTAAGGGCTGCTGATTGAATGCTTTTAAGGCATATTGGGTTTCTTCACTGGCCTCCCCTAAGGCAACAGGCTCCGTATCATAGCCTAACTCATTCAAGAGATGACTATAAGTGATTGCTGATGTGATGGCATCAGTGTCCGGATTTTGGTGACCGAAAACTAGCATTTTTTCCATTTTAAGACTCCTTTATGCTTTTACTTATATTTTAAAGCAATTTCTTCCAAAGGTAAAATTTTCAGGATTTTTTTAATCGGTGGGTCGATTTTTGCAGCTTTAAGGTGATGGCCATTCGAATACCGATCAAAGATTGGAATATCTCCAGCTCTTACAATAGCCTTTGTATGATGAGATGAAAGCAATTCAAATTGATCATCGGTGTCATAAAGGCTAAAGGCTGCAATAAGATAATGTGGGTTTGATTTAACTTCTCTAAGCGCAACTAGGCCTCTCCGTGCACGCCCTAATAAATTAACTTCTGTCCATTTTAATCGTTTCATATACTTCCGTTGAGTCCCCAATAAAATCTCTTGCTGGCCAAGATCTTGGTGATAAGGTATGATCGCATTAACGACATAATCATTAGCTTTTAAGTCTATGGCCTTAACACCTTTTGCTCGCGGCCCCACTAGGCTGATTTCCTCTAGGGGATACCGCAAAGCAAAACCTAAATGACTGAGGACCATAACTTCCTCTTGATGGGTGAGTAATTCAGCAGTTAGAAGGAGATCCTCCTCTTCTAGATTCATCGCTAAACCAGTCCGCTTTTTATACCCTCTAAACTCTGTAAATTTTTCAAGCAAGGTTCTTTTAATAAAGCCACCTTTTGTTGCTAGAAGAACTTCCGCTTCAGAAGCCTCATCATAAGGGAGAACATTAATAATCTCTTCATCAGGTTCGAAAGGAATCCGCTGTGACAAATGTTCTCCTAGACTATTCCATTTAATATCTTGCAGTTCATGAATGGGTTGGTAAATATAGTGCCCTTTAGATGTAAAGAATAGCAAATGGTCTAGCAAGGAATGCTTTGCCAAGTAAACTACGCGATCCCCTTCTCGCATGCCGAGATCAGAAGCTTGTGAAGCCTGAAAGGAGCGCTCACTCGTTCTTTTCACATAGCCTTCACGAGTAATAATCGTCATAACATCTTCATCAGAAATCAGATCTTCCTTATTGATGACAATTTTATCAATGGAAGATTCAATTTCAGAATAGCGCGGAGTGCCATACGTCTTTTTAATGGCCTTGAGTTCTGTTTTAATCTCATTGTTTAAGAGATTTTTATTTTGAAGAATGCCTTCAAAATGCTTGATTTTTTTCTCAAGCGTTTTCTGCTCCTCTTCAAGCGATAAAATATCAGTATTAGATAATCGGTATAATTGTAAGGAAATAATAGCTTCAGCTTGCTCGTATGAAAATTGAAATTTTGCCATAATATTTTCACGGGCATTACTTTTATTTTTACTTTGGCGGATTACCTGAATAATATCATCAAGAATCGATACAGCTTTAATTAAACCCGCGACGATATGGTTCCTTTTTTTTGCCTGAAGCAGATCAAACTCTGTACGACGGGTAACCACTTCAAAACGATGATCTAGGTAAGCTTTTAGGATATCCAGCAAGCCGACTTGCTTAGGTTTCTTTTGACTAATAGCGACCATGTTAAAGTTAAAATTAACTTGCAGAGGTGTCTTTTTGTAGAGGTAATTTAAAACAAATTGTGCATCGGCTCCCTTTTTGAGATAAATTGAAATTTGAATCCCCTGCCGGTCACTTTCATCACGAACTTCAGTGATATCCTCTAGAGTTTTATTTAAACGGATGTCATCAATTTTTTGAACAAGATCCGCTTTGTTGACATCATAAGGCAGCTCTTTGATTACGATAGTTTGCTTACCGCTCTTTTTCTTCGTAATATCACATTTTGCTCGTAAGACTATTTTCCCTTTACCGGTTTGATAAGCTTCTTTAAGTCCTTTTTTGCCTTGGATGATTGCACCAGTTGGAAAATCAGGACCAGGTAAATAGTTCATGACCGCTTCTAATTTAGCTTCTGGATGATCTAAAACATAGAGAAGAGCGTCAATCACCTCTGCTAAATTATGGGTGGGAATATTAGTAGCATAACCCGCAGAGATTCCGGTCGCTCCATTAACTAATAGATTTGGAAAAGCAGCCGGCAGAACTAAAGGCTCATATTCAGTATCGTCGAAATTTAAAATAGTCTCGACGGTGTCCTTTTCCAAATCAGTAAGTAGCTCATTAGCAATTTTGGTTAGACGCGATTCCGTATACCGCATGGCTGCCGCTGGGTCGCCGTCCATTGAGCCATTATTACCATGCATTTCAATTAAATTATGGCGATTTTTCCACCACTGGCTCATTCTTACCATTGCTTTGTAAACTGAAGAGTCCCCATGCGGGTGGTAGTTACCAATAACATTTCCTACTGTTTTTGCTGATTTACGAAAGGCTCGATCATATGTATTTCCATCGCGATACATGGCATAAAGAATCCGTCGTTGTACTGGTTTTAGGCCATCACGAATATCAGGCAGAGCCCGATCTTGAATGATATATTTCGAGTACCGACTAAAACGATCCCCCATGATATCTTCTAAAGAGAGTTCTTGAATATCTTTTGTCATCCTATCCCTCTTTCAATTTTAACCATTATTTTCCAATAAACTTTCATCTATTTCCAAGGAGAATTTCACATTATCCTCGATCCAATGGCGCCTTGGAGCTACTTTATTTCCCATAAGGATAGAGACTTCTTTTTCAGCTTGTGATAAATTATCCAGCGTGACACGAATTAGCGTTCTCTGAGTAGGATCCATGGTCGTTTCCCATAATTGATCCGCATTCATCTCTCCCAAACCTTTATATCTTTGAATTGTATATTTATGTTTTAAATTTTTGACGAAAGCATCCAAATCTTCATCTGTCCATAAATACCGAACCGTATTAGTTTTCTTTACTTCTACCTTGTAAAGTGGTGGCATGGCAATATATACTTTGCCGGCTTCGACGAGAGGACGCAAATAACGGTAAAAGAAAGTTAGCAGTAAAACTTGAATATGCGCCCCATCGGTATCCGCGTCCGTCATAATAATGATTTTGTCGTAATTGCACTCCTCAACAGCACAATCCGCCCCGATCCCAGTCCCCAGGGTATAGATAATCGTACTTAATTCTTCATTTTTTAGGATATCGTCTAGAGAAGCACGCTCCGTATTTAAAACTTTCCCTCGTAAGGGAAGGATAGCTTGGTATTTTCTTTCTCTACCTTGCTTGGCTGAGCCACCGGCAGAATCTCCTTCGACTATAAATAATTCGTTTTTCTTGGCGTTTTTATTCTGAGCGGGAGTTAGCTTACCTGACAGCAGTCGTTCTCGTCGCCGTCCTTTTTTGCCCTTTCGAGTGGCTTCCCGAGCCTTTCGAGCAGCTTTTCTAGCCTCTTGCGCCTTACTGGCTTTTTCCACCAGATTTTTGGCCAGCTGTCCATTTTCGAGAAGGTAGATAGAAAAGAAATCATAAACGAATTTTTCAACATAAATTCGTGCTTCTGGCGTACCTAATTTGCTTTTAGTTTGACCATCAAATTGCAGTAAATTTTCAGGAACATAGATGGATAAAATAGCAGTAAAGCCTTCACGAATATCGGAACCGTCTAAATTCTTTTGCTTCTCTTTTAGTAAGCCATTTTTTCGAGCATAATCGTTAAAAGCTTTGGTCATTCCGGTCTTTAAACCCGAAACATGAGTTCCGCCATCAATTGTTTTCACGTTATTAACGAAGGAAATAATGGTTTCAGAGTAACCCGTATGATACTGAAACGCACAGGCCATCTCCATATTGACTGCTTCATTTCTTTTATCAAAAAGAACAGGCTGGTGTAAAGCCTCTTTATTTTCATTAATATAGGATACAAAATCCTGAATACCATGACTATAGTGGAAAACATCTGTTACTTCGGTATTTTCATCAGAAAATGTAATCGTCAGATTTTTTAATAAAAAAGCAGATTCTCGTAAGTGCTCACGAATGGTGTCCGCATTAAACTTAGCATTTTTAAAAATCTTAACATCGGGAAGAAAAGATATTTCCGTCCCTGTCTGCTTAGATTTAATATCCTTAATAAGCGGTTTTTCAGGCTGCCCTCCATGCTTGAAATTTTGCTGGTATTCCTTTTTATCACGTTGTACCTTAACTGTTAGGCTCTCGCTTAAAGCATTAACAACACTTGAACCTACCCCATGTAAGCCTCCCGCAGACTGATAGTTTTGGTTATCAAATTTCCCACCTGCATGAAGAATCGTTAGGATAACTTCCACAGTATGACGCCCAGATTGATGCATCCCAATTGGCATTCCGCGTCCATTATCACGAACGGTAAGCCAACCATTTTTATGCAGAATGACTTCAATTTCATCACAATAGCCTGCTAGAGCCTCGTCTACTGAATTGTCAACAATTTCATAAACCATATGGTGCAAGCCACGGCTATCGGTCGAACCAATATACATTCCAGGTCGCTTTCGAACGGCATCTAGACCTTCGAGGATTTGAATTGACTCATCACTATAAGAAGTCTTTTTACTCAT